>NZ_JBNJOG010000005.1:0-323241 GCF_050113695.1 Vibrio sp. TRT 17S01 | reverse complement strand
CAACGTTGAATTTCAATCTGCGCGTCGATGGGCTAGAAGACGGCACCTTAGTGGTTCGGGAATATCATGGCAGTGACACCCTTTCTCAAAGTCGCTTGGATGATGGCAGCCTGTGTCACGGTTACCGATATGAACTGGCACTGGCTAGCCGTAAAGCCAACCTCACCGCAGACCAAGTGGTGGATAAAGCCATTCAGTTAGAAATTGAACTCAATGGTCAGATTGTTCAACGGGTTCATGGTATTGCCCGTAACTTCACCAAGGGTGATACTGGCCATCATCATACCTTCTATGCCTTAACCTTAGTTCCTGCCCTTGAACGTTTATCCCTGCGCCATAACAGCCGTATCTTCCAGTTAAAAACCGTCCCTGAAATCCTCTCTGTCCTGCTTCAGGAAATGGGGATTAATGACTATGCCTTTTCCTTAAAGCGTGACTGTGCTCAGCGTGAGTTCTGTGTTCAGTACCGAGAGACCGATTTAGACTTTCTCCATCGCTTAGCGGCCGAAGAAGGTTTAGTGTACAGCTTTATCCATGAAGAAGGTAAACACACCCTGTTGTTTACTGATTCCAGTGAAAGCCTCCCTCAACTTGGTTTGCCTGTCCCTTACAACGTGTTAAGTGGCGGCGCCATTGATACGCCTTACATCTCTCAACTAGAAACCCACACTCAAACGGAAGTCAGTCATACCGCATTAAAAGACTACAGCTTTAAAAAGCCCGCTTATGGGTTTGAGCAACAAGCCCTTGGCACTGAGATGGCTTACCAACGCACTGATGTGTATGAACACTTTGATGCACCGGGACGCTTTAAAGATGATGACAATGGCAAAGCGTTTAACCAAATCCGCTTAGACTACCTCAGACGCGATGCCCATACCGCAACTGGGAAAAGTAACCACCCGCAGCTTCAGTCTGGTTACAAGTTTGACCTGCAAGAGCACCTTGATACGGCATTAAACCGAGACTGGTTAGTGGTTCAGGTTCACCATCAAGGGACTCAGCATCAAGCTTTGGAAGAAGAAGGGGGCAACGGCACCACCACTTACACCAACCAGTTCAAACTGGTGCCCGCGAACATTACTTGGCAGGCTACCCCACAAAGTAAACCTCAGGTGGATGGCCCGATGATAGCCACTGTCGTGGGCCCTGAAGGGGAAGAAATCTTCTGTGATGAACATGGCCGAGTCAAAATCCACTTCCCTTGGGACCGCTATTCGAATGGAGATGACAAGAGCTCGTGCTGGGTTCGTGTTTCACAAGGTTGGGCGGGCAGCCAATACGGCATGATGGCAATCCCTCGTATTGGCCATGAAGTCATTGTCTCATTCCTAAACGGTGACCCGGACCAGCCGATTATCACTGGCCGTACCTACCATGCGACCAACACCTCACCTTACACACTACCAGACAATAAAACCAAAACCGTGATACGCAGTGAAACTCATCAAGGTAGCGGCTTTAACGAAATCAGCTTTGAAGACCAAGCGGGTGTCGAACAGGTTTACCTGCATGCTCAGAAAGACTTTGATGCAGAAATCAAGAATGACCACACCACACACATTAAGCATGATAAACACCTGACGGTAGAGAATGACAGCTTTACGCAGGTAAAAAACAACCAACATGTGACGGTGGATGGTGAGTCTCGTGAAAAGGTAACAGGCGATAAAACGGAAATTGTAGAAGCCAGCCTTCACCAGAAAATCGGCAGCTTATATGCCATCGATGCAGGGCGAGAAATTCACCTTAAAAGTGGTGCAAAAATTGTGGTAGAAGCTGGGGCCGAAGTGACGTTAAAAGCAGGTGGCAGTTTTGTCAAAGTGGATGGCGGCGGTGTTCATGTTGTTGGTCCTGCAATTAACCTCAATGCAGGAGGTAGTGCCGGAAGTGGTAGTGGTTATGGCGGCAGTGAAGCAATTTTGCCGGGAGAGCTAGAATCTTTAGAGCCGCCAGTTGCTGCGCCGAAGATCAACTACCAAGCGTTACTACAGGCAGAAGAAGCCAATGTGCCGATGGTCAAACCATGTCCCTTGAAGGAGGCCTAACGTGCTAAAAGCTTGGTTTTCTGCAAGGCAACAAAATAACTTCTGGTTGGTAGATAAAAAGGGGTATCAAACTGTTATCCAAGCCAACCATGGCAAAGCGATTGATGACGCGATGCCATTATTCCAAGGTGAACAGTTCTCAGAAGTGCTGGATTTGAGCCCTTGGTTACTTCCAATTTCTTCAGAGCTGTTATCGCTTGCCGATGACGTTTTTACTTTTGGTATCGGGCTGAGTACCTCGGTTGAACAGATAACACTTATTCAACACCTTCGTAGCTTGCTTGTTGCGGCGTATGAAGGTGAAGAAATGATGTTTCGCTTTTACGATACTAACGTGTTAAGCCCGATGTTTGAAACTATGGATGCGGGCGAGCGCTCCGCATTTCTTGGTTGTGTGTCAGAACTTGCCATTTGCCATGACGGGGAATTAGCACAATACGATTCTGATATGACTGAGCATTGGGCGCATCAAGATGCAATATGGTGGAAGATACTACCCAAACATTTAGCTCCTTTGTACAAGGTTACGACTCACGCAAAAGCGCTGGAGCGTCGTTTTTGGCAAAAGCTACCTGATTCGATGGCGCAGCTCGATGACCCATATCAAACACTATTGACTGCAATGGAGTCAGCACAACAGCGAAACCTTTCCGCTCAAGATATTGAGTTCGTTGCAATTAAGACGTTAATGTCTGCAACCAATACCCACCTAAGCGTAATCACGCAAGCCTTTCATCTCTCTCAGGATGAACAATCACAATTAATGAATACTCAGGAGAAAATCGGATGAGAGCCACCGGTACCAGTGAATATTGTTTGCCCTGTGAAGACCTGAGTCATTGGATTGAAATCTTAATCAGAGACGAGCACAACCAACCGTTTGAGAATGTTGCAGGTGTCATCATTGATGCCACGAACAAAAAGCATGACGTAACACTTAGCGAAGAACCTATCTTACTAGAAGACCTGCCTGCGGGACCTGTCAAGCTGGTGCTCAATGCTGAAGAGTGGGTGAAAGAAGCACAAGCTGGTCCTCATGCAAAAAATACAGAGTGTGATCCAGTTGAAGAGTTTGCGGATTCCTATGAAGGGCATGAAGCTTCCTTAGCGCAATACTTTACAGTGACAACTGGCGATCTAACCGAACTCCCCACCACTATTTCGCTACCCGAACGCCACACAAAAGGGAAAGCGGACTCAGTAAGATTCCTCACCAATAAATCTTATGTATTGCGTGTAAGGGCTTATAACTTTATTACGCTACGTGTTGGGATGTTTTTTGATGGCACAGGCAACAATACGTATAGCGCCCAATGGGGTAAAAAAGAGTTAGATAAGTATTACTCGAAGTGGCGCAATAAGTACTACGTTCAAGCGAATAAAAAGATACCAGATTGGCCAAGCGATATGTTCACTTACCCAGATGATGAGAAGTTTCATTTCTTTTGGGAAGAAGATTACGCAGTGGATGGTAGCGCATCCAACGAGCTCACTAATATTCAAAAACTGCATGATTTGTATCTAGACGATATTTATCTTCCAGAGGTTAATACATTTATTCAATCTGAGTACATCACTGGCATAGGCACTGGCAATGAAGTCGACAACACAAAACCTGCGGATGAGTCTGTATATATCGGACAAGCAACAGGGTTGGGTGACTATGGCGTGGAAGCTAAAGTAGAAACAGGCATTCAACAGTTATGTAGAAACATAATAAAAATACAAGAATCAGATGCTTATCGAGAATACCAATTTGACGGTATAAGAAAAGTTGAGTTGGATACATTTGGTTTTAGTCGAGGTGCAGCAGCAGCTCGGCACTTTGCCAATGTAGTGATTGATGGGCAAAGTGGATTGTTTGCGAAGGAGTTTGTTAAGGCGTGTAAGCAGAACAAGATCAGCTTAATCAATGCTTTCGACTGGAGTGAAAATGAATTTTGTCATATTAAATTTATTGGTTTGTTTGATACGGTAGCAGCTATTTTTGACCCTAGAAAACTAGATTTCACTCCTCATAATGATCGAAATGGGAGTGTCCGTTTGTGGCTTGATCCAGAAAGAATTGAACGAGTTGTTCATATCACTGCCCATAAGAAAACTGAGTATCGATATAACTTCTGTTTAAACCAGATCAATCCAGCAGATCATTTTTTAGAATTTGTCGTTCCTGGCGCTCACTCAGATTTGGGAGGAGGGTATCAATCTTTGCAAGCGTATAGAGAGATTTCGACAAATGGTAAGGTAGATTACCTATTACCTTTACTTGAGCGTAAACGAATTAAAAGGATTACTGAACGAGTTGGTATTTCTGGTCGAGATAATACTAAGAAAAAGGTAAGAGAGAAACTTGAGGCGGTAATTGAAAAAGAAAAGCTGCTTGGATGGCAGAGTAGTGACTTCCATATTGACGATTCTAAGGTTGTTTACCGAGGTCGTCATGACCAGGCATATGTGATTGGTACTCTTGAATTAAAACGTAGAGTCGAAGGTGATCTTTCTAGGCTTTATCTCAGGGTTATGTATGGTTTTGCTGAATATGCAAAGGTTCCGGTCAATGATGATGATGGACTGATTTGGATAGAGGACGGCGACAGTTTTTACTCAGTACCGAATCAGGTAGGTGGCGTTCCTTTTGCAAACATATGCAAAGATGCGCTTAAGAAAGCCAAAGAAGGTGAGCTTCTAGCCGATTTAGACGTGTCAGAAGCAGACATAATTGTAGATAGTAAGATGATGAATGATTTCGCCAAAGCAAATCTAATTCACCATTCGTCAGATGATTCTATTGCTAATAAGCCTCATAAAGAAGGAAGTACTTATATTCGTGAAGTTTTTGCGTGTAAGAAGGATAGCTAAAATGAAATATGTCGTGTTATTGGCAAGTTTGTTGCTGTCGGTGAGTATTAATGCTTTTTCAAAGGTTCCTGATATTCCCCAAGATCTACCTAAGTGGCGTATTGGTTACGCTATGTCGTCATTTTATCCCGTTAAAGTTACGCAAGCATATGGAATAAATGAAGAACAAGATTGGACTTCTTATATCCACAATGAAATGCACTTTTGGCGAAGATCGAAGCTTGATTATGTAAGAAGAACACACCCTGATTATGATGGATATGGAATTGCTCTTGGTTCTCCTGTTGCTAAAAAAGATCAAGTCGCTGGAGCCACAAGCCTACCTGACTTTGTTTATATTTATTGGGCTTCACTTGCTAATGCAAAGTTTTATGTGACTAAGTTTGAGTTAACGGATGAGATAAAAAAAAATATGATGATCAAGGATGAATATATTCGTTTTGATGGGGTGAATAGGGAATGCTATCGAACCGATATCATTTTTGGTTTTTTACCTAATGGTAATACAAAAGTATGGCTATATGGCTGTGGTGGATATACATACTTAACAGAAATAGCTGCTGATTCAGAAGTAGATAGAGACACTTTTGGAAATGATGCGGAAATATACAAAAAAAATTATGCCGATAGGATAGTTAAGCGCGCTGAAGCTGAGGGAGCAAAACTGTTCCCTATTCCTTGGGATAAAGTTAACAAAGTCTATGAATGGCAAGATCTAAAGTCTGATTAAATTCAACAAAATAATTAATATTCACAGGACTCAATAATTAATAATGCTGAGTAATGTTTTTCTTCAAACAGGAGTGGTTTTAACTTTATGCTCCTGCACTTCTTTTGCCTCCGTCCCTGAAACGAGCTGGCGTGTGAGTATTGCTGCGCCTTCGCTATACCCAGTTAATGTTACACAGAGCTATGGTATCAATGAACATGAAAACTGGACGTCTTCTCTTCACAACTTTACTCAATTTATGCGAGTCACTGATATTAAAAATGTTCGCAAAAGATTCCCTAGGTATGATGGATTTGGTATCCCTATCCAAGATTATACGATGATCCGTAGTCGTCAGGTTTCTCCAACAAACCATATACCTGAAGTAATATATTTATACTGGGTTTCGCTTGCTAATACTCAGTTTTATGTGACTAAGTATCCAGTTAGTAATGCAGTGAAGAAAGCAATGCGAATGGAGACAAGCTATACCAGAGGTGATGGAGCGACTATAGATTCTTGCTATCGTATTGAATTTGTATTTGGTCTTTTCCCAAACGGTCAAGCCAAAGTTTTTTTGAAAGGATGTGGAGAACTTATATTTTTAACAGACTTAGCGCCCGACAGCATCTTAGATAAAGATAGTAATGGTTTTGGCATCGAAGATTATATGAAAAAATCGTATTTTAAGCGTATCCAAAAAAGAGCAGAAGATGCAGGTGTTGTTATAGACCCAGTTTCTTGGGATAAGGTTAATAAAATCTACTCAAAAGAAAACATTATTGAGTTGCATTAGAAGCTCATTTTTACTTAAAACATGCGCCGGGAATGCAAGTTTAATTCACCATTCGTCAGACGATTCCATTGCGAATAAACCTCATAAAGAAGGAAGTACTTATGTTCGTGAAATTTTTGCGTGCAAGAAGGATAGTTAAGATGAGATATGTCGTGTTATTGGCGAGCTTGTTGCTGTCGGTGAGTATTAATGCTTTTTCAAAAGCCATTGATATTCAAACAGATTTCCCTAAATGGCATATTGGTTACGCGATGTCGTCATTATATCCAGTTAAAGTGACACAAGCATATGGGATTAATGAGGAGCAAGATTGGACTTCTTATATTCACAATGAAATGCACTTTTGGTGAAGATCGAAGCTTGATTATGTAAGAAGAACGCATCCTGATTATGATGGATAGGGGCTCCCGTCGCAGAGAAAGATCAAGTTGCAGGTGCTAGGCAGCTCCCTGATACAATATATATTTACTGGGTATCGCTTACGAATGCAAAGTTTTATGTGACTAAATACAACTTATCAGAAAATGTTAAAAAGCAGATGATAACTCAAGGAATCTTTAACTTTTCTGATGGCACAACCGATTCGTGTTACAACACGGATATTATTTTTGGTTTTCTTCCTAATGGAAATACTAAGATTTGGTTGGATGGTTGCGGTGAGTATATTTACCTAACTGAAATAAAGCCCGATGCAGAGGTGGATAGAGACATTTTTGGGAATGATGCGGAAATATACAAAAAAAATTATGCCGATAGGATAGCTAAGCGCGCTGAAGCTGAGGGAGCAAAACTGTTCCCTATTCCTTGGGATAAAGTTAACAAAGTCTATGAATGGCAACCGCCAAAGAACAATTAAATCACACAAATAGGCAGGCGATATCGCCTGCCTTTGTCACTCGAAGTAATATACAAACATAATAATCATGCTAGGGAATAAATGATGTTGGTGAAGGTATTTCGTCGGTCTGGAGTAGTTTTAGCCTTGTGGGCTTGTGCTATCAGTGGCGCGACGGCTAGTAATGGCTTAAGTGATCTAAGTGCTGAGCAGGCATTTGAAAAAGGTAAACTTTGCGTTGGCAACGGTATCATCAAGAAGCACTTCCATACTTAAAATATGCGGCAGAAAAGGGCATGGTAAAAGCCGCTAATATTTATTCTATTGAGCTTAAAGATGGCTCAGAAAAACAAAGAAAACTCAATCACTATGCTCGATATAGCAAAAATGGCAAACAATGATTCGGTTGCATTAGTTGATGGATTGTTTGACGCTTCTATCAGTGATCATGGTATGGAGTTTTATATCCCTAACTTATGGACTCAACTACAAACTCTGAGTAAAGAAAGTTTGTATGAGAATTACCAAGGTGCCATTACTTACCTCAACAATAAAATTTCAGAATTGCAACAAAGTTACTCAGCCGTGCGGCTGGAGTGGATTAAAGTACGGGGCATGCCTTACTCTCCCATTGTGGAAGCGAAAAAATGCTCTATTGAGAAAGAGAAATCGGTGTTGGACGAACAGCTTAAAAATCATCAACAAGTTTTATCGGAACTCTCCAGTATAATGAATACCCCTGAGCGCATGCCGTTAAGTTTATTATTACTCGCTAATCAATCTCTTTCTGGAAACACTAAGGAGAAACTCAAATGACCTTACTCAATAAAAAGCGACAATGGATATGGCCCATTGGACTGGTTGTTTTGGTTGGTAGCGTTTATTGGGGGGGCTATTTTACGAACAGTATGCCGCCACAAAATTACATTCGTATCGCAGGTGAAAAACCAGCAAACATGACAATCAAAGCTTGGGCTAACTACATCGCCAGTGGTGATGACTGTGAATCTTATTCTTACGATATGTTTGGACAAAAAGCGCATCAGGGAGGAAAAATCACCACTTTTTTCACTCAAAACTTCGCTGAAGACGACGAGCATTATGAACTAAGAGTCCCATATACTACGTATACGGATAGCCAAAACTGCATTATTGAGTTAAGAGATATTACGGTAGAAGCATACAACGCTTTTGATAGCGTGGGGTTTGCTCAATTACGCATCTATCAAGCAGGTGAACGTTACAACAATAAACCTATAAATTTAAGCTCAACTATAGAAGCAAGAGATTGTCGTGCCAGATATTACGAGGATTTGCAAGAGTGGTCTTCTGGATTAGCTTGTAGCTTTTACACGAACGGAAAAATAAAAAACAAGAAATCAGACACTATTGTATTCAATGCTTATACCGTTTACTTCGACTTCTCTCAGTTTGAAGATGAAACTACCATTACCTACAACATCTTGGCCGGAGAAAACTATCGTCAAGAGCTAGTAAACCCAAATTCTGGGCAACAATAGTTTATCGGTTATCGCATGAAATTGTTAATAAAAATAATTCTTGTCGGCATCGGGGGTATGATTCTCTTTTTCCTAGCGGTGATATTCATCTTAAATCCGCTCATGAAATGGTACGATGGTAACAAGCCGCCAATTGGAAGCGACAAAGACGATCATTTCATCCGTATTCAAGGCGCTAAACCTGTTGATGCAAACGTCACTGCCTACGCAACGTTTACTGGCGGAGGAGAAGAGTGTCGCTCACGGTCTTGGAGTGCTTTGGATGGGAAAGTAAAAAAGGTTGGGAAAGGGGTATTTAAAATTGAGCATGACTTTTCAACCAAACCTGAGCAATACGAATTGAGAGTACCGTACCAAGATTATACCTCCTCTGGTTGCAATATGAAGTTACTCCAAATATATGTAGGTGCAAAAAACGCATTCGATACGGCAGGGTTTGCGGACTTACGTATTTACCCTCCGCTCATGGAGTCTGATAAGGCACTGGCGTTTGACTCTAAAATTGAAGCGAGAGACTGCGATGGTCGCTTATATCAATGGTCACAAGACATATGGAAAGGAATTATTGGATGCTACTATTTCGCTGATAATAAAAAACTATCCCAAGAGTCAGAAACTAATGCAGAAACCGTATACTTCGACTTCTCTCAGTTTAATGACGACATTACCATCACCTACAACATCTTGGCCGGAGAAAACTATCGTCAAGAGCTAGTAAACCCAAACTCTGGGCAACAATAGTTTATTGGTTATCGCATGAAATTGTTAATAAAAATAATTCTTGTCGGCATCGGGCGTTTGATTCTCTTTTCCCTAGCGGTGATATTCATCTTAAATCCGCTTATGAAATGGTACTATGATAGTAAGCCGCTGATTGGAAGCGACAAAGACGATCATTTTATCCGTATTCAAGGCTCTAAACCTGCTGATGCAAACGTCACTGCCTATGCAACGTTTACTGGCGGCGGTGAAGAGTGTCGCTCACGCTCTTGGAGCGCTTTAGATGGGAAAGTGAAAAAGGCGGGGAAAGGTGTATTTAAAATTGAGTATGATTTTTCAACCACACCAGAACAATACGAATTAAGAGTACCGTACCAAGATTATACTTCTTCTGGTTGTGACATGAAGTTACTCCAAATATATGTAGGCGCCAAAAGCTCATTTAATACAGCGAGGTTTCCAGACTTACGTATCTACTCTCCGGTCATGGACTATGATAAGGCACTGGCGTTTGAATCCATAATTGAAGCAGGAAATTGTGAACCGTTTTATTCTAAAACGTATAAAAAATGGACGGATGGAGTGGGGTGCGATTTCTATATCAATAAAAAAAGAATATCTGAGGAGCAGGAGTTTAACGCTGAAACCGTTTACTTCGACTTCTCTCAGTTTAAAGATGACACTACAATCACCTACAACATCTTGGCCGGAGATAATTACCGTAGCGAAGCTGTGAATCCATAAACAGGGCAATAGTGGATCAGTTTTATGAAATCATTAATAAAATTCACCCTTGTCACTATCGGCTGTGTAATTGCATTTTTCCTTATTATTATCTTTGTTGTAAATCCTTTAATAAAATGCTCCAGTGACAATCGTGCACCTATTGGTAGTTCTGAAGATGATCACTATATTCGCATTCAAGGAATTAAACCTTCAGATGCGACTGTGACCGCTCAAGCTATCTTTTATGGTGGTGGAGAAGACTGTACATCATTTTTTTGGAGTGCTTCTGATGGTAAAAAGCGGCAAGGAGGAAAAGGAGTATTTAGACTTGAGTACAACTTTTCAGATGAGTCAGATCGCTATGAGTTAAGAATTCCGTATCTGAATTATGCATCATCTGGTTGTGATATGAAGTTGTATCAAATTATAGTTAGCGCTAAAAATGCGTTTGATCCTATTGGCTTTGCAGAGCTGAGGATTTATCCACCTACAAAGTCGTCGGAGAAGTCTATTGCGTTAAGTTCAATAATTGAAGCTAGAGACTGCGATGGTGAGGTTTATATGAGCTTGCGAAAAGTTCAGGCTGGTGCAATAGGCTGTTATTTTTATATAAATAGTGACAAACAAACTAAAGAAAAAGAGTTTAATGCAGAGTCAATTTATCTAGATTTTTCCAAGTTTAGTGATAGTACTATTATCCATTATGATATCTTGGCCGGAGAAAACTATCGTAATGAACCATTAAATCCAGAGTCAGAAAAATAATCGGTATGAATGCTCTTGTAGATTAATGTGTCTTATACGAGGAGATAACATATGGGCAATAATTTGGAATACTCTAATTAAATCACACAAATAGGCCGGCGATATCGCCTGCCTTTGTCACTCGAAGTAATATACAAACATAATAATCATGCTAGGGAATAAATGATGTTGGTGAAGGTATTTCGTCGGTCTGGGGTAGTGTTGGCCTTGTGGGCTTGTACTATCAGTGGTGCGATGGCTAGTAATGACTTAAGTGATCTAAGTGCTGATCAGGCGTTTGAAAAAGGTAAACTCCTGCGTTGGCAACTACATCATCAAGAAGCGCTTCCATACTTAAAACATGCGGCAGAAAAGGGCAGTGCAGAGGCTGCTTATATTTATTCTATTGAGCTTGAGGATGGCTCAGAAAAGCAAGGTGAAGAAGAATATCATTACGCGCTTAGAGCGGCTGAACAAGGCAATTTACTGGCAATGCTTAAAGTCTCTTCAAGTTCAAACCCTGAACGAGATGAGATTAGGCAAGAATGGGAAGAAAAGACCCAACAAGCCATTTTAGAACGTGCTGAAGCAGGTAATCCTGAAGCGATGTTATTGCTTCATACCACGCTCGAAAAAGAAAAAGATAAAATGGCATGGCTGGAAAAAGCCGTAGCAGCCAATCACCCTGAAGCGAAGTTTAAACTTGCTCAAGCATATGAAGCTGGGTACGACTGGTTTTTCATTCCCGGAAAGCGCAGCAAAGAGACTAAGCGCTTGTATCAAGAATCGGCAGAACAAGGTTATCCACCAGCGATGAAAGCGTACATGGAACAGCTTCTCGCTAAAAAGAAAACCCGTGAAGAAGGTTTTGAATGGATGAAAAAACTCGCAGAGATTGGGCGAGCCGATAGCCTACTTTTGATCGCCAATACCTATGCGGAAGATCGCCAAATGCGTGATATTGTGCCGCAAGACAGAGTTAAAGCGCTTAGTTATCTCTACGCCTATTTTGAATCAATGGCGACTCCAAAATCTCATGACTCTTTGCATCGTGCTTATCAAAAAAAGATCGCGATACACCGTTCTTTACTAAGTGAAGAGGAAGGGTTAAAAGCGGATGCAATGGCTGAAGATTACTTGGCAAACCATACAGTGCGAGCCTACGATGATCTTTGGCAATGGGGCGTGGATTATGGTGAGCGTACAACGCCAGAACAACCTCAAAAAAACGAGGCGGGAGAATAATAAAAAATAACGCCATTTAAATTGAGTGAGAAAAAGGACGTGTTACTCTGGACACACAACATAGCTACTCTCTAGGCATGTTGTTCTTAACAGACAAATTAGTTGACTTAGACATTTGGAATAAGAATCTCCCCAGTTTCTTATTCCTTTTTTTTATCTGTTTGTTCCTCTTAACTCCTTGCTTTTTATGTTGAATTCTCTTGTTGCGCTGTCAAAATATACAACAGATAAATACATAAGGAAGTGAGTATGGCTAGGTTTGTTCTTCGAGTGACAGCAACGGCGATTGCATGCGTGTTACCGCTGAGTTCTGCGTCTGCCGATGTTGGGAATACACCATTAGTTGGTGGGGTGTTTAATTCCACCCATGTTCTCAAAAATCAAATAACGTCGTCATTGAGTTATTCGACCAAATTCGCCAGAGATTTGTCACTGTTCACCATTGGTGGGCTGACTCTAGAGGCGTACGTATTGACCCTACCTTTAGAAGCTAAAATAAAAGCAAGGGTCATGAGTCAAATCGCGGACCCAAGTTACGCCATCCCTTTGGGCTATTTTCTGTATCAGTTTTATGAGCGTTACACTGGGGTCGATGACGAAGATGTATTTAAAGCTTATTTACAAACAGTTTATGATCAACAGGCGCTAAAAGGGTTTGAACATAGCTTGTTCTCTATTTCTCAGCCAACCATAAGCGAACAAACTGAACATGTAAAAGATCAAGGACATCATGAAGGTATCAAAGTCGATCGCGAGTTTATTGCTGCGATGGTCACGGTGTACGATGCGCTAGTTGATATCGGGCAGTGGCAAGATCAAGACTACCTACCAGAACACTATCAATACCTTACCGATTCGCCAGATGACTTGGCATTGGTTGCCAAAATACAACCTATAGTGATTGGAATCATGAACCAAGCGCTTTCAGGTATGGATGAAGGCGACATGAAAGCGGCGCTACAGGCCATTGTTGATGACGGTAAACCTGAAAATCACAGTAAGGTAAACAATAAAGCACAAGCAATAACGATAACGCTCATTGACTTTGTTCGATTGAATGTACTCAAAGCATATCGACAATTTGTTTTCCAAGATGAGCGTGCAACACTTTTGTCCAACTGGATGCAAGATGCCTTTTCTGATTCACCACAAACGCTACTCGACTTTTTGACATCACAGCAGAACCGACGCTTTGCAGTTCAGGTAACTGTCGATGGTTTACAACAAGGGTTAATAGAGGGGCTGGTTGACCCCGAGAAGCCGTTTTTAAAACAAGCCTATCAAACACACATCAATCAACAAAAGTTGGCCACAGAGCTACCAACAAGCTCTCCTGAACACATACAGGACGTGAGGTTTATGCATGTTCTGTCAGAACAAGTTTATAAAGATCCGCATTACTTGCCTTTTTTTAAACGACTTTACCAAGACAGCTACAACTCAATTGCTCGCGTGGGCATTTCCTCGACTCCAACGATCAGTGTTAGAAACTTACCTATCATAAAAACAGGAGCAAAAGTATCGGGGGAACAGGGCACAGGTATTCCAAATTTCCATTTTGTCGATCGTCATGAGGATCGTGCGTATTACTTTTTTGGCAATGACGCCTTGCAACTGGATAGGTTGATGCAAGTCAACAAGGTGCAAACCATGTTTGATCGCTTAGTCCATTTAAAAACACTCAATTGCAACGCACAGTACGATTGGAATGCACATATCAGCTATGACGGTTTAGTCAACCTAGGCGCCGGAGAAGCACTGCGTGATTTTGGGGAAAAGCGTTGTTTACGAGAGTTGGAAGAGCGTGCGCAAATAGAGCAGCAATTAACAGTGGTTCGGAATAAATTGATTGAAGATGTGCAACGCTACCAACAAATTCCTTTCTGGGATATTTACACAAAGCTCACACGCAAATGGAAGTTAAAGCAAGAACTTGAAGCTTATGCAAAACTCGATAATTTTGGGATGCCAGATTACACATTGATTTACAATCCTTGGCCGGATCATTTTGCGCATTTTGTTGGCCCATTTAGCGATGAAATCATAATGCCTTCCGGAGAGCTGAATCGTTTGGATTATTGGTTAGGTCGAGTCGAAAATGCCTACAGGGAAGCTGGTGTTTATGAACGAACGCTATGGGGAATGGCAGGGGATCATGGTTTAGCGCCAGTTTATTATTCGCTCAACCCAGAGAAGGCCATTTTTACACCATTAGAAACAAAGCTAGGCTATCCACTGATCATCAAGAAAATATCGTCTGATGAAGGGGAAGGCCCGAAAATTACCAATGCGCTTAACTCGCCATCAAATAAGCATATCGATGTTGTGGTTGCCTCTACCGCTGGCGGTAATTTTATGATGGACTTCTTTAACTCATCATCCGGCTGGCAAATCCAGCCAACATACGAAGAGCTAACGCAGTGGCGACCACTGAACGCAGCTAATAATAACGCCGTTAATATCGTGCAAGAAAGCCTTGATTACTTAAAAGATACGCTCGACTACATGGTTGTTAGAGAGACGGCCTGCGATGATAAGCAGTGTGAAATACGCTTGATAGCAAATCGTGATGGGCAGAGGATTGACGAGCACATTATTCGAAAAGGTGAGCGATTCTACTATGGGAAGCTTGATGGCCGTTCAGGAGAACTGTTGCAAACTCAACAGTTAAATCATTACCTGCCACCTCCAACGGAGAAAGAGTTGAATCAGTTAAGTGAGTTGGTTGAACGATGTATTCAAAGGGTGAAGCAAGAAGATCCTATGACCTGGTGCACCGCGCAAGAGTGGCGCAATTTAACGCGTTACACGCCGAGACCAGACTCTGTGGTGCAACTGGCCTATTTGTATGCGGAGGATCGGGCGGGCACCATCAACCTCTTCCCACGAGAAGGTATTGGCTATAACACCAAAGTTCCCGGCCGTCATGCTGGAGAAAGCTACTTAGAGAAGGATGCATTTATCGGTTTCTGGGGCAAGCCAATCGGAGCGCAGGCAATACCATTGATCTCTGAAGCAAATGGGTCACTCGCACCGACGCTTTATCAATATCTAACAGGAGAGCAAGTGCAAGTGGGTGAACGTGGCTGGGGATACCCATCTTTAATAGATAAGTTGGACATTCAATAGCTTAGAAAAAAATGCGTGTCTCCTTGTTCTGAGAGGTTGGTAGCTAGGGTATTGCCAACTAGACTGAGTAAGTAATACTCAGTCTAAACTTTCGTTCAGGGAGGTATCATGGCCACGCAAGATATTCATCATTTCTTCCATCCTGAATCCGGCACCATCAGCTATGTGGTGTCTGATACCAGTACTGGTGAAGCCATCATTATTGATCCTGTCGCTAACTATGACCCTCATAGTGGAAAAGTCACTTTTGAATCTGCTAATGAGATCATTGGGTACATAGAAGAAAACCAGCTGCATGTGACTGCCATTATGGAGACGCATGTTCATGCGGATCATCTTACTGGCGCTTTCTATTTAAGTGAAAAGCTTAGCGCACCAATTAATGTGGCTGAAGGGGTCAAAGATGTGTATTCGGAATGGAAAGATGAGCTGCTTCTGAAAGAGTTGTACGAATTTGAACATTTCCTTTTGGATCATGAACACCTAGAGTTTGGTGATTCTGACTTAGAAGTACTGACCACACCGGGCCATACACCTTCAGATTTGACCTTTAAAATTGGTAATGCTGTGTTTGTTGGTGATGCGTTACTACACCATGGAACAGGACGTGCAGATTTTCCCGGTGGAAGCGCCCATAAAATGTTCGAGTCGATATCCCATCTCTATGAGATGGATGATAAAACCGATGTGTATCTTTGCCATGACTATCCGGAAGACCCTCACAGCTTGCACCACAAAACCACAATAGGTGAAGAGAAGCATGAGAATGTGTATCTAACAGAAGAGACATCTGAAGCGCAGTTTGTCCATTTAAGGGAAGAGCGAGACAGTCATCTACCTCCTCCAAAACTGCTCAAACCCGCACTGATTTACAATTTAACAGCCCATTTGCCTGAGTCAGATAAGCGTATTAACAACTAATTTTAACGTGCTTGGGTTAGCAGAAAATAGATGGCGATTTTCAAAAATAAATTGAAAATGAATCAATTAAGGAGTGGTTTTTCTTATTTGTTCAGTTAGTTATTGTAGCGCAACAATTCGAACATTCATTCAGTTTCAAATTAATGGAGAAAATTATGAGCATTGTTCGCGCTGCACAAGCCCGCTATTCAACCAAAGCTTTCGATTCGAGCCGAAAAATCACCGACGATAAAGTGGCAGAACTAAAAGAGTTGATTCGCATGAGTCCATCAAGCGTTAACTCACAGCCGTGGCATTTTATTTTGGCGAGTACTGAAGAAGGTAAAGCACGAATCGCAAAAGCGGCTCAAGGTGGCTTCTCCTTTAATGAACGTAAGATCCTTGATGCCTCTCACGTGCTGGTTTTTTGTGCCAAAACAGATATCGATGAAGAGTATTTGCTAAAGGTACTACAAAGTGAAGAGGAAGCGGGTCGTTTTGCTGATGAAGAGTCAAAGCAAGCGATGCACGGTGGACGTTCGTACTTTGTAAATATGCACCGCTATGACTTAAAAGACGTAAAGCATTGGATGGAAAAACAAGTGTATCTCAATGTGGGTACCTTGTTACTGGGTGCAGCAGCGATGGATATTGATGCGGTTCCAATTGAAGGGTTTGATGCTAATGTACTTGATGAAGAGTTTGGTCTTCGTCAGCAAGGCTTTACTGGTGTTGTGATTGTTCCGTTAGGCTATCACAGTGAAGATGATTTTAATGCGAAGCTACCAAAGTCCCGTTTTGCTCAAGAGCAAGTTTTTACGGAGTGTTAAGCAATGGTTCATTTGTTAGCGGAAGTAAAGGCGCATAACGAACACATTGCCCAAGTTGAGGTATTACTCCGAGGGTTGCTCGAACCAACCCGTAATGAGAAAGGGTGTTGTCAGTATGAGCTGCATGCTGACTCAAAAATCCCTGGTCTTTTTTTGCTTCAGGAGATTTGGTGTTCTCAAGAAAGCTTAGATACTCACATGCAGACGGAGCACTTTCAAAGCTTTAAGCAGATCTGTGAAGATCGCGATCTCCTAGAGTACGTTCAACTGCGTCCTTTGCAGTTTCTTGGTTAGATCTCCATGGTTGCCAGTACTTGTTTTCGTTGCTGGCAGCACTTCTCTTGCACAAAATCACGAAACTTGCGGATTGTTGGGTTTAGCAGTCGGCGATCTGCACACATCATGTAGAGAGGCACAGGTCCACAATCCCACTCGGGCAAGACCCTAACCAAACGTCCATCCAAAATATCTTGGCTGATGTCCATTAGTGATTTATTGGCAATCCCTTTTCCTTTCAAAGCTTGGCGGTGAACGACTTCGCTGTCGTTACTGGTTGGATTTCCGCTGACAATCAGTGTTTCTTGATGGCCATTTTGTGTCAATGTCCATTTGTTATACAGAGTATCGGAAACCATATAACACAGGCAGTTATGTTCAATCAGATCTTGTGGTTGGGTGATGGTTGGATGGTTTGCTATGTATTCAGGTGAGGCACAGAGAATGCGTTCATTTTCATTACACACCGCAATAGCGACTAAATTGGAATCTGCTGGCTCTCCATAGCGTATCGCAATATCTACAGGTTTGCTGTACATGTCCGTTAAGCTATCGGAAAGCTCCAGTTTAATCGTCACTTTTGGATGGCTTTCGATGAACTCATCAATCCAATTGAGCAGCAGATTGCGACCAAAATCTGATGGGGCGGTAATGTAGAGTTGTCCGGCAAGCTCTCCGCGATGACAGGCGATTTGATCTAACCCTTCCTGCAGTATGCCGAGTGCCGTTTGTGTTTTCTCGAGAAAGATCTCTCCTTCTCCGGTCAGGCGCAAGTTGCGGGTAGATCGGACAAATAAAGGGAACCCAACTTGCTGTTCAAGGCGCTTAATTGTGGCACTAACAGCCGCAGGCGTGACATCTAAACTGTTGGCGGCTTTAGAAAAACTACCTTGGCGGGAAGTTTCAACAAAAATATTGAGATCGTTGAGGGCTTTCACAACCTGTCCTCAGAACGTAATAGCTTTAGTATAACTACACTATACGCTCACAAACGCTGGCTGCAAATGAAGATTAGTTGTTGCTAATGTTAATTATTTGTGAATCTCGATCATGATTTATCGTCACGTAACTTTACCTTATTTGTGACGGGGAGTAGGTTTAAAGTTAGGTAATCCATAGGAGGTACTGCAATGACAGAACTCAGTGGTTTTAACCGAGCTATTGTAGAAAAGCGTATTGAATGGACACCTGAGCTATTCAGTTTACGACTCAATGGAGCGCACCTCGACTTTAAGGCTGGTCAGTTCACGAAACTAGCGTTGCATGGTGAGGACGGCAAGGTGATTAGCCGTGCTTACTCATTAGTGAATGCACCTTTTGCCAGTTGTGATTGGCTCGAATTTCTTATCGTGGCAAACCCACAAGGACAGCTCAGTCCCAAGTTACAAGAATTGCAAGAAGGGCAAGCACTTTATGTGGGAGCAACGGCCCATGGAGAGCTAATTTTTGACTCGATACCTAAAACGACGAAAGACTTGTGGCTTATTTCAACAGGGACGGGGATTGGCCCGTTTCTTTCTCTATTAGACGACATCAATATGCGGCCAGGGTGTGACAACATTGTTTTGGTACACGGGGTGCGACACGAAAAAGACTTGGTGTATCGATACCTTATCGACCAACTGCTGACTCAATATGAAGGGCGCTTACAATACGTGCCTGTGATCAGTCGTGAGGCCCCACAAGGTGTATTGCATGGACGGATTCCAGAGCTAATTGCCAATGGTTCATTGAGCAGCTTTTCGGGTGTCTCCATGTCGCCAGAGCACAGCTTCGCGATGTTATGTGGCAACCCGGACATGATTCGTGATACCTCATCGGTGTTGCAGCAGCAGGGCTTACGTAAACACAGAAGGCGTGAGCCGGGCAACTTCATCTTTGAACGGTATTGGTGATAGCGTTAGTTATCGAATGGCACTTGATTGAGTTCCCACATTTCTAACACATGTGTCGGATTATGACAGGAGCCAAGTAGAATCTGATATTTCGGATCGTATGGCTCGCCTATGTAGGTTGTACGAATGAGTTCGCCAGTTTTTAGGTCAATCTGCGTCACAACACGTCCTTTGAAGTTATGAAAAACGGCAAACTGTTCACTGGAATACAAGAATTGTTCACGGTAAAACCAAAAATGATCGGCGGTTTGTGTCAATTCGCATTTCAAAGGCAGGGAATAAGGGTCGGCGGTGTTTGCCGGCGTGGATAAAAGCAGGAATGCCAACATGATGCTCTGCATAGAAAGTTCCTTTTCTATACCTTTATTGCATTAAGTATAGGCGTGCTTTTCCATTGTTGTAGCACGCATGGATACTAATTTTCTATTGCGCCTCTAATGTTGAATGGTAGCATCTTATGTTCGTTTTCAAGGAAGAGAGACGATGAAGATAAAAATTGACGATTTAACCCATGATGCAGTCGTTGCATTATTAGAAGAGCATCTTGCGGATATGAACGCTACTTCGCCACCAGAAAGTGTTCACGCACTTGATTTGTCGGCACTCAAAGTACCTTCAGTGACATTCTGGACTGGGTGGGAAGAGGACGGATTATTAGGTTGTATTGCACTAAAAGCGTTAAGCCATTCCCATGCAGAAATTAAATCGATGCGGACAAGTCGAACAGCACGGCAACAAGGGGTTGCATCACGTTTACTACGACATGTTTTAAACTACGCAAAACAATCGGGTTACCAGCGCATTAGTTTGGAAACGGGAAGTATGTGCTTTTTTGAACCAGCCCGAGCGTTATATGAAAAGCATGGCTTTAGCTATTGTGAACCATTTGGTGATTATCAGCTCGATCCAAATAGTAAATTCATGACATTAAAGCTCGCTTAAGTGTTTGGAACAAAAGAAAGGCCAGCATCACGCTGGCCTTTATCATTCTGATGACTTACTGACTTAAATTAGAAGCCTTTGATGTTTTCCGCTTCTAGTTCAGAGAAGTATTTCACTGTTTTTACTTTCAGTTCTTGAGTTGCAGGCTCGTCACATACAATTACTGATTTAGGGTGTAATTGTAGCGCTGAAACTGTCCAAAGGTGGTTTACACAACCTTCAACCGCTGCTTCTAGAGCAAGCGCTTTGTTGTGACCTGTAACTAGAATCATGATTTCTTCAGCATCAAGAAGAGTACCAACACCGATAGTTAGTGAGTATTTTGGTACTTGGTTCATGTCACCGTCGAAGAAGCGAGAGTTTGCGATGCGCGTATCTTCAGTCAGTGTCTTGATACGAGTACGTGAAGACAGAGAAGATGCAGGTTCGTTAAACGCAATGTGACCGTCGTTACCTACGCCACCCATGAATAGGTTGATTTTACCGTAAGACTTAATTTTGTCTTCGTAACGTTGGCATTCTGCTTCGTGATCTTCAGCATTACCGTTTAGCAGGTTGATGTTCTCTTCCTGAATATCGATGTGGTTGAAGAAGTTAGTGTACATGAATGAGCGGTATGACTCTGGGTGGTCTGCTGGTAGACCAACGTACTCATCCATGTTGAAAGTAACAACGTGCTTAAAGCTTACTTCACCAGCTTTGTGCAGTTCGATAAGAGCTTTATAAGTAGCAAGTGGAGTACCACCAGTTGGCAGACCAAGTACGAACGGACGTTCTGCAGTTGGTTGGTATGCATTGATGCGTTTAACAATGTGTGCTGCTGCCCATTTACCGACTTGTGCTGCGTTGTTTAACGGGATAAGTCTCATTTTTTGCCCCTAATAGTTGGAATTCGTTGCTCTAAGATAATTAATTCGCATTATAAAATAAGTTAAATGGAACCGCTATTGTTTTTGGTCAATTTTTCTCTGTTTCTTAGCTAAGCATTTTAAAGATGAGACAGCATTCGTTTGCTTGATTCAGTTTAGGCAAAGCCAATGGATTCAATGTGCGATAATTTTCTGTGCCAAATTAAGCCTAATCCCCTGTTTATACAAGGTTGCTTTCTCTACAAACACTATACTTGCTTAATATAGAGACGTATTGAGCGGGCTGTATCACTTTCCTGATGCATGAATCTCATCTTGTTCTCTTGCTGGGGTAACATAAGTACTTAATTTTTGACTGATGCTGCCGCTAATAGATAAAGCGGGGTGTGTTGGAACACGTATAGAGGCCTAACGGCTAGGAAGAAAGAAGTCAGAATGAATTTAATCGGGATCGCAATCGGTGCAACTGGATTACTCTTGCTGTTTATGTTCGGCTGGATGCTGGTGCTATCGCTGAGGAAAAAACGGTTGGAGCAGGAGCGGAAACAACGCGAAATTGCTTATCGCAAAGCGATTGAGAAAAACCGAAAGCAAGAGCAGGAAGAGCGAGTACACAAAGCCGAAAATGGTCACATTCCCACCATATTGTTTCTAGCAAAAGAAGCGGAACGAACCAATCCAAGAGAAGCTCTTTACTGGTACAACAAAGCGGCAAATTTAGACAATGTGACTGGCATGTACGGCATATTACGCATCTCTGAAAAGATGCGTGATGATGCGATACTCCGACAGCAAATTAAATATTGGAAAATATGTATTGCTGCACTTGAAGGTAGCGTGTCGTCTAAGTTCGAAATGGGGCAGGCACTCTTTTTCGGCCGAGGAACGGAAATCAACGTTGCAAAAGCAATTCGCATTATTGAAGACGCTGCCAAACAGAACCATCTAGATTCAATGATCTTTCTAGGTGACTGGTACCAGTCACCAAATAATCCTGAGCGGGAACCAAATCAATCGATAGAATGGTATCGCAAAGCGGCGCAGCTAAAGAGTAATGAAGGACGCATGAAACTTGGTTTGTGCTATGTCCATGGTACTGGCGTGGCGGCGAACTTTGATAAAGGGTGTTATTGGTTAGAGCGGGCAGCGGAGAAAGGTTACACCGAAGCGATGTATAAAGCGGGTGAAACTTGGATGGATACCAGTACCAATGGGAATGCGATTGCCTACATATGGTTGTTTCTTGCAGGCCAACTTGGCCATGATGGCGCGAGGATGCTTCGTGATCAGGTTGCGTTGAATATTGGTGTTGATACTGTCGTCGGGTTGCAGTCGCTTTCAAAGCCAATGCTAAAACGAATTAAGGAAAATAAAGTCGGTAAGCACTCGATTATCAAAGCATTAAACAAGCTTTATAAGCGTAAACTTCAGTTACAAGAGAGCGATGATGTTGTCACAGCAGAACCTGAGACGTCAATCATCGAAAATGAAGTCCATGAGTCAGTAGAGCCAGCATTGGCTGAACCTGAGAAAGCAGAGGCTGAGAAATTGGATTTCACCGATACCTCAATGGGAAAAAAGTAACTCAATAGCTGAAGCATATCGGTATTGGCTAGAAAAAAGGCTCGCATTGCGAGCCTTTTCTGATCATGTTGTGGGTTAACCTTGTTGCTTTTGTTTCGCTTTGCAAACCGCAGCAGTGAACACCACATCTGTCGAGCTATTGAGCGCAGTTTCTGCTGAATCTTGGACCACACCAATAATAAAACCAACCGCAACAACCTGCATTGCCACTTCATTTGGAATACCAAACAGGCCACACGCCAGTGGGATCAATAATAATGAACCACCGGCCACACCTGATGCACCACACGCTGATACTGCTGCAACAATACTCAGTAGAAGAGCCGTAAGCAGATCAACTTCAATTCCCATAGTGTGAACCGCAGCTAACGTTAGAACAGTGATGGTAATTGCAGCACCAGCCATATTGATCGTTGCGCCAAGTGGAATAGAAACAGAATAAGTATCTTCATCCAGCTTTAGTTTTTCACAAAGTGCCATATTGACGGGGATGTTTGCTGCACTTGAACGCGTGAAGAAGGCAGTAACGCCACTTTCTTTCAAACATTTAAACACTAGTGGGTATGGGTTTTCGCCTGTTTTCACCAAAACGATGATTGGGTTAACGACGAGAGCAATAAACGCCATTGCACTAAGTAGTACAAACAGAAGGTGAGCATAGCCTGCAAGAGCTTCGAAGCCGGTCGTTGCTAGCGTTGAAGAAACCAGACCGAAAATACCAAATGGTGCGAGACGAATGATGAAGCGAACGATTTGAGAGACGCCATGGCTGAGATCTTCAAATACTGCTTTTGTTGTGCCGGAGGCATGGTGTAGTGCAAGACCAAGTCCAACAGCCCAAGCAAGAATACCAATGTAGTTTGCACTCATCAGTGCGTTTACTGGGTTATCAACCAGTTTAAACAATAGAGTATTCAGTACTTCACCAATACCTTGCGGTGGCGTTGCACCCTCTGCACCGGCAACAAGCGTTAATGTGGTTGGAAAAAGGAAACTCAGTACAACTGCGGTAAGTGCAGCGGTAAATGTACCAAAAAGGTAGAGAACCACAATGGGACGCATGTAAGTGTGTTGGTTTTTCTTTTGGTTTGCGATGGAGGCTGCAACCAAGATAAAAACAAGGATTGGCGCGACGGCTTTTAGTGCACCTACAAATAAGCTTCCTAATAACCCGACGCTTTGAGCGGATTCTGGTGAAATCGTCGCTAATGCCACACCGAGAATAATACCGGCGAGGATCTGCAGTACCAGATTTCCACGTGCAAAACGGGCAAAAATAGAGTTGTGTTGCATAGTAATACCTGCAATGAATAGATTTATAAATTTATAGTAACTACAGTTATTTTTAACTGAGACCGCTAATACTATCGTGTTGAAATATTGTGTCTAGAATTAATTTAAAATTGGCGGAATAGTTTGAGTATTTGTTAATTGTGTGGCTTTTGTGTTGTTTGTGGCGTGATCTATGTAATAAAAAAGGGGCGAGTGCCCCTTTAGTGTTTTATATCAGTAACTAACATATTCTGATTAGTGGTTGTGCTTATGTTTCATACCACTCATGACTTTTTTTACGGGAGCGTTGAAGGTGAACTTTTGGCCGTTAGCAAATGTCAGTTGTACGTCGATATCATCACCTTCTACGAGCGGTTTTTTTAAATCAAACAACATGATATGTAGACTGCCAGGTTTTAGTTCGACTTTCCCTTTTGCCGGGATAGTGATTTTGTCGACTTGACGCATTTTCATCACATCACCTTCTTTGATAACGTCATGCAGTTCGACTTTTCCAGCAGCATCGGTGGTGGCTGAAACAATGTATCGGTCTTCTTGGCCACGGTTCATCAGCTCAGTGAAGACGGCACTGGTTTGTGCGCTTGGTGGCATCGCACGTGCGTAGGCGCCATGTGCCATAAAGTCCATTTTTGCATGTGCAAGTGGGCTAAGAGCAAGTGTTGCAAGCAATAGCGTTTTAAGCTTCATTATTATTTTCCTTTTGAAGTAATTGTTGTAATGGCTTCGACCAAAGGCGCTGGTGTTAAGGTATGAGGAACTTTGGTTATTAGGCTGCCATCAGGCTTTAAGAAATAAAAATATGAGCTGTGGTCTAATGTGTACTTTAGCTCTGAATTCTCTAATTCAGTTTTACGGAAAATAACGCCATAACGATGAGCAAGCGGCGTCGTAACAGTGAGTGGTGCCGATAAGCCTTCGATCATTGGATGAAAGTATTGAGCGTACTTATTTGCATCGTTAGGGGCATCGCGTTCAGGGTCTAATGATATGAACACCGGACGAAGCTGGCTTTTTGTCTGTTCGTCTATTTGATTGAGCGCACCAGCTAGCATTGCAAGTGATGTCGGGCAGACGTCAGGGCAGCGAGTAAAACCAAAATAGACAATACGAATCCGCGGATCTTGTACGTCAAATAACTCGACGGGAGCCCCTTCTTTACCAAATAATACTGAAGAACTTTCCGTTTGTTCGGAGGCCTTTTGGACGGACTTTTCGGCATCTAGATAAGCTTTTAAGCCAAAACCTAATGCAAATGCGACAACTAAAATCAGAGACCAGTTTTTGCTCATCGTTCCATCCTTACGGCAGTATTGATTGTTGTTGCTCCATCGCTGATATGGCCGATCCAAGTCATAGCATCGGTCGTACAGACAGGCAGTAGGATTTCACCAGAAAAAGTATTATTACCTGTTGGTGTGAGTAAGAATTTGGCTTGACCCATATCCATTTCCATCCCTTCAAGTTGAAGTTCCAAAAAGTCTTTTTGAGAGTCTGGCCATTCAACACTGACCTTCGCAGGCATCAGAGGCTGGGCGACATCTCGATCTAAAGCGAGCTTTATTTGACCCTTCTGGCAGCCTTGAGTTGATAGTATACAGTACTGGTCTAGATCAATAGTTCGATTGGAAGCAGACAGCCAATTTGTAATGTCGCTAATGAAGAAGCCCGCTCCAAGCATGAGGCCAATGGCGATGATTTTTACAACGGAATGCATGTGATAAATCACTCACTATATTGTTTGAGACGGGATGGTAGCACAGTGAATTTGCTTGTTTGTGACCGCAGAATAAATCTGTGGTTAGTATCAAATAACACCGGTGACTAACGGTTGGAATTGGCGATATAGCTTTGTTTATGTATCCCATAAATCGCATGGTTGAGGATTTGTCCGTTTATATTTTCAGCATGAGTAATAATCCCTTCTAAGCTCATTCCTACACGCGTAGCAAGGTTGCGACTTGGGGTGTTATTTTCTGCAGCGGCTAGTTGGACTTTTTCCATTTGGAGCTCATTGAATGCGATATCAATGAGTTTAGAAACCACTTGTGTCATGATTCCTTTCCCTTGGTGGTGGCACGAAAGCCAATAACCAACCTCAACCATTTTCCGTGAATGATCGATTCGATTGAAGCTGCAATTTCCAACAATTTCTCCTTTATAGAGGATGCTGCAGGTCATAGATGTACCGTCTGCATAGTCATGCAACATTTTTTGTGCGAACTCACGAAAGTGTTGCTCTGTGTGACAGTGTTTCGGCCAAGCAAGCCATTGTGCAAGATACGCTGTTTGAGTGGTTACTAAGGCTGCATACTGCTTTGCAAAAGCAGGTTGAATGAGAGCAAGGGATAAGTCTTTATTAATGCGTTTAGTAAACATATCGATTCCTTGATAATTATAAGAATAAAGTACACTTTTTGTGCATTATCTAAGGCGTAAATGCATAACTCAATGTATTACAAACATTTTCCTGTGGCACGAATTAATTGCAGTAGCATGTTATCAAAATCACAAATTGTCATAATTCTCATAGAAAAGTTATGGGTTTTGTTAATGGTAATGTACTAATATATTTGAAAAATATAATAAATAATATGCAACTAGGTTGGTTTTAATGAGTGAATGTTTGAATGATGTAGGTGTAGACTTGCATCAAGTATTGATAGGTATCGCTAAAGCACTGGACTCTGTTGGACTGGATGAGATTAACCATGGTCACCGTGTTGGTTATATGGCGTATTGCTGCGCGAAAAGGATGGGCTGGTCTGAAGAAATTTCTCAAGTCGCACTTGCCGTAGGATTAATTCATGATTGTGGCGTGAGCCAGCAAAGTGAAAGAAGTGAGCTTTTAACGCATTTGATCAGCAGTGATAGCCATCTGCATTGTTTACGCGGGTATGAGCGCCTTATTGAGTGTAAACCATTACAAAGTTTGGCTTTGCCTGTGTTCCATCATCATACATGGTGGCAAGAACTGAGAGAGATGTCTGCGGTATCTGAACAAAACAAACAATTGGCAGCGCTCGTTTTTGTCGCCGACAGAGTTGATTACCTCTACGCTCGAATGGAGCCCGATAACTACGGCAATATCACTCCCACAGCAAAGCAAGCCATCATTCAAGAACTCACTCAAAATACCCATACCTTATTTGAACCCAATACGGTTCAACATATGTGTGAGCTGGTCGATAACGATGAATTTTGGTTTGCGATGAAGCGTGAATATATTGAGGTGATGATTTCTCAGCTTGCACCCTTTCCTTTCTTTGATGCTCACCTTACATTGGAAGACACAATACAACTTGCGGAACTGTCTGCCAAAATCATTGATGCTAAGAGCTCCTTTACGTTTGATCATTCTTTTCATGTGGCAAGGCTATCTGAGTACCTTGGGTACAAGATGGGATACTCTGAGACGATGCAAAGAATGCTATACCTTGCTGGGCTTGTACATGATATTGGCAAGCTAGACACCCCAGTGAGTATTTTACATAAGTCGTCTGAGTTAACTGATGCGGAGTATGCCTGTATTAAACGGCATTCAACCGACACTCGCTATGCACTGCAAGCGATGCTCAAGTCCGAACAAATCATTGAGTGGGCGTCTAATCACCACGGAAGGTTAGATGGCTCTGGTTATCCTGCTGGTAAACATGCATCTCAGTTGGATAAACCGAGTCGGATTATTGCCGTTGCCGATGTTTTCCAAGCGCTGACTCAATCTCGACCTTATCGTCATGGTTTAGATCTGAATGAAGTTCTGAATTTGGTGTATGAGCTAGTTGAAGATAATAAGTTAGATCGAGAGGTCTATGAGTGTATTGCAAGCAATGCTGCAGCGTGTTATCGCATCTCGACAGGAGAAGAACCGATACAGCAAAGTGCATAAAGAAAAGGGCAGTTAACCCTTTTCTATTTTATCTTATTGTTGGTTGATAAAAGCTTTAAAACGAGCTTTTGTCTTTTCGTCTGCTTTTTCATACCAGAAATGCAGCATTTCTTCTGCTGTATCTGCTTTGGCCATTTCGGCTTTTTGAATCTTTGCAGGTAAGGTGACAGGATGAACCGTAGCAAATGATTTACTCCAAGCTGCTGGTCCCCCTTTTTGATTGTAGAGGTTGACCTCTGTGCGATAATCGCGACCGATTTGCATTCCTTTTTTAACTAGCTTGTCTTGCTTTACATCTAAACTTTGGCCTGATGTGTCAAGCATCGACCATTCAAAGTTTTTGATTTCGCTTTCAGCTTGTCGTTCATTTCGGTATTTCGGGAGTTGGAAAGTAAGGGCTTGATCACTGGCATTAAAGGTAGCGATGATTGGGTCGCTTTCTACAATGACGCGATCATTTCCTTTGTCAAAAAATGTACGGTAGCGAAACAAAATCTGACTTTCTCCATTTGGCAAGGTCAAGCTCTTCTCTGACGCAAAGAAACCACCTTCCAATTCGGGTTTCTGTTCGTTCGCGGCCAATAATTCAATATTATCAGTCACCTTTAAAGTGACATCAGCGTGAGCAATCCCTGATACGCTTAAGACGAGAGCAGCAAGCAACATTTTTTTCATGATCGGGTTCCAGTAGTAGGCAGAAAGTAAAAGACTGCCTAGGTATGAAACGCAATTCAATACTATTTTGTGAGAGTTATGAAAAAATCATATTAACAATCCCAAAATATCGATAGTTTGGGGTTACTGATCTATATCAGTAAAAAGTTATTTTTCGATAAATAATAGTTATTATGCGCCAAAGATAACAAAATACATGTTAATTCATATTTGCTCAACATGGATTAACCTTCCAAAATATGAACTCCATTCAGAATTATCCTTTGCCTACAACAGGTTGTGCGATTTTTCCAGCTGCATTCATGGGTTGTGTTTTTTTTTGACTCCAAGTCAGGTTTGTAATGTAACATGGTGATAACACCCTGGATTTTTATGGGTTATCACTCGAAAAGCCCTTTAAATTTTCGTATCTAAAAAAAAGTCTTTCGAATACTGAAAGTGATGTTCTTCAACGCAGTACCGCAAGAACAGCAACAAATAAAAAAAGTGAATATTCAAGGGATGAGAGAATAGCTATGAATCGTATTACTTTGTGCGCCGCAAGTATCGCTATGGCACTGTCTGGTGCTGCGATGGCTGCACCAACTGCTCCAAGCGTTGATGTGTATGGGTCAAACAATCTTCAATTTTCGAAGATTGAATTGGCGATGGAAACTGTATCTGGTTACAACCAAATGGTTAAGTACCATGAGCAAGCAGATATCACAGTTAAGTTTAATCAGTGGAGTGGCACGACAGGTGACACTTACAAAATTTACTTTGACGGAGTTCAGGTAGCGACAGGCCCAATCACAGGTAGCCAAACTGCTGCAAACTTCAAATATGGTCAAGGTGGCTTGTACCAAATGGAAATTGAAGCGTGTGATGCGACAGGTTGTAGTAAGAGTGCACCCGTAGAAATCACAGTTGCAGATACTGATGGCTCACACCTGAAGCCACTAGTGATGAATGTTGATCCAAACAACAAGACTTACAACACTGATCCAAACACAGTAGTAGGTACTTACTTTGTTGAATGGGGTATTTACGGTCGTAAGTACACTGTTGACAATATGCCTGTCGACAACCTAACCCATATTTTGTATGGATTTATTCCAATTTGTGGTCCGAACGAGTCAGTTAAATCTGTAGGTGGCAACAGCTTTAATGCTCTACAAACTGCATGTCAAGGTGTGCCAGATTATGAAGTTGTTATCCATGATCCGTGGGCTGCTTATCAGAAGAGTTTCCCTCAGGCTGGTCATGAATACAGCTCTCCAATCAAGGGTAACTACGCAATGCTAATGGCATTGAAACAACGTAACCCAGATCTAAAAATCATTCCTTCTATCGGTGGCTGGACGCTATCTGACCCATTCTATGATTTCGTAGATAAGAAAAATCGTGACGTATTCGTTGCGTCTGTGAAGCGCTTCCTGAAGACATGGAAGTTCTATGACGGTGTGGATATTGACTGGGAATTCCCTGGTGGCGGCGGTGCTGCTCCAAACCTAGGTGACCCTGTAAATGATGGCCCGGCATACATCGCATTAATGCGTGAACTTCGTGCGATGCTTGATGAACTGCAAGCTGAAACAGGTCGTACGTACGAGCTAACTTCTGCAATTGGTGTTGGTCACGATAAGATTGAAGACGTGAATTATGGCGATGCAATCCAATACATGGATTACATCTTCGCAATGACATACGACTTCTACGGTGGTTGGAACAACGTACCTGGTCACCAAACGGCACTTTACTGTGGTACCTTCATGCGCCCTGGTCAATGTGATGGTACTGGTGTTGACGAAAATGGTGAACCGTACAAAGGCCCTGCTTACACATCTGATAACGGTATTCAATTGCTACTTGCACAAGGTGTTCCCGCGAACAAACTGGTTCTAGGTACAGCAATGTATGGTCGCGGATGGGAAGGTGTTACACCGGATACGCTCACTGATCCAAATGATCCAATGACGGGTACTGCAACAGGCAAACTGAAAGGTAGTACAACTCAAGGTGTCTGGGAAGATGGCGTTATTGACTACAAAGGCATCAAAACTTACATGCTAGGTGATGCTCACACGGGTATCAATGGCTTCGAGTATGGTTATGATGACCAAGCGAAAGCACCTTGGGTTTGGAACCGCACAACAGGTGAGTTGATCACATTTGATGATAAGTTCTCTGTTCAAGCGAAAGGTGAGTACGTTCGTTCTCTTGGTTTAGCTGGTTTGTTCTCTTGGGAAATTGATGCGGACAATGGCGACATCTTGAATGCAATGCACGAAAGTCTTGCTGGTGGTACGGTTACACCAGTGAACAAGAAGCCTGTTGCGGCAGCTGGTGCAGACCAAACAGTAACGGGGCCTGCTTCAGTCGCGCTAGATGGCAGTGCTTCTAAAGATACTGACGGAACCATTGCTAGCTACCTATGGGAGCAAGTATCAGGTTCCCCAGTTGTTCTTGCTGGTGCGAATGCAGCTCAAGCGAGTTTCGATGTTGCTGAAGTAACTCAAGTTGAAACGCTAAGCTTTAAGTTGACGGTTACAGATAATGAAGGTGCTACGGCTACGGATACAGTTGTTGTAACTGTGAATCCTAAGAATGTAACACCAGTAAATGAACCGCCAGTTGCAGTAGTAACAGCTCCTGCTACAGCGAATGCTGGTGATGTTGTTGTGGTTGATGCGTCAGCGTCGACTGATCCAAATAACGATGCACTGACATTTACATGGGATGTACCTGCTGGCTTGACTGCCACAGTCGATGGAGCAACAGTGACATTTGTTGCACCGGAGTACTCAGTAGACACTTCTTTAGCGTTTACAGTGACTGCTAGTGATGGCAAGTTAACGTCTTCAGCTTCTGCTACAGTTGTGGTTGCTAAGACTACGACAGGCAACACTTGTACTAACCTTTGGGATGCAGCTGGCGTGTACAACGGTGGTGACCAAGTAACTTGGGCTGGCAAAGTCTGGGAAGCGAAGTGGTGGACTACAGGTGAAGATCCAAGCAAGTCTGGTGAATGGGGTGTTTGGAAAGAGGTGGGTGTTGCAGATTGTGCAACTAACTAATCAGTACACTTTATGTTGATACTAAAAAGCTCTGCATTTGCAGAGCTTTTTTATTTTCTGTTTTAGTTAAGTTGATGGTGTTTTTTAATGCATGAACCAAGAAATCAAAACTAGAGCACCAAAACCAAATGTAGTGATGAGCGCCATAGTGCCACCTCCAGCAGTATAGTCATGCTCAGTTACGGCAAAAGTGGTTTCATTTTTGCGTACTTTGAGAGTCATGGCGATTGGTCCCCAAACAGCAAGAAAAACCAAAATCATCCCAGCGTAATCCAGCATGCTCACAAATTTATCAGAGAATGTGTTTGCAATCGCAAGCGGCAAAACAAAGGTGAGTGCGTAAGCGATCGCTTTGTTGTTGGTAATGGCATCTATGTTTTGGTCGAATAATGCCATAGAAACGCCAAGGAATGATGTAATCAATGCAAGAGCGGAGAAAATAGCGATCAATGTGCGTAGCGTTGATTGCTCGCTACTAAACTCAGCAATGAGCTCTGAAATGGAATTAAATTGGCTAATGGCTTCAGTGCCTAGGTTGCCGATAATTGCACATAACCAAGTAAGGTAGCAGATGAGTGGGATCACTGAGCCTAACAGTACCATATTGCGTAATTGCTTTTTTGATGCTTCTCGGTTGTATAACACCAAGGATGGGATTACGACCATAGATGCAAAACTGGTAAAAATGACCGCACTATAACGAATCACTTCATTGGTATGAAAAGCTGGGGTTTCAATCAAATAGTCCAGTTTAATATTGGAGAACAGAAAGCAGATTACGACAAATAACATGATCACCATAATGATGAACAATCCGCGATTGAGTTTATCGACGTATGTTTTGCCAGCGACAACAATAACCCCAGTTAAAAGACTGAACAAAATGTAGCTGAGTTGTGCAGAAAGATTGAGTTGGATGGAAGAGAAGAGTTTATGAAATAAGTCCCCAATACCGATCAAGTAAGCGATCATCATACAAACTAGAAGTAAGTAGAAACATGTGTTGATGAAATACTTCCCTTGCTTGCCTAACGTTGCTTCCGCAACGCTGCTCATCCCATTGTTGTCTTTCGTCTTAGAGCATACTTCCGTGAGTAATAGGGCAGAATAGGTGGTACCAACAAAGATCAGCAACATTAGTATTGTGCTGATGATAAACCCAAACTGCGCTAATACCATTGGGATTGCTAACATCCCTGCTCCCAATGCAGTTCCTGATAAAATAAGTGAACTGCCAAAGAGTTTCATATTCAAAGGAAATATCCTCGTTGTTTTTAGTTAATTGTGTGAATTTGTTCCGCAAATTGGACAAATGACAGGCAGGTTAACAAAGCATATGTAAAAAAAGAGGTCTGATATCAGGATCTTTCTCTTTCTGTCTCAGTGTTGATATTTTTATCATTCGCAGAATGACTGATTTCTGGTTAAGGATAGGTGGGTATAATAAAACCAGCCGAAGCTGGTTTTATTATTTGAGTGATGGGTTAGGGTCTGTTGATCTTTCGCGGTTAAATTTTGTTCGAATTCTATGCCTTTTAATCGCGACGCAAGGTGTGACGCCTAGCATTCTAAGCTCTGCCTTGCATAAAGAACCCACAAATTGCTGCAAAAATCATCTCGAAAGATCAACAGACCCTAGTGATTGACGGCTCGAACTTTGCCATGCTTTAGGTCATTGAGTACCTGAGCCTTTGGACCATCAGCAATAATGCAGCCTTTCTCCATCACGATAAGCCTGTCTACGACGTCTAACATCGATGTTTTGTGTGTGATGAGAATGAGTGTTTCAGAAGGTTTCATCTGCGCAAGCTGTTGCTTGATATGCATTTCTGAACGATTATCCATTGCGCTGGTTGGCTCATCTAACAATAGGACGGGTGGGCGACCTAGAATTGCACGAGCGATTGAAACTGCTTGACGCTGACCGCCGGATAATAACATTCCGCCTTCACCTACTTGGCGCTCTAGCCCTGCTGGGTCTTGTTGAGTAAAAACAGTAACACCTGCGCGATTTGCTGCGTCCATTACGTCACGGTCGTCTGCTAAAGGGCGACCTAGAGTGATGTTGTCACGGATAGTTCCATAGAATAGTTGGCTGTCTTGAGGCACACAGCCAATGTTACGGCGAATATCAATGTGGTGCAGCTGCTGAATATCGGTGTCATCTATCCTTACGTGACCTTCCGTTGGTTGGTATAAGCCCATGATAAGGCGTTCAAGCGTTGTTTTGCCTGACCCAATCCGGCCAATAATGGCCACTTTTTCACCAGGATTGATGGTCAAAGAAACATCTCGAATAGAGGCGATCGGTGAGTCTGGGTAATGGAACGTGACTTTATCGAGTTCAATTTTGCCGTGGACAATCGGTCGATGGATATAGCGTTTACCTTCTTCTTGCTCGTCTGGCATCGTCATGACTTGTTCAATGATGGTCATGGATGATTTTGCTTGGTTGTAGCGTGTAGAAAGCAGAGACAGTTGAACCATAGGCCCAATAGCACGCCCACTTAACATGGTGGCAGCAATAAGTCCCCCCATGGTTAGCTCACCTTCTGCGATTAAATACACACCTAATATGATCATGCCAACGTTTGAAGCTTGCTGAACAAAGCCCGCAGTATTCTGGATCCCATCTGTAATGCGACGACTCTTAATATTCCAATTGGCCATGTGAGCCACAGCTTCTTCCCAGCGATATTGGAACTGGCTTTGTGCACCAAAAAGCTTGACGGTTTCAAGGCCGGCAAGACTTTCAATTAGGTTCGCATACTTTTGGGAAGCGAGCCTTGAGCCTTCCTCAATGGCGTGACGAAGTGGTCCTTGAATAAGAATTGAATAGACGATGAGTATAATCACACCGACAATTGGAACAAGGACCAAATTGCCTGCCATCAACCAGATCAATAGTAAAAAGAGCAGTGCGAAAGGCAGGTCAATCAAGGAACCTATGGTTGCTGAAGTAAAGAACTCACGAATCGACTCAAATTCTTGGAGGTGTCGTGCAAAAGCGCCGACGGATGGAGGGCGGGACTCCATCCGTATACCTAAAACTTTACTAAATAGCTTGGATGAAATGAGAATGTCAGATTTCTTTCCCGCCACATCAATGAAATAACTTCGCAGCAGCTTTAGTGAAAGGTCAAAAAGGAAAATCACAAAAATACCACTCGCAAGCACCCAGAGGGTTTCGAATGCTAAGTTTGGCACCACTTTGTCATACACTAAGCGGGTAAACATGGGGGCGGCTATCGCAAATAAATTGATCAGTATGGAAGCAATCAGGACATCGCGATAAATCTTCTTCGATTGCCAGATTGTGCTCCAAAACCAATGACCCTCACGAGTCTTCAAGACTTCTGGTGAACGTTCGTCATAACGAAACTGTTTTTTGACCAGAAAGTATCGACCCAGATAAAGTTCTTCAAGTTCCTCATAAGAAATCGAGATGGGAACTAAGCCAGACGATCCGGTAACAATTTCAGCTTCACTTCGATCTTTATTGAAGCTGTTTAGTACACACGCATCTCCACTTTTTAGTAACAAAACGACAGGGAGTACGAGTTCAGAAATGTCGTTGAGTCCAGAGCGATTTTCTTTTGCAACTAAGCCTGCTCGCTCAGCTGAGCGAGGAAATAAAAATGGTGTCAGTTTGCCATCAGTGAGTGGCAAACCGTTTATCAGAGCTTCTGGTGAATTCGCTAATCCGTAGTAACGGCTAACATAAATTAACGAATTAAGCAGCGGATCTTGCATTCATTACAACCTTTTATTTATCCACTATGAAGCCTTGGAAGACTTCGATGAAGTGCTCGGACAGGAAGTCGAGCTGAGTTTGAGTTTCCACTCTTGATGCGATAGTTTTTATGCCTAAGTTATGCGCAGTTCGAGAAATTGACGTCAGTGTGAATTTTTGTTTCTCATCATCTAAATGGTGAGTGTAGAGGTAATCCAACTTGACATATGCTGGGCGGAACTCGTTGATGTAATCTAGAGAATGGAAATGTCGACCATAATTGTCGACACCGAAATCAGCCCCAGCATTACGAACAGCATTACAGAACAGTGCTGTGTGGTGAGGTGAATTGATAAAGCAACTTTCCGGGATCTCAAAGTGAAGTTTGTCGGCAACAGATTTGTGCTTGTTGAGTAACTGTGTCACCCAACGAATAAAGCTAGGCTGGGCGATACTGCTTTGAGCGATGTTGACAGCAACTGGCTCTTCATACGCACCTTGCTCTAGTTTATTCACAATCGCTGTAATGACATATTCGTCGAAAATATGACTTGAGTTTAATTGTTCAAGGGCAAAAAGATACTGGTTGGCACTGTAGCGCTCACCGTCTTTTTCTATGGTTGAGAACACCTCTCGGTGATATGTTTGCCCCCAGCTATTGTTAGCAGCTTGAAAGCGGAAGCTGAACCAATCATTGTTAATGGCTTCCTCGACAAGGTTCTTCCATTGTTGTTTACCCATTAGGTTCTGAGGCGTCTCACTTGAGACGTAGCCATAAAGAAGGTCTGGGTTAGCTTTAGATGTCGCCAACGCGTTATCAAGCATGGTGAGTACTTCTGTTGATGTTCGCCCTGACTCGTTGTGGACTACCCCTAGTGATACATCAGCTGAAGCCATGCCTGTTGGGTCGGCACTGATATCTTGGACGTAAGTGACAATGCTTTCAGCCACTAACTTGAGTTCAGAGTCCTCCATATTTGGCAAGATGAAGCCAAACTCTTCAGTTGAGATTCGCGCGATAGCGACGTTTGGAGATGTCAGAGAGACTTTCAAATGATCGGCCAATTGGCGGATCATTCCATCACCCGCTTCATAGCCTTTGTCATCGTACAATTCTTTGATAAAGCGTGCTTCTAAAATGGCAACACCGCCGTGGCCACCTTCGCCGAGCCAAGAGTTGAGCTGACTCATGTAGTAAGCTCGGTTGCCAAGTTGAGATACTGGGTCGATGTATGCGCGCTCTCGCAGTTGCTGTGCTTCTTTGGCTTGCGCTTTAAATGCCAGTTCCACTTGCGCTGACATGCTGTTAATACCATCGACAACATAGATAAGATCTTTGGTTGCAGGACGAGGCAGAGGATCGCCAAATTGATTTCGAGCCACTTGCTCCATTTTTTCAACGATGAGTTGTAGTGGACGTAATGCGCGCTTGAGAATAAAAGAGATAGCACCTAATCCAATAAGAAAAATTAGGCAAAATGCGATAACAAGGCGTTCAAAAGCGTTCCAAAGCTGGGTGTAGGCATCCCCAGGGTGGCTGACGATCTCGACTTCCGCGAGCTGCATCCAACCGCTTGTTACTACGCGCTTATCATGGATTTTTTGAAACAGGTTTAATTTAGTAAACCATTGAGGGACATCATTAGGTTTAATTGGGTATGAGCGAATGATCTCATCACCTGTATCGAGAAAAATAAGTCGTACGACGGAGTAACTGCTGCCATCAAATAAGGCGTTAATCACCGATTCAACTGCGACTTGATCCTTATCTTCTAAATAGGGCGCAAGGGCTAATCCAACGGTATTGATGGTATTGTTTACTTCTGAGCGTTGTTGCTGCTCTAGGTTATTTCGCGTGGTGTTGAATTCGATGATAAATACAGATGCCATCAGCATCAAAAACACCGCTATCATTCCCGCGACAAGCTGTTTATATAAAGTCATATTGCCTACTCATCGTAATTGACTATCGGTTTATTCAATTTCAGTGAACGCTCACGTGCCCGCAGATCATTCCACAAGCTGAGACGTGAAGATTTACCGGCCAGTTGGCCTTTCTTCGACTTCATCAGCCAGAGGTTTTTACCGTTAAAACTGTAGATCGGTAGTAGATCCCGTCTCGTAGAAGCGGGCTTAATCACTGGATTAATATTGTCTAAAATAATGGGTTCTGCACTCGGCTTGGAGTAGTACGCGAGAACCATATGGAATTGATTTAGCTCAATAGCTTTAACATACACAAGGCGTAGTTTCTTATCTGAGACACCTAGTTCAAGCAGGGAGAAGTACTTCGCAATTGTGAAATCTTCACAGTCACCAGCGTTACTTCCAAGAAATTCTAGAGGTGTTGCCCAGTAGTCATTCTTACCCCATAAACGAATATCGTTGACGAAATTAAGCTGATTAAAGAAATTGTTAACCTTGGTTAACTTATCTCTTTCTCCCAAATTTTTATATTGACTCATTTCTCGTCGCCATGTTTCTACTCGGCGACCAGCTCGGTCGCCATAGGTCGCACGCACAGCATTTACCCACTGTTGTTCTCGGGTATTTAGCGCCATAGACGTGGTTGATGCCGTGATAAGAATGAGAGCGGCGAGCCAATATTTCATTCAATGCCTTTACTGGCAACTTAGTGTGTAAGTAACGTTTGGTTTGAGCATAAACTATTCCTTTAATGCGTTAGTTCGAGCACTTAAAATCGGTTTCATTAAGTATTCCATTACTGTTCGCTTACCTGTGATGATATCCACCGAGGCTGTCATCCCGGGGATAATGGGCAGAGACTCATCATGGTTGAGTGATGTTTCTTTAGTGCGAACCCTGACTAGGTAAAAACTGTTGCCTTCTTCATCTTGCGTAGTATCAGCACTGATGTGCTCGAGCGTGCCTTGTAATCCACCGTATTTAGTAAAATCATAAGCACTAAACTTAACAATGGCAGGTAAGTCTGGTCTTAAAAAGGCAATATCTTGCGGCGCTATTTTGGCTTCAACCAGCAACGTATCTTCACTAGGGACAATTTCGATGATGTCCATACCCGGTTGAATTACCCCTCCGACGGTATTGAAGTTAAGCGTTTTGACCGTGCCATTGACGGGAGAAACTACTATGGTGCGATTTACACGGTCTTCAAGGCCGACAGTCGACTCGGTCATCGCAGAAAGCTTATCTTGTGCCTGATTCAGTTTCTCTTGTTGCTCTGAGCGAAATTTTTGGGCCGCATCAATTCGGCTTAACATCGCCTCTTTGATCGCAGACTGTAAGACGGGTACCTTGAGTTTACTGGATGTCAACTCACGTCGAGTATCGTTGACTTGTCGTTGTAGTTTCAACAACTCAATACGAGGTACAACCCCTTCATCAGCCAGTGGTTTAGTGATGTCTAACTCTTTCTTGGCGAAGTTGTAGCTTTCTCGGAGATTTCGTACTCGAGCCTGAATTTCAATTAAATCCTGTTGCTTTTGTTTGACCTGTTGATCGATAAGGGATATTTGATTTCGTAGATTATTGAGATCTTGTCGGTATTCTGCTTTTTGACGAGCAACTAATCCGGGACGTTGCTTAGCAAACTCCTCTGGGAAAACGAGTTTGCTGTAATCAAGGACGACGTTCTTTTGCCAGTTTTGTTCGTTAAATTGTTCGTTAACCGTTACGCTGGTCATGGATGCAGACAGTTGAGTAACACTTGCTGTTAAGTTGGCGACCTGTTGCTCTCGCTCACGAAAATCTGAGCGGAATCGTGTGTCATCAAGTAATAGTAGCTGTTGCCCTTTTTTTACCTGCTGGCCTTCACGAATGAGAATTTCTTTTACAAGACCACCTTCAAGGTTTTGAATGACCTGAACTTGTGAAGAAGGGACGACCTTACCTTGGCCGACTGTCACTTTATCGATTTGTGCCCAAGATGCCCAAGCAATAGCAATAGCAAAAAATAAAACAATCACCCAAAGCATGACTCTTGCGTTGCTAGGCGTATTGAGAAGTAGCGCGGCTGTTTTATCATCAATGTAGTCAAGTTCAGTGGGGGAGAGCTTATTATAATCGCTTTTGCTCATTGTGATTCCTTGTCACTAAAAAGTGTTATTTAACTGATTTTATTACCCATTGACCCAAATGTTAAGGTGTTGAGAACAAAACATCATGCGCTATCTTATGGTACTTAAAGCTTAGATATATACCGATGTAAGCTCAAGATACACCTTTTGTTCTAAAATCGGGATTATTTCCCTGCATTATCATGCTAAATATTGACTGGCTCACTATCGAAAGGTGCTTCCTATGTGATGAATAGGGATGGTACAGGTACAAATCTGGTTTGATGGTTGTTTTCTTCAATTTATAGGCGCACAATCAGCAAAAAATGTTGAGGAGTAAAGATGGAACTTGAAGACATTCGTCGTGAGTACAGGAAAGGTGGCTTAAGACGCAAAGACTTGTGTGCGAACCCAATTGAGCAGTTTAATGTCTGGCTGCAGCAAGCGATAGATGCCCATCTTACCGATCCAACGGCGATGACAGTCGCAACGGTCGACCGCACTGGTCAGCCATTTCAACGTATTGTTCTACTAAAGCATGTTGATGATGGGGGCTTTGTTTTCTATACCAATTTAGGTAGTCGAAAGGCAGATCAAATTGAAGGAAACAGTAAAGTCAGCCTTCATTTCCCATGGCACCCGATTGAACGTCAAGTCCACATTACTGGGACGGCTGAAAAACTCACGGCCTTAGAGAATATGAAGTATTTTGCCTCTCGCCCAAAAGAAAGCCAGCTTGCGGCAATCGCGAGTAAGCAAAGCAGCCGGATTTCTGCTCGAGGTGTATTGGAAGGTAAATTCTTAGAACTTAAAAAGAAGTTTGAAAAAGGTGAAATTCCAGTACCAAGTTTTTGGGGGGGATATCGTATCCGACCTGAAAGCATAGAGTTTTGGCAAGGTGGTGAGCACCGCTTGCATGATCGCTTCTTATTTTCCAAAACCGATGAACGTTGGGACATCGACCGTTTAGCCCCTTAATCACTGCCTACCTAAATGACTGCGCCGCTTATGCGGCGTAGTCACTATTTAGAACCACAGAAAGTTGTGTTTTTAATAGCGTTTGGGGGATACGTGAACCAAACCCCTTGTCTAAAGCCAAATCGATAAGATGGGCTTTACTATGTGCTCCAAACTTATGCCTTAACCTGACGACGTAGCTTTCAAATGTTTTAATCGAAATGTTCATTGCATTGGCGATGAACTTAGGTTTTTTACCATAAAGCAATAAAAACAGTATTTCTGACTCTCTAATGGTTAGGTTGCATAAGCCATCTTCATGACGACTAGGGAGGTGGTGCAGGTTTGGCGGGGCAATCATACCTGTTGCTCGGCAAACCCAGTGTCCGACTTCTAATACTGCTGTATCGGTTAAGTCTTGCCCATAGAAAATGGTGCCTTGAACGGTGCCATTTTCATCAAACCATGGTGTTTTAGTAAAAATGTGGGCATGCCAACAACCATCAGGATATGGATGTATGTCTAGAACTTTCAATGATTTTTGGGTCTGAATGACATAGCGATCTTGTTCTTGGAAGCAATGGGCAAAACGAGTTGTTGCACTGGGCATGTCAAAATCTGTACGACCAGAGCATTCTCTAGATGAAGCTAGCCCCACTAATGAAGCATAGGCATCGTTGGCGTACAAAAATACAGAATTAAGGTCCTTGCATCCCCAATATCCGGGAAGTTGCTTGAATAGCGATACTAATTGCTTGTCCAATTTATATGCATCCTAAAGACTATCTTAACGATGATAATCGATCCGAAAGTTTTTGTAATTAACTAATTTATTAGTTAATTGTTCTGGATAAAAAAATGCCAGCCACTGTTTTGGCTGGCAAATACAAGATTCTCTCTTGTTGACGTGTAGAAGAGGTTCTATGCACTCAGCGAGGGTCTTGCTGAGGATAGATGTATCATCAGATACAAAACTCCTTTGCTTCGCATGGGGAGTTCGTTGTTAATGTAAGCTTTCATTTGGCAACAAAAAAGGGGGGAATTCCCCCCTTTGTATTAGTTGGATGTGGCCACTAGTTAATTTCTCGAACGATACGGAAACCAACGTAGTTAGAAGTGGATGACGGCGAAAGGAACAGTTGTTGGTGTGCTGCCGCCATCTCTGGAGCAGAGTTCCATGCGCCACCTTTTGCGATACCTCGACTATCGCTTGTCCATTGCCACACGTTACCAATAGCGTCATAAATCCCAAGTTTGTTTGGTTTGAATGCGCTCACTGGAGATGTGCTCTTGTTTGACCATGGAGTACCACTCCAACCGGTATTCGCTCGTCCTGCTTCGAATTTATCTCCCCACCAATATTGATTATGGCTGCCAGAGCGTGCGGCGATTTCCCATTCATCTTCAGTTGGTAGGCGATATTTAAATCCAGTTTGCTTGGTTAGCCAATTGATATAAGCCTTAGCGTCATTGCGGCTGACACAGACAACAGGAGAGTTTTCATATTGCTTAAAGCCAGGATTGCGCCAGTAACTCCCTGAAATTGGTGTGATTTCACCATCTTTAATGGTTGTACACGTATTTTTTAGCTCAGCATCTGATTGATAGTTGGTTTGATTCACAAAGGATTCAAATTGATTCACAGTGACAGGAGTCGCGCCAATGCCGAAAGCATGATCAAGGAAAATCTGATTTGACGCATGCTCTCCAACTAAATATTCGCCAGGTAGTAACGCAATCACTTCTGGTGCTTTACGCCCGCCACGCATACTGTCGGCAAACTTATCACCAGCCGAAAGAATATTTTTCTTTTCCACTAGGTTTGCGCGCAGTGAGTAATTGGATGTAATGCGAAGCTCTTTTTGGTAGGAGTGGTAGCCGTCTTTCTTAATGACAATGTTATGTAAGCCAACTGGCAACAACACCTCGACTGGAGTACTGCCATAACTTACACCATCTACTATGACTTTATCACCATACTGGTTTGAACGAAGCGATAAACTGACCCATGCAACTTCTTGTTCACTGCTTTGTTGAGCTGCTTCATAACCAGGTGCAAAACAGTATGTGTTTTTAATACCTAGAAGCTTACAAGCTGCACTTTCTGAAGGACGAGCTTCTAATTGAACATCCAAAATATTCCGGTAACGCTCACCATCATAGAATCCTTGTTCAACTACAGAGTGTCGTAGTACGTGCGTGTTTAATGACACTTGGTCGATATGTTGTTTAGCAAGGCTCGACTCGGTTGTAGAGTCTATCAATGCATTTTGGAACTGCTTTACCGCTTTTTGAAGCGCTAATTCTTTTGTCTGGCTATCGCATTGAGCGAGGGTCATTGAAGATTGGCAGCGATTTGTGAAGCTGACATTAAGAGTTTGACTCTGTTGCAACTCCTCTTTCATGCGCTCTGCGCGTGCACGCAGCTTGGCAACATCAAGCTCATTGATGCTTTCCTTGATGTGTTCAACGGTAGTCTGCTTAGAGAATAAGTTAGCACTGAGCTCTTCAAGTTCTTGTTCTGCTTCGAGGCGGTATTTTTGATTTTGTTTTACTTTAGCCCAAGCATCTTGATAAGCCTGTTGAGATGCAACGATATCGATACTTGGCTCATCAATCATTCGCTGATAATCACGCTCGAGATCAGCTTTGGCTTTTGTCATTTCAGTATCAAAGGATTTCGCCTGCTTGGCCAGTGTCTTTAATTGACGTTGTTGGTCGTCTACCAGCTCTTGTTGTTTATCAAGCTCAGCTTTGGCATTCGATAATTCTGAATGTTTAGTAAATAGCTGGTCATCTATTGCGATAACCGAGGTTGGTAACTCTTCAGCCAAAGTTGGCGTCGCAACCAAGCAAGGAGAAATAGCTAGCAAAATAGCGGATAAACCTTGTCGCATTGTCTTTCTTCTACTTATTAATAAATTGGCTAATGAATTCATTCTAAACGCAAACGCCATCTTGCCTGAAGTTACTTTGCTGTAACTTAGAGTCAACATGGCGTTTTTAGTACATCTTTGTGATTTGAAACCGAAAATGAGTACGTTAGCTATTGGTGTTTGGTCTTAGTTTTACCCATACCGTATCGTTGCTGTGTACGCTGATGACTCGGTTGTAAGTTTGGTAACCATCTTTCGAAACGGTGACTTGATGATTTCCTTTTGGAAGAACAACTTCGACAGGTGTACTTCCGTATTCGATACCATTAATAATTACCGCATCGTTATATTGGTCTGAACGTACGATCACATTCACCCAGCTTTTTTCTTGCTTCTTCGTTTGTGTGGTTTGGCGTTCGCCTTTCAAACAGTAACGTGAAGATACGTTGAGCAACTTACATGCGGCCACTGCTTCCGGTTTAGCTTGAAGTTGTGCTTGCATTTGAGTGAAGTAGCTGTTGTTACCTTCAAAACCACTGCGAATAAGTTGGCTTTCCTGAACGTGAATATTCAGTTGGACATCTTTAGCATTCTGTTTTGCCATTGTGGATTCCGTTAAGCTATCCATCAGCTTGGCTTTAAAGGTTTTGACGGCTTTTTGTTTGGTAAGGTATTTACCTTGGCTTGCACATTCACCTAAGGTCATTGTGGCAGAGCAGGTTGTTTTGTAGCTGGTTTCTAAAACTTCGCTCTCACGAAGCTCAGCATCAAGACGTTTAACGCGCGCCTCTACTTTTTGCTCTCGTAGGTAGGAAAATTCGGTATTTAGACGGGCTTGTTTTTGTTTTACCTGCGATAAGCGCATTTCGTTTTCAGCAATTGCCTGTTGGTTTTCCAACATGGCATTTTGGTTGTTTTTTACTGCTGTCCAAGCGTCTTGGTATTTTTTCTGGAAGCTAACAAGGTCAGTCTCTGGATCATCTAAAAGGCGGCTATACTGTTTGTCCAGCGCAGACTTTGCTCGGTTCCGCTTGGCATCTAAATCCTGTTGTTCACGCTTAAGTTTAGCCTGCTCATTTTTAAGCAGTTGCAACTTATCGGCTTCTGAGTCGAACTCAGTGGCCATAGTATCGATTTCTGACTGTTTATTGCTCAATTTGTTATCGATTGCGGCGACAGGATCTGTCTGTGCAGCTTCTTCCGCTGAAATCGATGTCGAAACCCAAAAAGGGGTTAGCGCAAGCAAGAGCGCTGGGATGCGACGTTTTATCATAAGTCCCTGCAACAATTAACGTTTAACTCACCAATGGTAAAAGTAAATAGACAAACTTTTGACGTTGTTGCTCTAAAGTGTAGAACAACGGATTTTTTCGTCCTTTATTAACCTACTACTTAATAATAATTTAGAATAAATTCTAAATCATTGTAAGTCATAATAAAGTACTGTTATTCATTTTGAGCTGATTCACGAAATATGCAAGTGAAGTTTCTCGATCTATGTTTGAGAAAATCAGCTGAACAGACATTCGCCGTAATTTATGTGCACTTGATCATTGTTCCGAAATAGAAAAGATACAAAATTTCAACATTATTAACTTACAAAATAGCATTCTTAGTGTGTTGCTATGCATATAGTGAATGACAGATAGCGAAAATTTCGAGTTAGTTCACTTTTGTTATACCATTCGAAATGAGAAGTGTTTTTCATTGCCGAGTGTTCCAAATGACAGCTAAGCAGCTCCTAACCACGGTTTCGACTGACAAACTTTTGTCGCCCAAGCCCGCAGAACTGGTCACATTACCTTCACATATGGATTGTCATGATCACAGTTACACTCAGGTCGTGATTGGGTTAAAGGGACAAGCTGAATTCGAAGTAAGTGGGATGGGCAACTTAGTGGGGCCGGGCCAAGGTTGTGTGGTGCAGTCTGGTGCTGGGCATGCATTCGGCGGTGTGGTAGGGCAATCTGATATTTTAGTGTTGAATATGCCTTTACCGAGTGATGATGACCCTTTAATGCTGAAAAAGCTTAATGAGCTGAGTCATTCGGAGACTTACTTCCAATTAGATGGTCAGATTCAGAAGTTGATTCATATGCTGGTCAATGAAATGCAATCGAGCCCTGATGACTTGCTTCTCAGCCGCGCCTGCAATGATACTGTTATTGCTTTGCTGCAACGGCATATCTCTTCCTTTGAAACTCATCGAAAAGACTCACGTTTTGACCTAGATGCCATTGATCGATATATCGAACGTCATCTAGGGCAGAAAATCTCGGTTGCACAATTAGCAGGTAGTGTATTCCTAGGGGAAAGCCAATTCCATATGCTATTTAAAGAACAAATGGGGATCACTCCACATCAATATGTACTTGGTAAACGCATCGATATGGCCAAGCGTTTTATCGAGCAAGGAAGTTTATCATTAGGGCAGGTTGCTGAGTTAACGGGTTTTTCTGGTCAAAGCACATTTACCCATACTTTTACTCGCCTTCAAGGTTTGTCACCATCTCAGTACAAGAAACAAATTAATGTTAAATAAGAAAACATTTGCCAGATATTATTTTGATTAATTTGGTGTGACTCTGTATTTATTTTGTTAAAAAGCGTAGTTTTTAGCAAAAGACTCGGAGTTTTTGACAAGTATTCCTCACCCGCTCAAAATACACTGCATGCCATTGTAGAAAATCTGAGTAATTTTTGCTCAGGTATGAGATTGAGGAAGACGGATGTTTACTGCGACAGATGTACTGAACGCCGAGTTTGCCCAGCAACCGCTGGATAAGCTGTGGTCACTGATCTCGCCACTGTATATGGTGGACGAAACTCAATGGCTAAAACAACTTTTACCTTTGGCTACGCCTTCAGAGCGTGAAAAAGAGCAAATTAGCCTAAAAACCACTCAGTTAATAGAAGCGATTCGAGCGGATAAAAACTCGATTCAAATGATTGATGCCTTGTTATTGGAGTACAGCTTGGATACTCAGGAAGGTATTCTATTGATGTGTTTGGCTGAAGCTTTGATGCGTATTCCAGATGCGGCAACGGCTGATGCGCTGATTAAAGACAAGCTCAGTGTTGCGGATTGGAAATCTCACCTTAAGAGTTCAGATTCTGTTTTTGTTAACGCGTCTACCTGGGGATTGCTACTCACAGGTAAAGTGGTTGGTTTGTCTGATGGGGAAAAGCAGAGTCCTGCTCAAGCTGTAAATCGCTTAGTCAATAAGCTTTCAGAGCCTCTGATTCGTAAAGCGATGCACCAAGCCATGAAGATCATGGGGCATCAATTTGTTTTAGGGCGAAGTATTGCTGAAGCGCAGAAAAATGGCCGCCCAATGCGTGATAAAGGATTCACGTATTCATACGATATGCTTGGCGAAGCTGCGTTAACTTCAACGGATGCAAACAAGTATTTCAAAGACTATTTAATGGCGATTGAGGCGGTAGGTCGCGATCGCTATGGGTTAGATACCAGCCCTGCTGCGTCTGTTTCTATCAAACTTTCTGCTTTGCATCCACGCTATGAAGTTGCCAACGAAGAGCGTGTTTTAACAGAGTTATATGACACGTTGATACAGCTTCTGAGCCGCGCGGTAGAGCTGGATGTAGCCATTACGATTGATGCGGAAGAAGCCGATCGCTTAGAGCTATCATTAAAGCTGTTTGAAAAAGTGTATCGCAGTGAGTTAGTTAAAGGGTGGGGTAAGTTTGGCATCGTTGTTCAGACATACTCAAAACGTGCTTTACCTGTTTTAGTTTGGCTCAATGCCTTGGCAAAACAACAAGGTGACTTAATACCACTTCGTTTAGTTAAGGGCGCTTATTGGGATAGTGAGATCAAATGGTCCCAGCAAGCAGGGTACGCCAACTACCCTGTTTATACTCGTAAAGAAGCAACAGACGTTGCCTATTTAGCCTGTGCTCGATTCCTGTTGAGTGAGCATGTTCGAGGCAATATTTTCCCACAGTTTGCGAGCCATAATGCGCATACTGTGACGGCTATTGCGGTCATGGCAACGCATAAAGACTTTGAATTTCAGCGTTTGCACGGCATGGGAGATTCCTTGTACTTCCATGCGATGGAGAAGTATCAACAATCTGTTCGCATCTACGCTCCTGTCGGGAGCCATAAAGATCTGCTGCCATATTTGGTGCGACGCTTATTAGAAAATGGTGCCAACAGTTCATTTGTACATCGTCTTGTCGATGCTCGCTGCCCTGTGAGTTCGCTTACTCATCACCCCGTTGACATGCTGTGCGCTTTCGAAACATTACACAATGCCAACATTCCTTTGCCTCCAAACGTGTTTTCTGAGCGTAAAAACTCTCTCGGAGTCAATATTGATGTCGAAAGCGAAGCCCAAGGATTTGAGGCTCAAGTCCATAGGTTTTTATCTAAGCAGTGGAGTGCTGGTCCCGTCATTAATGGAACGATTCTTAGCGAAAGCATGATCAAGGAAAGTGAACGGCTTGATGTCGTTAAAGCGCCTTATGATCGCCGTATTGAGGTAGGGTTTGTTACTCATTCCAGCCTTGATCATGTTTCCGAAGCTATCACAGGAGCGCACAACGCTTTTTATTCATGGCAGCGAAGTGATAAAGCTACGAGAGCATCAGCGTTGGAAAGGTTAGCTGATTTGTTGGAAGAAAACCTTGCCGAACTAGTCGCGCTTTGCCATCAAGAAGCAGGGAAAACGATCCACGATAGCATCGATGAAGTGCGCGAAGCGGTCGATTTTTGCCGTTATTACGCAAAACAAGTGGAAGCGTTAGGCTCACTAGAAGTGACGGGTTTTGACGGCAGCGTTCGAACCGTATCGCGAGAAGGTCGAGGCGTGTTTGTTTGCATCAGCCCATGGAATTTCCCATTGGCGATTTTCCTTGGCCAAGTGGTCGCTGCTTTAGTGGCTGGGAATACCGTAGTTGCAAAACCCGCAGAACAAACCACTCTTATCGCCGCTCGTGCAGTGGAATTAATGAAAGAGGCTGGTTTTCCTGACGGAACCATTCAATTGCTTCCCGGGCGAGGAGCGGATATCGGAACTGCATTGACCTCTCATCCTGCTATTGCTGGTGTTGCGTTTACTGGCTCCACAATCACCGCTCAACGAATTAACCAAACGTTAGCCGAGCGCGATGCCCAACCTGTGCCATTTATTGCAGAAACAGGCGGGCAGAATGCCATGATTGTTGACAGTACGGCACTGCCTGAACAGGTCGTACGGGATGTGATTCGCTCAGCATTTGCTTCGGCAGGACAACGTTGTTCTGCATTAAGAGTGTTGTATGTGCAAGAAGATATTGCCGACCGCATCGTTGCTCTTATTCAAGGTGCTATGCAAGAGCTCAAAGTGGGTATTCCTTATCTGCATAACACCGATGTTGGTCCCGTGATTGATGCGACGGCTAAAGCGAAACTGCAAGGTCATATTGAACACATGACGAATAGTCAGCGAAAAGTTGCTCAACTTGAACTTGATGAGGTGTGTGAACATGGTGATTTCATTGCGCCGTCAGCATTTGAAATTAATGGTATTGACTGCCTAGCGGAAGAACAATTTGGGCCAATACTGCATATTATTCGCTACAAAGCGAACCAACTGACTCAAGTTGTCGAAGAGATTAATCAAACTGGGTTTGGGTTAACTATGGGTATCCATAGCCGCAATGAAACAACCTACCGTTGGATTGAAAAGCATGCAAGAGTCGGGAATTGCTACATCAATCGAGATCAAGTGGGTGCAGTTGTTGGGGTTCAGCCATTTGGTGGACAAGGGCTATCGGGCACTGGCCCTAAAGCTGGTGGCCCTCACTATTTGTTCCGTTTTACTCAAGTAAATTACCAATAATGCGCAATTAAGGAGAACACTATGGTGCATCAAGTAACACGTTTTTCCGATGCGTATTCTGCGTGGGAAAACTGGAATTTAACCGATTTCGATTCTAAAAGTGAGTGTTTACTCTCTTTTAAAGGAGCACTTGAACAAAGTGTTCCGAATCTTGGTGAAGTAGTTTCATATCACCTCCAACAAGCATCGACACTACTGGCGCAACCCCATGCTTTGGTTGGCCCTACGGGAGAAACCAACGAGTTATATACTGCTGGTCGTGGTGTGGCATTAATCATTCAAGATGAAAGCAGTCTCAATGCAAAACAGTCTGTGCTGGCGATGTTTAGTGCTGCACTCATTTCAGGAAACAGTGTGATTTTGTGCAGTGATGATTCTGAGCTTACTCAGGCTTTGGAAACGGCTTATTCACACTCTTCTTTACCGGCGAATCTTATTCAATTCGCCCCTTTTGATGCATACCATCAATTGATGGATTCTGATGTACGTAACGTTGCGTATGTTGGCCATTCCACACTTGAACGCAGCATCAACTGCCAACTTGCAAAGCGTACAGGTGCGATTGTGAGTTTGGTGTCTGAAACGGATCTGGCTGCATTGCCTGTTGCTCACGATCCATACCTTTCTCTTCGGTTTATTACCGAAAGAACAAGAACAATAAATATAACCGCTGTGGGCGGGAACGCGACCTTGTTAGAGCTAGGAAGCGAAGCTCATTAACGCTATACGCCGGTGCCCCTAAAGACGCAGGGGCATCTATGCGAGGCGATCTAATATAAGAGGACATACTAATGGAAAATAGCTTTGCTATTACGACCACCTTTGTTGCGTATCTAATTTTGATGCTGGCAATAGGTGTGATTGCATATCAACGAACGAAAAACTCGACCGATTATTTCTTGGGCGGTCGTTCCTTAGGGCCATGGCCTGCTGCATTGTCTGCGGGGGCGTCCGACATGAGTGGTTGGTTGTTACTTGGCTTGCCAGGATACGCATATGCTGCTGGTATTGAGGCATTTTGGCTAGCGGGTGGCTTGCTCATCGGTACGTGGCTGAACTGGCTTGTTAATGCAAAACGTCTCCGCACATATAGCATAACTACCGATGCGTTGACGTTGCCGGAGTTTTTATCGCGTCGCTTTAACGACCATTCGAAACTGATTCAAGTAATTTCTGCCTTCTTCATTCTTCTATTCTTCCTTTTCTACACCAGCTCAGGCTTGGTGGCTGGCGGAAAATTGTTTGAAACAGTATTTGGTCTTGATTACACAACGGCGGTGATCATCGGCACTCTATGTGTGGTGTCTTACACCTTATTTGGTGGTTTCCTTGCTGTGTCATGGACAGATTTAGTTCAAGGGTTGTTGATGGCAGCGGCTTTGATGATTGTCCCTATTGCTGCAATGGAAGGTGGCTTTAGCGACCTCAGTCAGCAAATGGAAGCGATTAATCCTGAGTTACTCACCTTGTGGAACGATTCAAAAGGTGAGCCTTTATCTGCCATTGCTATTATTTCATTGGTTGCATGGGGTTTAGGGTATTTTGGTCAGCCACATATTTTGGCGCGTTTCAAAGCGTCTCGCTCAAATCGAGATCTCACAACAGCACGTCGCATCGCAGTGATTTGGACGGCACTTTCGATGGCAGGAGCCATGCTAGTAGGGATTGTCGGCCTGATTTATGTCACTAATTCAGGTGTTACAGTGGATGATGGTGAAAAAATCTTCATGCTGTTGGTGAATTCGTTATTCCACCCTGTTATTGCTGGTATTTTACTGGCTGCTATTCTTGCTGCGGTAATGAGTACTGCCGATTCACAACTTTTAGTGTCTTCATCTGCACTAGCGGAAGATTTCTATAAACAAGTGTTTAAGAAAGATGCAAGTTCTGAAGAGATCGTGATGGTTGGCCGTGTGGCTGTGATTGGTATCTCCATTGTTGCTTTAGTATTAGCAATGACACCAGACAGTTCTGTATTAGGTCTCGTTTCTTATGCTTGGGCAGGCTTTGGTGCCGCATTTGGTCCTGCTCTGGTACTAAGCCTTTACTGGTCACGTATGAATCGTAATGGTGCGCTGGCCGGTATTGTCATTGGTGGGGTTACTATCGTGGTTTGGAAACAGTTGTCAGGTGGTTGGTTTGATGTCTATGAAATCGTACCGGGTATCATATTCTCAACGATTTCTATCGTGGCTGTCAGTTTGCTGACAGGGGAGCCAGATGACACAGTGAAAGCACAGTATGCAAAATTCGAAAAACAGCTTGAAGAGCTCGAATAACATTGGTTCATCACTTATCTAACAAAACGGCCTTAGTAGGGCCGTTTTTGTTTTGCCAGTTAATTTTTGAGGTTAATCTCACGTTTTTGGTGTTTGTTCGCAAGGGAGGGGAACTTGGGCGCTGACTCTGTGTCCACACACTGAATCACATCGTATTACTCAGGGAGAACATCATGCCAAAAGCTTACTGCCAATGCTGCCAAAAACAGACAGCACATAAAGTGGTGATGAAGCGTTGTCAGGATGAACACTCATCTGTTTTCAAAAATATTCAGTGTTTTTTCTCTACACTTATTCAGGGTGATCACTATGTGAAAATGGAACGCACATATTTTTGCCGCAGTTGTAATCACCAAACACTGTCTGCTGGCGTAAACTTTTCCAATATCAAAGCCGCTTAAACGCTTATCTCTCTTCACTGACCTAAGACCAATAGGTTGAGGTGAGGGACAACTATCTCTGTGGATTCATTTCTATTATGATGCAATGAGCATCAATAATAAGAAGAGCCACTATATGGATTTAGACAGAATTGATAGAGAAATCCTTCGCATCCTACACCTCAAAGGAAGGCTACCAGTTGTCGAGCTTGCAAGGATGGTGAATCTGACAACGTCTCCGTGTTCAGACCGAGTGAAAAGACTTGAAAAAGAAGGTTATATCAAGGGTTATCACGCGGAGCTGAATGCAGAGAAGTTAGGCTTAGATGTACAGGTCTTCATTCATATCCGATTAGATCAAACCAGCTTTTCTGTTTTTGAAAAATTTGCAGCGGCCGTTGCTGATATGCCAGAGATTGAGGAATGTTATTCGCTCTCTGGTGATTTCGATACCATGATCAAAGTACGAGTAAAGGACATGAAGGCATATCAGAGTTTTATGTCGACTAAGCTAGGAACTTTGCCTGGAGTGATCCAAACTCGAAGTGAAGTTGTGATTGAGGAACATAAGACTAGTTTTGGACTCAATCCGGATTTAATTTCTTCACTGTAAGTGTTATGAATGCCAAAAGTTAAAAAGGGAAGCTTCTGCTTCCCTTTTTGGGTTATAAAAACAAGGTGCTTATGACGCCGATAAGACCGCCAAAAACGCCGCCCCATACGACAAGCCAACCAAGGTGCTCTTTGATCATTTTCTGAACCATTTCTTTGACAAGTTGCGGAGTCAGTTCATTGAGACGTTGAACGATGATGTTTTCAATGTTTTGTTTGATCTCATCCATCATCGCAGGTGCTTCTAATTGATCTCTTAGCGCATTCTTCACAGAGTCGCTACGGCTGATCTCAACGACAGATTGCTGCATTTTTTCGACAAAAGGTTCTTTGAGAGGCAACAAGGCTTCTGTTCCACCAAACATGGCTAGCATGCCGCCAAACGAGGAGCTCGCAATGACTTCTACTAATGAATCAAATGTTGGATTGAAATCGATGTTCTCGATGATGGGTTCGAGATTTAACGTCGGTGTGCCAGTCATTTCTTTATTCAAGAATTTATCGATGTTTTCACGAGTAAAGAACTGCTCCATCATTAAAGTCTTGATAGCTAACTTAAAGTCTTCAAAGCGAGCTGGGATAACCCCCGAGCCATACAAGCCGGGTACTTTCTCAAAGAGCATGTGAATGGCAAGCCAGTTGGTGATAGCACCGGAAAAGGCAAATAAGCCTGCGTAAAAGGCAATCTCGTTACCAGTGGTGTAACCACCGGCTAATAGTGCTAGCGCAATAACATTAGTTAGTAAACTTTTATTCATTGTTGTCAGTCAGTTGATGGAAAAATTGGCAAGAGTATATTGAGTCGCGTTGCAAGGGACAAGGGGTAAAATAAAGGCAGATCATATGAGCTGCCTCTGTTTGGTCGTTTAGGTAACTAGCTTAAGCACTTTGTTTTTCTATGGCCTCATCGCCAATAAAACCTCCAGTCTGGTGTGCCCAGAGTTGAGCGTATATACCTTTGTTATTGATCAACTCCTGATGGGTACCTTGCTCTGCAATTTGGCCGTTATCAAGAACGATTAGACGGTCCATTGCAGCGATCGTCGACAGGCGGTGGGCAATTGCAATAACTGTTTTTCCTTGCATTAACTCATTGAGGCTTTCTTGAATCGCCGCCTCAACTTCGGAATCGAGGGCTGAAGTTGCTTCATCCAAGACCAGTAATGGGGCGTCTTTTAATAGTACTCGGGAGATAGCAATACGCTGGCGCTGTCCTCCCGACAGTTTAACGCCACGTTCGCCGACTTGAGCGTCATAACCCTCATTGCCAAATGGGTCGTTGAGTGTTTCGATAAACTCGTGTGCATGTGCTTGCTTGGTTGCTCGAAGCAGTTCTTCCTCTGTTGCATCAGGATTGCCATACAAAATGTTGTCTCGGATAGAGCGGTGCAACAAAGACGTGTCTTGTGTCACCATACCGATTTGAGCACGTAGTGAATCTTGACGAACGTTTGAAATGGTTTGACCATCGATCTTAATGCATCCTTCTTCAACATCATGGAAGCGAAGCAATAGATTAACCAAGGTTGACTTTCCTGCGCCTGAGCGTCCTACCAAGCCGACTTTCTCTCCAGGTTGAATGTTCAGATTAAGGTTGCTGATCACGCCTTTCTTTTTGTCTCCGTAATGGAAACTCACATTATCAAACTCAATACCACCTTGCGTAACTTGAAGTGGCTTCGCATCTTTTTTATCTTCAATATCAATCGGTTTTGATAATGTTTTCATACCGTCAACAACGGTACCCATGTTCTCAAATAGCGCACCAACTTCCCACATGATCCACATCGACATCCCGTTAAGGCGCAGTGCTAAGCTAATGGCAACCGCAATGGCACCGATGGTGATGGAACCATCCATCCATAGATAAATAGACAGCGCACCAACCGAAAACACCAATATATAGTTAGTGATCTCTACCGCGACATCGAAACCAGTTACTAGCCTCATTTGACGGTAGACAGTTTTGAGGAAACCCTGCATGCCTTCTTCAGCGTATTCGGTTTCACGTTTGCTGTGTGAGAACAGCTTAACGGTCGTGATGTTGGTATAACTATCGACGATACGTCCAGTCATGGTTGAACGCGCATCCGCTTGTTGTGTCGCGACTTTTTTCAGCTTAGGGACAAAGTAAACTTGAATGCCTACGTAAGCGCAGAGCCACAACAACATTGGGATCATTAATCGCCAGTCTGCTTGTGCAAGTAAAAACACCATTGAAGTGAAATAAACTGACACATAGACAAAGACATCCATGGTCTTCATGACAGTTTCACGAACAGCAAGAGAGGTTTGCATCACTTTCGTGGCGACTCGGCCAGCGAAGTCATCTTGATAGAAGTTCACGCTTTGTTTGAGTAAGTAACGGTGAGCCAACCAACGTACAGACATTGGATAGTTCCCCAACAGCGTTTGATGAACAAGTAGTGAGTATCCAATCACAAGAACAGGCATGACAACCAATAATAGAAGGCTGTAGAAAATGAGTTCACTACGATTGTCTTGCCAGAATGTCTCAGGGTTACTTTGTGATAACCAGTCAACCAAGTTGCCCATCGCACCAAAAAGAGAGACTTCTACAATAGCGACAATGGTGGCTAACAAAGACATCAGAATAAGCGGCCCTTCAAAGCCTCTTGTATAGTGTCGGCAGAAGGCAAAGATCCCAGACGGTGGCTGTGTGGGTTCTTGATCGGGAAAAGGTTTGGTGAAACCCTCGAATCGTTTAAACATGCTAATTCCTAAGCGTTTTAAGTGATTGATTGGTATGCACTTGTCCATTTGGAGAAGGGTGAAGATATGGTATACCGTTGGCGTACAAATTGTAACCAGTGAATTTGCAAAACTTATTCTTTGTTATGCATATTATCCGATATTATGCATTGAAAATTGATATACGCAGTAATATTTACTGTTGTTTGACTTGCTGGCAGTAAAATAATTAAACCTAACTGCTATAACTATCGATAATTCAGTAAATATTATTTTAACATTATGCTTACAATTTCGATTATCTAGTGAGAATAACGAGTTTGTAGCAATGTTGAAACAGCAAACCCATCTGAAAAATGAATCTATTTCAGTACAGAATGCAAATTGTGTTGTGATGGTTCCGCCAAAAGAGTTTAAGTTCAATGCGGAAACAGCAAAAGATAACGAGTTCCAACATCATGTCGACTTAACGGATGCGCAGATCCGCCGCCAAGCGATGGTTGAGTTTGATGCAATGGTGGCGTCTTTGCGCCGTGAAGGTATTCAAGTCGTGGAATTTGACTACCCGGAAAGTGAGGTTGAAACGCCAGATGCTGTATTCCCTAATAATTGGTTCAGTACAACTTTGGCTGGCGAATTTTTTGCTTTCCCTATGGCATGCCAAAATCGACAACAAGAAGTGCGTTCTGAAAGTTTAATTGCTGCGTTAAATCAAGCTGGTCGCGTCGTGAAGCGACAAGATGATCTTACTTCATACCTCAAGGATGACGCGCATTTGGAAAGTACTGGTGTGATGGTTAAAGACCATGTAAATAAAACGATCTATGCCGCGTTGTCACAACGGTGTGATCGTGAAGTACTTGAAGACTATGCTGAAAGAATCGGGTATTCGCGTGTTGTCTCTTTCCAAACTGCATTACCATCCGGGCATCCGATTTATCACACTAATGTGATGATGGCGATTGGCGAACATTTCTGTGTTATTTGTGATGAAGTGATCCCTGAGTTTGAGCGACGTTTTGTTGTCAAGTCGTTGGCTAAAGACAAGCAAGTGATCTCTATCTCTATCGATCAAATGAATCAGTTTTGCGGTAATATCTTGCAACTCGAAACGGTGAATGGTGACAAGGTAATTGCAATGTCTAAGTCTGCTTATGATGCATTTTCGCCGTCGCAGAAAGGACAGCTATCCAGCCACGGTAAGCTACTGGCTTTTGATGTTTCGACCATTGAAAATATTGGTGGGGGAAGTGTGAGGTGCATGTTAGGAGAAGTGTTCTTACCCACTCGAAACCGAGTCTTGTAAGGTAGATATGAAAAAGGCAGAGCTTGAGCTCTGCCTTTTTGCTTTAGATGTCGTGCTTTTCAGCAAACTTTTCTAAGCCAAGTACCAACGCTATGGCACAGAACATCAATACAATCGCCAAACCAAGTTGAGCGGGTTGTGAAGTGATACTTTCAAAATCAAAGGGAGATAAGTTGTGCTGCGTTAGGGGTACCATTTCCCCTTTCGAATTCGTGCGCCATGTCAGTGTTTCTTTCCAAGGCCAGATTTTCGGCAATGTACCTATCATTAAGCCAGTCAGGAACACTAACGCAAAATCGCGATAGTTCTTAAGCAACCAAGAAAGCACGTGAGAAAAGGCCAGTAAACCTGTGACACAACCAACCAAAAATAGTGCAAGCACTTGGATGTCCATTCCTTTGACTGCGCCTAATACAGGTGCGTACATGCCAATAAGTAGCAGAATGAAACTTCCAGAGATACCAGGAAGGATCATGGCACATATTGCAATAGAGCCTGCCAGAATAATATTAAATGTGGTTGGCTCTAATTGCAGTGGTTTAAGCACAGTGATGCTGTAGGCAAACGCGATTCCAAGACATAACAGCAAGAACCGGCTCAGTGTTTTGTGTTCGACCTGGCGTAGAATGTGGTAAACCGACACCAAGATCAAGCCAAAGAAAAACGACCACAATGGAATTGGGTGCGTCTCTAGTAACCATGAAATTAAGCGAGCCAAGGTGGCAATGCTGGTGAGTATGCCACCAAATAATGCGATAAGGAAAAAACCATTGATATGGTTAAAAGCCGCTGAGAATCCCTCATTCTTCCAAATTTTTAAAACACTCGGATTCACACGACGAATGCTCTCAAGCAACGTGTCGTAAATACCCGTAATAAATGCAATCGTACCGCCGGAAACTCCTGGTACAACGTCGGCAGCGCCCATCGCCATGCCTTTTAAGAAAGTACTAAAGTAATTCATTCTCTGTGGTTTGTTAGGGAAGATGTGCGGAGTATACCGACTCTGATGTCAAAAAAGTACGAAAACGATCCAAATAACTTGTATGTATATGTGAACAGTTGAGTATTGATTTGCAACGTTGTTGCAATATGCATTTGCAATTTGCAAACTAATGCTTGGGTTTGGTTTCATATTGCCGATTTATTCGTCTTTTTATGTATTTCAAAGTTGGCACGCTTCGTGCTCTAGTAACATTGATCCTTATTAAGCCGAGGGTCACCTAGCCAACTGACGTTGTTAGTGAATAACTTTGTTCACACAAAAACATATGCCAAATGCCTTATTGCGTTTGGCTTTTTTTTGCCTTTTGGTTGGCGTATAGCACACATTCCCTTTCTCATAGGTAAGACCTTGCCAAAGTTTACACTCTGCAGATTGAGAATTTCGGCAATAAACTCGACAAACCCCCCAGAACTTTTTAATAATGCCCGCTTTCTTTTCCCTGCCCAATTAACACGGGCGTTTAATCTGTTTGTCGAGCGTGGTTAAGCCACCATACAGAGGATACTTTTCGACTAGAAAATCCGTACTAATTTTAAGAGCCAGCTAAGTCTGCTCTTGCTCGTTAAGGAAGATGAGTGAAAAACAATAAAGAGGTTATATGAATCACGTAATTTCAATTGAAACGCTAGAATCTTTCTTAATCGCAATTGGTGTGTTGTTTTTAGGGCATTTCGTAAAAGAGAAGCTGCCCATTTTGAGGAAATTCAACATTCCTGAACCAATTGTGGGTGGATTGATTGTCGCGGTTGCTATTACGCTCATGCATTTCAATGGCATTGATCTGGAGTTTTCTCTTCCTTTGCAAAACACTTTTATGCTGATGTTCTTTAGTACCGTTGGTTTGGCGGCAAACTATACACAGCTTATGAAAGGTGGTGCTAAGGTTTTCCTTTTCCTTGCAGTCGCATCGTTCTACATCATTATCCAAAATGGAGTAGGGGTGTCACTGGCAACGGCTTTAGGGCTGGATCCATTGATGGGCTTAATTGCGGGTTCGATAACCCTATCAGGTGGTCACGGGACAGGGGCGGCTTGGTCTCAAACATTTGCAGATACCTATGGTTTGTCTAATACATTAGAAATTGCAATGGCATCTGCAACGTTTGGCTTGATCATCGGTGGTATCATCGGTAGCCCTGTCGCGCAGAAATTGATTGACAAGCACGAGCTGGAATCAGTCTATGGACGAGGTGTACACACCCATCAACGTCACCCCGAAGTCGTGACTTACAACGAATATGAAGAAGACAAAGTTACTGCAAAAAAAGTGATTGAGGTGCTGTTCATCCTGTTAATTTGCGTAACTGGCGCGAAGTATCTAGAGCAATGGGTAAGCACATTTGAAATTAGCTGGCTTATGATCCCAGACTTTGTTTATGCGCTGTTTATTGGTGTGTTTATCACCAATATTTTAGAAGTGACCAAGGTGAGAACCATTGATACCGAAACAGTCGATATTTTAGGCACGGTTTCATTGTCTCTATTCTTAGCCATGGCTCTGATGAGTTTGAAGTTGTGGAATATCTTCGATTTAGCGGTGCCTTTCCTCGTGATTTTGGCGGTACAATCTTGTGTACTGGGTATCTTTACCTACTTCGTTACATTTAAGGTGATGGGTTCAAATTATGATGCAGCGGTCATGGCTGGTGGACATTGTGGTTTTGGATTAGGTGCAACACCGACAGCAGTGATGAATATGGGCTCTCTAGTCAATAAATTTGGTCCTTCTCCACAAGCTTTCATGGTAGTACCGATTGTCGGTGCATTCTTCATTGATATTGTGAACCTGATTATTCTACAGGGGTATATTTCCTTCATCGGTTAACACATAAAAAAGCTCTGCACTGCAGAGCTTTTTTTCTAAGTGTAGAACTGTTATTCACATATTTAGCTATCGCTAATATGCATTTTCCATATAAAGACGTTCACCTCTGTTATTAACGCTCTTATGAGATAATCGCTTTTTCTCGAGTATTTGGCTTGCTCTCAACTCAATGAGGCGAAGGAGTGATTGTTCAAGTGAAAACTCAGGCTTCCAACTGAGTGCACTTTGGGCTTTCTGAGTAGAGAATACGCCACTGTGTATTGCATCTCCAATCGGGTTTTCTTGGTGGACTAACTGGATTGTTCGACTCGTCATAGTTTCGACCAGATATATCAGCTCATTAAGTGTTGTTATCCTTTCATTTCCTATACAGAAGACGCGTATCCCTTCAGGATTTAATAAGCATAGATTGATTGCTCGAGCGGTATCTCTTACGTCAAGCCAGTCACGAGTTGCATAGCCGTCACCAAACTTCACAATAGATTGTCCAGTCAATGCGGCATCAATTAAAATTCTTGGCATCATATCTCGACGGTCACAAATTTGTGGATTTAGCCGGAAGATGGTTATTGGTATCTGATAATTAGCACTAAATGAATGGAGAAGATGCTCAACACTCGCCTTCGATGCGCCATAAGGGTTAATCGGGCTAAACGGGCTAGTCTCATCGAGATGATCGTCAGGAGAGTTTGCTTCCCCTATCGCACTGCGCGTACTCGTGAAGACAATATGTTCTACCCAAGGGTGTTGTTTAATCACTTCAAGTAAATGAGCAGTACCGACAACGTTGTTGTCTAGAAATTCCGCAGCACTAAAGACACTAACACGATCACGGACGAGAGAGGCACAATGTATGACGGTCTTTATTTTATGCCTTTCGAATATGGTTTCTATTTGTGAGCTCTTTATATTGAGCTCAGAGAAAATAAATGTGACATTATTTATTTTGGCTAAGGTATTGAGTTCTTGAATGTCATGTTTTTTCTCCAAAATAGTTCTGGTTTCTTCATTTAGTAAATCAATACCTATGACATTATTACCAGAGATAATTTGTTGTCGAGCAATCTCAAAACCAACAACCCCAGCAACCCCGGTTATCAATGTGTATTTCATATTAATATGTTCGTAATTGCCAACTATATTAAATCTTAAATATAGTTAACAATTATCTTACCTCTATGATTGTTATATTTATTGTTTTGAAGAGACAACTCTTTAACTCTAAAGCTACAAATAAATTTTTAGTTTAAGAAATAGGAAATAAGAAATGTAATGATGATATTTCTGTCGACTTAGCATGCTGTAACTGAGATACGAAAGTTAGCCATCACCACCTCCTATCAGCCAATGCACATGACTAGGATGGGAGGTGAACAGTGTATGCCACGCCAAACATAATATTAAGCCTTGCACGCTTTAATGAAGGGGGCCCACAAAATAAGAGAGAACCACATGGAACTCTACCAGTCATACGTGATAAATGACTTTAATATCAATACATTTAATCTTATTTACTATGTAAATGATTTTTTATTGTATGTAATTTACTTATAAATAATATTTTTGGATATTTATTGGTATATGTGATTTTTATTTATAAAGTAAATTAATTTTGATGAGCAGAGACAAAGATACGCTAGTTTGTTAAATGAATAAAGTAATTTGTTTTTGATTGGATGATTTTAATTGATATGAGAAAAAACTAGGCATTATATATTTGTGTAATAAATATATTCTTGAACTAATTATTAATAAATACTTAGTCAAAAGCTTTAGAAACTATAAATATATAGGAAGGTCGTTATTGTGAATCATAGTAATGATGGCACACACGGACTTTGGTCTCTATTCTCTGATCTTTGCTGTTTTATTTGCACCTTAGATATAGCTACCTTAAGGTTAATTTAGTGCCATCAAATTTCAGTTGCCCAAGGAGTGATTTCGCGTTGTGCTTACCATTGTCATCAAATGCGACGCCATACCTTGCATAATGCAAGGAACGCTGCAGGTTGCATACTGTTCCTTGCAAAGGAGGAAGGGCTGAATCAGCTCGGGTACCGATACACACTTCAAGTTGAATGGGATCCCCCACTTGGAAGGTTCGTGCCAATGGTGGTGTAATAAAGCGGCAGCCACTCTTAGATAGGTCGCGGATTTCGCAGTCTGAACGATGATTCGCGCTCGTAACTTTTGCAAACAAATTCACCTCATACCTTGGCTCTTTACGAAGCTGAGTTACTTGCATCGTTTGTGGTACGGAAATCGCGGCCATGGCAATTGGCGTCTTATAGATATGTTGCATTTGGCTACGAAAATGAACGACAGCACCTTCACCTCTCGGAGATATTGCTCTTACCGCAAGCCAAAAACCTTCTTGAAAGAAGAATTCGAGGTCATCATGGGAGATCTTGGGGAGTTCGATGAGTGCAACATTGTTTGAATGAAGGCCAATAAACGTTGTTTTACAGCGGAAAGTTGTTCCTACTGGCGTCGTAATACCAACGGTAAGCTCACTGCCATGTTCAACCATAGAGAGCGCATCAGTACTGTTGAGAGTCATTACACTCTTTTCCGAGTTGGTTGGATTTACGTTGTTTTCCTTTAATGCTGACGTTTGAGAATTCATCTAGCCTCCAGTCTTCTTGCCGTGGTATTGTTTTTTGTTAGCAAGCAGATTGATTTTATTTCTCCTTTATCCATAGTTCAAACATCAATCTTAGTTATTATTTTGAGCAACTTATCAAAAATAGGAGTTGGTATGGGGGATTTGGTTATTTGGGATGAGAAAACGTCTCAAATTAAAGTAAAGCTGAGTGATCAACATTATGCCATGGTCAAAGTGATACTAGTGGACGACACCTTGACGATTACATCAACAAGTGTACCTGAATCACTCAGAGGAAAGGGGAGTGGCAGTCAAATGATGGAAACGCTGCTCGTGGATATTGAACAAAAGGGACTGAAAGTGATCCCTGCATGCAGTTATGTTGATTATTATTTGACGAAAAATCCCCAATGGGCTCATTTGAAGGCATGAGGATGCAGTGTGATTATCTATCTTTGGTACAGCAATTAGGCTGCAGTAACGTTGTTAAGGTTGAACTGATTCAAACGCTATGGGGTGGCTACGGTGAATTGGTTCGCTTGTTTGTGAAAGGCTCTTCCTTTGAGTCTGTCATTGTTAAACATGTGAAGTTACCTGAAAAAAGTCAGCATCCACGAGGATGGAATACAGCACGTTCTCATCAAAGAAAGCTCAAATCGTATCAAGTCGAAATCAAATGGTATCGCGACTATGCTTCTGGGTGCCCAGAGTATTGCTATGTTCCAAAAGGCATTTATGTAGAGCAATCAGAGCAAGAGTTCCTCTTGGTACTGGAAGATTTATCTGCGTGTGGTTTTCCTCAGCTATCTAAAGAAGCAACAAAGCCTCAGTTACTCGCTTGCTTGCGTTGGTTAGCTTACTTCCATGTCAAGCATATTGGCCACAATGGAGAAGGGCTATGGGAAAGCGGTACGTATTGGCATTTGTCGACTCGTCCTGATGAGTTACAAGCACTCGAAGATAAAAATTTAAAAGGGAACGCAGCTAAAATTGATGAGAAGTTGGATGCGGTTAAGTTCCAAACCTTAGTTCATGGCGATGCGAAACTGGCTAATTTTTGTTTCAGCCATGCGGGCTCAAACGTGGCTGCGGCGGCCGTTGATTTTCAATATGTTGGTAAAGGGTGCGCAATGAAAGATGTGGTACTTTTTATCAGTAGTGCGATTGAACCAGAGCAATGCCAATTGAAAGAACAATGGTTGTTGGACCACTATTTTTCCTATGTAGATGAGGCTGTTGTTAAACTACGTCCTGAGTTAAATAGTTGCGATATCGAAGCTGCATGGCGACCAATGTTTGCACTTGCTTGGGCTGATTTTCAGCGTTTTGTGAAAGGTTGGTGTCCAACACATTGGAAAATCAATCCGTATACTGAAGCGCTGGCGAAAAAGGCATTACAAGAGCTGGGTAGTTGATACCCAGCCTCCAACATTAACCGTTTCTTATTCTTGCCATGAAATAGGTATTAATATATTCACCATCTCGAAAGGCCGAGCATTTGGCTTCCCCTTCGATTTCAAATCCAAACTTCTTGTAGCAGGCGATAGCAACATCGTTGTCGCTGTTGACCTCTATCTGAATGCGTTTAACTTGTAGCCAGTTGTCAGCGAGATCGACAACAGTTTGGATTAACTGACTGCCAATGCCATGCCCATGATAGTCATCATGAACACCGATGCCAAATGTTGCACAATGTCTGGTTCTGGGGCGCTGTGAATGCTCGAAACCGATGTTACCTACCACTTTTCCATCCACTTCAGCAACAAAACTGTATACGCCGCTAGGGATATTTTCTAGTCGTTTTGTCCACATCTCGACAGAAGGTTTGGGTAACTGAAGTGTCTCACGTTGCGCTCCGGGTTGAGAATAAATATCACATAATGCTGCAGCATCACTTACTAATGTTGGTCGAATCACAATGTCCATATTCCAGCTCTCTGTCCGTTAAGTGTTTTTTACTCTATCTATAACTTATTGGAAATAAAACTCTTATTCACTGAGTAGCGAAAACTTTTTGTGAATAACTACACTTTGCCTTTATGTTTTGGGGCTGAATTAAGTGCTCTTGGAAAGGAAATAAACGGTACTCGTTGCATAAATAGTGGTCGCGAGGGTAGTATCGATAAGCAATGATTCATGGAAGGTAAATATGACCCCCTCAGCGCACTGGAAAACCCCTCAGAATTTTTTATTACTTATTTCGATCGTCGTACCTATCGCTTTTTCGAGTTGGATGGCATTACTGAACAATTTTGTTGTTGAACGAGCAAATTTTGACGGTTCGGACATTGGTTTGCTGCAAAGTGTCAGAGAAATTCCCGGCTTTTTGGCCTTTACCGTGGTGTTTGTCTTACTGTTCATCAGAGAACAAAAGTTCATGTTGATCGCTTTGCTAATGCTGACCATTGGCACTGCGTTAACCGGTTTTTTTCCTTCTTTATTTGGGCTACTTGCTACCACGGTTTTAATGTCGACAGGCTTTCATTATTTTGAAACCTTAAAGCAATCATTGTCTCTGCAATGGCTGAGTAAAGAAGAGGCACCAGAAATGCTTGGTAAGCTCATTTCTGTTGGGGCATTGGCTTCCCTGATCACTTATGGTGCGTTGTGGGTGATGCTGGAGATATTCGCACTTGATTTTAAGTGGGTGTATTTGATTTCTGGTGGTACGGGATTGGTCATTGTTTTATGGATGGCTGCGATCTTTCCGACATTTGAAACTAAGGTGCCGCAAAACAAAAAGCTTGTGCTGAGAAAGCGTTATTGGCTCTACTATGGGTTAACCTTTATGAGTGGGGCACGGCGACAAATTTTTACGGTGTTCGCAGGTTTCTTGATGGTTGAAAAGTTTGGCTACTCAGCTGCAGATATCACCATGCTGTTTTTGATTAACTACTTATTTAATTTTTTGTTTGCCAAACGTATCGGTAAATTTATTGGTGTTGTTGGGGAGCGAAAAGCGCTGTTGTTTGAATATGCGGGCTTAATCTGTGTATTTGTGGGCTATGGGATGGTTCAAACAGCAGAATGGGCGGCGGCACTTTATGTAATCGACCATCTTTTCTTCGCCTTAGCGTTAGCGATTAAAACTTACTTTCAGAAGATCGCAGATCCAGCGGATATGGCATCCACCGCAGGTGTATCCTTTACGATTAATCATATTGCAGCGGTAGTCATACCAGTGACATTTGGTCTGATCTGGCTCGTATCGCCCTCTCTGGTTTTTTATATTGGGGCTTTGATGGCCTTTATTTCGTTGCTGCTATCGTTAAATATTCCTGAGAAGCCGGAAAGTGGTAATGAGGTTAGGGTATTGCGTTGGAGCTAAAACAAAAAAAGAGGCCATACAGGCCTCTTTTTGTTAGTTAAATGGGTACCAGAATAACTCTGTGTCGGTGTAGCGTTTTGTGATTGCTAGTACAACAACCATGGCGATGATGGCTAAACAGAATGTGTCTTTCTGAGTGAGAGGCTTGTAGCTATACCATGTACGGCTTTTATGGCGACCAAATCCTCTCAACGTCATGGCATTTGAGATTTCGTCTGCTCGGTCCAGACTAGAGAAGATCAGAGGGCCTAGGATTTTTGCTACGTTCTGCATGCGTGTAAATAGTGGTGCTTTTTTGGATAGATCAACTCCACGAGCTTGTTGAGCGTGCATGATGTTTATGAAATCCTGCTTCACTTCAGGCAAATACCTCAAAGTCAAACTTACCGCATAAGCGATCTTATAGGGTATGCCTATTTTATTGAGACTCGCTGCAAACTCAGTAGGGTGCGTGGTAAAAACAAACACTAACGCAATAGGGAACATGCTGAAGTACTTTAAGGTCACCGTAAACAAGTAATAGAGCGTTTCCTGAGTTAAGCTGTAATTTCCAGGTAGGGAGAGCAACAGAGTGTTGCTGCCAATAAGCTCACTGCCTTGCTGGGGAGCGAGCAAATACATGAACAGTGCATTGAGCATGAGTACACTACCGGTACCAATCAGTAACGGCTTGTATACCTGAAAAGGAACACGTGTGGCCTTCAATAGGCTCAGACCCAGTATGATCATCATTCCGATAATGCGTAGATCAAACGTAGTGAGTACAACGGTTACCCAAGCACTAAATAGCATAAACTTAGTAATACCGTTTAACGCATGTAAGGGAGAGCCAGTATCAACGTAGTTGATACCAAATTTCATTTTGGATGCCTTCATGCTGCACTGCTCTCCTGACGAATAAAATGGCGCATAAAGCTACTTTTATCTTCGATATTCAAGTGATCTGCGAGTTGATATAAGCTGGTTGTGGCTAAGTTTGCACGTTCTAAAAGCGCTGGTTGGCTGAAGACATCCGTCATAGGGGCATCGGCGATCAGTCTGCTGTCTGAAAATACCAGTGAGCGAGTCGTGTACTCCAATACCAAATGCATGTCATGAGAGACAATCACCACAGTGATCCCTAACTTTTGGTTCAGCCCTTGGATAAAGGAGAGCATCGCGGTGTAGTTTCGGTAGTCTTGTCCAGCCGTTGGCTCATCCAAGATCAGCAGTTGTGGCTCTAACACGAGAATTGATGCGATAGTGACACGTTTCTTTTGGCCGTAACTGAGGGCCTCAACAGGCCAATGACGATACTTATTTAAGCCACAGAGCGTTAACGTTTGTTCGACTTTTTCTTGGATAATTTGCTCATCAATCCCGCGATTACGTAAGCCAAACGCAACTTCATCATAAATCATATGGTGTGAAATCATATGATTTGGGTTCTGCATGACCACACCAATTTTTTCACTTCGTTCAAAGATACTCAGGGTTTGGAGATCTTGCCCGTTAAAGTGCATTGTCCCTTCGTCGGGCTCAAGAACCCCCATGGCTAACTTGGCTAAGGTTGATTTGCCAGAACCATTTTTACCTAAAATAGAAACGAACTCACCTTGATGAATGCAAAAGTTTACATTTTCAATAGCATTTTTCTCGCCATCGTAAGAATAAGTAAGCTGATTAACTTCTAGCAATGGTGCTCGTGGGTTCTCTGGCTTAGCGATAGCAACTGGGTGGTACCAGCTTTTAACCAATTGGTTAAAGGGTTCAAGAGACATTTTCGCTAAACTTGAAGGCTTATGCATGGCCTGAATGTGACAATGGGCGGACTTGAGTGCCGACAGGTACAGTGGTTCTCGTATACCGTGTTGACCTAACAATTCAGAAGCCAGCAATTCGTCTGGGATGAGATCTGCAATGATTGAGCCTTGATCCATGAGGATAACTCGGTCAATGTCACGATGGAGCACGTCTTCGAGGCGGTGTTCAATAATGATCGTAGTTTTGTCATTGCTTTGATGCAGCTCATCGATGATCTCAATAGTTCGCTGGCCTGTTTTGGGATCAAGTGCCGCTAGCGGCTCATCAAAAAGTAAAATCTCTACGTCATCGACTAAGATCCCTGCAAGGGACACACGCTGTTTTTGTCCGCCAGATAAATCATGGGGAGAACGATTGAGCATATCGTCTAAAGCGACCATGCGAGCCGTCGCTTTCACCATGGGATACATGTCGATATTGGTGGTGAGTTGGTTTTCGAGGGCAAAAGCAATGTCTTCACCAATACTCAGGCCAACAAACTGACTATCAGTATCTTGTAATACTGTGCCGACTTGTTCTGTGAAGTCATGTAAAGCAAATTTGCGGCTGTCTGCTCCATCAAAGCACAGTGTCCCGCTAATCTCACCTTGAACTGCGTGAGGAATGAGGCCGTTAAGGCATTGACCCAAGGTGGATTTACCACTCCCGCTTGGGCCGATGATGAGGATTTTCTCTCCTTTCTCTATCCTTAGATTGATATTTTTTAACGTCGGTTTATCCAGCGACTCATATCGAAAAGAGAAGTTAGAAAATTCAATGGTCATGAAAAAATTAAGCCTCGCTTAGATTGCGGCTTTGTTTATTGCGTTTAGCAACATTTTTAAGAATGAAGAAACCCACAATCGCGATCAGAAGTGTGTTACCAGAAGCAATAATGGAAAGTTGAGTGAATACTTTGGTAAAAGGTTCGGCGTAAAGTATGGTATCTAAAAATGCAGAGCATCCGTAACCAATAATGTTACCTACCAATGCTAGGAGTACGAATAGCAAAAAGTCTTTGGCTGGTAACTCCCCTTTTTGTAGGCGCTGGCGAGTCATCGCTGGGAAGAGCCCCATAATTAATCCAACAATGCCGGATCCCAATACCCAGGTCACCCATACGCCCCAACCAGCAAAAAGGTCGGTAACCCAGTGACCGATAAAACCGACAAGAAAGCCTACAATTGGGCCAAACAGGACAGAAAACAGAGCAAGTACAGCCATTGCCGGTTTTAACGTCGTATTGGCGAAAACGGGAATGCCGAACATTGGTAGCCCACCAATGCCATACAGTGCCGCACCAATTGCAATGACGACGACGGTTTTTGCCGAAAGATTCATAGATAACCCCTTGCCCTGAATATTTAAAGAACATTACTGGTCGATTGTTGTTTAAATTTTGTACGCCAGTAAAAAATAGGCGGGAATTATAACTTTTAGGGGCAGTGTTGGAAAGCGGCATACTTGAACTAATACCGCTTTATCTGTATGTCTAAATCAGCAACATACGCAACAGTTTCGACCGTTTCTTTTCGCGTTGTAGAGCGCTTGGTCACTTAACTTAAATGCTTGGTCCAAGCTGAGTGCTTGATTGTGGTGATGGACTCCAAAGCTTGCTGTCACGTTCACTTTACTTCCATTGATGTCATAAAAATTATGTCCGTCGATGCTGGCTCTTAAACGCTCAGCGACATGATTTAGCTCATGCAATGTCAGAGACGGTAAAAGAACTAAGAACTCTTCTCCACCAATTCGGCCAAGAAGGTCTTGGTTACGCAAGCAAGATTTTGCAAGAGCCGCAACCTCTTTTAGGACGGTATCACCAGTGTCATGACCAAATTTATCATTGATTTGCTTAAAAAAATCGATGTCAAACAAGATGACAGAAAGTTGTTTGGGGGCGAAGTTTTGCTCTCCCAATTCAAAGAGATAGCGACGGTTAGGTACACCAGTTAAATGGTCGGTATTTGAGAGGCGGTAAAATTGTTGCTTTTGACGATATTGACCACCTAACAAAGTTAACACCATCACTAAGACAAAAGCGCTGGAGATAAGACCAACTTGATTCATTTGATTATGATGACTTAGTACGTTGTTTTCGTGTTGCAAGCGTTGGTTGTCCAATTCGGATTGCAAGAAAGCCAGCTCTTTTTGAATGTTGTTTTGATAGTAGATCTCAGCGAGGCGATCAAACTGGCGTTGAGTCAAGTAGGCTTGCTCATTCAGCCCCATCCTATGGTAGATCCCTGCCGCTTTTTTTAACTGATTGATCGCGTAGATAGGGTAACTTTGCGTTTCATTTTGGAAATAGTTGGTGGCGGTTTGTAAGTATACTTGGCTTATCGAATACTCACCCGTAGCGAAGAAAAAACTGGCCAATGTAAGCGCATGAGACAGTTGACTGTAGCCGACATAGGTCGCATTCAACGCCTTTAATGCTGTGACATAACCTTCTGCCTTTTGTAGGTTTGAAAGTTCGGTATGGAGAGCAATTAAACCAAGCAGAACGTCGGGTTCTAAATAACGTGTACTTGCTTCTTTAACGTTAATATAAGCCTTATCGAACCAATCTAGAGACTGAACAAGCTCATCTTGACTTCCTGTCGATAAGCCTAATTTCATGTAGGCATTGGCTAAGTTGTAATAAGCAAGTGTCGTTGCATGTTTGTCGTTTTGAGTCTCAGCCAGTTCCAATACTCGTTCTTGATACTCAATTGCCAGAGGATAGTTCTGGTTAAGGTAATACAAAATGCCGAGCTGACTTAATAAGTTAAGGAGTCGATCCTGATCAGAGGTTGTTGCAAGTAGCTTATAGGCTTGTTGAGCTTGCTCCAATGCTTGATAAAAATTGCCTTGCTGAGAATAAACAGCGCTGTACTGGATTTTGATAAATCCCACGCTTTCCATATCTTCAAGCTCTAACGCTGTTTTCTCAGCCTCTTGATACCATTTCAATGCATTGTCGTATTCAGCTTGTTGTTCATATGGCCATGCGGCCTGAATTTGGAACGCGAACAGCGCTCTTTGTTCTTTTCTGGAGCTGATGACTGGCGGATGGTAGGAGTCTATAAATTGGGCAAAGGCTTGGTGCTTTCCTTGTCCGCCCAATGCAGAAGCTAGGACAGTGGCGTATTGAATTTGCTCTAAAGGTGACAGTTGATCGTAATCGATTGGCTTAATGATCTGAATGGCTTCTTGAGGCTGTAACTTAACCAAACTTAATGCACGATCAATGATCGGATTGGCATAAGATGGAGGGAGAGAGAGCAAAAAAAATAAAAAACAAACAATACGGCTCATGCACAGCTTCCTGCTGGTTGCAAAAAGTTTGTATTCTATAAGTTACGTATCTTTTTGAGAACCTTATCCCATAACCTGTTACATATAAATTTGATCTCTGTCATTAAGTGTAGTGATAAAATGCTCAAAAAGCCCACTCTTCCAAGTGGGCTGAATTAATTAGTGATCGAGGTAAAGGTAGTTTTGCCAGCTTTTCATTCGAATGAGCACCTTCCTCATGACGGAGACATGGGTAAAGCTGTCTGAGTAAACAGCAACTTCCACGGCAGTCCCCATAGGAAGGCGGTATTCTGAAAGATCGTCGTTGATTTTTAATGTGACGAATACACGGCCACTGGTCCGTAATGCTTCCGTACCTAACAATGATCCTCTGGCTTGAAATTGGCTTTCACCAATTGCTGGTAACACTTCAATAACCTCACCTTTAAATACCTTACCTGGTAGGGCTCTAAACATGAACTCGGCATCAAAACCCGGACTCAGGCGTTGTAGAGAGTTTTGGCGAAATGCTGCGGTGTAGAGTTTTTCTTCGGTATGAACAAAAGTCATTACTGGAGCGAGAGGCAAAGGTACTGCCATTACTCCGGGTCTTAGCGCCAATTGAGTAACATAACCATCTGTTGGTGCTCGAACAATGGTTTGTTCTAAGTTGAACTCTGCTTTACGCAACTCAGCTAACAGTTGAGCGACTGCGGTGTTTTCGCCACCCACTTCGGAGTCTAATGCAATTTGCGCTTGCTCTTGCTTGGATTGAGCGACTTCGAGTGACGCTTGAGCCGCTTTATAAGCTTGTCGACGTGTATCAAGTTGCTGTTCAGTGAAAGCACCTTTGTCATAACCACGCTGGTATCGATCATATTCTCTTTTGGCTTTGTCTCGATCTGCGATTGCCTTGATAGTAGCGGCTTCAGCTTCTTTCACATTCGACTCAAGGCCCAATGCGCCTTGGCTGGCTTCTTTTACTTTAGCTCGTAATTTTGCAACCTCGGCTTCGAACGGAATTGGGTCAATTTTAAATAGAATGTCTCCCTGCTTCAGTGGCTGATTCGCCTGTACAGGAACTTCAATGACTCGGCCACGAACACCAGATACCACAGGGGTTGTGGAGAACACTTGATTGCCCACTTGTGTAAATGGATGGTTGTAGTTCATCAGTAGAATCAGAGTTCCCACCAAAACCACACCACCCAATACAGCGGTTGGAACCGTCCATTTATTAAGAGGGATATTGAATATTTTAAAAATGGCGATACATATGGCGGCATAAGTGAGGACAAGAAGTAAATCCATTATTGCTCCTCCTCATGACGTGCTGCGTGGACGGAAACGGTTGAGTGATTGTTGCTTTGATGTGTTTTTAAACGTGCGACTTCGCTTTGTAGCTGATTAACTTGATCGATGAGCTGATCAACACGATGGTGGATATCATGTTGCTCTTCTTCAAGCTTTTGGAACCCCCAGCCGCGCTCTTTGCGCCAGAGGGTGGCCCAAATCCAGAGAAATGGCCAGATAGCATGTAGGGTAAACAGGCTAACCCAGCCTGCATAGTGAATGGCATCCTGATGAGGATGTTTACGCTCTTTTGCAATCTCGTACGGTATATCGTGAATGACGATAATGCCGTAAAAGATTACCAGCGCGACAAAGATCAACAGACCTAGCGCAAAATAATCGAGAAACATTAGTTACTTCCTTGTGACGATGTTGTGATTGTTTAGTGAGAATACGTTAGTTAAGTGGATGAAAACAAGCGGTTAGCATTGAAAATCTAGGTTTGTCTATTCTGTGCAAACTTGATTACGACCGTTCGCTTTTGCTCGATATAGCGCTTTGTCTGCGCGATAGAATGTGCGTTGTGTATTTTCTCCCTCACGGTGCAAGGTAATGCCGATACTGACCGTAAGGCCACGTTCTCCGAGTATTTCGTGCCAACCAAATTGGAAAATACGTTCGCGGTAGTTCTCTGCATGCAATTCTGCTTGATCCAGTGTGGCTTTTTCTAGAATGACAAGGAACTCCTCGCCACCGAAACGGACACAAGAAGCACCGCGAAATTTAAAGTAAGCCGCCAATTCTTTAGAGACATTTACAATGGCTTTATCTCCGACCAAATGACTGAGTTCGTCGTTAATCGACTTAAAATGGTCAATATCGATAACCATTAACGCGAATGGGGTATCGTGAAGTAGCAGATCTTTTAATTTTACATCGAGCCAGCGACGGTTGTGTAAGTTGGTCAATGGATCTGTGAATACATCTTGTTGCAGCTGGGCTACGGTGTGTTTCTGGTTTTCCGTTGTTTCTTTCAGTTCGCGATTTTCTAACTCGGAGAGAATGAGTTTAAGTTGCAATTCGAAACGAGATAAGCGCCGTAGCTGCGCAGCACCAAGCTCACTGATTGGGATGTTCTTCATGAGATCGCTTTCGATGCGAAACGCTCTTTTTTGATAGCTTAATGCACGAGCGAAATCCCCTTGTTGCTCACTGATGTCGCTAAGTGAATTGGACAGTTTGAGTGAAAGGAAAGGAGAGGCATATTGCTTGATGCGTTTGTGGGCCGATTCGAGTACCCAGTTCGCCATATGAGGTTTATTTGATTCGGTAAGACAATACGCCAGTTCTAAACGGATCATATTCGATAGCCAGCTTGAATGGATATTGCCAGCAGCGTATTGGACATTCGCGAGGCATTGCATGGCATCATCAAACTTCTTCTTGCGACGATACAATTTTGCACGATAAAGATAGATTTGCCCTGTTAATACTTTATCGCTGACAAGGATGCTTAGTTCTTCGCACTCTCGGATCAGATCATTTGCTGCCTCAGTGCGATTGAGCTCTATGTAGCAAGACAGCATATAGAGTTTATATCGAAGCCTGAGTGAGCGACTAGTAATGGCATGGTCGATACTGTCGATTTTTTGGTAATAACGAAGTGCGCGATTGTGATCGCCGTAGGCATCACACAAGTTCCCCATTCCTAATACTGCGGTAACATAGGCATCAATGAAGCTGTTATCAACTGCGATGGTTGAGCTGGTGATGTATTCATTCAAGGCACTGGTGTAGTCACCCGTTTCAACCAATCTTTCGGCAAGGCTTGCTCGAATTTCTAAGATTAACTCTGCATCTTGGGGTAAGCTCAATAGTTTCAATGCTTGCCGTAACTCATCCAAACTCGCTTGAGGTTGCTTAAGCTCATTACGATATTCAGCACTGATGATCAGAGCTTGTGCCTTCTCTTGTGGTGTTGTCGCGACATACTGACGAATGTGGTTCCAGAAAATTAGAGCTTCTTCGCCAGAAACAGAGGAAGCGTCTAGTCCTGACTCACTGATTTTGTTGAGTAACGTTTCCATTTTCTGTGTCCTGAAGTTCTTCAAGTTGTTCTAATGTGAATGGGAAAGCCAAAATATCCTCAAACATAACTCGTGGTAGAGATTGTTTTAAACCTTTGCGATGCCAAGGGTAAATTTCAATCATTTTTGCTAGAACACGAAAGACATTAAGAGCCTCATCCCCTTTGTCTGCCAGCAATAGCCCGAGGCGGTCAGCGCTTAAACGTGAAAGCAGATCCATACGATTGCATAATGAATGGGCGATTTCTGCACACACATCCAAGTAATGATTATCTTCGTGTTGAATGATGATCACGGAGTGTTTCGATTGCTTAAGTTCGGTTTTGCAAAGTACTAACTGCTCCCACCAAAAGGTTTCAGAAACCATTTGACTGAGCTGCTTGTCAGGGTCGTATTCATGTTGACCTCGAATACGATTAATGAGTTTTCGAGCCCGTTGTTCTAACTGGCGCTTTGAAGCTCTGGCTTTGTCTTTACTGACACGAGCCGTTTGTTCTCGGAGCATATCGATGGAGTGCTTACGATATTTTTTGAACGCAGCAAGGGCGGTTTGGTGATCCTCTTGCTCTTCTGCCACTCGAGATTGCTGGAAACAGATCTGAGAAAGTAGCTCGCCGTTATCGAATGTTGACGCAGAACGCTCGGCTTTTACCAGCAATTCTGCCGCACGTTCTGGATGGCTTCTCAGCAATTCTAGTCTAGCTCGGCTGATGAAAGAGTGAGCTTGCATCCATACTAAGTTGTGTTCTACTGCAAGATCATGGGCTTTTGCCGTCGCTTTTTCTGCATCTTCAATCCGTTCGAGCCCTAATAATGCGAGGCCACGGAAGTCCCATACTTCTGCATGCCATGTTTTATCGTCATGGTGAGAAAGTAGCTCTGATGCGCCGTCTAACACGCTGAGCATCTCAACATACTGGTTTAACAGGTATAAATCCCATGCTAGCAGTATTCGTGCTTTTCCTTCTAACCAAGCAATACGTGTATTATTGGCAACAGTAACGGCAAGCTCGTGAGTTGTACGCGCAAGTTGATATTCATGGGTGATACGCCAAACATTGCCAAGCCCAATGAGGCTCTCTATTTGGTACTCAATTTCATCAACTAAGGCTGATTGCTCTAACGCATTAATCCAAAACTGTTGTGCGGAGTAGTATTTTGCTTGTCCCCAGTAATGTAAGGCGTGGATATGAAGAATTTCAGGGAGGTAATCATCGCTGTCCATTGTGCTTAGCTTACTGTGCGCTTCTTTGATGTATCTTAGTCCTTTCCGGTAATCCATCAGGCACCAGCAACAACGAGACATGATGATTAACCCTTGGATGACGCCGTCTGGGTAAAGTATCTGATTTGCTCGCGTAACACACTGTTCAGCTGTCGCTAACACTTTTTCTGGCTCAGATTCAACTTTGTCTCTGAGTCGTGTGATTTCCGTTTCTAAAAGATGTTGGCTTTTGTCCAATTAATCAATCCCTTAACAGCAAAGTGTTGTGTTAATACCAAAGCATTATAAAAACAGCCATTGCCATATCTCCAGCAAAAGCAACGTTGAGCGTACGGTTTACTGGCGAGGTTCACACTAATGCTAATTATATCGCAGCTCGGAGTTTTTGAGTGAAACCGTTTATGCCCAATTTATATTTAAATAAAGCACAAATTGTGCCAGTAATATTCATTTTGGAAATGTTTATATAAACCAGCATGTTGTGTAGGCAAATGTAAAGCAGGAAAGAGGAGTTATTCATTTATTACATATAAGGACAATATTTTGACGCCAATTTAACTTACATTATATAGAACGGTATCGGTGTGAAAAATAATTAACTTACCTTTCAATTGTAATTAAATCTAATACCAATTTTAGTTTCTATTGTAGAGGTGTCTTAATTTATTGTTGTTTTTGTAATTTTAACTACTTGTCCAATATGTCGAAACTAAATATTGTTAGTTTAACTATAAATATGTTCTAAATTAAGGATTAACTCATTGTTAATATTAGATTTGTATTTAGTTGTTATGTCTGGGTATTGCTAGTTTTTAAGTTTTATTGTTGATAGTAAGAACCTGAACCTAAAAAATATTAATAATGTATTTTCTAACTGCGCTTAAGATCACAAATGATATTTTCGATGGTTTTGAATGGTGTTTTTTTATCTTAAATATGTTCGTGCTTGGTATTCAATCAAGCGAATATTAGAAGGATATAAAAATGTATAAACCAACATCAGTGGCGCTAGTTATTAGTGCATTGTTAGGCTCCGCATCCTTTATGTCGTATGCAGGGGTATCAACGACGGTTCTCGAAAATTCAGGAGAGCCGGCAAGTGTTGAAGCTTGTTCTGCGTTAAATGTGGATGACAACGTCGATGTTTCGCGAAACAGCTTGTTACGCTGCCTTCCAGGAAATGACCCATTGACCGAACACCAATGGCACCTAATGAATACTGGTCAACGTGCATTTGCACGTAACGGCGGGGTTGCAGGTAATGATATGAACGTATGGTGGGCGCACCGTGTCGGCTTTACCGGTCAAGGTGTTAACGTTGCCGTTGTGGATGATGGGTTAGAGCTTGCTCACCCAGATCTTGAAGGCAATATTCGTCAAGGGCGTTCAAAAAACCTAGTGACAAACTCCGGTGATCCAAGTCCAATTCGCCGTGGAGATGCACATGGAACTTCTGTTGGAGGAATCATTGGTGCTGTGCGTAACAATGGCCTAGGAGGTATTGGGGTAGCACCAGAGGTAAACTTGCAGGGCTACAATTATCTTATTGATTGGGATACCGAAACCCTCATTCCTAACGCTTGGTATATTAGCCATGGTAAACCGGGTTATACAGACGACGTAAGAGTATTTAACCAAAGTTATGGTCGTTCAGTATTGACATCGGAATCATACGACGAAGGCTTTAGAGAACGAACTCTGAAGCGTATGTCGATGGACTCCAACGGTCAACTTGGTGCGGTTTTCGTAAAATCTGCAGGCAATGGCTACAACCGTAATAAGTTCCGACCTATTAACCAAGATGCTGATTTACCATGGGAAAATAGCAACCAAGAGAATGATAATGCAAACTATTGGAACGTAACCGTGAGTGCATTAGCCGCTGGTGGGACGCGTTCGTCATACTCAACAGTAGGTAGCAGTGTATTTTTAACCGCACTAGGAGGAGAGTTTGGGAGTGATTTCCCTGCTCATGTGACAACAGATCCGACAGGTTGTGAAATGGGGTACAATAACAACGATCCAGACGATTCGCCATATCCAGGCCACTTGTTACACGGTGGTACTCCTTTAGACCCAACTTGTAACTACAACAGCACTATGAATGGGACTTCGTCAGCGGCGCCCAATACATCAGGTGCTTTTGCGGTCATGATGTCTGCATTCCCTAATATGCATCAGCGTGATATCCGACACCTTCTCGCTTCAACCGCGACACAAGTCGATCCAAATTATGGCGATTTACAACTACGTTATACCACTGCAGCGGGAGCAAATCGTACGGTTGTTGGCTTAGAAGGCTGGGAAGAAAATGCGGCTGGTTATCAATACAGCCCTTATTATGGCTTTGGTTTAATTGATGTAAGTGCTGCAATTAAGGCAGGACGAGACAACTACGTGCCATTACCGTCACTTGAGATTAGCCCTTGGATTAACAGTAACCTTGAAAACCCACTTGCAATTGCTGATGCGGGTGCAAATGCAACGTCTAGCACACTGGCGGTTGAAAGTGACAATACGGTTGAAGCGGTTCAGATCACCCTCAATGCGAACCACGAGCGTATTTCAGATCTGCTGGTTGAACTGGTTTCTCCATCTGGTACCCGCAGTGTGTTGATGTCACCACGCAATAGTATGGTTGTAGAGTCAGTTGGATTCCGAAACAAGTTGATGTTAAGCCACAAATTTTATGGTGAATCAGCAAGAGGAAATTGGACACTGCGCGTCACCGATACCAGCAAAGACATTCGTTACGTAACAGAGGTCAAGACAGGTAAGCGATATCACGTCAATAACAATACCGAAAATGGCGAGCTGTTAGGTTGGTCGTTACGTATTTTAGGTCATACAGAAGCGAAATAAGGAATCAAACATGAAAAATAGTAATACTTTGTTCACAATGCTTGTGATCGGCTCATTATGTTCGTTTTCTGCGATAGCTCAGGAGCCAACCATCAATATTAATGGTGAAGCGTACTCCGTTGTACCATCCAATCACTTGTCAACAAGGTCTGCAGGTGCAAGTGCTGAAAAGTCGAATACCGTTCGTGTCGGTGACTCAGTTGTCCTTTCTGCGAATGCCGACAGTGTCATCCAACCTAAACCGAAGACGATTTCTGGAGAAATTGAGATTGTTACTGACGAGCAGCAAGCGTTAGTGATTGCCGAAAAATTTGATTTGGAATTTCTTGGCTATGAAGGGGGAATTGCATTGCTGTATGCGAAAAAAGGAACGGATGTGAAAGCATTACGAAGTGCGCTGAACACAGAGTTAAATGTTCCCGTTCGCATTCATTTGCAACCAAACGACATTAAGCCGCAATAAGGAGTGAAAAGGCCTGAGTTCTCTTGGGCCTTTTGCTTTCATCCATCCAAAGTGTAATAAGCAGGTTGTAAAATGCTTAGAAAATGGCAGAAGCTGGATGAGAGATTCGCTCGGTCTTTAGACAGAGCGCTCGAGTCAAAAGGATATATTTCATTGAGTTCAATTGTGGAGAGCCAATACTATTTTCCTCAAAAGCATCCCATGAACTTATCTCGTAATAGTCAGCGTTTCGCGAGTGAAGATAAGTTACATGAGAAGTTTGAAAGGAAACATTGGCGGTCCATTGTTGAATATGTCAAACCCATATCATCCCCATAAAAAAGAGCCGCGTATCGCGGCTCTTTTTTTATGCAGTTCTTAGTGATTACTGAAGCAGCTCTCTCAGTGTCAGTGGGGCGTCAGTCAAACCGAGATTTTGTGCCGCGGTTTTTCCGCATTTATCTTGATAACATAGGTTGTGCCACGCCCTGAAAATATCCAGCATCGGTAATAGGCCTCCGGGGCGAAGCTTTCGTCTAGGCTCATTAATAAATGCACCAAACAACAGTTGGAAGCGTTGTTGGTAAAACTCGACTTTACGTGTTGATGCGTTAACCAGCCATTCCTCTGGATTGTTGCGCTCTCCCGCCAAATAACATATCCCTTTAGATGCTTCTTTTTGGTTAGCGATAGCCCAGCGGTCACGCCACCAACCTACGTGTACAATGTCGGTTTTGCCAAAAGTGATGTCGTTACTCCATTGAGTGTCTTCTTCGACATACATGAGGTCTACGTTTTTTTGCTGAATACGAGGCAGGCAAACGCTCAAAGCTGCTGAACGTAAGACCGGATCTTGCGGCATATAAATCGATACACGTTTGTCGTCACCACACATATCTAACACATGCAGGTAGTGCGCGTAAGAGGTATAAGGCGGTCGAATTAAAGCACCTTTGGAAGGGTAGTTAAATGTTGTCAGGTTACCCATTGGGTCTTCTACGTTACCGCGAGCTAAAATAATCTGATATTTCTGGTCAATACGCTCTCTTAAAATAGGAGAAGGTGCGGACGCAGGCATATTGGACTCAGATGAATAATCCTGCGATACGAATCTTGCTGGCATGTCGTAAGGGTTGTGGTCATTGGGGCCATTGGGTTCTTCGTCTGAAGAATAATTCACATGCTGGCACAAAATATAGCCAGTTTTCGCTTCCCCAGTGGTTATCCAAAGTACGCCATTGTTGCTCTGTGGTTGCAATGGCACATAGTACGAAGCAAGCTGATAGCTTTGTGCGTGGTTTACCCATCGCGCATCAATCATTGCCAGCTTACGGCGGCAACGACTTGCGATGTGATCGAGGTGGTCATAAAACGTTTTTGGGTTAATTTCCAACTTACGGCATATTTCACGTACCGAGTAACTCATAAAGAGCAAACCGAGTAGGTTCTCTTGAAAATTCAGCTTTTTGTTTGCTCCAGACCATTTGTCCACAAAGGTCGATTGGCATTGTTTGCAGCGATAACGCTGACGATCGCCACTATAACCAAAGGCATGGTAAAGATGTTTGTGGGTATGAACGGAAAGACCGAAATTGTCACAGTCTTCATTGCGACATGCGGGGAGGCCGTCACTGTGAAGGTGACGTAGTCGATGAAGTTCGTTAAGAACTTCCTGATTGTTAAGTAAGGGGGGGAAAGCGCCACATTCCCGACAAACCATAGCAGGTCGTTTTGGGTTAGCATGCTGCACAACGTATCGATGTGCCTCACTCAATCCAAAGTTGTCACACGCCAATGTTTTACAAAAGTTGAGCTGTAACCCTTCTGCTTCCAGCGGCAGTTTGCCTGTTGTCACAATCTCCCCCTCGGGATTATCTGGGCCATCAGAGAATCCTCTGATGGCGAAGTACTTCAATCGGTGGAGTCTTAGATGTTGATTGCAGTTTCAAGTGCAACCTTCATCATGTCGTTGAACGACTTTTGACGCTCTTCAGAGCTTAGTTTTTCACCACGAATGATGTGGTCAGATACCGTTAGAATCGTCAGTGCTTTTGCACCAAGATCCGCTGCAACACCGTAGATACCCGCAGCTTCCATATCGACACCCAAGATACCTAGTTTTTCCATCTTCTCGAAGATGTCAGCTTCTGGTGTGTAGAAAAGATCAGCTGAGAACACGTTACCTACTTTTACTGGTACTTCTTGAGCGCGCGCTTGGTTAACTGCTTCTTCTAGAAGACCGTAATCAGCGATCGCTGCAAAGTCGTGGTTGTTAAAGCGGATACGGTTTACTTTAGAATCTGTTGATGCACCCATACCGATCACAACGTCCATTAGATTAACGTCGTCACGAACTGCACCACAGCTGCCCACACGAATGACGTTTTTCACGCCGTATTCAGCGATAAGCTCGTGAACATAGATACAGCATGATGGGATACCCATACCGTGGCCCATTACAGAAACACGTTTTCCTTTGTAAGTACCTGTGAAACCAAACATGTTACGCACATCACAAACTTGCTTTACGTCTTCTAAGAAAGTTTCTGCAATGTATTTTGCACGTAGTGGATCGCCTGGCATCAATACTGTTTCTGCGAAATCACCAGGTTGTGCATTAATATGTGGGGTTGCCATAGTTGTTACTCCAAAGTTGCTAGCGAATTAGCTCATTTTATTACTAATTCTGTTGAACTGAAAAAATCTGTTGAGGCAATACTAGCTATATCTAGCATACTCCCATGAGAACTCTGTCACAAAAAACCTTATTTTAGACATTCAAAAACCTATTGATAACTAATTCTGTTGATTTTGATTGAGCAATCGATTTGTAAAAACGTTTGCTTAAAAAATTGAACCAAAATGCCTCTCTCATCGTATGGATAGATGCAGATTCAAATAAAAAGTATTGATGTTTGATTGAGAAAGGGGATTGTTTATGAGCCAAATGATTAAAATCGGGGTAAGTGCTTGCGTACTTGGTGAGCATGTCAGGTTTGACTCTGGACATAAATTGAGTCGGTTTGTGACTAAAGAATTGTCACCTTATTTTGAGTTTGTTTCGGTATGTCCTGAAGTTGAGTCCGGAATGCCAGTGCCAAGGCCGACCATTCGGCTTATTTCCGACAAAGAGCGGATCGCCCTTGTAGAGACGAAAGACAATAGTATAGAGCACACCGATAGGATGGTGGCTTTCGCAAAACAGAAAGTGAATGCGTTAATCAATGATCAACTTTGCGGTTATGTGGTTTGTGCCAAGTCACCGACATGCGGTATGGAGCGGGTTAAAGTCTATAAAAAAGGAGGCTCAGACAGCACTGGAGTTGGCCTTTACACCAAAGAGTTAATGGCTAAAATGCCGTGGCTACCTGTAGAAGAAGATGGACGTCTTAATGATCCTGTACTGAAAGAAAACTTCGTGACCCGGGTTTTTACTTTACACGATTTCTACCAATCAATGAGTGGCACTCCTACTAGAGGAAAAATTGTTGCATTTCATTCTCGTTATAAGTTGACCTTGATGGCGCATCACCCTCAATCATACAAGGAGTTAGGACGGCTTGTGGCTCACATATGTGATTATGATGTTCTTGATTTCTATAACCTTTATCGCACAGGCTTAATGAAAGCGATGGTGCATCGAGCCAGCAGAAAAAATAACACTAATGTGTTGATGCACCTGCAAGGATATTTTAAACGTGCTCTAAACAAAGCTCAGAAAGCGGAACTTCGCCAACTAATTGATGATTATCGCGTTGGGTTGTTACCTTTGCTGGCCCCTTTAACCTTGATAAAACATTATTTATCAGCGCATCCTGACTGTTACTTACAACAACAATCTTTTTTTGACCCTTATCCTCAAGCGCTACGCTTACGTTATGGCTTATGAATGCAAGGTAAATTAATTGGATGAAACTGGTTTGGTTCAGGCGCGATCTTCGCGTTGATGATAATAGGGCATTATTTGAAGCTATAAAAAGTGGCGAACCTGTGATTGGTGTTTATGTGGCGACACCTGACACTTGGCTTAAGCATCATCTTGCCCCTATTCAGGCAGACCTTATATACCGACGTCTCGAAGTGCTTAAACAAGAGTTAGCACAGTACAACGTCGAGCTTATTTATCATGAAAGTGACACCTATGAGCATGGAGCAGAGTTTGTTGCTCATATCGCGAAGCAATGTGGAGCCGGTGCGGTTTATCTAAACAAGGATTATGAGGTAGACGAACAACGACGGGATGAGCATCTTAGAATGCGGCTTAAATTGGAAGGGGTGGCATATCAATGCTTTGATGATAAGTGCATTTTTCCTCCAGGTTCCGTGCTCAACAAACAAGGAGAGTACTTTAAAGTTTTTACGCCTTTTAAAAAGGCTTATCTCAGCAAGTTGTATGCGTTGTCTTTTTCAGTACTTAAGACTGAAACCGCTTCGCCTTTGTCTCAACTGCAAAAGGATAAAATAAACTCGCTTCAACTGAATGCAAGTTTCAGTTTTCCTCGGGTTTCTAGTGCTGCGTACCCCATTGATAGAATTGCTATCCGCAATCAACTGCGCGATTTCGACCAGCAATGGGTTGAACACTATCATCAGCAACGTGACTTTCCAGCTCTACTGGCAACAAGTCGCCTTTCCCCTTATTTGGCAATTGGTGCGCTCTCTGTACGGCAATGTATGGGCAGAGTGATGTATCGGCAAACGCCGACCCTAAGTTGTGGTCGAGAGGTTTGGCAAAGCGAACTGATTTGGCGAGAGTTTTATCAACACTTACTTCATTTTGAACCTAAGCTCAGTAAAGGACGGTGCTTTCTTGAATGGGGGGAGAGCTTGCAATGGGTAACGAATGACACGCTGTTCCAAGCGTGGAAAGAGGGCATGACTGGGTATCCAATTGTTGATGCGGCAATGAGGCAACTTAACACGACAGGTTGGATGCATAACCGTTTGAGAATGATTGTCGCCAGCTTTCTGGTTAAAGATTTACATATTAGTTGGAGAGAGGGTGAAGCCTATTTTATGAGCCACCTGATTGACGGAGATTATGCTGCGAACAATGGTGGCTGGCAGTGGTGTGCGTCAACCGGATGTGACGGTCAACCTTACTTTCGGATTTTTAACCCAATTACTCAAGGGGAGAAGTTTGACCCCGATGGCGTTTTTATTCGGTGCTGGGTTCCTGAGCTACGAGATTTAGAAACACGTTATATTCATCAGCCGTGGAAATGCCCAGCTGTCAATACATTGTCATATCCCAAGCCGATAGTTGATCACAAGGTAGAAAGAGAGATAACCTTACGTCTCTATAAAGAAGCTAAGGAAACCTAAAATGCTGCGAAAAGTTCTTTCTCTCTGTTGTTGTCTGAGTCTGCCGGTGTTTGCGGCAACTTATGAACTACCGCCAGAGGGCAGCAGTTTGGTGGGGCGCACCCAATATCATAAGGTTGAGCAAGGAGAAAGCTTAGCGGATATTGCAAAGCAATATGATGTTGGCTTTTTGTCATTAATGGCAGCAAATAAGGGCGTTGACCCTTTTTTACCTCAAGTGGACTATGTTTTAACCATTCCAACTCAAATCATCTTACCCCAAGTGCCCAGAGAAGGTATTGTGATTAACTTGGCTGAACTTCGTCTTTATTACTTCAAGCCCCAAGAAAATAAAGTACACATTTTCCCTGTCGGTATTGGTCGAATCGGTCGTGATACGCCGGAAATGGAGACCAAAATCAGCCAAAAAAGACCCAACCCGACATGGACACCTCCTGCTTCAATTAGAAAAGAGTATTTAGCGAAAGGCATCGAACTACCTACGGTTGTGCCCGCTGGTCCAGAAAACCCTTTAGGTGAGTTTGCCCTGCGACTGGCTTATGGGGCGGGTGACTATTTGATCCATGGAACCAATAAAGACTTTGGTATCGGTATGCGAGTAAGCTCAGGTTGCATACGTATGGATCCAAAAGATATTAAGTGGCTATTCCCTCAGATCAAACTGGGTGAAAAAGTGAAAATTATTGATGAGCCTGTAAAAGTGGCGTTGGAGCCGGATCGCAGTGTATTTGTTGAAGCTCACGAGCCTTTAACACGTAGCGATGGCAGTAAAAAAGATATGGTGGTTCCGCAGCAGCTAAGCTGGTGGTTAGATGAGTTTGATATTTCGGATGTGAAAGCGCGCGCGGTGATATTGTCACAAAACGGTGTGCCAACAGAAGTCGTCGCGCCGTCATATGTGAATTAATCAGAAGAAGAAAATTGGGTTAAAAAAAAGGGTCTGCAATGCAGACCCTTTTTTTACAACTTGATTCAGAATTACTTAGTGTAAGACTGAGCAATATTGTCGATACGCTCGTTTGCACGTGCTGCTTCTTCTTGAGCAGACATTGCAGCATCGCCAGCTTTCTGAACTTCAGTCGATAGATCTGATTTCAGTGCAGAAACTTCGTTGGTTAGCTGGCTAACTTGGTTGCTTAGCTCATCCATTTTTGCTGTTGTTGCTTCGTCCAGACCAGAAGCACAACCAGCCAGTAGAAGTACAGAAGACGCTGCAGCTGCGATTAACATTTTGTTCATCATGAACTCCTTGCAATATGTAAGTATCAAAAATTCGTCCTATACATTATCTACGATATAGTGACGAGGTAAATTGTAGACCTAATCTTACAGAAGATGTAGAAAAGAAAAGTCAAAAAAATCCAAGATTTTAAGGAATTAGTGAATAAATTGACAGCTGTCTCATAATTAGGAACTATAATTCTGGTTAATGCAATCAGGAGATTTAACATCTAGCTTCATATGTCCTGTCGCAGTTGCATACATTTCAGTATCACTTAATCAGTCAATGGTTCTGGTTACTCACTCCTTGGTTGTGTATGAATTTCCTCACGAGAGCGCTTTACACTTTGGGTTTGACTATTTTTATGTGATCGCTATCTATTTACGTAAGTTTCGCGCTATTATAGCGCGCTTTATTTTTCACCCCCGCGTGACCAAGCTGCTCTGAGTTATTTTGCGGCCAATGACGCGTACCAATATTGACTGGAGAATCCATTGCAGTTTAAAGAGCTAGGCCTAGATAACCGCCTTCTGAAAAATTTGAATCACTATGACTTTAAAAAGGCGACAGACATTCAACGACAAGCTATCCCTGTGGCGATGGCTGGCAAAGATCTGTTGGCCTCGTCTAAAACAGGCTCTGGTAAGACACTGGCGTTTGTTTTGCCCATGCTGCACAAATCTCTTAAGACAAAAGCATTTTCTGCTAACGATCCGCGTGGTTTGATTCTAGCCCCGACTCGTGAGTTGGCGAAACAAGTCTATGGTGAGCTACGTATCATGCTTGGAGGCTTATCATATGAAGCCGCTTTGATTCTCGGTGGTGAAAACTTTAACGATCAGGTGAAAGCGCTTCGTCGTAAACCACGGTTTATCGTCGCAACGCCGGGTCGTTTGGCCGACCATTTAGAGCACCGCTCACTATTCCTTGATGGTTTGGAAACACTGATCCTTGATGAAGCGGATCGCATGTTGGATTTGGGCTTTGCCCCTGAGCTTCGCCGTATTCATAAGGCTGCGAAGCACCGTCGCCGTCAAACGTTGATGTTTTCAGCGACATTAGATCATGCTGAAGTGAATGATATCGCCTCTGAAATGTTGGATGCGCCTAAACGCATTGCGATAGGTGTTTCGAACGAAGAACACAAAGATATCACTCAAAGATTCTATTTATGTGATCATTTGGATCATAAAGAAGCAATTCTAGAACGTGTTCTTGAAGAGTCTGACTATAAGCAGCTTATTATTTTCACCGCAACTCGCTCTGATACGGATCGCTTAACAGAGAAGCTGAATGAGAAGAAACTCAAAGCGGTCGCACTCAGTGGTAATTTAAATCAGACCCAGCGAAATACCATTATGAGTCAATTTGAGCGTGCGGTATTTAAGATATTGGTGACGACTGATGTTGCATCGCGCGGTTTGGATATTGCTAATGTAACGCATGTGATCAACTTTGACATGCCAAAGCATACTGAAGAGTACGTTCACCGCGTAGGTCGTACTGGTCGCGCGGGTAATAAAGGGGATGCTATTTCTCTTGTTGGGCCAAAAGACTGGGTAAGTTTTAAACGTGTTGAAGCGTATCTGCACCAAGATATTAACTTCTCTGAACTGGAAGGGTTAAAAGGCAAGTTTAAAGGGATCAAACCGCGCAAACCGGATATGCGTAAAGCTAAAGGTTCAGTGAAAAAAGCCAAACCACAAGCGAAGAAAGTAGCGAAGAAACCAGTGAAACGTGATAAAGGCTTCTATCAAAACGTCGCTGTAGGTGATTCAGTCTTTATTCCTAAAAAGAAAACACCGCCGAAAGAATCTGAAGATTAAGCTAGCGTTTTGGCATCGCACTTTTTGTTTTAGTTAGGAATAAAGCCGCGTTTGCTAACAACCCTTATAGAGAATTGAAGGCCGAGCAAGTCAATGACAATGCTCGGCTTTTTTATGTTTTGCGAGTTTGTTGACTCAGTGCGAAAGCTTTATGTTCTGAAATAGGCAAGCTGCTGTTTTTGATGCTCAGCAAGGCTGGACAACTCTTGGCTTGCTGTGGCTGCTTGGGTAATCCCTGTTACATTTTGGCTAACTAACTCGTAAATATTACTCAAGTTTGAGTTGATATCAGAGGTCACTTGCCCTTGCTCTTCAGAAGCGGTGGCAACTTGGGTGTTCACAGAGTTCAGCTGTGTGATTGAGTGACAAATGTCATTGAGAGCCTGAGCCACTTCAGTTGCAAGTCCTTGGTTGGTTTCAAGCATTGCTAAGCTTGAAGTCATACTGTCGTTTGCACTACCTGATTGTTGCTGAAGTTCTTCAATGATCACTTGGATTTCTTTTGTTGATTCCTGCGTGCGTGCGGCCAGCATTCTGACTTCATCTGCTACTACAGCAAAGCCTCTGCCACTTTCTCCTGCACGCGCCGCTTCAATGGCTGCATTGAGAGCAAGCAGATTTGTTTGTTCAGAAATACCTTCGATAACTTCAATCACTTTGCCGATTTGCTCAGATTGTTCTTTCAATGAGTTAACGAGTTGTGCGGCTTCGCTGAGCTGGTCAGCCATTTGAGTACTGGCTTTGTGGTTACGTGTAAATTTGTCCAGACTTTCTTTGGCAAGCTGATCAACGATGCTAGAAGCAGAATCGGCTTCACTAGCATTCTGTGTTACTTCACTAGCCGTGCTTTCAAGCTGATTCACAGCCGAAGCGACTTGCTCTACCTCTTGTCTTTCTTGGTCTGAATTATGGCTTGACTGTGTCATGACAGCTGCGAGTTCAGTTGATGCTGAAGCGACATCATTACTCACTCGAACCAAGGCTTCAATGGTATTTCTTAACTGATGAATGGTGCTGTTGACATCATGCGAGAGGACGGCAATTTCATTGTTACCAACGGGGTGACTCTCAACAGTCAAGTTTCCGGAAGCGACCTCACGCATGACATTCTGCAGTTGTTTAATTGGTGTGACGATGATGCCCGCTAAGATCCAACTCAATATAGCTGCGATCGCTAATACCGCAATTAGCCCTAGCGTTGCGTTGTTGAGGACACCGCTGTGTGATTGCTCGTTTTGTGCGACCTCATCCAGAGCAATGGTGTTCAGCTTTTTAGAGAGATTTGCGATAGCCGTAACCATCTGATTTCCCGCTTCGCGATAGGCATTTGCTGCTTGGGTATATTGCTGTTGGAAATCCGGAGAAGGGTATTGTTCGTGATGTTTAATCTGTAATAAAGGAAGCATGACATTGATGGAGTAATTGACGTAATGGTCCATAGCTTGCTGCATTGCACTGACTTCTTGCTCCATACCAGAGACCGAGTTCAATGAGGCAAGCAGTTCTCGGTTGTTTTGCTGCTTTTCTTTTAGCACCGAAGGCAGCACTTTGATTTCGTCGGCTTTAAACAAACTGTATATAGCGCTGATTCGCATACCATAAGTATTGTCTACGATTTGAGTCAGTTCATCTTTGTGAGTGACGAGATCTTCGGTGGACTCGGAAACTTGGGAGAAGGCGTGTTTTAAACTTATTGTGCTAAAGGTGATGCCTGCGATAAGCAAAAGCATAGTGAAAGCTACAGGGACAACAACCTGCATCTTAACCGAAAGGCCACTGAGTAACTGGCGCATAAAGTATCCTCTTCATTCTTGTAAATTAAATTAATTATTATTTTTGTTATTTAAGGGGAGGGATTCTAATTTTTCATTTAAATAATGCAATGTAAAAAATAATACTATCGTTTATTTTTGCGATGTATTGGTATGCAATGAGTTTTCCAATAAATTCATGTGGTTATAGGCTTTCATTCTGATTGGGATCAAGTTTTTTAATAGGCCTAAGAATGATTTTTATGAACTTAGGGTTAGTATCGCTGGTGTGATAGCAAGACTAGTGAGTTGTCATAGAGGGTTCAACGAAGTGAAACACAACTGTCATATTCCCTACCTAAAGTGAGCAGCGTTCAAGTGAAACACAACGGCTAACTTGCCAGAAAGGATATTGTGATGAAAAAGACAGTTATTGGTGCTATCGCATTGTTTAGTGCTCTTACCGTAAACACTTCTGTTGCTAAAGAAACGATTTCAGCAGTAGGTTCTAGCAGTGTAACACCACTAATGGAAGTGTTCTCTGAAACGTATATGAAGAAAAATCCGGATGTATTTATTGAAGTGCAAGGACCTGGCTCTTCGGCTGGCGTAAAGGCGGCAAAAAATGGGTCTGCTGATTTAGGGATGTCTTCTCGTAACCTCAAATCGTCTGAAAAAGAGTCGACATTAATCGAAGAAGTGATTGCGCGTGATGGTATTGCAGTGGTTGTGAATCCTAAGAACACCTTGAAGGCTCTGACTGCTGAGCAAGTAACGGCGATCTATAAAGGTGAGATCACTAACTGGAAAAACGTCGGTGGTCAGGATAAACCCATTGTAGCGATTACTCGTGATACTGCGTCTGGAACGCGTGGAGCGTTTGAAGACATTATGAGCCTCAAGAAGAAAATTTCAGGCAAAAAGGTGTCAGCCATTTCTCAGCGTGCTCAGGTTGCAAATGGCAACGGTGCTTTAAAAACTATGGTTGCTTCCAACCCTTATGCGATTGGTTATATTTCTTTGGGTACAGTAGATAACTCGGTTAATGCCTTATCCATTGATGGTACTCAAGCAACGGTAGATAACGTGAAAAATGGTTCTTATAAAGTTGCGCGCCCATTCCTTGTTCTTTATAAGCAGGGCAAACCTTCTGCTGAAACGCAAAAATTCCTTGAATGGATGTTGACCACTGAAGCGCAATCTCTGGTTGAGAGCAAAGGCTACATTTCAGTTAACTAATCTCTTTTATTTATTGCTCAGCTCGGTATAGAGCTGAGCTTTTTCTTTTTGTCCGTAGTATTACGACATATGAGTAATTATGACCATCGCAAATAGTGACAAGCTTATGGGTATTGAAGCAGCAAGGCTGAGTAAGCCGGGTTTACGTGCGAAGAAGCGTGTCGATTGGAAAGAACGCATTTTCCACGGGTTGTTTTTGACCAGTGCGGTTATCGGCATCGTGTCGCTGGCCGTTATCGCCTATTTCATTATTCGAGAGAGCATTCCCGCTTTTGAAGAGGCTGGTGTATCAGGTATTGTTCTAGGGCAAGATTGGCTGCCACCTGCATTATATGGTGTGGCGACCATGATCGTTGCCTCTATCGTCTCCACTTTTGGTGCGGTTGTTGTTGGTGTGCCTATCGGTGTACTAACCGCAATCTTTATCGCCGAAATTGCACCAAAGCGCTTAGCTGACATTATACGCCCGGCTGTTGAACTATTAGCCGGCATTCCTTCGGTAGTGTACGGCTTTTTTGGCTTGGTGATTATTGTTCCACTTATCCAGAATGTATTTGAAGTGCCAGCTGGAAACACCATCCTAGCGGGCATTATCGTCTTAGGTGTTATGATCTTGCCGACCGTTATTACGGTTTCGGAAACGTCAATTCGAGCAGTCCCTCGTGCGTACAAAGAAGGGGCATTGGCGCTAGGGGCTTCGAAGATCTTCACCATATTCAAGTTACTGGTTCCGGCAGCACGTTCAGGCATTATGACTGGCGTGATCTTGGGTATTGGCCGTGCGCTAGGTGAAACTATGGCGATCATTATGGTGATGGGAAATGCACCCGCCATGCCTCAAGGCATCTTAGACTCTGCAAGAACATTAACGGCGAACATCGCAATTGAAATGTCTTATGCAAGCGGTATTCACGCCAATGCTTTGTATGCGACAGGCGTCGTTTTGTTGGTATTTATCATGACGCTGAATGCGGTCTTGCTTTACCTAAACCGTGAGAAAGCGAGGTAAAAAATGAAAAATGCAAAACAACACGCTAAGTTGAAACAAGCTCGCATGCGAAAAGACCAGCTCCTTACTATTTTTGTATGGGCAGCCGCGGCAGTTACCGTTGGATTTTTGTTTTGGATCATCTGGTACATTCTTTCAAATGGCCTGAAACATGTAGATTGGGCATTTATTAGTGACAATTACACGCGAACGGGAGATGAGCACGGTATCTTCCCAATGATAGTTTCTACAATCTACATGGTGATCGCGTCCATTGCCGTCGCAGCTCCACTTGGGATCATGACGGCGATTTACCTCACTGAATATGCGAAAGTTGGCAGTCGTTTAGTCAAAGTTATTCGCTTTTGTACCGAGTCTTTGGCGGGGATTCCTTCGATCATTTTTGGTCTGTTCGGTATGACCTTTTTTGTCGCCATTCTTGGGTTAGGGTTCTCAATTTTATCAGGTGCATTAACGTTAAGTATCTTAATTCTGCCGGTGATTATCCGCACGACAGAAGAAGCGCTGATGGCTGTTCCTCAAACTTACCGAGAAGGTTCATATGGTTTAGGAGCGCCCAAAATATACACCATATGGCGACTCATCTTGCCAAGTGCGATGCCGGGGATATTAACCTCAGTGATATTGAGTATCGGACGAGTGATAGGGGAATCGGCTCCCGTGTTCCTAACGGCAGGGATGGTTGCTCGTATCCCTGATTCGTTGCTGGATTCAGGTAGGACGTTAACTGTACACCTATACAAACTAACCACAGAGCTATTTACCGTCGAGGAATGGAATCAAGCTTATGGTACAGCCACGGTTCTTATTGTGGTGGTATTACTTATTAATATGATCACTAAGTTAATGGCCAAACGTTTTAATACAGCAACCTATTAGTGCAACTGGGTTCCAAGTTAAAAAAGAATTTAGAGTATGAAGATGAATAAGTTTGATATTAAAGGGTTGGACCTATTTTATGGTGATAACCAAGCACTTAAGTCAATTAATTTGCCAATTCCCAAACGTCAAGTCACTGCATTAATTGGCCCTTCTGGGTGTGGTAAATCTACATTACTTCGCTGCCTTAATCGAATGAATGATCTAATTGAGGGGGTGAAAATTACAGGTCAATTAACCATGGATGGTGAAGACATCTATGGGAATATTGATGTTGCTGACCTCAGAATTAAAGTCGGTATGGTCTTCCAAAAGCCAAACCCATTTCCAATGAGTATTTATGAGAATGTTGCTTACGGCTTACGTGCTCAGGGGATTAAGGATAAGAAGTACATTGATGAAGTCGTGGAACGCTCTTTACGTGGTGCAGCATTATGGGAAGAAGTGAAAGATCGTTTGAAGTCGCACGCCTTTGGCTTGTCAGGTGGACAACAACAACGCCTATGCATTGCAAGAACCATTGCAATGGAGCCTGATGTCATTTTGATGGACGAGCCAACCTCTGCACTAGATCCAATCGCTACGTCTAAAATTGAAGATTTGATGGAAGAATTAAAACAGAATTACACCATCGTTATTGTGACTCACTCAATGCAGCAAGCGAGACGAATCTCAGATCGTACGGCCTTTTTTTTGATGGGGGAACTGGTCGAACATGATCAGACCGATATGATATTCTCAAATCCGAGAGATGAACGCACAAAAGGATATGTAAATGGTGACTTTGGTTAAAGTTTGAATGTCAAATTCAGGAATAATAATAAGCGATGGTAATGATTGCTCCTCATTTTTGAGGGGCTTTTTTATATAAACGTTTGGCGATTTTTTTTACTCTATTTTGTAATTCTAAAGTTTTATTTTATTTGAATGGCCAAATAAGTGATAAGGGTGAACAACTGTCAATGTAATCTGATCTTAATACTCATTTAGTGTGAAATTTAAACTGCAGTGACGAACATTCAAGCAACCTCTCGAAAATGGCCAAAAGTTTGTTCTCAAAAACGAGAACGCTAGAAAACAAGCTGGGGGGGGTATTTGTTTTTCATCAAAAAATATTCAGACTATGTGCTCTGAAATGAAGCTACATCACAGTTGTAAAAGGAACTTTCAAATCTAGCGAAATGAAAGCTTTGAGAGGTACTTCAACGTCTAAGTAGCAACGTATTTAAAGGAAGGGCAAATTCCATGATGAGAGATATAGGAGCAATAAAAAGCCATGGACAGGAAATTGTATGGGCTTATCGTTTAATTGATATTTTACTCATATCTCTAGCATTAATTATTTTTAAAACAGGATACTTAGGTACTTGGGATAATCAGTATCTGCTGATCCTGAGTATTGCAATTGTTGCCTTTAGTATTTTTAGTGAGTTACTTGGCGTATACAATTTTTCGACATATAACTCTGCCAAGCACTCTTTTACACCTATTTTATTTTCTTGGATATGCACTATCGGATGCTTGTTAATTTATGCATTCGTGATGAAGTCAACGCAAAACTACTCTCGAGTTGTAGTTGGCGCTTGGTTTGTTGCTGTGCCAGCATTGATGAGCATATTTCGTTTGCTTGCAATGCAAATTCCTTCGCAGATCAAAGCAAGTTCATACGAAAAGAAAAGTATCATTATCGGTGCGACACCTGCTGGTTTAGCCTTGGCTCGTGAAATGGAAGACAATAAGCATCTTGGTATGAAGTTAGTTGGGATCTTTGATGATCGCTCGCCAGAGCGCTTGCCTACAGATTCTCTAACACAGCCTTTATGTGGTTCAATTAATGAAGCTCTAAAATTGGCGAAAGAGCGCAACTTCCGTCACGTATATGTTGCGCTACCAATGGAAGCGACACGTCGTATTAAAGAAATTGTAAGCTATTTCTCAGACAGTACAGCTCGTGTTTATATTGTGCCTGATTTCTTTACATTCGATCTGATTCAATCTCGTTGGCGCAATGTTGGTCGAATCCCAACATTGAGCATTTATGACACGCCTTTTTATGGCTTTTCTACGTTTATCAAGCGTGTGGAAGATATCGTAGTTGCATCGATTATTCTTGCTCTTATCAGCCCTATTCTGATGGCGGTCGCTATTGGGGTGAAGATGTCTTCTCCTGGTCCAATTGTATTTAAGCAATATCGTTATGGTATTGACGGAAAGAAAATTAAAGTTTGGAAGTTCCGCTCAATGAAAGCGATGGAAAATGGAGCGAAGGTGACTCAAGCGACGAAAAATGATCCACGAGTTACTAAGTTTGGTGCGTTTATCCGTCGTACATCATTAGATGAACTGCCTCAGTTTATCAATGTGCTTCAAGGAAGAATGTCTATTGTAGGGCCTCGCCCCCACGCTGTGGCGCATAACGAAGAATACCGTGCCATCGTTGATAAATATATGCTTCGTCATAAAGTTAAACCTGGTATTACGGGGTGGGCGCAAGTAAATGGTTTCCGCGGTGAAACTGATACTCTAGATAAAATGGAAAAACGTGTTGAATATGATTTGTTTTATATCCGCCGCTGGTCACTTTGGTTAGATATCAAGATTATATTCATGACAGTATTTAAGGGATTCGTAGGTAAAACTGCGTATTAATTTGATAATTAGGTTGTTAAAAATGATTAAGACTTTTTTCCAGCTTCTGCTAGTTGGCCTATTAAGCATCAATAGTGCAATAGCAGCAGACAGTTTATATAAAATCGGAGCTGGAGATACTATTCGAATAAAAGTATATGGCGAAGATACGCTCAGTATGGATGAATTAAAGATTGATAACAGAGAATCAATCGATTACCCATATTTAGGTGAGATTCAACTTGGTGGCAAAACTTTAGAACAGTTACAGAAAGAAATTACTAATGGCTTAAAAGGTGATTACCTTATCGACCCAAAAGTGAATGTTGCAATTGTTCGTTATCGAAATGTCTATATTAATGGCTTAGTGAATGCGCCTGGTGGTTACGAGTATGAACCTGGTTTGACTGTGCAAAAGGCGATCTCTCTTGCTGGTGGTGTGATGAGTAAGTATCGACGTAGTGCCAAAGCCTATATAACAAAAGCAAGTGATGGTTCAAAATATCAGAACCTGTCTAACAAGGAGTTAGCCGATGCTTTTGAAAAAGACACTGAAAATGAAGTCGAACCATATCAACGTATACATCCTGGCGATACTATTTATGTAGTGGCTTCTTTCTGGTAATACAGGATTAGTCATTAAGTAAACTGGTTAGGATTCTAAATTCATTAAATGTTTAATAAGCTGAGGTAGGGACCTTACATGCAGCTGCTTTCTTCTGACAACGTAATGAGTTCAAATGACTCAATTGATGTTGCAAAATATTTTAATCTTGTTAAGTCAAATTTGATTAGAATTATACTTTTCTCATCACTGACAACGCTTATCGCTATATTAGTAGTGTTGTCTCTGACTCCTAAATATCAATCTACAGCTACGCTATTGATTGAATCTAAAGCTAATAATGCTGTTTCAATTAAAGAAGTTGTGGGAGTCGACAGCCAACAAAAAGAATATTACAAAACGCAATTTGCGATTCTTCAGTCAAGACGTATTGCTGAGCAAGTCGTAGAAAAGTTGTCTCTCACAGAGCTTCCAGAGTTTAACCCTAGCTTAAACAAAGAAAAATCACTGTTAGGTGAGCTGAAGAGTGCGTTTCGTTCTATTCCTCTATTCAATAGTAGCAGCAATAAGCCGAAACTCTCAGCTGAAGAGCTAGCCAAAGCACAATTGCAAAATACGGTTGAAATTTTTAGAAGTAAGCTGACTATTACACCTTTACGAGGTACCCAGCTAGTCGATATCACGTATGAGTCAACTGACGCACAACTTGCAGCTGACATCGCGAACGCTGTTGGTGAAGCGTACATCGATGATGCAGTTAATGCGAGAATTGATGCAACAGCACATGCTTCTACTTGGATTTCAGGTAGATTGGAAACGTTAAAAGAAGAGCTACGTAAATCTGAGCAAGCACTCATCGATTTTTTGGCGAAAGAGAAGCTAATTGATGATAGCGGTATTGATGCGCAGGCGAGCTCTGTTATTAATGATCTAACGTTACGACTAAGCGAAACGACAGAAAAACGAATTGAACTTGAGTCTGCTTATAATACGTTGCGTAACTCAAAAAACATGGGTGACCAACAGTTTACTACCATACCTGCTATTAATAGCCATCAACAAGTTGTTTCAATCAGTAGTTTACTAGCTGATAGTGAAAAAGAAGTAACTGAGCTATCAAAACGCTATGGCCCTAAACATGGAGCAATGCAAGCAGCGATTGCAAAGCGTGATAACTTAAAGCAACAGTTATCTAACGTGATTAAGCAACTGGTTTCTGGCTTAGGCCAGGAGTTAAACGCTGTTCGCAGTCAAGAGCGCTTGATTAAAGCTGAGCTGGATAAAAAAGTCGGTGAATTTCAATCTCTTACAGTTAAGAAACGTCAATACGACGCATTGGTTCGTGAAGAGCAGACAAATAGGAATATTCTAAACATTTTCCTAAATCGTGAAAAAGAAACCTCAGCGACTGTGGATTTTGATGCGAAAACTGCGAGATTTACAGATGTGGCGATTGCATCTCAATATCCAGCGAAGCCGCGAAAGAAAGTTATTGTTATGTTTGTATTTGTAGCTTCATTTGGTTTCGCAATATTTGCGTTATTAATTCTCGATGCTCTACGCAATACATTTGAAACAACGAAAGAATTTGAAGAGAAAATTGGCCTAATTCCGTTAGGTGGGATCACTAAAGTGAAACCTAAGTTGTTGCCTAAAGGTGAGATGGTTAGCAAGGTATATTTTGATGAGAAACTCCACATGTTCAGTGAGTCTGTACGTTCGATTCGTACAGCGATATTACTAGCGTGTGGCTCGAAAGGGCAAAAAACAGTTGTAATTAGCTCCTCAGTACCTGGAGAAGGGAAGACTACAACAGCAATTAATCTAGCGCAGGCATTTGCTCAAATGGAGAAAGTGTTACTCATTGATGCTGATTTACGTAAGCCAATGGTTTCTGAACGATTTGGTCTTACTAAATTCCGCCAAGGCTTAACAAACCATTTGCTCATGGGGGCTAGCCTTGAAGAATGCATTTTTAAAGATGAAGAGTCTGGTGTTGATGTCTTGCCCGCGGGTATGTTGACACCAAAGCCTCAAGAACTATTAAGTTCGAATAGTTTTCGAGAACTAATTTTGTCACTAGAGCAGAAGTACGACAAAATTATTATTGATACCCCACCGACACTTCCTGTTAGTGATAGTCTAGTTGTTGGTAAGCTTGTCGGTAGTGTTGTTCTTGTTGTTAAGGCAAATTCAACAAAAGTCAACACAGTAAAGAACACATTATCTCGTTATATTTCTCATGAAGTAAAAGTTGAAGGTGTAGTTCTAAACCAAATTAATGAAAAAGGTGGTTTAGAAGATAGCTATACAGGCTATGGTGTTTATCAGGAAAAAGAGCTTAGTAAGTCTTTATAATTAATTAGAACATAATATAAATTTATGGGCTTTGATAGATAATTACACATTTAGAGTGTCGTATTATTCAAAGCCCATTCTTTTTATCTCACCTTTTTGATATATGGTGAACTGTAATTGGTGTTAAAATGAAAGTTTTGTTTGTTGGTAATCATAGTTGTTCAAATCGTGGTGATGCAGCTATTACACGTGGTCTATTAGAGTATTTTAATAAGTATGATGCTGAGCAAGTTGTTTATTCCAGATTTCCAGTTGGAGCATCTGAAATATTAAATAAAGATGTTTTACCTGATCCAACAAAAGTATCTGACAATCCAGCAGGATTTATTCGTAAAGTAATTGATAAAGTTGCTTGGAAGCTTAAGTTTGATCCTGAAACATTGTTGCTTATTGGTAGTTATTATATTCCATTCTTAAAACGCCTATTGCCAACTAATATTAAAGATATGATTTCTGCGTGCGAATCTAGTGATGCAGTCGTACAGGTTGGTGGGTCATTTTTTGTCGATCTATATGGAATGCCACAGTATCGTTTGATGGCGTGTTCAATTGTTGCCCGTAAGCCTGTGTTACTCATTGGCCATAGTTTAGGGCCATTTGAAGGATGGCAATATGGGAAAGTTGCGGGCTGGTGCTTACGAAAAGCAAGCGCGATTGTCATTCGTGATGATGTCAGTATTGAAATGGTGAAAGAAACATACCCCGATCTGACTTTTATTGAAGGTGCTGATACTGCTTGGTTAGTGCCACCGGTTAAATCTGAAGTACGTGATAATGCTGTTGCCATAACAGTCCGAAAACTAGCACCTTTTGATAAGCGTCTGGGCATATCACAAGATGAGTACGAGAAAAAGATCGCTGATCTATCGGAATGGCTAGTAGATAGAGGATTACAAGTACGCTTTTACTCAACATGTACTTCTTTTGACAACTATCATGCAGACGATAGAAAGGTCGCTCAATCGATTTTTGAACGTATATCTAAAGATAAGCAAGATCGTGTCAAGGTAATTTGGGATGAACTTGATGACGTTGAATTAGGCAAAGAGCTATCTAAGTGTAAGTTTACGATTGGTACGCGTTTACACAGCACTATTATTTCAATGAACTTTGGTGTTCCTGCTATTGCTATAGGTTATGAGCATAAATCTAAAGGGTTATATTCCGCGATGGGGCTTGAGGAATTTGTTTTTGATCTAGAAGGCTTTGATTTAGAAACCCTAAAAGAGAAAGCTCGCTTGTTTGATGAAAATATGGCAGAGATTCAGGTTCGTTTTGATAACGCAGTTGCCGGACAAAAGAGCAAGGCTGTTATTGCTAATGATAAAGCTTTTGAAATCTTGCAGAGTAAATAAATGTTTAAGAAGATTGGATTAACATTCTTTGCTTCTGCTTATACAGCTGCTACCCAGATATTAATCTTGGTAGCATCTGCTAGATTTTTGACAGCAGAAGAGCTAGGTTGGGTATCAATTGGTGGTATGGTACTGGCTCTTTCTAATATTTTTATTGATTCAGGTCTTGGAACATTTATTATTTATAAACGAGACCTTCGAAGAGAAGCATTAAATACATTATTATTGGCTAGTATTGCATTATCTACAATCTCATATGGGATAGTTGTTACTTTTTCAAACTCGATAGAAGTTTTTTTTGAGTCGAAAGGTTTAGCTCCAGTGTTAGAGGAGTATGCATTGATCCTGTTATTGACTCCATTTTTATCTCAATTACAGGCTCTTTTAGTTCTTAGGCAGCGATTATCTCAGCTAGCTATTGTTGATATTATCTCAAGAACTTTAGCAGTAGTGGTTACTATTGCTGGTCTGTACTATAACTATGGGCCTATTGCTATTATTGCTGGTTTAATAACTTCTTATCTTCTCAAAATAATTTTGTCTCAGATTGCATTACCTAAAGATCTAAAGGTAAAACCTTCATCTTTAGATTTTACGGTTATGCCGGAAGCTTGGAATTATTGTAAATTTCAAGTAGGTTCGCAAATATTAAGTTATATTCGAACATACATTGACTCACTTATTGTTGGTAAGTCATTTGACGTATCTCAATTAGGTACTTATTCATTAGCAAAAGATTTAGTTGGGAAAGTTCCAATGGTTCTTACGCCAATATATTCTAAGTTATTGCTGCCAATAATGTCTAAAGTGAAAGATAATCCTTCTACGAGATTTGAATTGTTTTCAGGAGCAAATCGTATAGTCTTGTTCGTTAATGCGCTTGTTTATACTGTTATTTTGTTCAGCTCTGACTGGGTTGTAAATTTATTATATGGTCAAAATGATTTTGTTGCAGATGCAATAAAAATTCTAGCTGTTTTTTATATGATACGAAGCTGTGGACTGGTTAATGGGATTTACTTGCAATCTGTTGGTCGAGTTGGAAAAGACTTTTATTGGAATATGTTTGCAGTTGTAGTGTTTCCTATATCGATGTATGCCTTCTCACAATTTGGTGTGTTAGAAATGTTAATAGGTATGGCAACAACACAAGGAATATTTTTTATCTTGTCTTTTATCTATTTTCACAAAGGGGATTACCCGCTAACACCAATGAAATATACTCTTGAATCAACAAGTGTATTTTCAGTAGGTATTGCATCGTTAGTAATACTATCAATACTCGAATTGAGGTTGGGCTTTTTAATGTCGATACCTTTATCCCTCATTTCATCTTTACTTTTGATCTTTATACTAATCCAGCTATTTGGTGGAAAACAGGGTATTACAAGATTTGCATTAATCTATAAGGGGAATCAGTAACTATGTCTAAAGTTAATTTTTTTGTTGGTGGGTTTCCTGTTTTATCTGAAACATTTGTTATCAATCAAGTGGCTGCTATTTTAGAGTCTGGAATTGATACAAAGGTCATATCAATGTTTCCTGGTATAGCTGGAGAGGGTCACCCTGCAGTTAAAAAGCACGATCTACTTAATAAGCGACTTCTTGCATATTCAGGGATAGATAAAAAGTCACGTATAAAGGATATTATTAAAGCAATAACTACAGACGTCACTTCATTGAAATGGAACCGATTAATTTGGTTAATGAGAGCTGGACATGATGGATATATGCTTGGGCGAGAATTTGAATCGATTCAAGGGTTAGTAATTTGTCATTTTGGACCAATGGGAGCAGATTTAGCTGTATTGAAAAACAAAGGTGTCATTAAAGATATTGATATTATCACCGTTTTTCATGGTTTCGATATGTCAGCTTATTCGTTATTGGAAGAATATAAAGAGCGCTATGAACTGCTTTTTGATGAAGGGAAATGGATGCTTCCGGTGAGTGACTTCTGGAAAGAAAGGCTCATCACGCTTGGATGTAGTAGAGATAAGATATTAACACAACGAATGGGCGTTAACTCGGAAAGCTTTATCTATCAGGAACGTTATTCACAGCGTACTTTTGATAATAATGAGATTAACCTTATTTGTGTATGTCGATTTGTTGAAAAGAAAGGTGTTCCTGTTCTTTTGAAAGCTCTTTCAGTATTACCAGAGAAATATAAATTGACACTTGTTGGTAATGGTGAATTACAAAGCGAAGTAGAGCAAGAAGTACAGGCACTAGAAATTGGGACTCGTGTAGATATGACGGGCTCACTAAGTTCGGACCAAGTTGCGCAAAGACTAAGTACATCAGATGCGTTTGTATTGCCGAGCGTGACAGCCAGAGACGGTGATATGGAAGGTGTTCCTGTAGCTTTGATGGAAGCAATGGCTCAAGGCTTATTAGTGTTCAGCACATACCACTCAGGTATTCCAGAGTTAATTGAACACGGCAGTACAGGATTTCTTGCCGAAGAAAAAGATCACATTGAATTGGCAAATAACATACGCTATGCATTTGAAGAGTTGGCCCCTGAAGCTAGGCAATCTATTGCTGAACAAGCTAAATGCAAGGTGGCGAATGAATTTAACCTGAATAAATTAAATAGTGAGCTCGTCGAGCTGATTTCAAATTCCTAAGAACTACTATGAATAAAGTAACAACCAATAATACAGTTTCAGTAATTATTCCGTGTACAGATCGAGTCGAAGGATTAGAAAAGTGTCTACAGAGTGTAATAAATCAAAAATGCAATTGTGATATAGAGATTATTCTTGTAGAAAATAATTCAAAAGATAGAACACTGATACCTGATTTAGTTGAAAAAATTAATAGTTCATATTTAAAACATTACTATATGGATGAATGTGAAAATGCTAACTGGGCACGAAATTACGGTGTCGATGTGAGCAGAGGTAACTATATTGCTTACCTGGATTCTGATGATTGGTGGGATAACTGTCATATACAAAATAGTTTAGATCTGATGGTAAGTGGTACTTACGCATTATATTCTTCATACATTGTTGATAATGGTAAATTTCAGAAAACTAAGCAATCCTATGACATAAAATCCATATCTCCTTATGAGTTTTTATTCGGAAAAAATGCTGGTGTTGCACAGACTTCGTCTTTTTTCTTAGACAGAACGGTTTTTGATACCGTTCGGTGGGATAACGATCTAAAACGAAGTCAAGATTATGATTTTTTTATCATGGTTCAAAAATCTATTGGATGGACGTACAATCCAAATTCAAATGTTATTGTTTATTGGGAAGAAGGTGCTGTAAGAACGATTTCTACTCCTGCATTTGAAATGTTTTTAGACAAGCATGAAAATATGATGTCAAAAAATGAATTGGCTCAATATTTATCTGAAATATCGAAAGCTGTTGCAGAAAAATCTAAGATTGATTTTATTAAGTTTAAAAAGCGTTTAGAACCAGTATTTTCATATTTATCATTGAAAGACCGGTTGATATTAAAAAACTATTTCACGGTTAGTTTATATATTAAATTGAGAGATAAGTTTCGTTCTTTAAAAGCTATAATCTCGAGTTGAATATGTTATGAATATAAATAATGTTGAAACAAATAAGATTACATCATACGATACTTTCTTGTTATGTATTCTAGTGTTATCTACACTTATTGGCTCTAATATTATTGCTACTATATTCCAGATTGCATTAATATTAAAAGCCTTATGTGTAAAAAAAGTATCTATTATAGGAGTAAAGGAACTAATAATTTCAGCATTATTAGGAGTAGAAATAGCACTTATTATATTTCCAATATTATACCTATTTACATATGTAATATTACGGAATGGAAGATTTAAAAATTATCACAAAAACTATATAGTGTTAATAATTTACGCTTTTATTGTAGCATTAATTTCATCAGTAAATGAATTCTTGCCTTTAAATTTGATTGCTTGGGTATTGATTTTTTCAGCACCATTTTGTTATTATTTTTATGCTATAGAGTATGATGGTAAAAAATTAGAGAATACAAATACACTAGTGTTTATTGAAATCATCATGTTCATTGAAATTGGTCTTATTCTTTTTCAAGGTATCAAAGGTGTAGGTTTTCAACCGAGCGACTTATTTATTGGAACATTGAATGATGCCCACAAAATAGGCTTGCTGTTTTTTATTTTCTTTTTCTATGGATGTTACATTTTAAAAGATACACCAAATAAGCTCATCGGTTTTATGGTAATTATATCAGCCCTAGTGGTTGAGTACCTCTCAGATTCAAAAGCTATTCTTTTAAGTGCCGCAATTGCAGTTTTTATTTTGTTGCATTTTTGCCTCTTATTTAATAAGAAACTTAATTCAATAATTAAATTCGATCAATTATTGCTATTACTATTAGTTATATATACTGTTTTTATTTTCGTGGTCTTATTTATAGATAATGCATTCCAACCAGCTTATGATTTTTTTGAACCATATTTATATGGCCCTTTGACTTCATCAAAGGCAATTATGTATGTTCGAGTATGGAATGATATGTTATTCGACCACTCATTTGAATGGTTGTTTGGGACTGGTCCTGGCACGTTAGCTAGCCGAGCATCAAATATGTTTTCAGCAGATATATTAGCTAAACCTAACGATGTGCTCCCTATATCCAGTTCGACTTGGACTAGAGAATATATGGCAGGGCTATACGATTTCGAAGTGTTAGACAACATTAGGTGGGTATCAGCGGTGCTTACGTATCCGTTTTCTGGCTTCATTTCTCTCAAAGGCGAGCTTGGGGTTGTAGGGATGAGCATGTATATACTTACAATTTTTAAGATGAGTTATCTATTATTAAGTAAATCGAGTAATAAATATGTAAGCGCTTTTAAATTAGGTTTGTTTGTGGCCGTATGCACTTTTATTGTTGCGTTGCTTTTTGATAATTACCATGAACAATTAGTTATTTCTGCACTATTTTTTATCTTTATTGGTATATTTACTAATGAAGAAGTAAGAAATGTTCGATTGAAAAAAAATAATTATCCCAATTAGTGGATAAGGAGATAAATTGAAAGTTTTAATTATTTCAAATATGTACCCTGATAGAGATAAGAACTTCACTTACGCAGGTATTTTTGTAAAAGAACAGCTTGATGAACTTAATAAGAGAGAAGGCATCTCTTGTGATATTTTTGCGATCGATGGATTTAAATCTAAACTTGAATATTTGAAATCTGTATTTGAAATTAATAGACTACTGGCTACTAAAGAGTACGACATTATCCATGTTCACTATGGATTGAGTGGACTATTCATGTTAGCAAACCCGTTTAAATGCTGGAAAAATGTGGTGCTAACTTTGCACGGTGGCGATATTCTGATTAAACAAGGTAAGACAATGCAAGTCGCCTTAACGAAAAAACTTCTCCGTAAAGTCGGGAAAGTGATTACGTTAAATGAAGAAATGAATAACGTTGTTAAAGAATTCCGAGATGATTATAAGGTACTGCCTTGTGGTGTAGATGAAAGCTTTTTCAATAATGAAATTAAAGAGCGCAAGAATCAAGTACTATTTCCTGGCCGCAAAGACAGACCTGTTAAAAACTATCCTTTTTTTAAAGCAGTGATAGAGGCATACAATAAGAAGTTCGGTCACCTTGAACCCGTAATTGTTGATGGTTTTACTCGAGATGAAGTTAGAGATTTGATGAAATCATCTTCAGCAATATTGATGACATCAATTAGTGAAGGATCTCCACAAGCAATTAAAGAATCTATGGCCTGTAATCTTGCAGTGGTAAGCTCGGATGTGGGTGACGTGGCGCACGTGTTAGGGAATACCACAGGAACGTATGTTTACAGCAACACTGAGTCTCCAGAAGATGTTGCTGAAAGATTAAATCATGCTATTGAAGAAAGTCAGACTTCTCCAAATTCCCGTTGTGAACGAATTAGAGACTTACAGCTTGGTAATGCACAAGTGGTTGATAACTTGGTCGAAATATATAGTGAGATTTGTAGCAATGCTAAATAAAGTAGCACTAGCAATTTATTATCTGATTATTCGAAAGTTACCAAATACAAAGTATTTGGACTTTCCAAATAAAATACGAGTTTGGTATGTGTGTAATGTATTGAAAATAATGCAATACCATCCAGAAACGATTTTTGAAGATGAAGTGTACATTTCTCATGGGAAAAATGTTCGCATTGGCAAGCACTGTCACATTAATGAGAGAGTCTTTATTCAGGGAGCGACCATTGGCGATAAAGTCATGATCGCAGCTGATGCTTATATCATGAACTCAACCCATAATTTCGATAAACTCGATATTCCTATGATTGATCAAGGCGGGATCACCGATAACAATCCTCAAATTGGTAACGATGTTTGGATTGGTAAAAATGTCGTAATTATGCCGGGAGTGAAGGTTGGTGATGGCGTTATCATCGGTGCGGGTGCTGTGGTTACGAAAGATATTGAACCTTACTCGATTGTTGGTGGTGTACCTGCAAAAGTAATTCGATCACGTTTGAGTGATAATCACTAATAAGTTAGCTTTATGGCTAGCATAATTTTATTAACTTCAAATAACGCGTCTCTTTTATGAGATGCGTTTTTTTTTGTCTCACGGCGACGTTTTTAGAGCGTAGAATGACAACACCACGCTACTCCTATTTCCTGTGAATGCGTGAAGGGATGTTCGAAAAAAGCGGACTCTATAATTCAAATGAGAACTAAGCGTACATTATGTTTACGATGGAATCTTTCAAAGACAAAAAGAAGAACGTCTTTTTTTACATTGGACTTTTTTCTGTTGTCATCAATTTATTGATGCTCGTCCTTCCTGTATACAGTTTACAGCTATTTAGCCGAGTATTGTCTTCTAGAAGTGTCGAAACACTTCTTTTTCTAGCAGGTCTTGCGTTAATCCTCTTGATTTTCCAGTCAACACTGGACTACGTGCGGAATAGACTACTGCATTCTGTAGGAAATATGTTCGAGAAGTTATGTTCACGTTTTATCGTTGAACAGTCACTTCTAAAGTCTTCATCTAGTGTTGGAGAAGCAAGACGCTTATCTCAAGATATTCGCGAAGCTCGTGGTTACGTATCGGCAAATTTTAATGCAATCTTGTTCGATTTACCTTGGACACCCATATTCGTATTAGTGATATTTACTTTTCACCCTGTGCTTGGCTGGTTTGCGGTAGGTGCTATTTTAACGTTGGCAATTCTCGCATTTACTAACTTAATGCTCACAGATAAAGCACATAAAAAAATGAGTGATGCGTCTTTTAACAACAATACCAGCCTTTATAAGTTACTTCCTTATGGGCAGACAATTAGTAATTTTAATGTCTCTAAACCACTGTCTTATGAATGGGAAGAGCAGAATTTAGCTCTTATCGCACAACAAGATCGTACTCATGTCGTTACCGCTACAATTCAAGCGACGATTAAGTACATTCGTATGACAATGCAGATTGGTGTGTTGGGTGTTGGTGCTTGGTTGGTTATTACAAATCAAGCTGAATCAGGTGTTTTGATCGCATCGTCTATCTTGCTTGGTCGAGCACTTTCGCCAATCGATCAAGGTATGAACCAGTGGCCAAACTGGCGTAAAACCCGCGAAGCATTCAAACGTATTGAAGAACTCTATGAAAAGGCAGAGGAAGATAAGCGGATTGAAGTACCACTAGAGCAGTACCCGTTAACCGTTGAAGCTGCTTCGATCAGAGATAAGTTTGACCGTTATATTCTTAAAGGGCTTCAGTTTGAACTGAAATCCGGGCATACAATGGCGATTATCGGTGCTAGTGGCTCAGGAAAATCTGCCTTGCTCAACGCTATCAAAGATCCAACGAGACTATCGCAAGGCAAAATCCGAGTAAATGGTATGTCATTACTTGAAATGCCTAATGAGCAGCAAGCGTCTCTTATTGGTTACTTACCTCAGAATATTCAGTTCTTTGAAACCACGATTTTTAACAATATTTGTTGTTATGACGATGCGGACGATGTCGAAGAGCGAGTTTTTGCCGCAGCTAAATTAGCAGGTATTCATGATTGGATTTGCCAACTTCCAAATGCCTATCAAACGGTATACGGACAAAATGGGTTTGGGTTATCAGGAGGGCAACAGCAACAACTTGCTCTTGCTCGTGCGGTATATAAATTACCTAAAATCTTGTTATTAGATGAACCTGACTCTAATTTAGACCCACATGCTGAACAGCAGTTATTGTTTGTCCTCAAAAAATTGAAACAACTTGGTACTTCTATCGTATTAGTGAGCCACAGAAATAAGCTTCTTGAAGCAGTTGATTGGGTTGTCGTTATGGAGAAAGGACAAGTTAGAGACGCAGGCAAACGAGATGACGTACTTCAACGTCTTACTTCGAACAAAGTCGCGAATATTCGTGGGTAATTTAAATGAATAAAAAAGTTAGTGAAAATCCAGAGTTGGAGTTCACCCACAAGAAATATATCAAGATTGGTATGGTGTGTGTGATTCTCGGTTGCTTATTCACGTATTTTTGGTTAATCAGAGCTGAGTTATCTTCTGCTGCTATTGCCGGCGGTGTAGTTGGGGTTGAAGGTAATCGTGCGACTGTCGCTCACTTAGAAGGGGGGATTGTCGAGAAGGTTCTGGTTTCTGAAGGTGATATGGTTAAAGCGGGTGAACCATTAATTGAGTTGGCTTCTGTAGCTCCTAAAGCACAATTGGCACAGCTCGAGTTACGTTATTTCAATAACCTAGCACGAAAAGAACGACTTGAAAGCCAGCGTAAAGGGGACGCACAGCTAATTTTTAGTGAACGGTTAATTGAAGCCAAGAAACGCTATGGTTCTCTTGCATCGGTTCTGGAAACTCAAACTCTCTTGTTTACTAGTAAGCAAGAAAGCTTGAGCAGTCAATTAGCGGTTCTGGACACTCGATTAGAGCGTCTTGTGAGTAGTGAAAAGTCCTACCAAAAGCAAACCGTGAAGCAACGCAAAGCATACAATTTGTTAGAACAAGAGCTTTCTATGCATGAAAAACTATTGAAAGAAGGCTACAGTTCTCAATTACAAGCGATTGAACTTAAAAGAGGTCTAGCGTTATTAGCTGGTGACCTCGCCGAAATTGAAGGTCAATTGCAGAGTGTTTCTATTTCAAAAGCAGAAGTGAAACAACAAATGCATGCGGTGAAACAAGAGTACTACAGTGAAATTGAAAGTGAGTTGCAGGATATAAATCAACGCCTAGATGAAGGTATGGAGCAGCTGACACATGCTAAAGATATCGCTGATCGTGTAACGATAACTAGCCCATATTCTGGGCAGGTCGTCGGGCTATCCGTCTTTAGTAAAGGCGATGTCGTTCGCCCTGGTGAGCCACTAATGCAAATTGTTCCTGATGAAGACCGTTTGATTATCGAAGCGACAATTAAACCTCAAGATATTGATGATGTGTCATTAGGACAGAAAGCGATGGTTAGATTGGCTGCTTACAATGCGAGAACCACACCATTATTCGAAGGTATTGTTGTTAATGTTGCTGCTGACCGTATTTTGGAAAAAGAAAGAGAATCTAAAAACCCTGGTTTTAAGATTAAAGTTGCTATTGAAAAGGATGCATTTGTTGACTATCCGGAAATCAAATTGCATCCCGGTATGCCAGCAGAAGTATATGTTTTAATCAAGCAACGTTCTCCTATGGATTATCTATTAGAGCCACTAGAAATAGGGTTACTAAGAGCATTTAGAGAAGCTTCATAAGCTTTGCCGAGAATCTTGTTTACTAATGAAACGCCCGATTTATATCGGGCGTTTTTTTACCCTAAAACCAAAGAGTTAAAAGGATAGTTATATCAGATAATGACTTATTTAGTTTTGTGTTCTTCTTTTTGCTCTAAGTAACGACATACATAAAGGAACCAGTAGCAGAAAAAAGCCACCTTATAAATAAGGTGGCTTTTAAATTTAAAATGTAATAATGGAAGGATAAATTTTTTTAATGTTATCTTTAATCAAGATGCTGTTTACTCCAATCTAAGGCTTCGAGCTTATTGGAGACATTTATCTTTTTAAATATATTATTTAAATGTGTTTTTACAGTATGCTCACTAATGAAAAGAGAATCAGCAAGTTGAGAATTGGACTCTGACTCTGAAAGAGCTTTCAAAACCTGTCTTTCACGCTTTGTCAATGAAGAAGGTGATGCAACACTCGATTTTTTTAATTGTTTTGGTTTTAGATTTGCTTCGTAATGATCGAGAAGTTTATTTACAACATTACGAGGTAACCAGTTATCTCCACTCAGTATAGCCATTAGACCATTTTTAAGTTGTGCAATATCGCAGTTTTTTCCAAAAACACCCTTGATCCCTTTCCATTGAATAATCTCACTGAAAGACAGTTTTTCAGGGCTGTTTACAATAACCGTTACAAGGTTTAGCTTCTCGACATGTTCAGTTAGTGTTGATTTTTCATCTTTTTGAAGAGCTGAATAGTCTACGATTAACAACTTTCGTTTATTGTGTACTGGTGTTTTTATAAATTGTGTCGGCTCCAATGTTTCTACGGGTAAACTTAAAATAGATGTAAGCACATCACTAATTGCTTTAGTTTGGTTGTTCAAACTAGATATGAATAGGATGCCTTTGATTCCTTTGTCACTCATAAACTCAGTTAACTTAGACGTTTTTCCTAGAAAGAAAACTAATTATCGCTTTAACAAATACTAAATACTTAGATGCTTAATGTCATTGGTTTTTGAGGATTTACACTACTGTTATTAAGTTTGAAACATGCTTTGCACCTAAAACGAGGTACTTTAGGCTTAGTTAGCGTTAAGGGTAATTTATGACTTTGGTTCGTCTATTGCGAAGGTACCAAAAAAATACCAAATCTCATTTTTGAGCATGGAATATTTGTTGTTTTTATATAAGATCAATTCTGCATCTATTTGATGCATAAGATTCATTTGTTTTATTTTTTATAATTATTTTTATTGACAGAGAGCCTCTAAGTTAGTTTGCAATTCTTAGGCCTCTATACAAAAGGAATTCATTATGAGTGTATTTTTGGGTACTACTAACACTGACAGTACTGGTTCATCAGCAAACTTAAACGCAGGTAATGCAACAGGCGAAGTTGATAAAGTGTACCATGAAGATGGTGTTGATGGTGTTGTTACTGGTACGTCAAAAGATACTTACGATTTTGATACAGTAACTGTAGTTTCAGACGAGTGGAACAAAGACGGCTACAAAGAAGCTAAAATTGATGGCTCTTTTGAAGTGATCACAGTTGAAGATTTTGTTGATGTTGATATCCAGAATGCTGCTGATTCTGGTTTTTCTCATATTCATCTATTGAACACTAAACGTGGTCAAATTGATACAACAGGTACTGATTCAAATGACAGCATCTTTATCGCTGTAGAAAGTAACAGCAACACTTGGTCGAATAAGTTTGTTGTTGAAACCGGTGAAGGTAATGATGTTATTGAAATGGTTGACGTGCTGAATTCTAACTATACTGAGTTCAATATTTCTCTTGGTGATGGAAATGACACTGCAGATGTTTCTCAACTGCAAACTGCTTTGGATGATTCTAAAGAACGTATCATTGACGGTGGTAAAGGTCTGGACGTTTTAGTGACTAATGGTGACGCGCAGTTGGTATTCAGTGGTTTTGAGGTAATTCAAGGTGATAACTTCGGAGCTGGTAGTCAGCTAACACTTGACGCAACCGCGCTTGAAAATAATGCTAACCCTCTTGGCCTTGTTGTTTCTAACCTAGACTTAAGCTTTGACGAAGCATCAATCGATGGTTCAATCCATCATGATCTTAATGCTTTCCAAGAGTATTATGTAGAACAACTTGGCTTTGATGCGGAAAACTTTGCCGCTGTAGAGGTTGCAGTTGACGGTCAGAAGTATGTTGTTCTGACTGATGATGCGGATTACCTTGCATAATATATATTCATATTAGTTTAAAGGAGCTGGCATAATCGTCAGCTCTTTTTAGTTTCGGCTAAACATAAACAATAATCCCGCATTTTGAATGCCCTTTTTCTCAACTACTACTTTTCAGTAACGTATCTCAATTTATAGCGACAAAGGTGTAGCCCTTATTAGAAGCAACTATGTATCTTTGTTTAGTTTCAGTCTTTATCATTTGATATAGGTATGGGTTATTTAGCGGTATTGGCATGATTAATGTTCTTAGGCCCACAACCTAATTTTTTAAAAAAAGTGAAGTTCAAGACATACTAAAATTATTATTTGAAGGTATGATTTTGCCATGCATTCATATTTAGTCTAATGCCCCTTAGTATATGGTATCTATTTCTGTTTAATAAATAAGCAAATAACTTACTCAAATCACATATCAGTTGTTCTGATCTTTGACCTTATATCGAATATCACTTCATAACTGGTTAAGTAAAAAGTTTTAGATATTTGATTTTACATGAGTTAAACAATGTCAGTTGTAAATCATTATTTGTTAAAGTTGAGCTATATTACGTGGTTGTTATTTACGCTGTGAATCATTTTGTATTATTTGTGTGTGTTAATTTAATTGATAGATGATTCATTTGTCAGTCTTATTTAAACATAGAGACTAATATTCTAATGGTACCAAAAAAATATTAAATCAATCTCTTGTTGTCGACACCAGGTGGAGAAACTGAATAAGATAGTTCCATCGCTTGGACATCTATTTAGATTTCCTATATCAGCCTCCAATTAGAAGAATGTATGGTTTTAATTGGGCATAATATTAAACCTTAACAAAGGAATAAATAATGAGCGTTATTTTTGGTACAAGTAATACTGATGGTACAGGTTCTGCTGCTGACTTAAACGAAGAAAACGGCATCTTAGTTCAAGATGATTACCAACAAGATGGTGTAAACATCAACGTTACTGACGAAGACGAGCTAGGTTTCTCATTCTCAGAAATTGAAGCTGATACTTCAGTATGGAACGCTCCAAAAGAAGTTAAAGTAGAAGGTTCTTCTGATGAAGTAATCCAAATTAATAACTTTGTTGATGTGTACATCGACAACCAAGCAGACCTAGGCCACTCACAACTTGACGTACTAAACGTTAAACGTGCGTTTATCAATACTGCAGGTGTAGATTCTGATGACAGCATCATGATTGGTGTTAAGAGCAACAACGATCACTGGAGCAACTTGTTCGAAGTAAACACGGGTGACGGTACTGATGCGGTATCTATGATGAACATTGAAAACTCAAAGTTCACTGAGTTCGATGTCAATCTAGGTAACGGCAACGACAAATTTGATTTCTCAAGCCTTGAGCTTTCTGATAAAGAAGGTCAACTGCGTCATGTTGATGGCGGCGAAGGCTTAGACGTTCTTTACACAAATGGCGATGCTAACCTAACCTTTGAAGGCTTCGAAGTTGTTCAAGGTAAAGGCCAAGGTATTGACTCTGTACTAGAAATTGATGCTGCTACGCTTGCAAATAATGATTCTTCAGAGTCTGGTTTGATTATCGCAGACCTAGATGTAGAAATGGGTGAAGGTGTTGACTCTTACACAGTATCTGAGCTTTCAGCAGATCAAGCGGATCACCTACTTGATGAAAGCTTTGACGCAAATGAATTCGTTGCTGTAACTTTCACTACAGATTCAGGCGAAGAATTCACTATTCTTACAGATGACGTTGACTTCATGTAAGCTTAGTTTATTTAGCTAAATATTAAACCGGCAGTCGAAGACTGCCGGTTTTTTTGTAACTGAATGAAATTGTCTTTTTCTTGAGAATAAGGATATACCAAAAATCTATTACTTAAGATGTATGTTAAGTCTGGCATAATTGTTTAGTTTGTCGGAATAGTTGCTGGTGTTATGGTTCTAAACAATTCTCGTATAGTTTATTTTGTTTTATTGCTGATAGCGTTTGTTGCGCTTTTCTTCTCACTACGGCAAGGTCACTCAGACCTTAAAATGCATGCTTTGCAGCAAGATATTCAGCGCACAAAGCATTCAATTGCTTCTCGATCACTCTCTTTAGAAGATGATTTATTAAAAGAGCAAATTGAACGTATCTTAGCTCAATCAGAAAATCCTCAATATATGTATTCTATCGCTAACTTTTATGCTTGGCTCAGTTACGTTGCAAAGGTACAACTAGGCAAAGACAAGTTAGGTTCAACATACAGTGAGAAAGCATATCAACTGAACGAAAAATCAAGAACATTAAGACCATTTGACTCTGCTATATATTCGGCATTGGCAAAGGATGCTTGGCGTTTAGGGAAAGATAGAGTGATTATTGAGAATTGGCTGGATGTCGCTCAAAAGCTAGGGCCATATGAACGAGTCACTAGTTTAACAAGTGTTGAGTATTATTTGGCTCATTGGCCTACTTTGAATAAAGAACAACAAAAGAAGGTGGTGTCCTATTTATTGGAAATGGATGATTTTAATCTCAATGAAGGAGATTTTTGGAGTATTCTCACTCAACCGGTGTTGAAGTCTCGATTTTGCTCAATAATGAGGTTTAATGCGCAGAAGTTTGGTGCTTGCCAGTGAGTTGCTATGGGATATGGGATATTTGACGCCAATAATAAATATAGATGTCGTCCAGACATCACTTAAAGTATAAGTTTTTTTATAAACAAGGACACGAAATGAAACTAAAAAAGCTAGCATATGGTACGCTTATTGGCTTTTCAGTTTTCTCATCACAAGCTATTAGTAAAGAGTTAAATATCGCAGGTATTTCATCTGTAATTACAAGCTCGGTTGAGAATATTGAAACTCTGACAAAAGAATTACTAACTGAAAACGAAGACAATGCAATTGAATTGTTTGAGTTGTTGCTAAAGTCAAGAGTAGGCGAGGCTGATCAAATACTTGCTTCTGCGATGCAAACTTTTCCAAGCTTAGCTAGTCAATTTGCCTTATCAGCAAGAAATCTAGGTATTTCTAATTCTGAGATTACGATTGCGGCGATTGAAGCAGGCATTGACCCGACTTTAGTTTCAGAAGAAACAGCGGCAGGTCTTGAGGAAGTCGTACCAAGACCGACACCTGCGAGCCCTAAAGCTCCAGTTTCTGGGAATTAACAAATTAAGCCGTTCTAATGAACGGCTTAATTTTTATTAAAATGATAAAGTTGCACCTAAAGAAAGGTTTACTTCTGATGGTTTTGAAATGGGATCTACATAACCAACTTCTGAGAATAGTTTAGCTTGATCAAAGATCCGATAAGTTAAACCTGTATATGCATTATGTAATACGCCATTTTCTGACTCCGTATCAGAATCCTGAAAAACGACTTCATAACCTGAGTACAATGTAACTCCCTCAACAAATGCAAGCTGGCCAGCAAATGCGAGTGCATTTTTATCGACTGAGCGGGATGATACTAGTTTATCTTCAGTAGAATTATAGTAATACGTTGCACCAAGGTTATAATCACCCATTTCAAGAAATGCTGAAGTATGGCCGTATATCGATTCTTGTTTATTGTTATCAGCATTGGTTTTAGTTTTACCTATACCTGCAACTAAAGTAATATCAGCACTGCGATAACTACCAAATAATTCAGCTAGTTCTCTTTTACGATCTCCAGATTCAAAGCCATAGGTGCTACTTAGAGCAAAAAGTTCGGTGCTATATTGGTATTTAATTGTTTCGTCTTTGACACCAACGCTGTTTAAATTAGCTTCTCCACCGAAGCCTTCGGAGTAATCTACTCCACCAAAATTATCTGAAGAAGTTGAGTGTTTACCATAAGTTAATTTGCCTAGTGATTCACTATACAAACCAACATAGTATTGCGATAAGTAAAGGTCGTCTTCATTTCTGTCTTCATCAGCATCTAGGTTAACTTGTGCTTCTGTGCCTGCTGCAATCGCTAGAGTATCTGTAATGAAATATTGTCCATCGACACCAATGCTAGAGTCTCCAAATGTATAGTTGTTATCTCTTTCATCCATGAGCTGTGCTTGAGCTTTGATGTTACCATAGACAGTTAGATAGGCTTGATCGGTGTTGATAAGTTCATACGCTTGAGCTTGAGTGAAGCATGTTAAAGCTATCGCGATAGATAAACAGGTCTTTTTCATCATATTCCCGCTGAGAGATTAGTTTTAAAGTAAATATTTTTGTAGTGCATGTCTTAATGCGTAACAGAAAAACTAAGGTCAATTAATGTATTGGCTTAACTATATTACAGGTGGAACAATAATATTGTCTTATGTATGAGATGTATTGACTTTAGGTGGGGATGTTTTTGACACTCACTCATGTGTGGATATTATGGACGTAAAAATGCAACTTTTGTAGTAAAATTAAATTAGTATTTGTGTGTTAACTTATTGTTTGGGTAGTGTATTTGTTAATAAACTCCCATTATGTCACTTGGAAGTAAAATGGATAAAGTAGATAAAGTATGTTTCCATACTTTGCTGTTACTACTAGTATGGCTACCAGTCCCGCTTGGTTCAAATAGGGTATGGGCGTGGTCGATATTTGGAACAATCATCAGTGGAGTTGTAATCGCTTTTGTAATCTCTAGTTTAGTGACGAAGAGAGAATTACCTTTTAATCGACTAATTCGGTTTGGGTGGTTGTTAGTTCCACTAATGCTATATTTATGTTGGGGAATATTTCAACTTATACCTTTACCCATGTATATTTTAGACTTTTTATCACCAAACGCATATAAATTTTACTCTCAATTTGGTTTAAGTTTTTCTCCGATTACCCTTGATCCTTATGCGACAAAGGTTGCTTTGCTCAAAGGTGTCTATTTTCTATTATTCGTTATATCTACAATTTTATTTGTAAATACTCCAAATAGAATAAAAAAAGTACTATTCGCATTGTTATTGAGTGGACTCTTTCAAGGAGCTTATGGTGCATTTGAAATACTTTCCGGAGCAGAACATAGTCTAATTTTTCAGCTAAAGGTTAATAAAGCTGCAACGGGTTCGTTTGTATATAAAAATCACTTTGCTAATTATTTAGTGATGTGTCTTTGTATGGGATTGGCACTTATCGTCGCCAATTTACATTCGACCTCTTCAGGTTCTTGGTTTGTACGCTTTAAGCGGTGGGTTGGCGCCATTTTATCGGGAAAAATGCTGGTCCGCTTGGCTATGGTTGTGATGGTGATAGCGTTAGTTATGTCTCGATCTCGAATGGGGAATACTGCGTTTTTTGTTGCGTCATGCATAGGTGGAATTGTTGCGTTACTGTTTTATAAGCAGAAACCAAGAGCGTTAGTTGCTCTTATTATCAGTGTTCTGATGATCGATGCGATTGTAGTCGGATCCTTATTTGGTGTGAGTAAAGTTCAGCAGCGTATTGCTGAAACTTCATTTACTCAAGAGACTCGTGATGAAGTTGTAGAATGGAGTCTCCCGATTATTTCTGATTTTCCATTGACTGGAACGGGGATGGGGAGTTTCTATTCAGTTTTTCCAGCTTATTCAAAATATAATATTGGCTTCTATGACCACGCACATAATGACTACCTGCAATTTGCTGTTGAAGCGGGTATCCCCGCAACGTTGCTATTGGGCTTTCCTTGCTTATGGGCATTGTGGTTATGCGTTAAAAGTATGAGAACCCGTAACAGTCGGACACTAAAAGGCACCGCGTTAGGATGTTTTATGGCTATACTAGCGATGCTGATTCACATATCAGTCGACTTCATGCTCCAAGCACCAGCGAATGCAGTGACATTTCTTACAATCTTAGTTTTGGCTGGCTGCAGTGCTTCAATGAAAATCTCAAGACGTTCAGAGAAAGATTATGTTTGATAAAATCCTCGTCGTGTGTGCTGGCAATATTTGTCGCTCTCCGATCGCTAAAGAAATGCTATCGAAAATCATGCCCGATAAAGAAGTGGATTCTGCAGGTTTAATTACGCAAAAAAGTAATTTAATCAGCGCCAGAGCCAGTGAGCCAATGATTCAGTTAGCGCTAGATGCAAATATTGATCTTTCCACACATCTGGCGAAACAGTTAACACCTGAACTTTGCCAATGGGCGGAGCTGATTTTAGTGATGGAAGAATCTCATATTTATTCGGTAGCAGATATTGCTTCGACTGCACGAAGCAAAACATTTCTGCTAGGGCAATGGTCTACAGGTACCATTAGTGATCCGTATGGTAAAGGAGAGCGAGAATACAAAGTGGCTTACCAGGCGATAGAACAAGCCTGTGAGAGCTGGAGAAAGCGCCTAAAATAGATCGAGTGAGCTAAGGCCGATCCGCAAACTTCATTTTGTACATACTGTGGTCGGCCTGAGAGATCAACTGATTCATTGTTGTTGAATCATCAGGGTATCTGGCCATTCCCACACTTGTTGATAAATACTCAGAGCTACTTGAGAGCTCGATTTTTTCTTTCACGCATTGCCGTACCATTTGTTCAATATTTTCAATAGCTCCGCACTCGATATCATTAAGAATAATTGAAAACTCATCCCCTCCAATACGATAAACTTGATAATTTAACGAATCACTTTGAGTTGAAAGTCGGTGTGAAAATACTCTAAGTAAATGATCGCCAGCTTGATGGCCGTATGAGTCGTTAATGGATTTGAAGCCATTAAGATCTAGGATAAACAAGGTGAAGGGACGCTGGCGTTGAATATTAGACTCAAGGGCTTTGAGCAAGGCTAACCGATTGAGAATTCCTGTCAAAGGGTCTGTTATGGCAAGGCTTTTATGGTGCTGTGCTTCTTTATGGAGTATGTAACTTACCAATCCTGCGCAGGTAAATAGAAGAAACATCAGAAGAAATTGAACGTGTGTCAGCATCTGGGCTTGCTGCATTTGAGCTTGATACAACGGGCTTTTTAAGCGAAAGTTCGCGTTTACGTATTGTATTGTGGTCAGGTAAATATTGTTAAATGCTTGACTGAGCTGTTTCGCTTCTTCTGAGCTTTTGACCTCTAATTGGTTTTCAAGCTCCTTGAAGCGAGTAAACATCTCGCTGAAAAAGCTGTATGCCCCTTCAAGAGCCATAATATCGTCCGACTCTTTGCTGTGCATGAGGACATCAAAGCGACTCCAAGTAAGCTCATATTTTAACTTCATACGTTCATCATATTCAGTATGATCCGCTGCAAAGGGGGTGATACTAACGAGCTCAGAAAACTCCTTAGTGAGCTGAAATAAAAACCAAGATGCCTGGTTATGCTGCTCCGAGTACGAGCGCGCAAGCTCTCTGGTTGCAGATAGAAAGTATAAGTTAGCTACGATAAGTATCGCCGAAAACACAATGAGCAGTGTTTTCGCTTGAGACAAGAGTATTGGTAGTTGCTGTTCTTTGTAATGCTTAACCATATTATATTATGGGTTGTGAATAACAATTTCGTCTATTTGCCAAACCATTTGAGAATAATAGGTTGGATTGTTTATCTCTGGGTTTGAATCTAAATCAAATACCAACCAAAATGGTCCCTTATTTCTTATTTTCATATACTTACCATCCATTTGATACGCGATGATTGGATCATAAGTGAGGATGTCTTTTACTGTGCTGCTTGCAGCATAATCGTTCAACGCAATAAATGAGACGGCAAGCGCACTGTCAAGTTTGTAATACTTCAAAAGTTCGGAGACTTTGACTCCAGAGAACGCTTTTGTCTCTTCAAACCATGGTAGTTGCGTTGTAAATGATGAGATCGGAAATTGACTCATTAGTGTCTGTCTACTGAGCGTTTCAACTTTTTCATTTGGCAACTTAATCACGAGATCGGCGGCGTGGGTGTAGGTGCTGACTAGCAAAAAACTAATGAGAAGAGTCCATTTCATTTGTATTCCTTAACTCACGCTATGTTAATTAGGTTTCTCTCAATAAGTATACGATTAAGTGTACTGTATTTAAACGAATTTATGAGTATATCAAGTAGTACTTTTGGTATGAGGATATAAAAAAGCCCCTCAAAAGAGGGGCTCATTACGTGAATATATATTGATTGGGAATTAGAAGATAAGGTGCGCAACACCTGCAATAACAGGTAAAGTGATGAGAGTTCGCAGGATAAAAATCGTAAATAATTCAATGATGTTGACTGGGATTTTACTGCCAAGCAATAGAGCTCCTACTTCGGACATATAGATAAGTTGTGTTACAGACATTGCTGCTATCACGAAGCGTGTCATTTCACTATCGATTGATGCTGCAAGGATTGCAGGGATAAACATATCAGCAAAACCAACAACAATGGTTTCTGATGCCGCAGCAGCCTCTGGGATCCCTAGCATTTCAAGGAATGGGATAAATGGTTGACCTAACACACTAAACACACTGGTGTATTCAGCAATAACAAGAGCGATAGTACCAAGGCCCATCACAACAGGTAAAACACCAAACACCATATCGACTGCGTTTTGGATACCTTCTTTAAAAACACCTTTTGCAGACGTTACTTTGCTTGCTTTTTCCAGTGCTAAGCTCATTCCCCATGAAAAAGTCGAATGTCCTTGAGGAATAGCATCTGCATCATCTTCAGGTTTTGAGCCGTCAATGAAGGTGTCTTTTTTCAAGCTAAGTGGTGGTAAGCGAGGAATAATAATCGCAGCTACTAAGCCTGCTAAACAGATTGCGCCATAGAAAGGCAGAAAGAGATGCTCTAACTCGACTTGCGCAATGACCACTAAGCTAAATGTAATCGAGACGGCAGAAAATGTGGTGCCCACAACAGCCGCTTCTCGCTGTGTGTAGAATTTATTTTCGTACTGCTTGCTTGTTAATAGAATACCAACACTGCCGTCACCAAGCCAAGAAGCCATACAATCAATAGCACTTCGACCTGGTAGATTAAACAATGGGCGCATGATTTTACTTAGTAGAGTGCCAAAAAGTTCTAACAAGCCAAAATTTAGAAGTAGTGGTAGCAAAAGACCTGCGAAAATGAATACAGAGAACAGTGTAGGAAGTAGACCGTCTAAAACAAGCCCTCCTGTATTTTCCTCCCAAATGGCTTTTGGTCCGATTTGGAAGTACGTCATGATGACAGCAATGCCACCAATAACTCTCACCGCTAGCCAAAGTGGAGATGGGTTAAACAACCCGTTTAAAAAAGGCGAACTAGCGATAAAAGATGGAGTTTTGATACGACAAATTGCTGATGCAGCAGCCATGGCAGCAATAATGAAAGTGAGCGTTGGAACCAGAAACTCACCAAAAACCGCTTGGAGTGTTTTTGCGAGAACGGCTACGGGAATAGTAATGTCACCTTGATAACTGATCGGTGCCATAAATAAAAAGAGTCCCAGCATTGAAGGAATGAGGAACAGCCAAAATTTACTCTTCAGATTTGGTTCTTCTACAGTTTGCGCGTTGTTTTGCATTGATTTACCCATGTTACAACTAGTTCAATCCACATTTATCGTATGGAATATATATTCACTAAACATTCGTATAAATTCACGAGATGTAAGAGTAACTAGTTTTATCATCTCGTGCAATACTATTCATTAATTTGGTTTAAATATTCAGTGTTACATATTGAAGTGTATTAACTTTCTGGATGTATGTTTTGCAGATGATACAGTTGTAGGTTTATTGTTGCAAATTGGGTTTATTGTTGTTGGTTTTTATCAATAGATAAGTCCAGTAACTAAAAGCAATTGCTAAAGATAGGAATACTGGGAGGAGCAGTGCGCCTAAAGAGTACGCAGCAAAGAGCTTAGCTCCAAGTACGCCTCCGGATAAAAAACCAAGGAAAATGAATAGAAATAGCTTAGCTTTGCGGTAATCAAAAGGTTGTCCTCTTAGACGAGCGCCAATCATTAGCCCTAAGTCGGTGACGATACCTGTTAAATGAGTCGTTCGAACAACAGCTCCGCTAAATGTGGTCAGCATGGCATTTTGTAAACCGCATGCGGCTGAAGCAAAGTATTGACCATAAAGTGAATTGTCTTTCAATAGAAGGTAGGCAATATAGAGAAGCCCACCCTCAATACACAAGGCAACACCATACCGGCGGCCTAACTTTAGAGCAGTGCTTTCGATAAATGTGCCACTTAAGACGGCGCCAAGCATGAAGCTAAAGACAATCATAAATAGGTGTAACGTTCGGCCGTCTAAACTCTCAAGGCTTGTACCAAGAAGTGTTACCGTACCTGATATGTGAGAGACTGCTTGATGTTGAAATCCTAGTAAACCGATTGCATTTACAATCCCTGCGAGAGAGGCCAGTAGAAAAGCTCCATATTCTACCCAGCGTGGAAGTTTAGAAATCAAAACGAACTCCTCAAATTGAAGAAAGAGATTATATCGCTTTGATCCTTTATGAGATAGGAGTTATCTATGAGCTCAGTTGATCCTAAACAATCAATCGTAATGTTTCATCTGACAATCAAAACTTACCCAGCCAAATTGCCTTTTTTCGTAGATAGAAAAGCTTGGTGTTGGTAAATCTTGTTGTTTAAACACTCCGATGGGGATAACGATAAATTCTGGAGCGTTTTCCAAGTGCAATAACATGGTTGTTCCACAGCGAGGGCAGAAAGAATAGGTAACATTACCACCGCTATCACTGATGCGACTAAAAGACGCAACCTCACCATCATGGCGAACTTGGTGCTCTAAGAATCGAGCCTGTACGCCAAAAACACTTCCGGTACGTTTTTGACATTCAAAGCAATGACATATTGCTGTGCGTATTGGTTCCCCTCTACATACCAGCGAAACTTGACCACAACTGCACTCAGCTGTTCTGATTTTTTCCATCTGGGAAGCTCCTTGTGATGACAGCAGTACATTGATAAGGTTTACCACCAACTTCAGTTGATGACAAACTTGGACCGTATGAAAAAGAGACTTTTGCCGATCCCACTTATATTACTCATTCCCATTGTTTTACTCGTCATAGTGGCCGTTGCCGGTATTTATCGATTTAGCTTAAGTGATGAAGAAATCATGGCAAAGTTTCCAGCAACAAAGGTTAAAAGTGACCTGATCCTTAAAGAAGTCTTTGATATTCCTACCTCGAATCCGTGGACAATCCGCGTACCTGAAAGCAACGCATTTGCTTTTATGAAAAAACATGAGCGAGAGAAAGGGTTTGTATCTGGTCCGTTTGACGATGGTGTTGTTCGTGGTGAGGTTATAGTTGAAACCAAATGGTTAACTCAGATTGCACCTACCGTTTTTTCTGCACCTATGTTGGTTTCCAATCAAGGCTCCGGGATATTTTATTACTTAGCGATCTTTGAATATGACATTACTCGCAAACGGATGATTTTATCAGATGTGGCATTGATCGGTGACCGAATTAAAGTGACTACCCTTGACTACAAAGACAATCGCTTAACTTTAATGGTTATGCGGAATGGCGAGCAGCAAGCGATGGCAGAAGAACCTAATGTGCCTGAACAATTCGAGTTTGATTTGAGTCAGCAATATAAGCTCGAACCTTTGTAAACCAGATAACCAGTCAGGAAAGGGCGTCGGAGTTTTTGCTTCCTTTCTGGCGAATATGTCCAGTATTGCTTATTATTTAGCCATGAATATGGAATAAGAGCAGTTAATGGAGTAACAAATGATTAATAAGCGCTTCTTTAAAACAAAAAATGAAGTTGAAGTCACTTTTGAGTTGCCACAAGAGCAAGCAAGCCAATCGGTCGCTTTAGTGGCGGATTTTTTAGATTGGCAGCCAGCAGAAATGAAAAAAGTGGCAAAGTCGAAAACCTATAAGTTTAAGACTCGCTTACCGAAAGATAGCCATTTCGAATTCAGGTATTTGATCGACAATGAAAAATGGATAAATGATCCGAATGCCGACCGCTTTACACCAAATGGGTTTGGTGAAGATAACGGATTGATCTCGACATTTCGCTGATCGATAGATGAGATATGTTAGTGACTACTAATCATATAACCTATGTCACATAAAGAGGCGCTTTTGCGCCTTTTTTGATCTTTCTTTGACATTACTGTGGTGACATTTATTAAAGAAATACGTACTCTTATGCTTTTCGGAATTCATGTAAAGGTCAAATTGTGCAAGCCAAGACAATGAAAGCTCGATTTTTTGAGCTGACAACACCAAAAAAGCTACTGCTTTTGGGGCTGCCTGTTGCTGCGATAGTTGCATTTTCTTCTATCAACAATACAACTCTTCCTTCACGCACCGTTGATCTTTCTCTTCCTGAAACCGAACTGGTAAATTCCTACCTTATTGATACCGAAGATACACACGATATCCCAGACTATGAATACGTCATTCAGAAAGGGGATAATCTGAGTAATATCTTCGAGCAACTGGGCTTTGGCTACAGTGATCTTCTAAAAGTAATGGAAACGGATCTTAACTATCTGGCATTAGATACGCTTAAGCCTGGCAATACGCTTCGGTTTTGGAAAGGTAAAGAGGGCCAAGCCCTTGAAAAAATGGAGCTGGAATTTAGTTTAGTTGAACGTGCTGTCTACTCTCGATTAGATGATGGCAGCTACGAGTTTGACGAAGTTAAAATTCCGGGTGAATGGAAAGAGCTTCCATTAGTTGGTGAAATACGAGGCAGTTTTTCACAGTCGGTCCATAAACTTGGACTCGGTAGTTCTGAGATAGAGCAAGTCGTTGCCTTATTAAAAGACAAGATTAACTTCACGCGTGATCTGCGTGCTGGAGATAAGTTTGAAGTGGTTCAGTCACGCCAATATATCGGCAATAAACTGACAGGAAACCGTGAAATCAAGGCTATTCGTATCTATAACCGCGGTCGTGTGTTAAGTGCATATTTACACACTGACGGTCAATATTACGATCAAAACGGAAACAGTTTACAACGTGCTTTCCAACGTAAGCCAGTGAACGGTAACTACCGATTGAGCTCAAACTTTAACCCGAATCGTAAGCATCCTGTGACTGGCCGCGTGGCCCCGCATAATGGTACTGACTGGGCGACTCCAACCGGCACGCCGATTGTATCGACTGGTGATGGCGTGGTCATTATGACTCGTAAACACCCTTATGCTGGAAATTACGTGGTGATTCAGCACGGTAGTACTTATAAAACACGCTATTTGCACCTGAGCAAGATCTTGGTGCGTAAAGGGCAGAAAGTGAGCCGGGGACAACGTATTGGTCTTTCAGGAAAATCTGGACGCGTTACTGGGCCTCATATTCATTACGAATTGATTGTTCGGGGTCGTCCGGTGAATGCGATGCGAGCCAATATCCCAATGGCGAATTCAGTACCAAAAACTGAAATGGCATCCTTCAGAGCTAAACGAGATCAATGGGACGCGATGTTAAAGCAAGAAGAAATGAAACTTGCTTCTCAAACCGATTCCGATTCAACCAGCTAAAAAAATCCCCTGTTATCAGGGGATTTTTTTATGCGTTAGAGACCTTTTTATTTTGGTCCCCTAGGTTATTTTGAAAGTTGACGATGGTGTCTGGACGCTCAGGTCTTGAGAAATAGTACCCCTGAATTTGCATGCATCCCATATCGTAGAGTTTTTGCAAGGCCTCTTCATTCTCAACGCCTTCGGCAACAAGGTCGACCTCAAGCTGCTTAGCAAGTTGAATGATTAGCCACACCACACTTTCCGATGTCTTGTTACAAAGCATGTTCCGAATAAATGTCGCATCGATCTTGATACAATCGATAGGGTAGCTATGGATATAATTCAAACTTGAATAACCGGTACCAAAATCATCTAGAGCGACGGTAAAGCCGAGCTTTCTGAGTTTGTCGAGGATGATCCTGACTTCGTTAGTCTGAGACAAAAGGACGGTTTCTGTCAGTTCAATGGTGAATTCGTAAGGCAAGAAGCCAAAGCGATCAATTGTTTCAACTAAATGGCTGAGGTAGCGCTTCGAGTCGTTGAGCTCATGTGCTGAGCAGTTGAGCCCCAATTTGACTTTGTGTCCTAAGCCTTTTTCTAACTGCAGTTTTGCTTCACAGGCAAGCTCGACAATGCGTTCTCCCAGTTCAACTATTAAGCCTGACTGTTCAGCCGCTTCGATAAATTCTAACGGAGAGATCACTCCAAGAGATTTACTTTGCCAGCGGGCCAATATTTCGAAATAGCTCCAACGCGTACTGTTTTTTCTTACAATGGGCTGGGCTAACACATAAATTTCACTTGGCATGTCTGGGGATTTGTTTAATTCATGACGAAGCGCGTTGATGATCATTGTTTTGCGATGATACTGCGTACTTAAATGGGTGTCGTAGCACTGGACTTTCGTATTGCGTGATTGCTTACAGTCTTTCAGGGCTAAACTGGCATTGAGTATCAGCTGATCGGCCGTCATTTTATTTTCAAATCGCCGTGCAATACCAATGCTGGCACTTAATTTGATGTTATGAACCGGGTCGGTGTATCCGGCTTCAAGTCGGTTAATAATTTTCCGGCACACTTTTAATGGATCGCCAGAAAAAGTGATAAAAGCGAACTCATCGCCCGCAATACGGAAGGCGAGCTGTTCTTCGGGAAGAGACTGGCTAATCGCAGAAGCTACATATTTTATGATCTGGTCACCAATGTAATTGCCATATAAATCATTGATTGATTTGAAATTGTCGATGTCTAGATAGGCCAAAGTAAAAGGTGATGGGTAATTTTCAGTGAGTTGCTCTAATTTGTCGGACAAAAAGCTGCGGTTAAGCAAGCCAGTTAAGTTGTCGTGAGAGACTTCATAGCTCAGTTGGTTAACTAAACTGTCGGAACGTGCAGAAAGCCATTGAGAGCGAAGGCCATGCACCACGACATTTGCGAAAAGTCTGTGATAGAACACCAACTCTTCTTGGTCCGAAACCGGTGTGGTAAAGGTTGAAAGCAGAACCCCAAGAACCTCTCCACTACGTGTGCGCAAAGGTAATCCCAAATAGGCTTGGAGGTGGTTTTCCTTTATATACGAGTCATGAGGAAAAAACTCCGCGACATTCTTGGCGTACAAGCAGAAATCACGGTCAGATTTGCTGACATGTTCACAAGGTGTCCCACGCAGCGAGTAGTTGCCATCGCGTTTCAGTTTGTTCTCGCAAGCATAAGAAAGTGTTTGGGCGTTAAAATTAAACTTATCGACTTCCACAATGCAGGTGCAGTATGTTTGGAAGTGCTTATGCAATACAAGGGTGACTTTGTCCAGCAGCTCAGCGCCATTGAGTAGCAGCGTCTCATTGATAATGTCTAAACTGATGGAGCCACTCTGGTGAGGTTTCCTAGCCATAATGAGTAACCCATGTTGTGATGATTTTTTATCATCTATTTATTGGTATATGCACATGGTTACTATGGTATAGCGCTCACACTTTTTCAAACTTGGTTGCTAGGACTTTTTTGTGGTCCTTGGCTAGTTTGTTGTTTTTAATAAACTTACTTAGGATCTTTTTGTAAGCGCTGTTTCAGATAGTCCAAAAATAGTTTAGTTCGTGTGTGTTGGTAATCTAATTTCGGATAATAAGCATAAACTGTGGTTTCATCAGCAGTGACATCAGCCAATATACGTTTCAAGCTACCCAGCCGAATTTCTTCTCTCATCATGACATCGTTAGTCAGCAAAATGCCCATCCCGCTTTTTGCTGCGTAAAACAGTGCTTCTGGGTTGGTTGTTGCAAAGTTACCTCGTAATAATATGCGCTTTCCATTGGAGAGCTTAATTTCACGCTGTGTCCGCTCTCCCCATATCAGCATATTGTGTTCAGTTAATTGGCTAGGTTTGGTTGGCTCGCCGTGTTTTTCGATGTAATCAGGTGACACATAAAAGCCTGCTTTGTGCTCAAACAGTGCAGTAGCTTTAAAGCTCAACGAGTTTAATTGCTCGATTTCACGGCTAATGAATAGGTCTAAGCTGAGATCGGGTAGTTGCCCTGGTATTGTAGTAGTGAGCTGAATACGAATATCAGGATACATTTGTAAAAACTCATCTAAGTACTGCACCAAAAACTTTGAACCCACAGCAAGTGTTGCGCCAATTTTTAGCAGGCCAGCCGGTGATTGATCGACGGAACGTGTTTCATCAACGACGGATTGCCACTCTTCAAGTTGCCTCTTTGCACGTTCGTAGAATAAGGCTCCTGCTTCTGTTTGAGTGACCGAGCGGGTTGTTCGTTTCAGAAGCTGCACACCGATGCGTTCTTCTAACCAATGCACTCTTTTGCTAATCGCTGAGCTAGTGGTGTTTAGCTTGCGCGCCGCACCATTGAAACTCCCTTCATCAACAACTCGAACATAGCTATCAACACTTTGCAGCCAATCCATTTTGTGGACTCCTATTAATTCTCATCTGGAACTAATTCTTTTCCTTATGAGGTGATTATCATGTATGAGCGTTTAATTTACACTGGATTTCATGGCGTGAACATAAGAGATTTTAATGAAGAAAACCCCGATTTTATTGGCTATGATGATCATTGCAACGGGTCAAGTGGGTGTGAGTATTTATCTACCTGCATTACCCCTTATTAGCGAGAGCTTATCTGCGACCCAAGCTGACGTTCAACTTCTCGTGACACTTTATTTAGTTGGTTTTGGGTTATCGCAGCTTTTTTATGGCCCGTTATCAGACAGTATTGGTCGCCGTCCTGTGTTCTTACTGGGGCAGGGTATTTATCTGATAGGTACACTGGTTTGTGTACTGTGTTCGTATGATTTAACCATGCTAGAGAGTGGTCGATTACTACAAGGCTTAGGAGCGGGTAGTGCTTCCGTTCTTGGGCGAAGCGTGTTGCGAGACAGTTATGACGGGGCTCAATTAACCAAAGCTTTTTCGTATATTTCTGTAACGGCCTCCATTTTGCCAATTCTTGCTCCCGTTGCTGGTGGATGGATAGCTTCTCATATCAGCTGGCAAGCGATATTTCTTTTTGTATTAGTATATTTATTAGCGATTTACTGCCTAGGTTATTGGGTATTGAGAGAAACGCTACCGTATGCGAAGCGAGCGTTTCGGGTTCGTTCCATTATTCAGAACTACTCTCAGCTTCTGTCAAACCCGCAGTTGTATATGAGTGCTAGTTTCAATTGGTTGAGTTACTTAGGATCTATTGTGTCACTGTCGGTGATGCCTTTTATTGCTCAGAACCAACTTGGCCTGAGTGCTGCGGAATATGGTTCGGTAATGATCATTCCTTCATTAGGCTTGCTTATGGGAAGTACCATGATGAACATATTGATTCGGTATTTTAGCCGTCACTGCCTATTAGGTGGCGCGATAAGTATTGCTCTGGGGGCTGGTGTCTGGTTAATGATGAGCTCTGTTTCGTTATTTAGTTTGATCCTTGCTTTTACGCTATTCTCGATCGCACAAGGTTTGTCTTTTCCCATCTCAATCTCGATGTTGCTTGAGCCTTATAAGGAAAATGCAGGGTCGGTGTCGGCACTTTCTGGTTCGGTGCAGATGGCGCTGTCAGGATTGTTTGGTGGATATCTGGTGAAAACTTGGATTGGATCTTCTGAGTGTTTAGGTATCTTCTATGTTTCTTTGGCGGTCATCATGACTATTGTATTGGTATTGCAGCGTCGACATCATCAAACTCAACAGGAGTTTGCTTGAAACCGACCTACGGATTGATACAATGCGAACCCAAATTGATAACCTGCCTTTGAGGTCATGTTCATGGAACATAAAGAGTTTGAAACACTGGTTAAGAGCCTTTGTGAAAAAGAAAATCTTCCACAAGCTTTAGAGTTACTAAAAAGTAGTGATGACGCTGAAGTAGCACAAGCCGCAGAGTCTTTGGCTGGCCAATTTGCCCTTGCCGAAGTAGAGGGTGAGAAGCGAATCTACCATGTAGTGCTTGAAACAAATGACCAAGGCGAAGAGCAAGAGTTTGTAGAACACATCATGAACGAAGGTGATGATGTCATTGTGTTTGTTGCTTGGTTCTTTGATGCGATGTTTGAAGTGAAGCGTAAAGATACCTATCAAGCAGCAGGCAAAACTTACAAGCAGCCTAAACGCAACTAAATGTGATTTAGATCTTGTTTTGTTGGTGGTTCGGATTAAAATCGGCGTCGTTTTTACAGGAGACGACAATGAACCACGAATTAGGTAGTGCCTATTTAGGTCAGCTAGTTGCGAAACAAGCGATGCATAATGCGTTGTATGGTAAGCCAAAAGTGAAGAAAAGCTCATTTCTAAAACGTTGTTGGAAAAAAGTGAGCCAGTAAACGCTACTAAAATGGATTTTAAAACCCCGACATTCATGTCGGGGTTTGTTGTTTTCGCTTAACCGTTCTCTAGGTTTACCACATTGTCAGGGATGGTTTTTAATCCCTTTTCTTCGAGCCAAGCTTTTAGATTGTCAGCCCCACCAATATATTGGCCATCTAACCAAATTTGTGGCACCGTGACGGGCGTTTTCTCGCCAATGATCGCTTTGACTTCTGGAATCATACGATAGAGTGCTGCGCTGTCTTTTACCACATCATGATACTGGTAATCGATGCCTGCTTCATTCAGCATGTTCTTTGCTTTGACACAATATGGACACGTTGCTTTGCCATAGACAACACTTCCCGTCATTTCATCACGCTTCGTCCACTCTTTGATCACAGACTGAACAAGTACCCCGCGATTGAGTGCTTCTCCCTGACTGATCACTTGGCCTTCCACCATGATAATTGGGGCGTGCCAAGCTCCTTTCTTCAAAGGCTCCCACCAATGCGATAACCAATCTTTCACTTCCAACTGAACGGGAATACCTGCCAATTCCGTTTCGAAAGTATCTTTGAGGATATCTTTAGTCAGGGTACATTCACCGCAAGGAATATTTACCTTGAACGGTCCCCAGCTTCCTGCCCAGCGATATAAAGTGATTTTGATTGGATCTGTCATTGTGGCTCTCCCATAAATTGTTTTCTTCCTTAAAAGAACGACATTGGTCAGAATTTATTTCAATGATTTTGCTTTTGCTGTTTCCCAATGGGTAATAAAGGCGACAGACAGTATGATGATCATCGCTCCTAACCATAACCTACCGGGTGGTACCCAACCAAAGACAAGCCACCCAGCAAGTACATTCAACGGCAATTTGGCATGGTCAAATGGCTGTACAAATGAGGCGTCAGCAACGGCATAAGCTTTCACGATGGCCCATTGGGCGAGTGCTGTCATGATGCCAGCAGCAATTAATATTATCCAAATTTCCCCTCCTTGTGGCATTTGCCAATCAGGTAATGCCAACATTAGGTTGAATGGGGTGATCAGGACGAGGAGATAAACCACCATGGTTGATGGAGAGTCATCGGATGATAGTTTTTTTACCATTAAAGAGTAGCAGGCCCAAAAGAAGGCAGCGCCAACAGGTAGTAGAGCTGCCCAGCTAAAATCATCGGCCCATGGTTCTAGAATGATCATGGCACCGACAAAGCCGGTTACAGTTGCTCCCCAGCGCGCCATACCTACTTTCTCTTTAAGAAATAACCCAGAACCAATCGTGGCAAACAAAGGAGAGGTCATGAGAAGTGCAATACCTTGCCAGATAGGTACAGGGTAAGCTAAGGCCCAAAGCCATAATTGAATGCCAATGACTGAGAGAAAAACACGGAACACGTGCCATCCTAACTTGGTTGTGCGTAATGACTTGCGAATACCCAATGTTTTTAGATAAGGCAAAATAGCGACCAAAGCGATGCCATATTGGATCAGTGCAACCGTGGTTGAAGAGAGGCCATGATGGATACTGGCCATCTGCGCAAGGCTATTCACAATAGCAAAAGAGAGGCCAGCAGTAAGCATCCAGCTCGCTCCCTGAACTGGATGGTGTTGTTGTGTTGTCATGTCGGATTGGGGGATAAAAAAACGTTTTTGAATCATACGTTTTTCTATTCAGGAAACCAACATTGATAACCATGCCTACAGAAAAATCTGGTTAACGACAGGTGTCTTTGCTCTTATTTCTTGTCATGATTAGCTGCGGTTGGTCAGGTAAACAGAAACAGTGACCAAAATCATTCCCAAGCCATGCCATAGCGTAAAGGTTTCACCTAAGACGATAACGGCGCTAAGCGCAGTGATTGCCGGCCCAATGTTACTGGTGAGACTGAGCTGTGTAGGCGTTAAGCGTGCCATGGCCGCAGCAACTAAATAAGAAGGGATCACAGTACAAAAAATACCTAATACGATACCCACAATAATCAGTTCAGGGCTCAATGTGGTGATATGTACATCACTGAACCATAAGTGAAGTAAAATGGCTGCACCTGCACTCCCCATACCAATGCTGGTAAATAGTGAACTACCGAGCTGTGCAATGAGTGGTTTACTCCACACCAAGTAAAACGCGAATATCAATGCTGAGCTAACCGCCAATACACTACCGATTGCAACCGTATCTCCAAATGCGTGAAAGTCATGAATGACGATCAACATGATGCCACCATAACCAACAAGCGCAGCAAGCAAGGTATGGAAGCTTGGACGTTGACGATAGAAAATCCAGCTAATAAGGACAACGAAGGTAGGAAACAAAAACAGTAAGAGACGCTCAAGCTGAGCGGAAATATACGCCAATGACGCAATATCTAAATAGCTTGCTGCGTAATAACCTAAGATGCCAACCGCGACCGCTTTCAAACCGTGTTGTTGAACATTACGTCGGTTTTCAGGAACTCGGCACAGCCAAAACAACATCACTAGATATAAAGGCAAAGAGCTAAAGGCGCGCAGAGCCATAATTGAGGTCGCATCGCCACCGTATTGGTATGCAATTTTAATTAATACAGGCTTAATTGAGAAAAGTACGCATCCGCCAAGCGCCAGTAATATGCCGACTTGAGCACGACGGGGTCGGTGAGGCTCAGCAGGTTGTTGCAGGGTATTTTCGGTCATTATTCTCGTATCCTTACATTGATTTGGCTACGAGATATAGGGAAGAACAACTGGCTACATTCTCGTAGCCAGGCACTAAGTTACCTACCGGCTACAGGTATTGAAGAGAAGGAGCCAAAGGTAGGTAACTGTATCATTCATGTGTGGTATCCATTTTGGTGAATATTTAGCCTAACGCAGGCGGCGCTTGAAAATCAACCACCTAATGGGATTATATCGCTAACGCCTTATTTTCAATTTGGTTTAGTGCTTTTTTGTACATCAACCAAGCACATGTACCCGCTAAAATGTTCCCTCCAAAAGCCCCCCAAAATAAGCCTTGTAGTTCACCGAGTTGCGCTCCTAACCATAAACAGGGAAGGAAGAAGGCAAACAAACGCAGAGCAGAGATAGTCAATGCGGTATAGGATTTGCCTAGAGCGTTTGAAACCGACACCATTAGCATACAAATCCCCAACGGCCCAAGGCTGAATGGAACGATATAAAGGTGCCATGAGAGGATTTGTTCCACTTCGACCTCGCTGGTCATCAGTTGAGCCAGTTGGCTGGAAGCAAGCCAAGTTAGGGCTGCAATAGCGAGCTGGGAAAGAACGATGAATTTACAAGCGATGCTCACCAGCGTGCGAATGTCGATTAGGTTATTTGCACCTAACAAGCGCCCAACCATTGGCGGCATTGACATGGTCAAAGCCAGCACTGTGACAATGGCAAAAAATTCAAAACGAGAGCCAAGCGCCCATGCAGCAACTGCCGCGGTACCAAAACCTGCGAGTAGTTTAGTTGCCAGCATGGATGAGAGCGGTGGCAGCAGTTGGCTGACCATTGCCGGACCCATAATATTGGCAATAGCACTTAAGCTTTTCGTCAGATTTAAATTACTCCAATCGAAACTGATCCAGTTCTTTTTGAGCACCTTAGGAGCAACAACCAGTATGCCAATGCCAAAGGCGATGATGGTCGCTAAGGCGGCGCCGTTAATGCCTAGATCAAAGGTAAAAATGAAGAGAGGATCGAGCGCTAAGTTTATGCCACTGGTCACCATCATCATGGTGCCGGGCAGCATGGTGTTACCGTTTGCACGACACACGCTGTAAAAGAAATACAACACGGCGCCAGTCCAAGCACTGATGAGCCAGTAAATCCAATACGCATCAATAATTGGGAATACACTTTGGGGCGCGCTTAATAGATTAAGAATAGGTTCTCGAATGACATAAAGTAGCAATGAAATCGCCGCAACGCCAATGCTGCCCATTGCGATAACTAAAGCGCCAAGCTGCTTAGCATATTGTGTGTCGTTGCTGCCTAATGCCTTGGCGATGACGGCCGTAGTTGCAATGCCTAACCCAACTTGAATGCCGATGATGATCATTTGAATCGGTAAGGTAAAGCCTTGCGCAGCAAGTGGTAAAACACCGAGTTGACCTATGAAGGCACTATCAACAAGCTGAAAGCTCATTAAAGAAAGGACACCGAATACCATAGGCCATGTCATGGTAAAGAGCTGTCGTCCCAGTGATTGCGTCGCGTTTTGTTCCATGGATTTCTGTCTTTATGAGAATAAAAACCCCCGGGAAATCCGGGGGAAGAGTGGGTAGTTTAACAGGATGATGACTGATTCTGCATCAATTTGCGGGTTCCTTTTCATCGAGATGATCAGCATAGCCTTTTGGTGGAGGCGTCCAACCACGTTCACCGTCTTCATGTTTTGCGAAGCGATCGGTATTCATGGCCAGTTTAATTTGCTCTTCTAGGTGCATGAATAACTGGCGATAGTTGTTATCGAAGCGCTCGCCTTCGGAGTCATCTTCCCAAGCCTCGTAAAGTAGGTCAGATTTCTTATCTTCAATTTGGCGATATGCCGCTTTCTGCTGCTCGACTAAGAATGGATGATGGCCCATTTCACGCATGGCATGTGCGCCAAGCTCCATTGCGGAATGGTAGGTTTCAGATTCAATGATATCGGCCCCAGCTTGACGAAGCAGATAACCATGACCGCGGTCAAAGGCTCTGGCCAATACTTTCACATGTGGGTAAGTATGTTTGACGTATTTCGTCAACTCGACGCTCGCTTCCGTATTATCAATGGCAATCACCAACATAGCGGCTTCCTCAATACCAGCAGTATGCAGAAGATCAGGCCTTGTGGCATCGCCAAAATAGGCTTTAGTTTCAATCTGACGGACCACATCGACTTGATCTGCTTGGTGGTCAAGGACAACGGTTTTAACACCACTGGAAACTAAGAGTCGGTTCACGATCTGACCAAACCGGCCAATGCCGGCGATGATCACTGTGCCTTTTTCATCGATGTCGTCAGGTTGTTGTTCGTTCGACTCTTGTTCAAACCTTGGCAGGATGACTTTGTCGAATAAGATGAACAAGCCGGGCGTCAAGAACATCGATAGGGCGACAACCAGTGAAAGTGTTTGCGCGATCTCTGGTGGAATAACATGATTTTGTACTGTAAAGCTCAATAATACAAAACCAAACTCACCAGCTTGCGCAAGGCTGAGGGTAAAGAGCCAGCGGTTACTGTTTTTAATTCTAAATACAAAAGCCAATACATAAAGGATGAGGGCTTTAAGCAGCATAACGCCCAGAGTTAAGCCAATGATGGTAAAGAATTGATCGAACAGAATTGAGAAGTTGATGCCAGCACCAACAGTGATAAAGAATAGCCCGAGCAACAAACCTTTAAATGGATCGATATTGGACTCGAGTTCGTGGCGGAATTCACTGTTGGCTAGCACAACGCCTGCGAGGAATGTACCAAGAGCGGGAGATAAGCCAACTAAGCTCATTAAAGCAGCAATACCAACCACCAACATGAGCGCTGTGGCGGTAAAAATTTCTCGTAAGCCAGAGCTTGCTACAAAACGAAACAGTGGGCGGCTCAGATAATGGCCACCAATGACGAGGCCGATAATCGAAGCAATAATAACCATAGCGTAAGCCCAGCCCGGCAAACCGGCGACTAAGCTGAGTTGTTCATGATGTTCTGCTGCGCTGGTGGCCGCTTGTTGTGCTTTCTCGACAAGTTCTGGCAATGCCAACAGTGGAATAAACGCCAACATCGGGATCACAGCAATATCTTGGAACAACAAGACAGAGAAGGCATTTTGTCCGCCTTCTGTTTTAGACAAGCCTTTTTCGTTGAATGTCTGTAATACAATCGCTGTTGAAGAGAGCGCAAAAATAAGGCCTATTGCCAATGCAATGGTCCAAGGTTGTTGAAAGAAAATCGCAATGCCCATCACGGCTGCAGCTGTTCCTGCAACTTGTAAGCCCCCTAAACCCAGTAGTCGGTTACGCATTGACCACAGCATTTTAGGCTCAAGCTCCAGCCCGACTAAGAACAACATCATAACCACACCAAACTCAGCAAAATGCTGAATGGTTGTGGTTTCTTCACCAACTAAACCGATGATCGGCCCAATGACCACACCGGCAATGAGGTAACCCAGTACGGAGCCCAGCCCAAGCCGTTTTGCGATAGGCACGGCAATAACAGCAGCCGCAAGATAGATGAAAGCCTGGAGGAAATAGAGTGTCATCGTGTGGCCTCCATAGGTAATTCATCAAGATAGTGGTTGAGCTTGTCTGCGTGACTCGCTTTTTCGACGTCAATGTGATCATTAACTAAAGCGGTCAGGAGCTTTTTCCAGTCAGTAATGTGTTTGTCTACACGGCCTTCTTCTTTGGCGGTCCGTGCGCCAAACAGAGTAAAAGGTGCCAAATACTGCATGCCTGTCAATGTGGCCATTTGCTCCAAAGGAGACAGCAATTCACGAATCTTAAAATGGTTATAGCCTTGAGCATGATAAGCTTCAGCCTTGCCACCAGCAGTGAGAGAGCACAAGAAACGTTTACCATGTAACGCCGTACCTTCGTGTCCATATGCAAAGCCATATTCAAGAACCAGATCTTGCCATTCCTTTAATATGGCCGGCGTCGAATACCAATAGAGAGGAAATTGGAAAATGACGACATCGTGCTCAAGCAGACGTTGCTGCTCTGCATCAACATTGATGTGGTAATGCGGATATTCATAGTAAAGGTCAACAATCGTGACCCCTTCGATTTGCTCAGCAGCGTTAATAAGAGGTTGATTAACCTCTGAACGGTGTTGGGATGGGTGGGCGTAAAGCACCAAGACTTTATTCTTTACCATAACTTCCCCAAATTTATATTTTTGTGATTATTTTTGGAATTTTCATTCTCCACCAATTTGGGTGAATAAGTCACTCATCATAAAAGACTATTTTTGTAAAAAGTGACGTTCTAACAAAGCTTGTAGATCATATAAATGGTGGACAGCGACAGAAGCATGTTCGGTAAACGAGGTTGCTTTTGCATGGGTAACTAAACAGGAAGGCATTTGGGCATTGAATGCGGCTTGTAAGTCATAAAGGTAGTCGCCGACATAGAGTATCTGAGCCGGGCGTAATTGCCATTCATCGGCAAGAGCTAGGAGTGAATCGGGCGCAGGTTTTGGTGGGTAATGCTCTCGACTAATGACTCGGCTGATATTGAGCTGGTTGTGTGAGATTTTTTGCTGAGCGGCTTGAGCGCAATTACGAGTGATGATGGCCGTATGCAATTTATGAGTTTCGATAAAATCTAACAACGAGCTGCAACCTGGCATTGGGTGCGAGTGGACAGCATCTTCCAGCTCGTGTTGCAGAATGAGTTGATGTGCGTTAGCACTAGCAATGGAGCAGGGCATTGCATCGACATAAGAGAGCACATCCTGATCGGCTGGGCAGCCCACTTGACGCCTTAGCCATTGAAAATCCATCTCCGACGTGACCAAAGTGTTGTCGAGATCAAAGACAATGGCTTTGAGGTTGACGGCATCAAGTGGAATTGCAGGCATAGTATCCCTTTTGGTTATGCGAACTCTTTTTCCAAATAAGAGACGATGTCAGAGGACTCATACATCCATTCTACTTTGCCGTCTTTCTCAATACGCAAGCAAGGCACTTTAATCTTGCCGCCGCCAGCTTCAAGTTCATTGCGATGCTCCGCGTTGTTCTTTGCATCGCGTAGCTCGATATTTACAGATTGACGTTTCATCGCTCGGCGTACTTTGACGCAAAATGGACAAGCGTCAAATTGATATAACGCCATTGTGTTGGCACGTTCATCTGCTTGTTGTTGAGCGTCTTCAGTTCGTTTGATGCCTTTTGGTGAGAATATGGCATTGAGCAATAGGATAATACGGCCTAAAAACCAACGGATGAATTTCATAACTTTCCTTTACAGCTGTGGGTGTTCCGGAAAGTGCTTTCCGGAATGTTATTGTAATTCGACAATTGTAACCAGTTAGCTACAAAGGAAAAGCAATTAATAACGAATATTGTGTTCTTTTGTTACCACGATACCAAGCCGTTTTGCTAGCCGAGTCAGGTTGGCGCGATCGGTCTTGAGTGTCCGTGCGGCTTTAGCCCAGTTAAACTCAGACTCAATTAGCACTTCGGAAATCATGTCTTTTTGGTATTGCTCTGTGGCTGCGCGTAACCCTTTAAAAAGCTCATCCCGAACCATAGGTGTTTGCTCATTGCGGCGGGTAGAGGTTGAGTTCGTCGGAACATTATCAAGTGTGCCAATGTCTTCCACATTTACGCTGATCAGTTTTCTTGTACCACTTCTGGCTCTGGCTTTTAAGGCGGCGCGATTGATCACATGTTCCAGCTCACGCACGTTACCCGGCCAGTTATAGCGGGAAATATGCACCAGAGCTTCTTTGGTTAGCTTAAGCTGTACGATACCAAGCTTGAGTTTCGCTTTCTCAAGGAAATAGCCAGCAAGTAGGGCAACATCCCCTTCACGTTCATGCAGTGGAGGGACTCGAATCGGGTAAACGCTTAGGCGATGGTAAAGATCTGAGCGAAATCGGCCTTGGTCGACTTCGTGTTTTAAATCTCGGTTGGTTGCAGCAAGTACGCGGACATCTGTTGTTTGAACCTTATCTTGTCCAACTGGCTGGATTTCGTTGTTTTGCAAAGCTCGTAAAATTTTACTTTGCGCAGCGAGTGGAAGCTCACCAATTTCATCTAAAAATAGAGTTCCACCATCGGCTAAGGCAAATTTCCCTAAGCGAGACTTGTCGGCACCAGTAAATGCCCCTTTGACGTGGCCGAATAATTCACTTTCCACTAAGTTTTCCGGGATAGCGGCGCAGTTGACGTAGACCAATGGATGCTTACGACGTGGTGAAAGATGGTGCAGGCGACGTGCTACCAGCTCTTTACCCACGCCGGTATCACCGTGGATCAGAATATTAAAGTTAGATGGCGCAACAACCTCGATATCGGATTTCAGTGCCAACATGGCGTTGCTAGAGCCGATAATTTCGCTGCCATCCCGTTCCCATGCACCTTCGTTAAGCTGCTCCATTCGCTGTTGTACTTGCTTGGCTTGTTGTTCGAGCTGAGAAACGGTCATCGCAACTTTGAGTGATGAGGCAATGATTGCAGAGAGGGCTTCTAACGAGCGCGCGGGAATGTTATCGAACACCTCTGGGCTAAGGCTATCCAGTGTTAGCACACCAAGTAACTTATCCCCGTAAAGGAGAGGTAACCCCATGCAAGCATGCATTGGAAGATCCCCTTCATAATCTAACAATAGGCCATCAAAAGGGTCGGGCAGTTCGCAATTTGCATCAAAACGTACCACACTTTTCGATGCACATATTTCAGCAAACCGAGGGTGCTCTTCTAAGCGAAAGCGGCGACCTAATGTGTCACGGGTTAAACCTTGTAGTGCGAGTGGAATTAAGGTGTCCCCTTGCAAGCTGAGTAGAGCGACGCAGTCACATTGAATCGCTTTACGAATGGCGTCGAGTAAGCGATTGAAGCGATCGTGGTCGTTTTGTTCGCTGGCCAGTCCAATGGACATCTCAATAAGGGTCGAAACGGGAATATCTTGCATAACAAACTGAGTGTGTGATTTTTTATCATTGTAGTGTCAAATTAACCTAATTTAAAGTTGTCAATTTGACATGGTTTGATGAATTTTCATACATGAAAACCAATAAGTTAGTGCTTTTATGAGTTGGCATTAAACATGCTATATCGCTAGGTAGAGAGTGGCACAAAGCCACCGTAGATTGTCTATTCGACAACATATAATCGAGGAGAAAAATTACCATGCTCAACAATCAACATATCGAGATTGTCAAAAGTACCATTCCTTTACTTGAAAGTGCGGGTCCGGCTTTAACTCAGCATTTCTACCAGCGAATGTTTAGCCACAATCCTGAACTAAAAGATATTTTTAATATGACGCACCAGAAAACTGGGCGTCAAAGTGTGGCTTTGTTTGAGGCTGTAGCAGCGTATGCGAAAAATATCGAAAACCTTGGTGCCTTGACGACGGCTGTTGAACGAATCGCGCATAAACACACAAGCTTCAATATTCAGCCAGACCATTACCAAATTGTGGGTCATCACCTGATTGAAACCTTACGTGAGCTTGCCCCCGATGCATTTACAACCGAAGTGGAAGAAGCGTGGACAGCGGCTTATCTGTTTTTAGCCAAGATCTTCATTGATCGAGAAGGTGAATTATATTTGCAACGCAAACAGGCGATTGGCGGATGGGACAATGCCCGTGAATTCGTGATTACACGCAAACAGCCTGAATCTGAATTGGTCACAAGCTTCGTGCTGGAGCCTGCGGATGGTGGGGCGGTGCTGGGTTATCAACCGGGGCAATATATTGGTATCGAGGTAAAGCCTTCGCTTGGTACTCATAAAGAGATCCGTCAATATTCGCTATCGCAAAAGCCAAATGGTCAGGATTACCGGATCTCAGTAAAACGCGAAGTCGGTGAGTACAAAGGCTTGGTGTCGAATTACTTGCATGATGAGCTTTCCGAAGGCGACAAAGTGAGTTTGTATGCGCCAGCGGGGGACTTTTTCTACGTAGAACGCAATGCGCCAGTTGTTTTAATTTCTGCCGGTGTGGGTGCAACACCAGTTCAGTCCATGCTTCAACATTTATCTGATCAAGGGAAGAAAGAAGTCAGTTACCTATATGCGTGTAACGGAGCAGAACAGCACACGTTTGCACGGGAAACCGCAGACTTAATCGAAACAAATCACTGGAACCAATACACATGGTACCTCAATCAAGCCACTCAGTTTGAAGGTGAGATGAATATCGCTCTTGTGGCCGAGGAGCTGCCGCTCCATCAAGCAGATTTTTACTTATGTGGTCCCGTTGGGTTTATGGAAAGCATTGTGCGTCAACTTGAAGAGTTAGGTGTTGCGCGTGAACGTATTCACTATGAGGTGTTTGGACCGCATACCTACCTATAATCGCATACTGCTCTAGCAATCTTAAAAGGCTCCTGACAAGGAGCCTTACCATTTGAAGTAGGCTTTTATTGCTGCAAGTAGGCCACCTTTTTTGGGGGCCAAAGGTGATGCATTTGCGCCAGTATAGAAGCTCGATAAGAACTGAGTACGGATATGCTCCGAGTCGAGTTTTGAAATCGAGGTCATCAACGTTGCGGTTTGATGGGCATGATCATTAGCCAATGAAAAGTCCATTCGCAAATAACCTTGCATATACAGCCATGCATGCGTGATAAGCAACAATTGGTTGTAGCCATGGTTCTCAAAGCGCCTAGCGTGCTCATGGCCTAAGTTTTGTTCAAAAACCTGTTGCATGGCTTGAGTGGATGCTTGGTTGTGCTCAAAAGCCGATTGGCTTTCAATATGCGCTTTGGTCAAAATACCAAGCAGATGATGATGTATCGGCGTCTCTGGTTTGTTTTCGATGACCTTATTAAATAGCGCCTCATTCTCATCACAAAACGCCACCCAATGCTTCTGATGTTGGGAGATGACTTCGAGTTGCTGGATACCTACTTGTTCAAATGCTGAAGCCAGTTTACTCATTGCTTTGTAATGTCTCCCAGCAAACTTCAGTTGAGCCACTGTCTGAGTCAATAAAGAGGCTTGTTCCAGTCAACATGATGGAAAGCTCCATCGTTCTGACTAAGTTGTTCGCCAGTTCTTCTATCGGTTCCCAAGGAAAGCGGACAATTTCTACGGGGTATTGTGTGACTTTATTCTTGGTTTGCTCCCACCATACGTTGGATTTGGAGTTGAAGCTGTAAACCTTAACGGACTTAGCTTGGCGGCATGCTTTTTTAATGCGATCAACAGCAGGTTCACCCACCTCAATCCATAACTCGGTTTGTCCGTCTAACGATTGAAGCCAGATATCGGGTTCGTCGATGTTAGATAGGCCTTTGGTAAAGGTCAGTCCTTCTTGGGCGTTTAAGCAAAAGGCTAAAACACGCGCTATCATGCGAGGTAAGTTCTCTGATGGATGCTGCGCAATGGTCAGGTTAACCGTGTCGTAATAGTCACGATTGGTATCAGAGAGTGCAATGCGGAATTTAAATATCGTCGGTTTGAGTGCCATAGGGAGTCTCTATCCAAACAAAAAAATAGCCAGCGAGTGCTGGCTATTTCTAAAAAATCTTGTTCTAAAAGAAATTATAGAACTTTGATGTTTTCAGCTTGAGGGCCTTTTTGACCTTGAGAGATAGAGAACTCTACTTTTTGGCCTTCAACTAGAGTACGGAAACCGTCGCCAGTGATTGCGCTGAAGTGAGCGAATACGTCAGGGCCGTTTTCTTGTTGAATAAAACCAAAACCTTTAGTTTCGTTGAACCATTTAACTGTACCAGTAACAGTGTTAGACATTGTGTATATCCTTGGATAAAAATAAATATTACGCCTCATCGGCACGGATAGCGTGGAAAAGGAAATTGCTATTGCGTACGGCGTTTAGAAGAAATGGTATTCAACGAAACGGCGAGATAAACAAAGAACCCGTTTTCTAGCTGCCCTACAGTGTAGATGGACATTTTACTAAGTCAACGAAAATAAATCCTGTTAAGTCAGAGAAAAATAATTTCTTTCAGATATTTGCGTTAGATAACGTTTCTTAAAGTACATGATGCCTCTGTAATCTTATGGTCATCAGTGTACAATAGCCCTGTTGTGACAAGGCGTTACATATAAAAAGGTAAATTATGAGTAAAAGAAAATGTATGGTTGAGGTGGATGAACCCAATCAAGAAAAAAAATATTCGGTCGAAAGCGGAAGAGGTCAAATAAACGACAATATGCTTAAAGCTTTGGTGACCAGCAAGCTGTTTCAATCAAAAGTAGAGAAATCGAAGAAGGGAAAAGGGAGTTTTACACGCAAGATGAAGCATAAGGGCAAAGAGCCCTATTCAAAGGTAGCAACCTCGCTGTTTTTGAATAGGGCTTTTTCATATGCTTTAAATGTTAATGCTCAATTTTAGGTGAATAAATCGAGTAGGCGGTTATTTGCCCAGCCACGATTGCTGAAAACATAAAGAGCGCAGACAAACCAATACTAGGAATGGGCAATACAGATTGTTCAAACAACGATTGGCTTGCACTGACTAACACGCGGCTACCGGGAACGAGGATAATGATCCCTTGAACTATGTAGATAGCGCCTGTGAGCTCCACTTTCTTCGCTATCCATGTTCCATAGAGAGTGATCAATACCGTGGTAACCCATGTACCAACAACCCAACCACTATCAAAACCCAAATAAAAAGGCCCCCACATCCCCAATGCCGCAACCGGTAACCCAAGAAGAATATCGATAGGTCGTGCATTAAAAATGATGCTTAAAGAGACTGAAAGCAGAAACAGGCTGCAGATATGGAGCCACAACGGCACTTCATTCATGTAGTCAGACGAGGTGGCAGAGCCCCATACCGCCTCACCAATACTAAGCCCCATAACGATGCCAACAAACAACTTGATCAGCGTTAGTGCACTTTGACCAAGTAAGCTGGTCCCTGAGACCAAATCATTAAATGCAAGGCATTCAAGCGAGTTGGCGATCGACAATCCCGGAACAAATAAGATCACCGAGGCAATGCATAACGCCCAAATGGGGATCTCGTGGTTTGCGCTGGCAAAGAAAGCCACCAGAATACCGGTAAGTAATGCTGCTATAAATTCGACGGCAATGGAGCGTCGGCCTCGGCATAACTGCTGGCACCCCCAGACAATGAATCCAAGTAAGCAAGAGATTAAAACGGCTTCAAGCGTACTGCCAACCAACATCAGGTATGACGCAGGAATTGCCATGTTTGCAAAAGCGGTGATCCATTTCGGGTAGCGTATGGGCTCTGGAATGGGCTCACTACTCGGTTGGTTGATTCGTATGATGGTGTTTGCGAGCAAACTGAGGTTGATCGACGGCGGGCTATGACGCCGCATCACAACCGTATTATTGTCATCAGGGAATTGGTAGTTGACGGTGGTGGGGGTGGCTTGAACCATCACATCGACACCGTGTTTACGGGCGTAATATTGCGTGTATTTCTCTAATTTGTACGGTGCGCACCCGCTGCGGTGGAGTGTATCGCCAATCTCTACGATTTTACTGATGCGATATTGTGAAGTCATGGTTTGTCATTGGTTAAATTAATTAGCGCGACGTTATCAAAGTGGTTATGGGTTGGCGAGTGAGTGATGAATGAATAGTGGGAAAGGTCACGCTAGTTCGTTTATGAAGTGAAAACTTAGTTTGCGCTGTAGTCTTATTCTGTCAGTGTCTCCCTATATATCCGTTCGGTATCACAAAAACAATTAGATTCAGAAAAATATTTCTTGTTACAAATATGTACAAATTGCACTCGTTTTTATGCCTAATAATGGGTAAATCCTTGTGAGTTAAGAAAGTTGGTAGTAACAAATATTAACCTTTTATTTACAATAATCTTTCGGTCACTTTTTGTTCTGTTTTTGTGCAAAATTTGGGCTTGAAATCTAATTTAAAAAGACGAAAATGTACGCAAAATGAGTTTTCAAAAATGAAAGGAAGCTTTTTCTAAGTTTTAAAAGCGAGGTGTACGATGAAACTATTTCTATTGCTTATGACATCACTATCAGCTGGTGTTGCGTCTGCCGATCATCTTCATTCTTTCATGCTGGGTCTTTCAATTTCTGCATTAGCGGTTGGTAGCTGCTACTGGTTTGCGTTTCGCTCAACTCGATTCCCACAGCTCGCGCTGTTTCTTTTGATTTGTGGAATGCTATCTAAGTTGGTGATTACCGTTGCAGGCGTAAGTTGGAGTATGTCAGCGGACTTGATCACTTCACCTATCATTTTTGCGCTGTCTTACTTGTACTTCTCTATTGCAATCACTTACCTGTGGTTCAGTTACCGAGACAGCATCACTCCAAAACCTAAAAATACCGAAGCGATTGCTTAATCGCGCAGTGAATTTAAGAAAACCGGCTAACGTTAGCCGGTTTTTTTGTGCTTTGGAGCACCCCTTTGCGACAAAAATCGATTAAACGTAACGAATGGTTACAAGCCTCCTGAAAAGCTAAGCGGTTTGATTATACTCAATGAAGTTGTGTCTAACGGTAGGCGACTTATGAGAAATATGATTTTTACTCGCACATTCGTGCTGTCTTCTTTAGCTATTTCTTTTGCAGCAGTTTCTGCGCCAACAATCATTCCTGATCCTCCAGCCATTGGCGCGAAAGGTTATGTGCTGATGGATTACCATACAGGCCAAGTGTTGGTAAACAAAAACGCTGATAAAAAACTGAACCCAGCAAGCTTAACCAAATTGATGACCGCTTATGTTGCGGGGCAAGAGATGAACAGCGGCAATATCAGCTTGGATGATAACGTGCTGATCAGCAAAAATGCATGGGCCAAAAACTTTCCAGACTCTTCCAAAATGTTTATTGAGGTGGGTAAAAAAGTTGGTTTAATGGAGCTATACCGTGGGTTGATTGTTCAGTCTGGTAATGATGCGAGTGTCGCAATTGCTGAGCATGTCGCTGGGAGTGAAGGGGCATTCGTAAGCTTAATGAACTCATGGGCTGACAAGCTTGGTTTAGCAAACAGTGCTTTTACCAACCCTCATGGTCTAGATAGTGAGGGTCTGTATTCCACCCCTTACGATATTGCTAAGTTAAGTCAGGCCATTATTCGGGACTTACCTGACATTTACCCTCTCTATAGTGAAACCTCTTATACCTTCAATGGGATCACTCAATACAACCGCAATGGGCTGCTACGTGACCGCAGCATGAACGTCGATGGTATGAAAACCGGCTATACCAGTGGGGCTGGATACAGTCTTGCAACTTCAGCGACCAGCGGAAACATGCGTTTGATTTCAGTCGTTATGGGATCTAGTAGTACAAAAAGTCGGGAGTCTGAGAGCAAGCAACTGCTGAGTTATGGTTTCCGTTTCTTCGAAACCATTTCGCCGACAAAAGCGGATCAGGAGATTGCTCAAGCGCGAGTCTGGATGGGAGATAAAGACGAGTTGAGTGTCGGTGTGGCTGATGATGTCTATCTCACACTACCAAAAGGAGACGTTAAAAAGCTCAAAGCGGAAGTGGAGTACTCACAAGAATTGGTTGCTCCAATCAAGCAAGGAGATGTGTTAGGTAAAGTCATCTACAGCATTGACGATACTGAAGTCGGCTCAGAGCAGCTTGTCGCACTTGAACAAGTTGACAAAGGTGGTGTATTTAAACGATTGATCGACTGGTTCAAGCGGCTACTACTTAGCTGGTTCTAACATACATTAAAGTTGAAAATATCAGAGCGGATACCCAAGGGTATCCGCTTTTTTATCGCGGTTTGTCTCGTCCCGGAGCCCCTTGACTGTAAAGGCTCGCGTCAGATGTCAGTGTGTGGCAAAACCCTAAACTAAAACTCACCGTTAGCTGACATCCCTAACCGTCATTACCTCAAAATTATGGCCATCATTGATATATGAGGGAAACGAATGGAGTTTACACAAGAAGATAGAGACGCGCTGCACCGAACTTGGATGTCTCAAAAAGCGAAAATGCGAATTACCCAAATGGAATTCGCTAAAAAGCTTGGTGTAAGCCAAATCGAGTTTTCAGAGCTATTACGTGGCTCTAAGCCACTGACCATGTCTTTTATTTCTCAGTTTTGTCGTTTACTTCATGTTGAACCACAACAATTACTGCCATCGTTAAAAGCAAGCAGTACTGGTGCGCCACGAGTCGTGTTTCTAGAAAGTCGCATGAGTGTCGATGGTGAAATCCAACGCGCTTATATTGAAGGCAACCAAGTGGTTGTCGAATACGCACACACCATTGATCCTCAAGACGCCTAAACATTAAAAGCGTCAATGATTGATGCTGTAAAATAGACAATAATAATTATATGGTATAGCATTCTGGTTTGTTTGGATCAGAATGCTTTTTTATGTCATGAAAACACGATTTCTTCTTTTTCTTATCACCATGTTTCTTGTTGGATGTGCGAGTCCCATAAAGCAACAGGCAACATCGTTCACTAACTACGAAGACTTTAGCACAGGCCCTGACGGCGGTGTGGATTTAGTCTGGGCTCGGGAAGACCTTCGTGACAAGGCGCGACTCCGGGACAAAATAAAGCAATACGACTCGTTGATCATTGATCAAGTGGTGGTTGTGGCTGAAGAAGGCACCATCGACAATGACGACATTCAAGAACTTACCACATATACGGTTAACCAGCTTAAAGCCAAACTCTCAGCCTATAAACCGATCGTTACTCAACCGACAGGAAAGACATTACGTCTTAGTCTTGCGTTAAGTAATGTTGAGACACCAAATCCAATTCTTGCAGTCACCAGCAGTGTTTTGCCTGTGGGATTAGCTATTTCTACCATCTCAAAAGTCACGACTGGTGAGCATACAAATGTTGGTTCGGCAAGTTTGGAACTGTTGGTAAGCGACGCACAAACGGGGAGCCCATTATTTGCTGCGATTGATCGTGAGAGCGGAAACAAAGACTTTTCAACGATGGTGGATGCATTAGACGATGCAAAAGATGCGATCAACTATTGGATTGAGCGTTTGGGTGTTACTCTACAAGGGTGGCAACAGCCTTAAATCATAGAGAAACGATGTTAGAAAAAGAAAACTTAATCAAGCTTGCGCGCATGCAAATGCCTTTTGGCAAATACGCAGGAAGAGTGTTGATCGATCTACCCGAAGAGTATTTACTGTGGTTCGATAAGAAAGGCTTCCCAGAAGGGGAGCTAGGTGAACTACTTAAACTCTGCCTTGCACTAAAAATAGAAGGGCTTGATAGCGTTGTTAAGCCGTTAAAGCGAATGTAACCTGTCGCAGAAGCTTTCCATTTATAAAAAAGACTTACTATGAATTTTGATATCAATACACTGAAACACCACCAACTGGTCGAAGATGGTCAACTAGAAGGATGTTACATTCATCAGCCTGCTCAAGGTAGCCAGCAAGATGACAAAGCTGTTTTGGCAGAACGCCAAGCGCTAGAAAAGATGGGCTATAAAGTAGTACAGGTTCAAGCTAAAGGCGGGACAACAACGTTCGCTGAGGCGATGCAAAAATTTGCGAAGAAGACGGGTCACCAATCCAAGTAATCAGCGACTGCAACCGACCAAAGCATCCTTAGCCTCTTCGACAACGCCATGTGTTTTCATTTAAAAGAGTCAGATCATCAGGCTGACTCTTTTTTATCCCATTCCTTGCTAGGAGTACAGCTTGCCGGCTAACCGCAGCATTGTTTTTGTTATTGAAGCGTGGAACAAGATCCATTCAATTGGCCGATTTCAACTAACCTAATAATTTTCAGTCCATTCGAGTAATAAAGGTTTGTTCATCATCCACAAATGCTACAAAACCGCCGTGATAGATAAACACCCGACCACGCCCCTCAACTAGGCAGGCAAGCTGTGGGTTCAAATCTTCTTCGTTATCTTTGCTTTGAAAAGTGCCAGTATCGGTGATTACGCCGCTGAGTTTAGGCAAATATCCATAAGTGCGCTTGGCTTGATCAATCAGGCTCAATTCGCTAGCGCTAGAGAAGCAAGAGGGGATCGCACCAGCGTCTTCAATAAATATAGGTTTCAGTTCTTCAAAAGCGGTAATCACCAGCCAGTCGATGCCATTGACATGATGGATAAACATAGAGTTTCTCGATAATTCAGATGCGGAGATTCTATCACTATCAGACGCATAACGTAGTAGAAATTTAGTTGCTAAAAGCGGTAAGTCTGTGCCATTTCCGGAGAGTCACTAGGCTAACTTGAAATACGTTTTTGTCCAGAATCTTCATTAGCCGAACTTTTACTCGTGGCATTTTCTAACTCGAAAGTGCCCCATTCGGTGTTAACGTAATTACTCAGTGGTTAATTGTACCACTGAAATCACCATACTTTTGTTAATGGTTGTCAACCGAGAGGCTGTGACAGAAAGCTCCCTATTTTCTATCGATATCAGCAAGTCTAATCAGAGCTTTTCTAAGGCATGTTTATGCATCGTTGGTAAATCAGAACGCAAAAAATGTATCGTTGGCGAATGACAGCTATTCAAGTGCTGTATCATATTGGCACAATCTGAATCAACTATGTCGCTTTCCGATGTCTCATGGCGTAATTCGACTGTTTATACTGCCGTTATCAGCTAACGCAATTGATCAATAATAGTAGTTTAAAAGGGGCAATCATTATGTCAAACACAGCATTAATCACAGGCGCTTCCAGTGGTATTGGTCTTGAACTAGCCAAGATTCACGCTTGTAAAGGTGGTGATCTGGTTCTAGTCGCACGCTCTGAAACGAAACTAATCGCATTAAAAAATGAGCTTGAAAAGGAGTTCGGTGTAAAAGTTGATGTGATAACCTCAGATTTAGCAAAGCTCGATGCCGCACAATTATTGTTTGAGCAGACGGAAGCACTTGGCCTACAGATCGACATGTTAATCAACAATGCGGGTTTTGGTGGCCACGGTAAATTCCACGAACGTTCTCTTGCTGATGAGCAATCAATGATGCAAGTAAATATGGTGACACTGACCAACCTGACTCACCTATACCTAAAAGGCATGGTCGAACGAAACAAGGGAAGGATCTTGAATGTATCTTCAACCGCATCATTTATGCCAGGTCCTTTGCAAGCGGTATACTACGCCACCAAGTCTTACGTTACCTCATTTAGCCAAGCAGTGGCTGAAGAAGTAAAAGATAGCAATGTGAGCGTAACGGTACTTTGCCCAGGGACAGTAGCTACTGGTTTTGTCGCTGCGGGTAACTTGGAAGGTGTTGATGCGTGGAAGAATGCAAAATCACCTCAGTCTGTAGCAGAATGCGGTTACAAAGGGATGGAAGCTGGAGAATTGATAGTATTCAATGAATCATCCTTGAAGTTTATGCTTAACTGGATTATCCCTCTATTGCCACGTAAATTAGTCCTTAAAATGTCTCGCCAGTCCATGGAAAAAAAATGATTTAAGTGGAAGTATGGGTATGAAAAGAGCAGATAAATTTGTCATTCCGTCGAACTGGAAAGTTCTCTTTAAAGACCTTGGTATCAACCTGCAAGTTGCACTCGGTTATGCTGAGCTGCCTCTGGGATTGTTTGAACAGAAAAAGGTACAACTGTCGCCATCACAATACTTTCAACTGTTTCAAGGCATAGATAAGGCAGCTCAAGTGCAAGGCATCGACCTTGCCTTGAAATTAGCGGAAGTGATGAGTTTTGAGTCCTTTGATGTACCGATTTTTGCTGCTATCTGCAGCCCTAATCTGAACTCAGCAATTAAAAGGTTGCAGGAGTATAAACCATTAATTGGACCTATGGATCTTACGCTAGATCAAACTGATGCTAAGACTGAAATTGAAATTAGTTGTTATGGGTTTACTGGTGCGCTACCAATATCTTTAAGTCTGACTGAATTGGTGTTTTTGACTCAGCTTACTCGGTTAGCGACACGCCAAAGCATTAATCCAATTCAGATTGTGTTGCCCGAGCTTCCATTGAATCTAAGTGCATATATGAGTTATTTTGGTTGCAAAATTACACAAGGTTCAGCAACGAAGATGGTGTTCTCGAACAAAGATGCGCGAGTACCATTTCTGACGAACAACCAAACTATGTTGAACATATTTGACAATGAATTACGTAAAAAGCTTGATGCGATGGAAAGCAACCATACTACATCGAAAGCTGTTTATACTCATCTGATGGACTTACTTCCTCAGGGGAACAGCTCTATCGGAGTAGTGGCATCACAAATGGCAATAAGTAAGAGAACGTTGCAACGCAAGCTGTCCGCGGAAGGTAATAGCTATCAGTCAATTCTTCATAAAGTTAGAGAAAAGCTAGCTCATTATTATTTGAAAGAAACAGAGCTATCTATTAATGAAGTATCGTTTTTATTAGGCTTTCAAGAAACCAATTCGTTTATTCGCGCATATAAATCATGGACTGGGATTTCTCCTAGGCAAGTCAGATATTGATATATGAACTGTTTTCATAGCTTGAATTACAAGAATAAATCGTGTTGGAGCATAAACGTTTCAAGGTTATCAGGATACTGCATACTTTCTAGTAAACCCTGCATATAGTAAATCTGTTAAAACAGTTTTTTGGTGAGCAGGTTTGTCCAACGCCTTTTATGGGCGGCACTCTGTATATCGGTGACACCCATTAGTTTGCAGTATTAAAAGTTATCCGAAGGTCAGACTTCTTCTTAAAAGTCTGAATGGTTTCTGTCCAATAGTGGGCTACAACAATAAATATAATCCCGTAAGCCACTCGATAAAAAGCTTCTGAGAAAGGAGTAAGTGGAACTACTAAAATTCAGCACCCCGCTAAAAATTGAAGGCTTAGCTACGATTGTTAAGTCTTTAGTGTGAATGTAGAAAGGTTGTTTAAAAAGCCGACGCAGAGTCGGCTTTTTTGTATCTATGATATTTCAAACAAAAATCTATTCATTAAATGTGGGTATCAAAGCATCCGATTTGGTGGGGAGCGGGTCGTTTCCTCGGTATGTTGTGAAGCCGCCATCATATTTGAATATCTAACCCTAAATAAACGGCATATTCTAAATGCTATATATTCATTTTCAGAGAATGAATACGCTTATTAAAGAAACATAGTGAGGTTTATTCTGGATCGTTCGGATATTTAGTTTAGCCCTGACTAATTATCCAAAAAGTGTCAGGTTGCTAGTGAAATTGAATTTTGAAATTCATCACACTCATGGAAATAGCCTTGAATTACCATCAGCTCTCTTAGAACGATAAGCCCTAAATAATAACTATCAAAATACCCTACAAACCTATTATAAGGATACCTATCATCATGAGCGGTAAGATCATCAAGCTATCTCGAAATACAGACCTAGCGCCAATCCATTCACTCTCTACTCAAAGCGTTGCTTTCTCCCACTACAACAACATCTCGGCGCAGTTGCCGCTTGATCCGAAAAGCGGTGAGCTGGTGGTAGGAGACATCAAGGCGCAAGCTAGGCAATGTTTTGAAAACATCAAATCTATCGTAGAGAGCATTGAGCACGTGATGGATGATGTAGTTAAGGTTAATGTATTCCTTAAGAACATTGATGATGTAGAAGCCGTAAACGAAGTGATGGCGATGTTCTTTACCGAGTACTTCCCAACTAAAACGGTCTCTGCGGTGGCTCAACTACCAAACAGCGATGCACTGATCCAGATTGACGCTTTAATCTCAAACGGTGAAGGTACCCAGCCTCAAGAACCATGTGCGTTGATTAAGCAGGCAAGAAACTGCGATAGCGTAACTAAGAGTGCGACATCGACGCATTCGGTTGCATTTTCACACTACAACAACCTATCTGCGCAGTTGCCAATTGATCCTAATACAGGCACTTTGGTTGAAGGTGGAATCAAGGATCAAACCGCTCAATGTTTGCGTAACCTAAAGACTGTTCTAGAAAGCATTGATGTGCCGTTTGATGACATTGTAAAAGTGGGCATTCAGGTAAGAGATCTTGCGGACATTGAGCTCGTGAACGAAGTGTACATGACTTTCTTCCCCGATTCGGCCATCGCTCGCAGCGTTGCTTATGTTCCAGCGCGTACAGTGACACAAGCGGCGGGCCTACCAATGAATGCACTGGTTCAAATTGATGCGGTGATTTCTCATGGCGACGGCACACCACCACAAGAAGTGGAAGACAGACACGGGATTGTGATTCGCGCGAACAATACTGACTTAGCACCTATTAGTGCGCTTTCCACGCAAACTGTTGCTTTCTCTCACTACAACCATATCTCAGCTCAGCTTCCTGTGGATGCACAGACAGGGAAACTTGTAGAAGGGAATACTGGTGAGCAGGCTAAGCAATGTCTAACACACATTAAGTCCATCGTTGAAAGCATTGGTCATGAAATGGATGATTTGGTGAAGGTCAATATTCAGCTAACTGACATGGCTGATCTGAATATGGTTGATGAGGTATACACGACGTTTTTCAATGGCAAACTCCCGGCAAGAACAGTGATTGGCGTTGAAAAGATACAATCAGGCGCATTGATTCAAATTGATGCGGTTGTTTCAAATGCTGAAGGCACGCCTCCAACAAAATAATAATGTTGCTGCCTTATATGCTGAACATCAGCATATAAGGCAAACTTTACCTTTCTCAAGAATATCCTCTCAATAAATAAGTTAGAACGAACGGGAGCAGGTCATTGCCTTTTGCTAAATTTGCAAAGTTACTCACGCACTTTGATCTTTCGCAGCTACCTCATTCAATCTCACAATACAGCTTGTATTGTTTCAAAAGAGTGGGATTTTCATACTGACTCTTTTTACCGCATTATCGCTAACATCCTAGCGCTAAATAGCATAAGATACACGGCCTTTACTTAGCACCGAGCCATTCACGTAATGACAGATAATACACAGCAAGCGACGTTTGCCGACCTTGGCCTAATGCCAACCTTAATCGAGCGACTAGAAGCATTAGAATATAGTCAACCGACACCTATTCAATCTCATGCCATTCCTCATATATTGGATGGACGAGATCTGGTTGGTGGAGCCAATACCGGGTCTGGTAAAACGGCTGCTTTTTCGCTGCCAATTCTGCAAAAGATTCTTCAGCAAGATACCGCCAACTCTCGCCGTGGTAACTTTGCGTCTCACCTGATTTTAGTTCCAACTCGTGAATTGGCATCACAGGTGGCTTACAACATTAAGTCTTACTCTTACCATCTTAGAGATAAGATCAAAACGGTTGCGGTGTTTGGTGGTGTATCAGTGAACCCGCAAATGCTGGCGCTTCGTGGTGGGTGTGACATCATTGTCGCGACGCCGGGTCGACTGCTTGACCTCGTCTCTAGTAATGCGATTAAGTTAGATAAGGTAGAAACACTTGTTCTTGATGAAGCCGATCGCATGTTAAGCCTTGGGTTTACGGAAGAACTGAATAAGCTCCTTGCTTTGCTGCCAGAGAAGAAGCAAACCTTGCTATTTTCTGCCACATTCCCTGATAAAGTGACCAGCTTAGCTCAAAACTTACTTCAAGCGCCTATTGATATTCAATTGCAAAGCGCAGAAGCCAGTACTTTGGTGCAGCGTGTGTTTAGTGTCAATAAAGGCCAAAAAACCGCGGTTCTCGCGCACTTAATCAAGCAACACCAGTGGCGACAGACTTTGATTTTTGTGAATGCAAAGAATGCCTGTAACCACCTAGCACAAAAACTGTCGAAACGTGGTATTACGGCTGAAGTTTTCCATGGTGATAAAGGGCAAGGTGCTCGTACTCGTGTTCTTGACGGTTTTAAATCTGGAGAGATTCAAGTCCTTATCGCTACCGATATTGCAGCGCGCGGTCTTGATATCGAAAAATTGCCGGTCGTTATCAACTTTGATCTTCCACGTAGCCCTGCCGACTATATGCATCGAATCGGACGAAGTGGTCGTGCTGGTGAAGTTGGTCTGGGATTATCTCTTATCGATTACGATGACTATCACCATTTTAAAGTGATAGAAAAGAAAAATAAGTTCCAGCTTGAGCGTGAGCAAGTTGAAGGTTTTGAAGTAGAAGACGACCAAAGTGAAGCTTACTTTTTACCGATGAAACCACGAGCAAAACCAGCCGGTACAGGAAAAAAGAAGAAAAAGCGTAATCAGTAATGTATGTAGGCCTTAAGTTGTTCAGTTTGAGAAAACGTCGGGAATTAAGCTAGTCAGTTGGTGTGCTCGCTTCCTCCGTTTTCTATAAAACGTAATAGAGCCTAGTTTGATCCCTCAAGCTAGGCTCTATTGTCATTTAGGGTGTCGTCTTAGCGGCGTGGAGAGCGACCGCGAGGTGAGCGGTTCTTAAATGCAGATGCCGCTTTGGCTTGTGACTTCAAAATCGAGTCAACCGTTAGCGCCATTGGCTCTTTTGGTTTAAGACCATGAGGGAAAGTGCGTGCTCTCGGTGGCAAATTGTACTCTTCTGCACTTGCACGTGGCATACGCTTAAATCGATAAAGGTAAAAGTTTTCTAACTTCTCTCTCGCCCATTCAGTTTTCTTTAAATACTTCACACTACTCGCAATCGATGGCTTGGTATTAAAGCAATTAAAGCGCATTGCTGTATCAAGAATGTCCCAGCCATAAAAATCCACCAACTCTTGCAACATAGTTTCTAGTTTTAGCCCATGCAGTGGGTTGTTTCGTTGCAGCTCGATTTTTTCTTCGTCAGTCATCATTTTAAGGGCCTTACTCAGTAAAGGATGGAGTGTAGCAAAGTATACAATGCGGAGATATCTATTGTTAGGCCGCAATGGTTTGAAAAGAAGCTTTCAAAGAAAGCTGGCTTGGTAAGAAAGGTTTGTCTTTTGGAGAGTTCAGTGCATGGCATAAGGTTATATGCCTAGTCTTGAAAATTGAAGGTTTAGATAGTGTCGTCAAGCCCTTAAAACGAATGTGATTTATTAGAGCTGCTAAGTCTTGATTCGTTTGACCAAGAAGGTTTTGAGTCGGGTACTAGGTCCATTCTATCAAAGAGACCCAACGCTGAGTTAGAGTGCTGCGTTGGGAATCATACTTTAAGCCATTTATTGTCAACTTCAGTTATGCCTTAACCGTAAATTTCAATCGCTTTATTATAAATCACCTCAACGTTGAATCTAGCTAATCAGGTTTTTCACCAATGTATTTCCAACTGATCTCTCCATATAAGATTTATGTATTAGTTAGCTAAATTGAGCACATTGGGTACTATAGCTGACTGTGTCGACCTAGGGCTTGTTAGCCAGCGATTTATGAAAAATTCTGCAGAGGTTGAATTGAGGCATATCGATCGCTCAATGCAGACATAGACACTAAATGAATAAGATTTTGATCAATTGGATTACCGTCTTGGTCTGGTAGTGGTCGTGTTGCACAAGCGTCTTCACACACAATAACGTCATAACCCAACTCTACAGCTTTGATAGTTGTTGCGGTAACACACATGTGACTCATAAAGCCAAGAATAATTAGCTGTTTGCGTCCTGTTAAATGCAACATCTCTTCCAAGTCAGTATTGAAGAACGAATTAGGTAATGTCTTATGCACCACTGTTTCGTTGTCATTGGGTTTAACAACATCTATAGAGTCAGACAAAGGTGAATCGCAGTTAAATACTGGTGATGCCGAACTTGCTTTGTGAAGTATATGGAATACAGGGGAATTCTTGCTTCGAGCGATCTCTAATAACTTTTCCGCGTTCTTCAAAGCTATTTCCCCAGCCTTACCTAGAGACAAAATACCATCAATATATTCATTTTGGTAGTCAACAAAAAGAACAGCAGCATTATTCCAATCAACAATATGTTCTTGTAAACCAGAGATATTTCGAAGTGTATTTAATTGAGTCATGTTTTTTCTCCTATAAAAATCAATTTAAGTATAACTCGATACATTTATCAGATTGATTTCTATTTGTGCAAATGCCATGTGCATAAATTATTGTGGACAAATGTTAATTAAAATAAAGTGTTGTTGTTATTAGCTGCACATGCTATGTGTAAAATTTATTATATTAATATATGATTTTTTTATTTTACTTTTTCGCAAACCATGGAGGGAATATGAATAGCACATCATTACCAATATATAATTCATTACATAATGCGAATGAAAAACTTAAAGGAAGTTTTCATCATGGCATTTCAAATGAATTTATCTATATATCGACGAATATCCTTCTGTGTTAGATAGACAAAAATATAAAGGAAAAATATAGAGTTATAAATACAATATTAGTGATATACGTGTTTATATCTACATTAATTTCTGAATGAGGTGCAATAATAAATTAAATGAATTGTCTTGTATTTGATAAAATAAAAGCACCGTAATTCTTGATAAATTTTATAGATTAAAGAAATTGAAGAGGGCTTTGGTCTTTTATGCGTAACTTCCGTGTTCATTCCTGAACATTTTCACCAATTCTTCCATGACAAGCTTTTTTGGTGTGGACATCGAAGTCTTCTTCGAAGTCAGCATCCATATCTCTCGAGTAATAGGGATTTCTGGTTCTACCATAATCAATGAACTTGAACTAAGTGCAAGTCTCGGTATAAGTGCAATACCGTAACCATGTTCTGCCGCTTTCTTCTGAGCAGAGATTGTATCTGTTTGGAGTTTTATCGCTTTGGTACCGAACTTCTCAATCAGGAATTTGCACTCTGTAAGGTGACTGAATTCTGCAGTATATGTAATGATATTGATTGGCTCATCGTATTCCAATCGTTTCATCCAGTAGTCAGTACCGCATAATACATACTCTACCTCTCCTAACTTCCTACAGATAGACTCCCCTTTTTCAGGAAGATCCAAACGAAGTGCTATGTCAGCCTCTTGTTTAGCAATATTCACGTTTCGACTCGATGTATCAATTTCAAATCTCAGTTCGGGAAATCGCGCATGCAACTTCTTCAAGTTTTCGATGACGAAATGTTCTGCTAAAAACGGAACCATAGAAATTTTTGCATACTGGTTAAACTTTGCTTCGGGTGAAAGTGACTCTGATAGGCTGTTGATTTTATCTCTTAGATCTACCGAACGTTCGTATAGTAGCTTCCCTTCAATCGTTGAATCAAATCCGTCAGCGGTGCGGTTAAATAATTTGAGTTTTAGAGAGTCTTCCAATCGATCTATGCGCCTCGAAACGGTAGCATAATTTACGTTCAACCTATGAGCTGCCGTACTTACTTTACCCGTTTCATAAAGTACTAAGAAAAACTTCAAATCGTCCCAGTTACTGTTGTTCATTTATCGTCCTTTTATTGAACTAATTATCGAATCCATTCTGGAAATATACAATCTAACAACCCTTAAGAGTGACGCTGAAGAAGGCATATCAACTCGTATCTGGCCGTCAGGCTATTCCGTATAGTCAGTGATTTCAATTTAACCCAATATAACTTATTTGAATACAATGGATTAGAGCATATGCACTTAACAGATTTTGTCTAATAGTAAGTTGTAGCAATAGAGAAAAAGAAACTCTAGAAGAAAGTTGCTTTTAACGAAGTGATAGTATTTCTTCTGTTCTTAAGGTAAGCACTTCATATCCGGTTTCAGTTACCAAGATGGTGTGCTCAGATTGTGCTGAAAGTTTTTTATCGCGGGTTACGACCGTCCAGCCATCCCTCTTTGTTTTTACTTTTGCCGTTCCTTGATTCACCATGGGTTCAATCGTAAAGATCATGCCTTCTTCAAGCGTTAACCCTGTATTTGGTAAACCATAATGTAAAACTTGCGGAGACTCGTGCATTTCTCGGCCAATGCCATGGCCACAATATTCCCGAACAATATTGTAACCATAAGACTCTGCAAACGACTGAATCGCATAACCAATATCGCCTAATTTCGCCCCGGGTTTGACTTGTTTGATCCCTTGCCACATCGTTTGATAGGTCACATCGACCAGTTGTTTGGCCAAAGGAGAGGCATTTGGCATTACATACATCTTGCTTGAGTCGGCAATGAAACCATCTTTTTCCAACGTGATATCAACATTGACAATATCCGTTGGTTTGAGGATTTGGTCGACTTTAGGAATTCCATGACATACCACTTCATTTAGTGATGTGTTGAGGACATATGGGTAACCGTACTGGCCTTTGCTTGCGGGACGCGCATTGAGTTGATTAACAATGAAATGCTCAACGTGATTGTTGATGTCCATCGTTGATATCCCAGGGCGAATATAGTCATCTAACATGTGAAAAACACGTGCAAGCAGTTTCCCTGAGTTCCGCATTAATACCACTTCATCTAAGGTTTTTATGGTTACCTTATTGCTCAAGATTATGTGCCTCTTTTGTGGTGATGTTGGTCGGTGAAACATCTGCAGACTTCATCAGGTCGGAGACGATTTCATGAAAGGAGAGTTGTGGATGCAGCTCTGAGAGCATACCGATTTTAATCCAAAACTCTGCTTGAGAATTAATTGAGCGAGACATGACGGAGCTGGCTTTTCGCAGCTCTTCATGGAGGTCATCTGAAATTTTAACTATACCCATGAACTATGAATTGTGTATGAAACGTATATAAATGATATGCACGATGTTTCAATTGTCAAATGATGTAAAAAACATAGGAGTATAAACCCGCTGTTGTTGAGGTATTTGGTATGGATAACCGTTATTATTCGTTTCTGTTTCTTTGGTATTTCTTGCTATGAACAACTACTTTGAAAGCCCTTTCTCGGGCAAATCTCTTAAAGAACAAGTCACGAACTCTAATATTATTGTGGGCCGTTACAGTTATTACTCGGGTTATTACCATGGGCATGGTTTTGATGATTGCGCTCGTTATTTGTCCGATGAAAGGGATGACGTTGATAAACTGATCATTGGCAGCTTCTGCTCTATTGGTTCCGGTGCCGTCTTCATGATGGCAGGGAATCAAGGACATCGACATGACTGGGTAAGTACGTTTCCTTTCTTCTACCAGCAAGATGAGTTGTTTTCACAAGCTCGTGATGGTTTTCAGCCTGTTGGTGATACTGTTATTGGAAATGATGTGTGGATTGGTTCTGAAGCGATGATTATGCCCGGCGTTAAAGTGGGGGATGGGGCGATCATTGCAAGTCGTGCTGTAGTGACGAAAGACGTGGAACCCTATCAAGTTGTCGGGTCTAACCCTGCGAAGCATATCCGTTATCGCTTTTCACCGAAGCAAATTAACCAGTTGCTGGAAATGAAATGGTGGCAGTGGTCAGATAAAGCGCTTAAAGACGCGATGCCTATATTAACCTCCGGCGATATTGAGGCCTTGTACCAATACTGGCAAGGGGTAAAGTGAAACAATACTCAAATTTGCGACGGTTGGATTTGTAATATGGGGCTAATTATATAAATACTGAGAAAGTTTATTTGCTCAGATATAATCTCATATTATTGACTTTATCAATATTGCTAGGAAAGCAGATGAAAGCCAAGGACTTTGATAAATGGTCACTAACACGTCGTAGAGGGTTCCTCAGTTACATTCTCTCAAGGATCTTTATATTCAGTATGTTTGTGGCGGTTTTACGTATTGTTGCGTATTTTGCGCTCGGCAGTGAGATGCCCATGATCCGTTTTATCAACGAACATACGCGATTATTGGTTATGCTAACGCTTACGTTGCCACTACTGTGTTCTGGTTGCTGGCTTTTTCGAGAGTATGAATACAGAAAAGAGTTAATGCGACGACAAAGTGCGTAAGTCAATATAATAAAAAGCCCGCTTGCAACAGCGGGCTTTTTATTATCAGTGGCTCTTTCTCGGGCCGTTTTTCACCAAATCTTGGCCGGATTTGAATATTTCATCGGTCACCCAGCGAGCTAGCAACAGTTGATGCTTGTCATCTAATACGGCGACAAAATGACGACCATCAGCATTGTTGGTTGCCATCGCAACGCCAGCGACGCCTTCTAGCCCCAATCCACCGTTTTCTACGGCGACCAAGAAGTGCTCAAGTTCTTCCAGCGTTGCAATTATATTATTGGTATGGTTCATCTGTATTCACTTTACATCGTTCACTTTAATAGGGGGATTATTTCACGCTTAAGCGAAGTATCAAAGTGTTCACGTGAACTTACTTTGCATTCATAAACCATTCTGGAGGGATCCAAGTTCCTTCGATATGTTTGTTCCCCCAACGAGAAATTGCTTGAAGGATGGGCAATGTGTCTTCACCTTTTGGCGTCAGCTGGTATTTATATCGCTTGGGTTTGGTTTGATACAGCTCTTTACGCAGCATGCCATTGAGTTCAAGCATTTTTAATCGGTCTGCGAGACGGTTTGTGGGGATCGCTTCAGGTGAGTTAGCAAACTCACTGTATGTGGTTTTACCACAGAGTAAGTCTCTTAGAATGATTAATGTCCATTTATCCCCGAAAATGTCTAAGCCATTTGCAATAGGGCAACCAGAGCGCAGAAAGTCATTGGTAGGCTTCACGATAACCTCAATGTTGTACTGATAATGAATAATAATAAGCGACTAACTTGCGAAATTGAAGTGACAAGACTAAGCTTTAGTAACTTCAATTTTGTAAGTGACTAAACTCAATCCTAATGTGAGGTAAACAATGAAAGGGATCTCGGGAAGATGTTTATGCGGGGAAGTACGTTATACCTGCTCGAAACCTGTAGTGATGGCAGGGTATTGTCAGTGTAAAGACTGCCAGAAACTGAGTGGTACAGGGCACACTGCCAATATAGCGGTACCTAAAGGCAGTTTAAGTTTTGTTGGTGAACTCGCGTATCATCAAAAGCAAGCCGACAGTGGTAATACCATTACACGTGGTTTTTGCCCAAAGTGTGGCTCACATATCTACGCGTCAAACAACGGTATGTCAGAATTTGAGTTTATTAGGGCGGGCAGTCTGGATGATTTGGAGTTATTTAAACCGTCGATGGTGGTTTATGCATCCAGCGGAGCTTCATGGGATCACCTTTCACAGGAACTCCCTAAGTTTGACAAGATGCCCGAGCTTTAAACCTAGTTGTTAGTATGACCAAGGAGGTTACGATGAAAACCATGACATGTGTACAGCTTGGAGGAGCTTGCGATAAATCATTTAGCGCAGACACTTTCGAAGAAATTGTTGAAATGAGTAAGCAGCATGGTATGGAAATGTACCAACAACAAGATGCCAAGCACCTTGAAGCGATGGGTAAAATTCAGCAGCTCATGCAAGACCCACAAGCAATGCAAGCTTGGTTCCAGAGCAAGAAAAATGAATTTGAATCATTGGCAGACGATTAGAAATCAATAAAGCACTGATGGAAACCATCAGTGCTTTTGGCTAATTAGTCAGTGATATTCACTTTATGGCCCAAGTATTGAACATCGATCGACGCATAGCCTAAATTGACAGATTCAAATTGTTTGCTTAGCTCGCGAGCGTGTTGTGCATCTTTGGCCAAAAAAGCGACGGAATATATCGGTCTTTCAACGCCATTACTCATTTTTTGTGTGTTGATGTAGGCTGATGTCACTAGTCCGGCTTGGTTAAGGCTGATCACGCGCTGAAGATCAATACCTAATACACGATCAATTTCAAGCGGTTCAATCTCTTCTTTCCATGTAAAGGTCACGCCATAGTTGTTATACACGGGCGTATTATCCAGCCATTTTGCACCTAAGTTTTGGATTTTGTGGATTTTAACCAGCTCCTTTTCATACATAGGTAAGCGATGAAGCTTTTCTGTTACTTCTTTCTCGCTATCACCAGTGATGACAAATTTAAGCAGTTGTGCTGGCTTACCATCGATATTGCTTTTCACCAAAAACATATCTTTGATCTCGCCTTTTTTGACGAGTTTGTGGAATTCATCTTTTTGTTCTGGAAGTACCTTTAAGACTTCTTCTGCATCTGTGGTGTTCCAAACTAATTCAACGCCAAAGTCGTCTGCTGTTGCGTACGCTGATGTTGCAGCAAGAGTACTGGCAAGCAAATATTGAAGTGCTTTGTTCATAGTGTTTCCTTTTCAGTGTCTGTTGTGGAGAGTTACCATCGAGAACGGTAGGTTCGGTGGCAGTTACGGCATGTTTTCTGGGCAGCTTCTAGCCCTTGTTGTGACAATGTTTGGTTTTGATTTTGAGCGCCAAGATTGAGTTGCGTGAAGCCCAGAATCATCTGGTGGAGTAAATTGTGAAACTTTTCAGAGTCTTGCCATATTTCAATTTTTGCTTTGCTGTTGGAGTCACTCCCTGTTGGAAATAACCCGGATAAGGATTGGCTGTGTGCGACTAATTGTTCACTGGCTTTGGTGATCTCATCCCATTGCAGATCGTGATTATCGAGCAAGCTTTCCACTCGTTCACTTTGCTGCTCAATTGATTTGAAGGCTTGCTGACGTTGCTCTATTTGAGAGTCGAAGTTTTGCGCTTGGCTCCAAAGCGGGGCAAGCAGCAAAACGCCAAGAAAATACTTTTTCATTTGATCCTCGTTCTTATTGGTAGCTTTTGTGAGCAGAGGTTAATTTACACAACAATAGTTGCGCGCGCAACTGTTGTTGTGTAAATTAATTTGAAATGACAAATACAATGATTGATAGGTATTGAAATATGAAAGTGTGGGATTTGGCGACACGCCTTTATCATTGGCTTCAAGCTGTTTTATGCATTGCTTTGTTAGCCTCAGGGTTTTCTGGAAATGGGCCTCATGTCCAAATTGGTTTAGCCATATTTACGTTAGTCTTATGGCGACTGATCTGGGGAGTTACCGGAAGCCAAACCAGTCGATTCCGTGAATTTGTTCGTTCTCCAACCACTGTTATTCGCTATTTGCGTGGTAAAGAGTCATCGGGCGTTGGTCATAATCCCGCAGGGGGATGGATGGTTGTAATGATGATCACCGCGCTATTGTTGCAGTGTATTTCAGGGATGGCGATCGCGGGTTTTCTTGACAATATTCCAGTGATTAATTCTCTCATAACAGACAACGTTTTTTCAGTGCTTGAATCTATGCATATGGCTTTGGCTCGCATAATCCCTGCTCTAGTCCTTATTCACGTTGGCGCGATACTTGTTTACAAGCTTCGTTCTAAACCGCTTGTTCTGGCGATGTTTACTGGTGTACAGAATGAAGCGTCTGATCGCGAAACACTGTATTTCGCCTCGAACCTTAAGGCACTTTTCGTGCTAATGGCGGCTCTATTGGTTACTATACTTCTCGTAGCTATAGCATGAGAGAGTTAGATGAGAATTAATGAGTGTAACATTTGATAGGCAAACTAGTTTTGGATGGATGATTAATGTAATTGCAAACCAGGCATCAAAGAAGTTTGATTCTGAATTAAAGAAACATGGTCTTACAATCGCCCTATGGCCAACAATGATGTGCTTATGGGAAGAAGAGGGAGTAACACAGAAAGATATTGCTATCAAATCTAAAGTTGAAAGTTCAACGACAACCAGAACATTGGATAAACTGGAAAAACTAGGTTTAGTCATACGCCAAGATGACCCAAATAGCCGCCGTTCTTTCAGAATATTCTTGACGGATGAAGGCAAGCAATTGAAGGATGTGTTATTGCCAATCCCTGTCGCGGTAAATAAAGAACTCATGAGCTCATTGGAGCCTGATGAGCAAAAGCAAATGATCGCTCTTTTGCAAAAAATGGTCGCGGCGATTTGATTGTCTGCTCAGATAAAGCTTAAAAAGCCATCACTGACTCGGTGATGGCTTTTTTGTTTGTGCGGCTGACTCTAACATGTGAAATGGATGGGCACACACAAGGATAATGAACGAGATAAAACTGAGAATGAGGCCAGTTTTGTGTCAACGATTAGCAAATTGATAAGGTGATCATCCTTAACGTGTTCGAAAAATGGAACTATAGAAACCAGCGGCGGTGAATCAAACAAAAAGGAACTCATATCAATGCTTAGTCCAATTAAAAATGTGGTTTTTGATGTTGGCAATGTGCTGGTGCGCTGGGCACCAGAAGAGATTGTGCGATTGACGTTTGGTAATGATGTTGATGTACAAGTAAAAGCTAAAGCGATTTTTGGTCATGAACTTTGGTTGGCGCTCAATCGTGGAGAATTTACCGAAGAAGACGTCAAAAAGCAGTATCAAATCGAGCTAGGGCTATCTGAAGATGAGTTAGACACGTTGTTTTTCTACGTTAAGGAAAGCTTAATTCCTATCTATGGTTCATTAGCGCTTTTAAGAACTCTCAAAAGTCAGGGGTATAAAGTCTATGCGTTGACCGACAACGTGCATGAAATTGTTACGTTTCTTAAGCAGCGTTATGAGTTTTGGCATGAGTTTGATGGTGCGATTGTTTCTGCTGAAGTGGGTTGTTTAAAACCGGGAAAAGAGATCTATCATCACTTACTTGCGCAATATGATCTAAACCCAGAACAAACGGTTTTTCTCGATGATATGTCGCCAAACGTTGAAGGGGCTCAACATGTTGGTATTCATGCTATTCAGTTTTTAAATGCGCAGCAAGCGACACAAGCGCTGAACAAACTTGGCGTCACGGTTTAGCCCTGAGTGAACGTGACCCACATTAGCCATTGATACCAATAAACTTTTAAAAGTATAGCTTTCTGGTATGTTTAATTGAAACAGCAGTTTGTTCTTGTGGTTTAAGAGGTATTAATGGCGACCATTTCAGATGTGTCTCGCATGGCTGGCGTATCCAAAGCAACAGTATCACGCGTGATTAATGGCACAGGACAAGTCAAAGAGAGCACGCGTCTTTTAGTCGAATCGGTGATGAAGGAGCTGAATTACAAGCCCAGCTCGGTAGCACAGGCTTTGGCGACTCGCAGTGGTAATAGCATTGGTCTGGTGCTGTCTGACTTTACGGGGAGTTATTTTGGGCTGTTGCTCAAACAAGCTTCCGAGAGTGCAGAACAAATGGGTAAACAGCTGCTGATTGCTGATGGACACAATCAAGCAGAAAGTGAGCTACATGCAGTGCATTCTCTTGTCGAGAAAAAATGCGATGTGGTTATTTTGTATAGCCGAATGCTTTCTGAAGAGCAGGTGATAGCGCTTAACCAATCTATTGATGTGCCTTTGGTTAACGTAGGTCGACGATTACCGCAGTCTGCGGGATTTTCTGTCAGTTTTGATCAACAGCATGCGGTGGCTATGGCTGTTGAACACTTGGTTTTATTGGGGCACCAATCCATCACTTATGTTGGCCCTGCGCCTAAAACACCTACATCAGTTTCTCGTTTAGCTGGGTTTCAATCGGCTATCCAGAGTTACGCTTTGCAAAAGGTATCAGGTAACCACGTGCCTTGTAATTTTGGCTTTATCGAAGGTTATGCTGCGGGTAAGGTTCTGCTCAATGAAGGTGAGTTACCTCCTGCTATTGTGACTGCGTCAGACGATATTGCGGTGGGCTGCATTAAAGCTTTCGCAGAGCAAGGTATTGTTGTCCCTGACGATGTGTCTATTGTCAGTATTGATAATGATCCGTGCAGCGCTTTTGTCACGCCATCTTTGACAACCGTGGATCTTCCGATCCAAGCCATAACCGAACGAGCAATGGAAGTTGCTCAGCAATTGATTCAAGGCCAACCTATTCCTCCAGTGGAAGTCATCCAAGGCAGCTTGGTCCCACGCGATTCTGCAAAATCGATTTCCCTATAAATCTAACCTTAGTGCTTTGTATTTTTGCAGGGCACGTTTCTCTTTCTTCTTCGATCCTCATTCTTGTTCAACTAGACATAAATTTAATTCGCTTTGGATAAAAAGTAGACATATGTAACAAATTTTATATTCGCGTCAGTTATTTTATTCTCTCTGTTGTATATATGTAACCGGTTACTGAAACCGGTTACATTTTGGCTAAGGAAGCAGTCAAAGGAGAGACAGTATGAAAGTTTTTTTATGTTGTGCGGCTGGCATGTCTACCAGCATGCTAGTCAGTAAGATGGAACAAAGCGCGAAAGAGAAAGGGGTGGAGTGTGAAATCTCAGCCCACTCGATCGCTGAGTTTGAAGAGTGCTTAAAGTGGAGTGATGTTTGTTTGGTCGCCCCACAGGTACGATTCAAATACGAAGAATTTAAGCGTGCAGCCAATGAGCAAGGGAAGGGATGCGGGCTTATCGATATGATGAACTATGGCTTATTGAATGGTGAAGCAGTACTTGAGCAAGCGATAGCACTTTTTAATGCACACAGTACAACAACGGAGAGCTAAGCCATGGCGTTTTTCGATAAGGTATTAAGTTTTGTAGAAAATGTAGTTGCACCGGTGGCGGGTAAAATCTCTGCCCAGCGGCATGTTAATGCGATTAAAGATGGCTTTGTATCAACCATGCCATTTTTGATTGTGGGCTCTTTACTTTTGGTGCTCGCGTTCCCGCCCTCTGAAGGTAATTTCTTTTTTGATGGCTGGCACGGTTTAATTGCAGCAATCGGTAAAGATAACATCATGGCACCTTTCCAACTGAGTATGGGGATCTTTGCTCTTTACGCGACCTTTGGTATTGCTTTTAGCTTGGCAGAGTCATACAAACTTCGTGCAATGAACACCGGTATGTTGGCGATGTTCGCCTTTTTGCTCTCGGTTGCACCGATGGTGAATGTAGAAATTGGTGGTGTGTTACCCGGCGCATTTTTAGGTGGCACAGGGGCATTCACGGCCATTTTATGCGGTTTATTAGTGCCAGAAATGCAGCGTTTGCTGATCAAATACAACATTCGTATCAAAATGCCGGATGCGGTACCGCCAAAGATTTCAGCATCGTTCGATTTGCTGATCCCTATTGTGTTTATTTCTGTGATCATCATGTCGATCAACGTGTTCCTTGGTCAGTACGATTTGAAGATCCCAACAGCAATCATGCAGCTGTTCCAGCCTCTAGTTTTAGCTTCTGATAGCTACATTGCCTGTTTAATTGCGGTACTGATTGTCCAAATTCTTTGGTTCAGTGGTATTCACGGCGGATCGGTAGTCGGCGGTATTATTGGTCCAATGTTATTAATTAACCTTGGCTTGAACCAAGATGCATTAGCCGCTGGTGAGCCGCTTCCTGCGATTTTCATTAACCCTGTTATGGACTTCTTTATCTTCGTCGGTGGTGCTGGTGGTACATGGGGTCTAGTGGTGCTAATGATGCGCTCAAAAGCGACCCAACTGAAAACCATCGGTAAGATGTCGATTGTTCCGGGTACATTTAACATCAATGAGCCTGTGATCTTCGGTACACCGATTGTCATGAACCCAATCTACTTCATTCCTTGGTTGCTAGCGCCAACCATCAATACATCAATCGTTTGGCTGGCGTTTAAGACAGGTTTTGTTGCCAAGATCATTGCTATCCCACCATGGACAATGCCAGCACCAATTGGCGCAATCATTGCGACCAACTCAGGTACAGCGGCACTTGTAGTATTGAGCAGTATCATTATCAGCGCATTGGTGTTCTACCCATTCTTGAAAATTCATGAGAGACAACTGCTGAAAGAAGAGAATGCAATGAATGAAGCTACTGCGACACCAACTGGTGCCACCGAAGCACAAGGAGAGTTGGCGCGATGAGTTTTGAAATTAAAGCCCCCGAAGATATTACAGAAGAGTTCTTGATGATGCTGCTATGCCAAGTAGGAGAGGCACGTTCAGCTTGTATGGAAGCCATGTCTCTTGCTCGTCAGGACAAATTTCACAAGGCAAAAGAGTTACTTGCGGCGGCAGATGACGCACTGATTGCCGTACACAAGTCACAAACCTCTTTGATTGGTTTTGATGAGGGAGCAGGCAAAGTGCCGATGACCTTGATTTTGACCCACATACAAGATCACATCATGACAACCATGTTATGCCGTGAGATGGCAGAAGAAGTCATCGCTATTCATAAGAAACTGGAAAAGGTAATTCAACATGAAGAAGCGCATATTTGATTACACAGCCGAAGACCTTCGTCATGCGTCGCGCAAGCAAATCGTCAACAGTATTCGTAATTCTGAAGGGCGAACACTGATGGTTGAAAATGTAGTCGCGATTACGCCACCACTCGATGTGGTTTCGGGAGCTGAGATTGCGGCGGCGTTTGGTGCTGATATGATCACGCTAAATTGTCTCGATGTGATGAAACCAGCAATTAAAATTTTGTCCGAGAATCCAGATGAAACCATGTCTATTGCCGAAGTGAAAGCGGCCACAGGCCGGTTGATTGGGTGTAACCTCGAGCCTATCCCCGATGATGTCAAACACGTTGATGTCGGCCGGACCGTGACAAAGGAGACTGTTCAAAAAGCAGTAGAACTGGGATTGGATTATGTGATGTTGACCGGAAACCCGGGTAACTGTGTCACACAGGAAACAATCCTAGATGCGATTTCTTTAGTCCGTAGTGTGTCGCAAGAGTTGATCATCGTTGCCGGTAAAATGCATGCAGGGGGCGTCGGTAACGACTATAACCTCAGTATTGTTCCTGCCTTTGCTGAAGCGGGCGCTGACATCATGATGTTCCCAGCGCCCTATACCACTCCGGGGGTTGACCCAACATTAGCACGTGAAATGATGTCTGCAGTTCATAAAACGGGCATGCTTGGAATGTTGGCCATTGGCACTTCTCAAGAAGGTGCCGATGAATCCTATATTGAACAAGTCGCCATCGCGGCTAAGGCTGCTGGTGCGGACGTGGTGCATATTGGTGATGGTGGCTACAGTGGTATTGCACCACCAGAAAACATCATGAAGCTAGGCATTACCTTACGTGGTCGACGCCATCAATATAAGCGAATGGCCAATCGGCGATAGCGCTTCGTTTTCTCTAATTATCGGCGGGTAAACATTAAGCAGTTACCCGTCGTCAATAGCAGAGATTGATTTGCACTCATAGCAAGCAAACCCTTTGATACTAATTTTTTGCGTTAACGTTTGTTGGCGTGGCTTGCTACACCTTAAACAAAGGTATTTTCATCAATCGCTGTTATTCAATCCGTGTCTTTCTCGTATCTGTAGTTTAGATCGCGAGGGGTTTTCTCGTCTGTAATTTGCTATGGAATATACAATTATGAATAAGGTTAAATTTCCTCTTAAACTCTTAACCATTGCGTTGGCATCGCAGTTTGCATCAGCACCTTTGGTATTTGCTGACACCCCCCATCCTCAAGCCGATAAGCTCGATTTGTTATGGCAAGTGATTGACCATGATATCGGTGAAAATATATTTCTGGGTAGCCTAACAATCACAAATAATGGTAATGAAGCATTAGGTGATAAAAATTGGTCTCTGTATTTTAACTCTGTCCGTCCACCTGCATCGGTATTACCTGAAACCGACCCTAATGGGGAGAATGCTCGTCTGCAACTTGCACAACAAAATGTTTCTGTTCGAAATGCAGATACAGCAAAAAGTGGTGATTATTTTGTGCTTGAGCCTGTTGCTGGCTTTGAACCTATTTATCCGGGTGAGTCTCGTGAAATCATGATCACCGCGCAATATTGGCAAATGTTGAAAAACGACTCACCATCAGGTTTCCACATTTCGTTTGATGGTGCTGCACCACAAGCTGTGTCTGTCGATGTGTTTATGGACCCTGCGAATCCTAAACACACGCGTCAAAGCATTCATGATACGAAACCCGTCGAAACACCAGCTCTTCGTTTTGCGGGTAATAATTCTGCTCAGGTTACGTTGTCGGTTCAGCACCAAGTGGTCCCTCAATTGCAATCCGTTGAACCAACAAATGGCGCGTTCCTGACCTTACTAGGTTGGGTGGCTTCTATTCAAGCGCCTGAAAGCCTCAGCACAGAAGCGGCATATTTACAAAGTGCGCTTAAGGATTTGGTTCAAGGTGAGTTTCCTATTAATGCCACCAATCCTGATCCCGGCCATTTGATCACATTGAAGGTCAATCCAAATCTGGATACGGATGGTGATGGTGCTGCTGATAGTGAAGGGTATAAGCTCGATGTTGACCCTTTTAAAGGCATTACCATTGAAGGTAAGGACGCTGCGGGTGTGTTTTATGGCATTCAAACCTTACGTCAATTGATTCCCGAAGATGTTTATAAAGACTCTGTTGGTGCTAACAAGAAGCAACATGCGGTGATCCCAGCGTTTAGTGCTAAAGATGCTCCGCGTTTTGAGTACCGTGGCATGATGTTGGATGTGTCGCGTAACTTCCAAAGTAAGGAAACAGTACTGAAGCTGATTGACTTGCTTGCCTACTACAAAATCAACAAGTTTGAGATGAACGTGGCCAATGACGAAGGTTGGCGAATTGAAATTCCGGGCATTCCAGAATTGACTGAATTTGGCTCAAAACGAGGCTACGATGTCGAAGAGAAGCAAATGCTGCATACTTTTATGGGGGCCAGCAATGGTTTTGCAGCCGGTGATGGTATTGAAGGCAAGCCTGCGAATGCCACGGAAGCAAACAAAGGTGTACCGCCGCAATTCCAAGGGTTTGAAATTGCTCAGCAAAACTATCTGGGTGAAGGTTGGGGTTATTATACGGTTGAAGACTTTAAAGAAATATTGAAGTATGCCGCTGATCGCCATATTGATGTGATCTTGGAATATGATTTCCCTGCGCATGCACGAGCGGCAATTAAGGCTATGGAATATCGCTATAACAAATACAAAGACAGCGATCCGGTGGAGGCAAATCGTTATCGCTTGATTGATCCATTGAACGAATCCAAATTCTATACGCCTCAATTTTACACCGACAACATGGTTAACCCTGCGCTGGAAAGCACTTTTGCATTCTTAGAAAAGGTCATCAGTGAAACCAAGAAAATGTACGATGCGGTTCCTGAAGCCAAAATGACGCGATTGCATGGTGGTGGTGATGAACTTCCACACCTTGGACCTAATGAATGGTGGTCGAAATCACCTTTGGTTCAGGAAAACCCGGCAACAGCAGGTAAAACTGACCCAGAGTTATTCGATTACTTCTTTACTCGTTGGGCATCCATTATTCGTCAAAATGGATTCCAGATGGCAAGTTGGGGTGACGTATTAACCCATAATGGGACTGGTCAAGCGGACTACGGTGAGCTGTATCCATTATTCTGGAACAACGTATGGGGCTGGGGTAATGAGCATCAAGCGTATGTGTTTGCAAATAAAGGCTATAAGGTGGTGCTGTCTCATGCAACCAACTTATATTTCGATTTAGCCTACGCCAAGCATCCGGAAGAAGTCGGTTATCACTGGGCTGGTTACACCGATACTAAGAAAGCGTTTGAGTATCGCCCATTTAATATTTATGCCAATGGTAAAACCGACAAGCTGGGTAACCCGGTTCCTTGGAATCCGAATTGGGTGAACTTAAGTGAAGAAGGGAAAAAGAATGTGGTCGGTCTGCAAGGTCAGCTATTTGCTGAAAACTTAAAGTCGCCAGAGATCATGGAATATCTTACTTTTCCTAAATTATTGGGTGTTGCTGAGCGTGCTTGGGTGACCAATATGCCAGTAGAAGACGCACCTGATGCAACAGGGAAAACCTCGATGGATCGAGCGTGGGATACCTTCACGAATACGTTGGGTCAGTATGCATTAGACAAGTTGGAATACGTCCAGCCTGTTGATATTTACAACCAAATTCCAAGTCAACACGGTGTGAACTATCGAGTTCCTCTTCCTGGTGCGGTTGTAGAAGCAGGAGTGTTGAAAGTGAATAATCGATTCCCTGGCTTAGAAACCCAGTATTCGTTGGATGATGGTGAAACGTGGATTCCTTACTATGGACCTGTCGATGTCAGTCATGCCGAAAAGGTAAAAACTCGAACCATTACGGCCTCTGGTCGCAGTAGTCGAGTGGATTACGTCGCGCAATAAACACGTCTATCAGTAGGAATAAGCCAGCTTGGTTCCCCCTAGGCTGGCTTTTTTCATTTGGCACTTTCTAACCTTTTTGGGATCGGAGTATCTATCTAAAGGGTGATCTCCGTTTCAAGGTTTCGTTATCTAATGGATATAATATGACCACTCAAATATAAATTTTAAACATGTCAGTGGTAGTTATGGAAAACAATTCTCAAGAAGAGGCTAATCGCAGGCCGCTTGCGGTTCGTGACGTTGCATTAACCAAACGCATTGCGGTGTGGCTTAGCCAAAAAAATGTTACCCCAAATCAGATCTCTTTAATGAGTATTGTGTTTGCCGTGATTGGCTATGGGGCCGTATCAGGCTTCTATTTTTTCTCCTTTCCTTTTTTCCTTCTTCTGGCGGCGCTTTGTATTCAGTTGCGGCTGCTGTGTAATTTGTTTGATGGCATGGTCGCAGTTGAAGGGGGTAAGAAAACTCCGGCAGGTGAACTGTTTAATGACGTGCCAGATCGCATCGCGGATCCGCTTTTTATCATCGCTGCTGGGCTGGCGACAGAAAGTGTGTTTGGAATGCCATTGGCTTGGAGCTGCGCACTTGTTGCGGTCTTAACCGCGTATGTTCGAGTACTGGGTGTCAGTATGGGATGCCCAGCAGATTTTCGAGGCCCAATGGCCAAACAGCATCGTATGGCGCTGCTAACGGGTGTCTTTGTTGTGTTATTTGTACATTATCAATTTGAGCTATTACCTACCGTATTTAATTACTTGATGGACATTGCCCTTGTGGTGATGTTAATCGCAAGTGTCTACACCACATGGCGAAGACTTGCTGGTATCTATGCATTTAAAGCGGACAATTTTGCCAATGAGCAAAACGGAGAAGCAAAATGAGTCGTATTCCTTCCCATTCTCTGTACCTAATGATTGCCATTGTTGCGGCGTTATTGGTTGGTACCGCCGTTTACTTGTGGCTGTCACGTACGCATCGAGAACGAGATTACCTTGAACTAAAACTGCGCATCCGCTCATGGTGGTGGATGGTCGGTATTGTATTCGTGGTGTTAAATTTACCACTGCAATACACTTTGTTTTTTGTCGGCTTCCTAAGCTTTATGGCATTAAAAGAGTTCTTTTCTATTGTGCCAACGCGTATGGCAGATCGCCGAGTGATTTTCTGGGCTTACTTATCCATCCCATTTCAGTACTACTGGCTATCTCTAGGTTGGTATGGAATGTTTATCATCTTCATCCCAGTGTACATGTTCTTGTATTTGCCGATGGTCGCGGTGCTCATCGGTGAGACCAAAGGCTTTATTCGTTCTGCCGGTATTATCCATTGGTCGTTGATGTTAACGGTATTTTGCATCAGTCACATGGCGTATCTGTTGGTACTTCCAAGTTTGAATGAACAAGCGGGTTCAATGGGGATGCTGCTGTTTTTATTGGTATTCACTCAGCTCAATGATGTTTGTCAGTATGTGTGGGGTAAGTCTTTTGGTAAACATAAAATTGTGCCGAAAGTAAGCCCGAATAAGACTTGGGAAGGCTTTATTGGTGGCGGTGCAACCGTTATTCTTGCGTCTTATTTTGTTGCCCCTTATTTAACCCCACTTAGCTCGGAACAGGGATTAGTTGCCGGGATGATCATTGCGTTCAGTGGTTTCATTGGTGATTTGGTGATCTCGTCAGTTAAACGAGACTTAAAAATCAAAGATACCAGCCAATTTATTCCCGGCCATGGTGGCATACTCGATCGCGTGGACAGCTTGATGTTTACAGCACCACTGTTCTTCCATTACATCTACTACCTCTATTACTAAAGCAAACATGGAAAAGTTACTTAAAATATTGTTTGTCCTGCTTATCGTCAAACCATTGGTGTTTATTGGGCTGGGGCTTAACATCATTAATCGTCCGAACCTACCAAGCAAAGGACCGGTCATTGTTGCGGCAAACCACAACAGTCACCTCGATACGCTCGTATTATTGGCGCTGTTTCCAATCCGCTTGGTTGGTCGGGTTCGGCCGGTCGCCGCTGCTGATTACTTTTTAGCGAATCCGCTGATTTCTTGGATTTCTCTTAATGTGATCGGCATTATTCCCATTCGTCGCTCGCCTTCCAAAAGCCAACGTGATGCCATTTTCGATGAGTGCCATAAGGCGCTTCATAATGGTGATATTCTGATCATTTTCCCAGAAGGCAGTCGTGGTGATCCCGAAGTCATGAGTGGTCTAAAAAAGGGCATTTTCCATTTGGTGAAAGACCACGAGCAATGCCCGGTGGTTCCGATTGTTATGAGAGGGCTAGGACTTGCTCTGCCAAAAGGAACAGCGATGTTTGTACCGTTTAATTGCGATGTTGTTCTTGGCGAGCCCATTGCGCATTTTGAAGATGCGGATGAATTTGTTGAGGTGATGCAGAACCAATATCGGGAGCTAGCGGAGATGTGTATTGTTCAGGTAGCAGATGCTGACTGAGAGAGTAAGAAAGACCGGATTTAAACCAGATAAAGTAAGCTAATCGACTGAAATTTGGGGAATTGATCTTACTTTAGAGACATGAAATTCGAATTTCATTTTCTCGACAACGGATTCGGTTAAAATCTGCTCTCATACTTATTGGTCAGGGAAGTACACATGCATTCTGTTTATATTGGGGAAAAGCCAGTCAAACCTTCTAAGGTGGTTTGTGTTGGACGCAACTATCTTGAGCATATCCACGAGCTAAACAATGCAATCCCTGACGAAATGGTGGTTTTCAATAAGCCCAATGCGTCGGTTACTTCCCGTCTAACTTCCTTCCATCAAGAATCACTGCACTACGAAGGCGAAATTTGTTTTGTCGTACAAAAGGGTGAGCTTAGTGCGGTTGGCCTAGGGCTGGATCTGACGAAACGTGAGTTGCAAGCAAGCTTAAAAAATAAAGGGCTCCCATGGGAGCGAGCCAAGTCGTTTGATGGCTCTGCCGTGTTCAGTCGGTTTGTGCCAATAAAAGGTCTTGCCATTGAAGAGCTGCAACTAGAACTGTTTATCAACTGTGTTCGCGTCCAGTGTGGTGGAGTAAAACAAATGATTTTCTCACCGCAAGCCATTCTTTCTGAACTCAAGAGTTACACTACGTTGTTTGATGGCGACATCATTATGACAGGCACTCCGCAAGGCGTGGGGGAGGTGCATCAAGGCGATGTGTTTCTTGGGCGTCTAAAGTGCGCAGACAAGACCTTGATTGAAATTGAATGGGTTGCCGAGTAGCAAAAGTCTTTACCTTACCCTTTGGACAAGCTTTAACCTCTAGTTGTTGGGTCAACCGGAGGTTTTTTATGGGATGTTGTAATCAAGCGCCAAATGGCGGAAGTTCAAATTTAGGATTGCTGTGTAAAACCATCGCCGTGATTGGAGTAGTGTTGTTGGTATTGGTTGTGTTATTTGGTTAGGGTCAGTTGATCTTTCGAACAAAATTTAACCGCGAAAGATCAACAGACCCTAATGCAAACATGACAAAATTGTCATGTTAGTGAGCGGTATTTGTCAGAGCTGAAAGGGCATTATGGCCTCAACAAAACAACAGCTCTGCTAGAGGCAAATACGATGAACACACTGAAAAAACTAACACTTGTTACCACGCTCGCTGTCCTAAGTACGGGTGCATTTGCATCTCAAGGTGCCCAACTTTCAAGTGGTGGCTACATCAATCGCACGTCTTCAACGTCATTGTTTACACCGGCACAAGAGAGTAAACAAGCTGCATTTGATAGCGCATATCAGGAACTGCAAGACCTTCAGGCAAGCTCAACTCGTGACTTGCGCCGTGCTCTGAATATCTGGGTTACCACACCACGTGAAGCAAACAGTGTTCGCCTTAAAGATAACGCATACATTACCGTAGACGAGCGTATGAACGGCCAAGGTGAAATGGAATATGTCGGTAAAATTAATGTGACTTACCAGTACCTAGAGCGTGACGACAACAACTAAGGGTAGTCGTCGTTATACCGCTTTCATCATGTTTCATGCTCAACAATCTCAAGGAAATTACCTCTAGGAGGGAGCCTTGAGATTTGTTGAGGAGATTTTATGAGTCTGAAAAAGGCTCATTTGTTATATTCAACGCCTTGTAATGACCCCATCAGATAAGAGTGGCTCGCGATGAAATTGCTGGTTATAGAAGATGAATTGAAAGCAGGGCAATACCTTCAAAAAGGTTTGTCTGAGTCTGGCTATACGGTGGATTTATCTCGTGATGGAGTGGATGGTTTATATCAAGCGACAACGCTGCCATACGACCTGATCATTCTGGATGTGATGTTGCCAAAGCTCAATGGCTGGCAGGTATTACAAACATTAAGAAGCTCAGGGATCATGGTTCCAGTGATCATGCTGACAGCAAAAGATCAAATAGAAGAGCGGGTCAAAGGATTTGATTTGGGCGCTAATGACTATTTGATCAAACCTTACGCCTTCGCAGAATTGCTTGCACGAGTGCAAAATGCATTGCGGCACACATCGGCAACATCCTCCAATATACATGAAAGCAACACGTTGCAAGTGAGTGATTTGGAACTGGATTTACTTAAACGTACGGCTAAACGTCAGGGGCAGCCAATCGCTTTGACAGCAAAAGAGTTTGCGTTACTTGAGCTATTTATGCAGAAAGAGGGTGAAGTACTGACTCGCACCTCCATTGCCTCTTTAGTTTGGGATATGAATTTTGACAGCGATACCAATGTGATCGACGTTGCTGTGAAAAGGCTGAGAGCTAAAATTGATAAGCCTTTTGATATGCCGTTGCTACACACGGTGAGAGGAATGGGGTACAAACTGGAATCGCCAGTATGAAGGCATTAAAACAATCTTCGATGAAGCGTTCATTAATGCTGATGTTTTTTGTGACCTCTGTTCTGGTATTGAGCTTGATTGGCGTGGTTGCGCAATTGATGGTCAAGCAGCACTTTGTCAAAGAAGATACTCAGTTTCTTAATCAAAAGCACGATGTGTTAGTGGAACTGATGAAACAGCCAGTGAATACACGCCAAACGATGTTTGAACTGTTCGTGAAAAACAACGTAGTGATCTGGCTGGTGGATAATGAGGGGCTGATCTACCAAAACTCCACGGCATTGGTGTCAGACGCACTTCTGAATGATGCTCGCCGTGTTAACGATTGGAGCTATGAAGGGGTCACTTATCGTACCAAGCTGTATACATTGGATGACCCAAAATATAAAAAAGCCCTGCTTGGCTTGTCGATTGATCATCATCTTGAATTTTATCGTAGCCTTAAACGAATTTTGCTCACACTCATGTCGGCGGCAAGCCTTTTTATTGCATTCGCTTGTTACGCCATTGTTCGTCGAGGGTTTAAACCCATGTCGACATTGCAGTCTCATTTGGCCGAAATTAATACGGAAAACATGGATAATCGGCTAGATGACCACTCCTTGCCTGAAGAGCTCCAACAGCTTGTTATGAGCCACAACCAAATGCTCGATCGGTTAGAACAAGGGTTTCAGCGGCTAAGTGACTTCTCCTCTGACATTGCTCACGAACTGAAAACCCCTTTGGCGAACATCACCACGCAGTCGCAAGTGATTCTATCTCGAGAGCGCTCTGTCGCAGAGTATCAAGATGCGTTGTGCTCAAACCTTGAAGAAATTGAACGTCTAAGTAAAACCATTAATGACACACTTTATCTAGCAAAATCAGAAAACCGGCTGTTAAGTAAACAAGAACAGGTGTTTGAGCTCGGAGAGCTGATGGCACAAAGTGCCAGCTATTACGGCATTATGGCAGAAGAAGAGGCGATCCAAATTGAAGTTATCGGCCAAGCATGGGTGACGGCGGATAAAGCGATGATGGCTCGGGTAATCAATAATTTACTCTCAAACGCCATCCGTCACGCCGCACAAAGCAGTACTGTTTTTGTTAGTGTTGTAGAGTCTTGTGACGGGGTGATTTTGTCTTTTATCAACCAAGGCGAGACGATCAGCTCTGATGATCTCCCTTACATCTTTAATCGCTTTTATCGTGCTGATAAATCACGGCAACACAGTGGTAGCGTAGGGGCTGGACTTGGTTTGGCTATCGTGCGCTCCATTGTAGAAGCGCATCAAGGCTGGATACGCGTGGACTCAAAAGAGGGCATCACCGAGTTTAAGCTCTGGTTGCCTACCAAAGCTTAAAGATAAGAAATGCTGTCATACTGATGAGGGTAGTAAGCAACACATTTTTGGTTTTCCACGCAATTACCGCCGCAAGTATTGCTCCAAGTAGGTAAGGGTTATTCGGGCTAAGCCAAAGTTCGTTATCGTGTGGCAGAAACACAATCGGAGCCCAAATTGCTGTTAGAACGGCAGGGCCAGAATAGCTTAGCAGTCGTTGTGCCTGAGGATTGAGTTTGAGCGGCAGCTTCGGTTCCAAAAAGAGGTAGCGACTGAGAAAGACCAAAGCCGTCATGGCGAGGATGGATAGCATGATCATGGCTGACCTCCTTTCATGGTTTCGATGAAGTAGCCAGCGAACATGCCACCAAGAGCGGCAAACATCAGTCCTGACTCGATCTTAAGGTAAGCGCAGATCACAGAGATCAATAGAGCAACTATCACTGAAACTAAAACCGCACTGTTTTTGATGGTGGGGATGACAATGGCAATAAACGTTGCGGCGACAGCAAACTCCAACCCTAATTCGTTCATCGCGGGGATGTAACTTCCAGCGATGATCCCGACTAAAGTGGCTAAGTTCCAGCATAAATAAAAACTCAGCCCTGCACCAAGGGCATACCAGCGGTTAAATTGCTTTTCTGACTGTTGACCACAAATGGCAAACAGTTCATCAGTGAGTAAAAAACCTAAAGTTAAGCGCCACTTCAAAGGGAGTGGACTAATGGTCTTGCGCATTGAAATGCTGTAGAGCAAATGACGAGATGTAATAAAAAAGGTTGCGATAAGCATCGTGGTGATACTGGCACCAGCTTTGAGCATACCAGTAGCAACCAGTTGCGCTGAGCCTGCAAACAGAATGGCTGAAAGCGCTTGGCTCTCAAATGGATTTAATCCCGCATCTATCGCAAACGAGCCAGCCAGCAACCCCCAAGGAAGAACCGCAATACTCAAAGGAAGCATGGCTATCGTACCTTGCCAGAATAATTGCTTACGTCCGATGTGTGGTGAAGAAATAGTCATGGTATCCATAGTATTTAGATGATGTTGTTGTGTTTCGCTACAGAATGGCAAAACGTGATAGTTACCGCTTGTATAAAATTGCTTAGGCCAGACATTAAAGTGACTGGCGGTACTGTTTCGGTGTGACGCCCATAGCGCGTTTGAAGTGTCGGTGGAAATGGCTTTGATCGTGAAAGCCAGATTCCTGAGCGACATCAGAGATCTTCTTACCACTCTTCAATAATTGTTTTGAGAAACGCAGCCGTGCTTGAATTTGATAGGCGTGCGGCGGTAAACCGAACTCTTTTTGAAAGGTTCGAACCAAATAATACGGGCTAAGCCCAGCTAACTGGCTGAGTTCTTCCAAAGAGATGTCGGCCTGTGGAAAGTCATCAAGGAATTCTTTGACCAGCAGTAGTTGATGCTGGCCATTGTTTTTCGGTTGATAGTGCTGACGACGCTTGCCATGACGGCTGATAAGCTTGACTAAGGTTCCATACACCAAGGTTTCCCGGAGTAAGCGATTTTCAGAATGTTTTAGAGTATGAAAAACCAGCCTAAGCTGCTGGGCAAGCTCTGGGTCATATACGACTGGTTCTGGAAAATACGGGATACCAAGATCGGACCCTAAGCCTTCAGTAAGCGCTTGGAACTGCGCCGGTAGTGGGTACATGGCTCTGTATTCCCAACCGCCTTCGGTTGCGGTTTGACCATTATGCACTTCATCAGCATTAACCAGAATAATACTGTCTTGCGGGGCTATGTGATTGCCACCTGTGCGATAAAATCGTTGTGCGCCTTTGTCAATGACACCAATGGTATAACCTTCATGACTATGACGGGAAAAGTTCTGATGGGTGTACTTGGCATCGAGCAACTCAAGGCCACCAAACTCTTGCGCGATCTGGAAGCTGGCAGATTCTTTCGGATTGGAGGTTTTGCTCATGGTTACGCCTGATGTCCCTTGGTTTTGACAGTCTAGAGTAACCTGATGTAAAGATTTTGTACAAAATTGCGCTTTCTGCAAAATAAAGTTTTATAGAAAGCGCATGAGTGATTACAGACGTGAATTTGCTAGGCCCAAACCAAAACTAATAAACAGGGCACCACTGATGTAATTTAGCCATTTACTGGTTTTTGGCGTGGTCAGGAATGATTTCACTCGCGTCGCGAAGATGATCAGAAAGATAAACCAGCTTGCCACGATGACGGCTTGCAGTGCACCAAGCACTAAGCTCTGTTGCAGTAAATGCTCCGGGGGCACAAATTGCGGAAAGATCGAGAGGTAAAACAGTACGATCTTTGGGTTGAGCAAATTCGTTAATAACCCCTTGCGAAAGCTTTCACCGAGTTTACGCTGACGGACGTCAGGCGTTGGCTGGAACTGGGTTGTGGATAGTCGAAAGCCAGAGCGTAAATTAGTGATACCTAACCAAATCAGATAAAGCACTCCCACCCATTTAAAGATAGAAAAAGCCATTGTCGACTGGGCAAGTAGTAGGCTTAGTCCTTTCGCAGAGATAAAAGCATGAACAAGGAAGCCAACTGCCACACCAACAATATTCGCCAGTGCTTGAGATCGACCTTGAGTCAGTGCGGTAAAAAGGATCAATAGTGCATTAGGGCCAGGGATCACCGCCAAAAAGAAGACGATGCTGCCAAAGGCTAGCAGAGTGTCGATAGTCATAAAAAACTCCAATAAGAAACCGACGCGTAAAACACGCGCATGTTGTTATAGCGAGAAGCGTTATTTCTTATTGCGCTGGTGGGCAGCGGTTACAACACGTGCACATAACTTTTTCCTATCGTAGAGACAATCTCAATATACGCCGCTTATGTCATGATGCAATGATTTATAAAATTTATGTTAAGTCATCCACTGATTTTGTTGGAAATGGTGGCAACTTAATGAAATTACTAGATCTTAGTTGTTAATTTTGTGTGTTTGTTTTTTATTGGTAGGTATTGCTGGATTGGGTGTTTTCGTTGATATAAAATCTCGCCTCTTTTTTGTTCCAATAAATTATAACAATGATCGATATCTCTATTCTTCCGGTCTATTTAACCGCTGTCATCGCGCTGCTGTTACTCCCTGGGCCTGACATGTTACTGATCGCCAGCTCAAGCATGAGTTATGGCCGTCGCGTCGGGATTTTTGCCAGCTTAGGTAACGCCACTTCTGGTGTGATCTTAACTCTCCTTGCTGCGCTTGGTGTATCCGCACTGATTGCAATGAGCCCATTAGCCTTAAAAGCACTGCATTTATTAGGTGGTGCCTACTTATTGAAGATGGGGTGGGATTGTTTACGGGCCACGGCGGCGGAAACTCCTGAGCTTGGTTCTGAGGGGAAAATGGCGACCACATTTTACCAGCGAGCGTTGGTCAGTAATCTATTGAACCCTAAAGCTCTGGTATTCTTTGTGATGTTTTTGCCCCAGTTTGTTTCGGGCAATATTACGGCAACATCAGGTGAACAGATGCTTGCTTTGGGGTTGCTCCTCAATGTGCTTGGTTTGGCGTTTAACCTAGTATTAGTTGCGCTAGTGGGCACGCTTGGTAAACCGTTATTAGAAAATGCACGTTTTCGTACCTATCAGCATAAATTTATGGGGGCCATTTTTATTTTACTGGCGCTCTGGATGCTCAGTTCATTTGCCAGCTAACCATAGGGTCTGTTGATCTTTCGAGATGATTTTTGCAGCAATTTGTGGGTTCTTTATACAAGGCAGAGCTTATTCGGTGTAATTGCTCTACATCAATGAGTGATAACGCAGTAAAAATAAGCCACAAATGCTGCCCAAAGGGTTCGTTTCTATGCCTTTTACTCTTTGTTGCAAGGTATTTGCTTAGAATGACTAGGCGTCACACCTTGCGTCGCGATTAAAAGTCATAGAACTCGAACAAAATTTAACCGCGAAAGATCGACAGACCCTAGCTAAAGGCCAACATTGTTTGGCCTTTTTTGTGTGCTATTTTCGCTGAACATACCCACATATTGGCTCTAGCTCACTTTTCCTGTCTTTGAGATATTGAGCTTGGTCGATATTGTTTATACCCTCAACAGGAACTGACTCTCACCCCGAGCATAAGGAATTGATATGGCAATTCATTTTTTGGTCAACCCACCTAAAAACATCAAAGATACGATCTACAACGGTCTTAAAGCGTTTAACATGCGTCATTTCCCTGATGAAGATATTGAAAGCATTGCGTGTATAGCAACGGATGACAATGGTGACACCATCGGAGGCCTAACTGGGGAAGTCTTCACCAATACATTATTTGTCGAATTTTTCTGGATTGATGAGTCTGCGCGTCAATCTGGCTTAGGTCGTCAGATCATGCAGCATTTAGAACAAGAGGCGAAGGCTAAAGGGGTAACGCATTTGTACCTTGATACCTACACATTTCAGGCGCGTGATTTTTACCTCAAGCTGGGCTTTGAAGAAGTGGGGCGCTATACCGGATTTCCTACGAAAGGCATCGATAAAATCTTCTTACAAAAGGCGTTGTGATGATCGCAAGTAACCTCTTTTTTGGTTACTTGCGCATAGCTGTAGAGTGGAAAACTTATAGGTAGGTGCCCCGAATTGGGTAATTGTTTTCTGGATTACGGATAAATTCCAATCCAGCCAATAGCGTGGCTAAATCTGGCCTCACAAATGGGCCATTTGAAACATCGATAACTTGCACTTGGCCCTTGTCGTTCACAACAAAGATTCCCGGTTCAGAAAAAGGATGGTCAGTCTCTTGTTCAGAACGTGGGGATGAAATATAAAGCCCTAGCGTCTTCATTTGCTCAATACTAAGCCCATACGCAATCGGAAAATTGACAGACAGCTTCTCCATGTGCGCAGCAACTTGGGCTTGGCTATCGGCTGATACTGCAACGATATCAATACCGAGTTTGAGAAACCGTTCTTTCAATTCCTGTAGTTCATTCAAATAACGAGTGCAAAGTGGGCAATGCTTGCCGCGGTAGACAACCACTAGGCGCCAATCTGCTGGTTGTGATGGAGAGCCAAGCTCAATGCTGCCACCATTAAAGGTAGGAAGAGTGATTGATGGGAAAAGGCCACCGGCCTCAAATTTGTTTGTTGTCATTATTGAATCCTCAAGAGTACAACTCGAACTACTTATGTTGATGGGAATTAAGTTGTAGTTGATTAAGACCTTGGTTAGCCAGAAATGTATTCGCGAACCTTGTGCTGAACTGTTGTAGCTTGGAATGGATATTAGAGGTAAATAAAAACGACTAAAACTGATCAAAAACGACTAGTACCTATGCGTTTTTGGAATAACTGGCAGGATCATCAAGCAATTGAATTGAGAACACGCCACTCAAAGGGTGTTGTTTGGTTGATTTTCTATCGTAAAAGGTGCCTAATCTGGGCTTGTTTTCATGAAACTTTGCATCGATTTTACTTTTGTTTATGGGCAATTGTATTATCGTCTGCGCGTCCATTATTGAAAGTGACACATTAACCTCTTATGAAATTTGTCGACAGAGAAAAATCAGCACGATTGAGCCTTGCACTAGTTTGTTGGGTTGTGTTGTTGTGTCTGGGGCAAAATGTCGGTGCGGTTAGTGCCTGTGAGCTTAAATACCAAACTATTCAAAACGTTGCTCAGGATTCCGTCCAGAAAGTAAAGAGTGACCAAGATGGCGTGAGTAAAAAGTGCGATCTTTCAGAGCACCTGATTCAGGTACAGCAGCATCACCTTGATGATGTTGTTGTCACAGGCTTTATATTTGCGTTTGTACTTATCGCATGGTTACTCACTTACTATGTTTCTTTTCAACGTTTTACAGAGCCAATTCCCTATAAAGGCCGGCTTCATCTCACTTTCTGTGTCTTTAGAGAATAACAACGAAGCCACTGTTTGAAAGAGCAGTGATTAACCCTGTTTGTTATTTTTTGGAGTACATATGACTCATTTATTTAAATCTCTGCGTGGTACGACGCGCATTGTTCTTGCTCTCGTCCTTACATTCTATTCATTCGTGAGTATGGCCGATGTGGTTTCAACTGGATGGTTGAACCAACCTGAGCACCCGCCGGTGAAGACGCGTTTTGTTCTTACTGGACAGGTCGATAGCAGTAAAAAAACCGTTGAAGGCTTTTTGGAAGTCGAGTTGACGGGTGACTGGAAAACCTATTGGCGTTCGCCAGGAGAAGGAGGGATAGCACCCTCAATAGACTGGAAAAATTCACGCAATTTTACAGCCGAGAAATGGCACTGGCCATTTCCACAACGCTTTGAATTGCTAGGAATTGAAACCGTTGGTTATAAAGGGGATATCGTATTCCCAATGACGTTACAGGTGGAAGATTTTTCACAGCCTGTAGTGTTGGATGCGACGTTGACCTTATCGACCTGCACAACGGTCTGTGTACTGACAGATTATCCTATCAAGCTTGAGTTTACGCCAAACCAGCTGACGCTTTCTGGCAAGGAAGTGCATTTACATGCGCAAGCGATGAGCCATGTTCCTCAAGCATCGCCAAATATCAAGACCTTAGCGGCAGTGTGGGAGCCATCGACAAAGCAAATTCAACTCGTGGCTGAGCGCGCTACAGGATGGACGAATCCGGAAATATTGGTGGATGGGGACAGTGAAAAACTATTGGATTATCACTTTTCTAAGCCAGAAATACAGTTAGATGGTCAAAAACTGATAGCCACACTCACCGTGGACAGTTGGTTGGGAGATCCTGAGCTTGATAACGAGCAGCTCAATATGACCATCAAAGATGATAACTTCCTGGCAGAACAAAAAATTTCAGTGAGCAGTGGGGTGATTGTACCAAGGCTGTCGGGTGAAGATTCTTTGGCTTCGATGTTTCTCATTGCACTACTGGGCGGATTGATCCTCAATGTGATGCCCTGTGTCCTGCCTGTACTTGGCATGAAGTTGAGTGGCGTTATTTCTGCGCAGGGCTTAGCTCGCAAGCAGATTCGATGGCAGTTCCTTGCTTCATCAGCAGGTATTGTGACCTCATTTTGGTTACTTGCGCTGTTCTTAGTTTTGTTAAAACTCTCTGGTGGGATGGTCGGGTGGGGCATTCAATTCCAAAGCCCTTGGTTTATTGGCGTTATGGTCGCGATCACTGCGCTATTTGGTGCCAACATGCTCGGACTGTTTGAGATCCGCCTTTCATCAAATGCCAATACGTGGATGGCAGCGAAAGGGGACAGCTCTTACCTTGGTCACTTTACTCAGGGAATGTTTGCAACACTGTTGGCAACACCATGTTCGGCGCCCTTTTTAGGTACGGCGGTTGCATTCGCTTTGGGCGCTGATTCAGTCACAATTTTTGTGATTTTTACAGCGTTAGCGTTGGGGATGTCAATGCCTTGGTTATTGGTTGCTGCAATGCCATCGATTGCAAGCCTACTGCCTAAGCCGGGAAACTGGATGAACAAAGTGAAGTGGTTGTTTGGTGGCATGATGCTACTCACAAGTCTCTGGTTGTTGTCGTTACTTGCGAACCACCTACCAGTCTTCTGGGTTGTCGTCATTGCAGCAAGCTTGTTCATCTGGATGCTGCTTAGATCTCAACGGGTGTATGGCAACAAAGTCATGGCGGTGGCGGGTGGCAGCGCGTTATTGCTGACGGTGGGTGGTTTACTTTTGGGGAGCTTTACTGCTCAACATTGGGTGACACCACTCCCGCAAGAACCAGCATGGCAGCCACTGTCTAACGAAATAATTACAAAGTCTGTGGAACAAGGTAAGACTGTGTTTGTCAATGTAACAGCGGATTGGTGTGTTACCTGTAAAGCCAACAAGATTGGCGTGTTACTGCAAAACCCCGTGTACGACGCATTGAATCACCAAAATGTCGTGCCGATTGAAGCAGATTGGACACACCCAGAAGGTAAAGTGACAGATTTTCTTCAATCTCACGGTCGTTATGGTGTGCCCTTTAATATTGTCTATGGACCGAATGCGCCACAGGGGATTCCATTGCCTGTCATTTTGAGTGAGGAATCGGTTATGGATGCGCTAAGCCGAGCAGGAGGATAGCTTAGATGAAACGAAAAACAGCGACGCGCTGGCTAAAGGAAATCGCGGTGTGGGGGCTGTTTGCTTTAGTGATTTCTGTGGCAGTGGATTGGTATCGAGGACAAGATTTACCTTCCCAAACCGCGCCACCTCTTGCTGGTCATACTCAATATGAGTTGTCAGCAGACTTATTATCAATGAGTCATGAACGTCCGGTTATTGTGTATTTTTGGGCGACGTGGTGTGGGGCATGCAGATTCGTGAGCCCAACCGTGAACTGGTTAAGTCAGCATTATTCGGTGATTGGTGTATCCCTTTCATCGGGCGAAGACCTGCGTGTGAATCGGTATTTAGCAGCGAAAGAGTATCAGTTTGCCAATATTAATGATCGCCATGGTGAACATGCGAGAAATTGGCAGATTGGTGTTACTCCAACCATTTTTATCGTCAAAAATGGCGAGATCAAATCAGTAACGACCGGAGTGACGACTCCTATCGGACTGCTTGCTCGTCTTTGGTTAAGTTAATTGGAACTTATTATGAAACGTATTTTTGTCTTATTGCTGTCTGTGACGGCGTTATTTAGTACAGGTGCATTTGCACAAAATGATACAGACCAGAAAATTGAGCAGATCGTCACCATGTTAAAAGAAAATCCTGATGTGATTGATGGGTTATATGAAAGCTTGGCGATGTACATCAAACAGACTCAACAATTTGAAATGTTGCTTAAAAGCAGCCAGTCGTACATCAACGATGCATCTCATCCAACTCTGGGTGATGCCAATCCAAAACTCACTATCGTGAATATGACGGACTTCAGCTGCCCTTACTGCAAAAAACTCGACCCAGTACTAGAGCGTATTGTAAAAGACGTGAAGGGTGTGAAAGTGGTGAACTTATTAGTTCCGCTGAAAGAGCAGGGGAGCGACATCAGTTCAGCAAGTTATGCACTTAATGTTTGGAAGCATGATAAAGCGGCTTACGCAAAAGTATCTGAGTTATTGCTGAAAAAACCGGGCGCGCATAACAGCGCGTCATTGAAGAAAATCGCGAAAGCAACTGGCACCGAGCAATACTTGAAAGTTGAAGATGAGAGTGAATCTGTGGTTAAGCGAAACTACGGACTCTTTAGTGCGTTTGGCATGCGTGGAACACCGGCAATGATCATCGGAGATCAAGTACTGCCAGGTTATGTTCCTTACGAGCAGTTGGTTGAAGTAGTGAAAAGTAAACTGGAACAAAGCTAATCGTACTTCTCTAATCACTTTGTAGTGAGCAGAGAAACGAATTGTGTTGACTACTGATAAGCTAGGGCATTGCTATGCCCTAGCTTATTTTTTAGTAAAATGCGCGCTTCAATGCCATTTCAAGGCCGCGAACTTCTGCTAAACCTTTCAAGCGACCGATGGCTGAATAGCCGGGGTTGGTTTTTTTCTTTAAGTCATCCAGCATTTGGTGCCCATGATCTGGACGCATAGGAATTAAACGGTGATCGCCCGCGTCTGCACGGCGTTTTTCTTCATCCAAAATTGCCATCACCACGTTGTACATGTCCACATCGCCATCAAGATGTGCGGCTTCATGGAATGTCATCGGGTTGCTTTCTTCACGTTTGGTTGAACGTAAGTGGGTGAAATAAATCCGCTCGCCATGCTTTTTGATCATCTTGACGAGATCATTATCACCGCGGACGCCGTAGGAGCCAGTACACATAGTCAAACCATTCATTTTGCTTGGCACTTTTTCAGTTAGCCAATCAATGTCTTCGATGGTTGAAACAATGCGAGGCAAGCCAAGAATAGGGCGAGGAGGATCGTCTGGGTGTACCGCAAGCTTCAGGCCATTTGCTTCGCACACTGGCATCAGTTCCGCGAGGAAATAAGCCATATGCTCACGTAGCTTGTCTTTGCTGATCGCTGCATAACGGTCTAGCTGGGCTTGGAACTCTGCTAATGTGTAACCTTCTTCTGCGCCCGGTAACCCCGCAATAATATTGCTGGTGAGTTGTTGGATTTGCGCTTCAGACATGTTGTTGAAGTATGCTAATGCCTGTGTTTGTTCTGCTTCGGTGTAATCCGCTGTTGCGCCCGGGCGCTTAAGGATGTGTAACTCAAAGGCAGCGAAGGCAATTTGGTCAAATCGCAATGCTTTCGAACCGTCTGGCAGTTCAAATTCAAGATCGGTACGTGTCCAGTCTAAAACTGGCATAAAGTTATAGCAGACCGTATCAATGCCGCATTCGGCAAGGTTACGCAGTGTTTGTTTGTAGTTATCAATCCATTGCTGGAAGTGGCCAGTCTGAGTTTTGATTTCCTCGTGAACGGGGACACTTTCAACCACTGACCACGTTAAGCCTTTCTCTTCAATGATCGCTTTTCGTTTTAAAATCTCTTCTTTTGACCACACCTCACCATTAGGAATGTGGTGTAAGGCATTCACGATACCAGTTGCGCCAGCTTGACGAATATCGTCTAGCGACACAGGGTCATTTGGGCCGTACCAACGCCAAGTTTGTTCCATGACACTCACCTTAATTGAGGCGCACTCAACCTGCTCAGCTTTCTCAAGCTAAGTACGCACCAGTTGTTTTAATATGCAATTACTGCAGTGTAGTTGCGCTGACTAAATACACCGACCGAAGTCGGCTATGAGGCTAGCTGTGTTCTACACCCTGAAGTACCACGGGGTTGGAACTAAACAGATAGCCATCAAAATCTGGGTCATCGATGTCTGACAATGCCAATAGGCGTTGTTTGACGTTTTCAAGGTGTTGCCACATGGCATTTTTTGCAGCGATTGGATCTTTACGTTGCAATGCGGCGAGGATTTTGGCGTGATCGTCTAACCACTCTTTACGGTAGTCTTGACCCGAGATGTGGGAATGAAGCTTTTTCCACATCGGGCTGCTCTCGCGTCGTGCCCAAGATTGCTTCAGCATGTCCACCAACACGGAGTTTTGGGTTGCCTCTGCAATGCACAGATGAAACCTCTCATCACCGTTGTAATCTGCGGTGCCATGAGCCAGTTCATCACGTTCTAGCTCAAGGGCGGCTCGCATTTTTACGATGTCGCTTGGAGTCACTTGCATCGCTGCAAACTCAGCAATGTTGCTTTCAAGTAGCTGACGCGCTTGGAGCATTTCGAACGGACCAGCATCATCACTGATCACGTTCTCACGAGAGTTCGGTTGAGATGGAATATTGATCACGTATACGCCAGACCCTTTTTTTACTTCGACAAGGTTTTCCAGCTCCAGCATGATGATTGCCTCACGCACCACTGTGCGGCTCACGTCAAGACGCTCTGAGATATCGCGCTCAGGTGGGAGCCTGTCACCAACCTGATATTGGCCGCTGATTAGCTCTTGTCTAAGGACTAAACCGATCTCTTGATACGGTCTTTTCGGTTCAAAAGGCATCATGCTGATATTGTCACTATATTCCATCTAACTTCTCACGCCATCATAACGACCAATAGAAATTGGTCAACCTCTATGTTCCACTTCGTGGTAACACCTTGTTTTCGATGGTTTACTACTACTTATCCTATGAATTATTGAACGGCTTTGATTTCTTTAATGAGTTCATTTAATTCAGGTTTTGTTTTCTCTATATCGGTATACATTGGTTGAACTGCTTCAACGAAAGCCGCTTTATTTGGTTCAACAAACGTTACCCCCATTTTCTCTGCTTTTGCTCGCTCTTTCGCTTCCGATTCAGCCCATAGCTTCTTCATGTATTCCGAAGAGTCTGCTGCGGCTTTCATCAATGCTTTTTGCTGCTCTGGTGTTAGCTTGTCATAGGTCTTAGTAGAGATAACCAATACGTCTGGCACCATGGTGTGCTCATCCAAGCTGAAGTATTTTGCGACTTCGCTGTGACGGCTCAAGCTAAATGATGGGATGTTGTTTTCCGCAGCATCCACCACGCCTTGTTGTAATGCGGTGTATAGCTCGCCATATGCGAGTGGTGTTGGGTTTCCGCCTAGTGCTTTAACCATTGCAATGGCTGAAGGGCTCGGCTGTACACGCACTTTTAGGCCTTTGAGATCTGCTGGTGTATTGATGGGTTTGTTGGTGTAGAAGCTACGAGCACCAGCGTCATAGTAAGTCACACCAATAAAGCCACTATCTGCAGAAGAGTTGAGGATTTCACGACCGACTTCGCCATCTGTCACTTTGTAGTAGTGGTCTTTATCGCGGAATAGATAAGGCATGTTGAACGCCGAATATGCCGGAGAGAATGCTTCCAATTCAGCCGCGTTGCTCTTCACCATATCTAATGCACCATTTTGCATCAGTTCCATTGACTCGCGCTGTGTGCCTAATTGTGCGTCTGGGTAAATCCGGATGCGCACTTCTCCATCAGTCATTTCACGAACTTCTTTTGCCATAAAGTCCATCGCTTTATGTACTGCATGGTCGCGTGGGTGGTTATGGCTCAGCTTTAAGGTAGTCGCAGCATAAGCAGAAGCAGTGGCGCCAACGGTCATAGCAACAACGACTACTGCGTTTAAAAGAGTCTTACGCGTCTTCATTCTTCTGTTCTCCTTGGATTGGTTGTCCAATATGTAGGGTAGCATTATTTTTCTTTCGAAATATTTTGTTTCTAGGCCATTGTTGGCGATAAAAAAACCAGTTGTCAAAATTAAAAATTAAATTGATTGACCAAAATCACAGTAAAATGGCTAATTTTGGTTGACCAGTTCGTTTGTGAGTCTGCTCACGTGACAACCAAAGCGGCTAACTTATAATCGACTCAGAAAGATTGGCGTATATTGCGACTCTGCATAAAAACACCTATGAGTATTGGCATGCCAATTTTGCAAGATACGTATTTATTTACTTTGAAAGGAAATAAAAATGAATAAATTGGTCAACTGCATCAACAGGGGATTGGCCGCTTTTACCATCTCCTTATCGACCTTCCTCGTTTTTTGCGTGATCTGGCAGGTGCTCTCTCGCTATGTGATTGGAAAACCAAGCACGGTAACTGATGAGTTGGCTCGTTATCTTTTTATGTGGGTAGCACTTATTGGGGCGGCTTATACCACTGGTCTAAAACGCCACCTTGCGATCGATTTGCTGACGATGAAACTGCAAGGAAAACGCAAGCTTATCAATGAAATCGTTATCCAAATTGCCATTGCACTGTTCTCTTATGTGGTTTTGGTTCATGGCGGTACGCAACTGGCTCTGAAAACGTTGGCGACAGGCCAAGTCACACCAGCACTTGGTTTAGAAATGGGCTATATCTATTTCTGCTTACCTATTAGTGGTGCCTTGATGATCTTCTACTCGGTGCTATTTGCTTTCGACCGCATCAAACAACTGACGTCTGGTGAAGCCCTACTCACCGACACCCAACTTGACCAATAGAGGGTTTCACAATGGAATGGCAATTAATTCTTACGTTGTTCGGTAGTTTCGCAGTTCTACTTGCGATTGGTGTGCCGGTCTCTTTTGCAATCGGCTTGTCGTCATTAGCGACTATTTTGATGAGCTTACCGTTAGAGCCTGCCATCGCCGTTGTGGCGCAGCGTATGGCAGCAGGCCTTGATAACTTTGCTCTATTGGCAATCCCGTTCTTTATCTTGGCGGGCAACATCATGAACCAAGGTGGTATCGCACTGCGCCTTATTAATTTTGCAAAAGTGCTAGGCGGTCGTCTTCCGGGATCACTGGCACACGTGAACGTCATGGCAAACATGATGTTTGGTTCTATTTCTGGTTCGGCAGTAGCCTCGGCGGCTGCCGTGGGTGGCACCATGTCACCACTACAAAAAAGAGACGGTTATGACGAGAATTACTCTGCAGCGGTCAACATTACTTCTTGTCCATCTGGTTTGTTGATCCCACCAAGCAACACACTGATCGTGTTCTCATTAGTGTCTGGTGGTACGTCTATCGCAGCGCTGTTCCTAGCGGGTTACATTCCTGGGATTTTGATGGGACTTAGCATCATGATAGTGGCGGGTATTATCGCCAAACGCCGTGGTTATCCGGTGGCAGCGCGTCCTTCACTAGCGATGATTTGGGATACTTTTTTGAAAGCGGCTCCTTCATTAGCGCTGATAGTAATCATCATGGGTGGCATCATCGGTGGCGTATTCACCGCTACGGAGGCATCCGCCATTGCGGTGATGTATACCTTTACCTTAGCAGTATTGATTTATCGTGAAGTGAAGTGGCGTGATCTGCCGAAGATCATCTTAGAATCTGCGGTAACCACATCCATCGTTTTACTGCTTGTTGGAGCGTCGATGGGGATGTCTTGGGCAATGGCGAACGCAGACATTCCTTATATGATTGCAGATGGTTTATTAGCTATCTCAGATAACCCATTAATGATTCTGCTGATTATCAACATCATTCTGTTGATTGTCGGTATCTTCATGGATATGACACCAGCGGTACTTATCTTTACGCCTATCTTCCTGCCAATCGCACTAGATATGGGTATCGACCCTGTACACTTCGGCATCATGATGACCTTCAACTTGGCGATTGGTATCTGTACCCCACCAGTAGGTAGCGCGTTATTCATCGGTTGTTCTGTGGCGAATGTTGCCATCGACAAAGTGATTAAACCTCTACTTCCATTCTACGTTGCACTGATTGCAGCACTAATGGCGGTGACTTTTATTCCTCAGCTAAGTCTGTTCCTACCTAACCTTGTTCTTGGCTACTAATAATTCGTAAGATAAACCATCCCGCAGGGTCGCCTGCGGGAAAAGGAATACCACAATGAAGACTATTTCGAATTCCACTCTGAATGAACACGTTCTGCTTCCGGACTACGACCGCTCAACGCTTAAAAGCCGTATTGTTCACCTTGGTTTTGGTGCTTTCCACCGAGCGCACCAAGCCTTATTTACCAATGAAATGCTGAGCAAAACAGGCTCGGATTGGGGCATTTGTGAAATCAACCTATTTGGGGGTGAAGACTTAATTCAATCGCTGCGTGCGCAAGATCACCTCTACACAGTGGCAGAAAAAGGCGCAGAATCGAATGAGGTAAAGGTGATTGGTTCAGTCACCGAGTCACTGCATCCAAAACTAGACAGCATTCAAGCGGTGTTAGAAAAAATGGCAGAACCACAAGTGGCGATCGTTTCAATGACGATTACCGAGAAAGGCTACTGCGTCGACCCAGCGACGGGCACGCTTGATAAAAACAACCCGCTAGTTATTGCTGACCTTGCCAACCTAACGGAGCCAAAATCAGCACTGGGTTACATCGTGCAAGCACTGAAGATGCGTCGTGAACGCGGACTGACGCCATTTACCGTGATGTCTTGCGATAACGTGCAAGAGAACGGGCACGTAGCAAAAGCAGCGGTACTTAAGTTCGCTCAACTGCTCGACCCAGAGTTGCGCGACTGGATCGAAACCAACGTTACCTTCCCTTGCACCATGGTTGACCGCATTGTGCCAGCAGCAACAGAAGAAACGCTGACCGAAATCGCTGAGCTACTTGGCTGTGAAGACCCGTGTGGCATTGCTTGTGAACCTTTCCGCCAATGGGTTATCGAGGACAACTTCGTGGCTGGTCGTCCTGATTGGAGCGTGGCTGGCGCAGAATTTGTTGCCGACGTTGTGCCTTACGAAGAAATGAAGCTGCGCATGCTAAATGGTAGCCACTCGTTCCTAGCCTACCTAGGTTACCTTGGCGGTTACGCGCACATCTCTGACACCATGACAGATGAAGGCTACCGCAAAGCGGCATTCGACATGATGATGCAAGCGCAAGCCCCTTCGCTGACCATGCCAGAAGGCACCGATTTAGAAGGCTACGCCAAGCTGCTTATCGAGCGCTTCACTAACCCAAGCTTAAAACACAAAACATGGCAAATCGCGATGGATGGCAGCCAGAAGATCCCACAACGCATGGGTGGCAGCTTACGATTCCACCTTGCTCAAGGTTCTAACTTCTCATGGTTGGCAACGGCGATTGCAGGTTGGATGCGCTACGTATCCGGTGTGGATGAGCAAGGCAACGACATTGATGTTCGCGATCCAATGGCAGAGACACTACGTCAGATCTGCGACCAACACGGCTTGAACGTTTCTGTTGTGCCTGCGTTGCTCGCGGTTGAAGCCATCTTCCCTGCAGAACTTGGTCAAAACCCACAAGTGATTGATGCGGTGAGCAGTGCTTACCAGTCGCTGATTGATAACGGTGCTCGTGCCACTGTCGCTGCGTTGTAATAGGAGTTAACGATGAAGAATTTCTTGTGTGAAGACTTTTTACTCTCAAACGAAACTGCACGTCGCTTGTACCATGAGCATGCGTTCCACCAGCCAATTTATGATTACCACTGCCACCTAAACCCAGCGGAAGTGGCGCAAAATCGTCAGTTCGATAACTTGGGTCAAATCTGGCTTGAAGGCGATCACTACAAATGGCGTGGCATGCGCTCGGCAGGCATTGAAGAGCGCTTGATTACGGGTGATGCGAGCGATTACGACAAATACATGGCGTGGGCGAAGACGGTTCCTCAAACCTTGGGCAACCCGCTTTACCACTGGACGCACCTAGAACTGCGTCGCCCATTCGGCATTACCAATACGCTGTTTAGCCCAGACACAGCAGACCAAATTTGGCATCAATGTAATGAGCTGCTTGCGACACCTGAATTTACAGCTCGCGGCATCATGCAGCAAATGAACGTCGTAATGGCGGGCACAACCGATGACCCTATTGATTCACTGGAACACCATAAAGCGATCGCAGAAGACGACACCTTTAACGTCAAAGTGCTACCGAGCTGGCGTCCGGATAAAGCATTCAAGATTGAATTGGACGTGTTTGCGGATTACATGCACAAACTGGGCGAAGTAGCAGACATTGAGATCCGCCGCTTTGATGATTTATTAAGTGCGCTTGATAAACGTTTGGCACACTTCGATGCACATGGCTGTCGTGCGGCAGACCACGGCATTGAGATCGTCCGTTACGCGCCGATCCCAAGCGAGGCTGATTTAGATGCGTTGCTGGCCCGTCGTTTGAATGGCGAAGTGTTGTCCGAGCTTGAATGTGCGCAGTTCTCTACCGCAGTTCAAGTTTGGCTCGGCAAACGCTACGCGCAATTGGGCTGGGTCATGCAGCTTCATATTGGCGCACAACGCAACAACAGCACACGCATGTTCCAACTACTAGGTGCTGATGCTGGCTTTGACTCGATTGGCGATCGCCCATTTGCTTTTGAACTGGCACATCTATTGGATGAAATGGACCAAACCAATGAGCTGCCCCGCACCATTCTTTACTGTTTGAACCCTCGTGATAACGAAATGATGGCGACCATGATTGGTAACTTCCAAGGTGGCGGCATCGCGGGCAAAGTGCAGTTTGGCTCGGGTTGGTGGTTCAACGATCAGAAAGACGGTATGCAACGCCAAATGGAACAGCTTTCTCAACTTGGTTTGCTCAGCCAATTCGTCGGCATGTTAACCGACTCGCGCAGCTTCTTGTCTTACACTCGTCACGAATACTTCCGCCGCATCTTGTGTGACATGGTCGGTCGTTGGGCTGAGAACGGCGAAGTTCCGAATGACCTATCGTTGCTTGGCCCTATGGTCGAAGACATCTGTTTTGGTAACGCAAAACGCTACTTTGAAGAGAGGGCGTAACCAATGAAGCACATCGCCATTATTGGTGAATGTATGATTGAGCTGAATGGCAAACCGTTCGGCTCAATGCATCAAACATTTGGTGGGGATACGCTCAACGCTGCGGTTTATTTGAGCCGCGGCTGCGAAGCCAATAGCAAACCTGATGAAGTTAAAATCTCTTACGTTACCGCACTTGGCAATGACCCAATCAGTACGGGAATGCTGACTCGCTGGGAAGACGAAGGCGTATCAACAGACTTAGTGCTGCGCGATGAGACTCGCACGCCGGGTTTGTACTTGATTCAGCTTGATGACCAAGGCGAGCGTACGTTCCTATATTGGCGCAATCAATCAGCAGCACGTTACCTACTTCAACATCCTAACTTTGGGCTGGTTAAGCAAGCATTAACTCAAGTGGATGCGGTGTTCCTCAGCGGTATCTCTTTGGCCATCTTGCCAGAAGAAGACCGAATTTCACTGCTCAACTTATTGGTCGAACTTAAAGCCCAAGGCGTTGAAATCGCGTTTGATAGTAACTTCCGTCCAGCACTATGGCCTCAAGACGATAATCAAACCGTCAAAAACGTTTACCAAGCCATGTATCAACTGACGGACGTTGCCTTGGTGACTTTTGATGATGAGCAATTGATCTGGGGTGACGATACACCAGAGCAAACCATTAAACGCCTTACCTCTCTTGGCGTAGGCAAATGCATCGTCAAGCTCGGTGCAGATGGCTGCTTAGTTCAAGACTCAACAAATCAGGGTTCGAGCGCGGCTCTGGCTCCACAAGCCGTGCCAACCCAACCTGTCGCTCAAGTGGTGGACACCACATCGGCGGGCGACTCATTCAATGGTGGCTTTTTATCGGCATACCTTACTGGCGCAGATCTCGCGACTTCATGTCAAAGAGGCAACGCGCTGGCAGGTGCTGTGATTCAACATCGCGGTGCCATCATTCCCAAAGCATTCACACAACCGGCGCTTGGCGTCGTTTAAGGAACACTCATGTCTAGCATTAAAGAACAATTGAAAGCTCTGAAAGTCATCCCTGTAATCGCCATTGATAAAGCAGAAGACATTATCCCACTGGGTAAAGTACTGGCAGAAAACGGACTACCAGCGGCTGAAATCACCTTCCGTTCAGCAGCGGCTGCAGAAGCGATTCGCCTACTGCGTGAAACCCAGCCAGACATGCTGATTGGCGCAGGTACGGTGCTAAACCGCGAGCAAGCAATTGCAGCAAAAGAAGCAGGCGCAACCTTTATCGTATCGCCTGGCTTTAACCCAAATACCGTTAAAGCGTGCCAAGAAATCGGGATTGATATCGTACCGGGTGTGAACAACCCAAGCACAGTTGAAGCCGCACTGGAAATGGGACTAACCACCTTGAAGTTCTTCCCTGCCGAAGCTTCTGGCGGCATCAATATGGTGAAATCACTACTTGCGCCATACACCGACATCGAACTGATGCCTACTGGTGGCATTAACCCTACGAACATCAAAGATTACTTAGCTATCCCACGCGTATTGGCATGTGGTGGTACGTGGATGGTAGACAAGAAACTGATCGAAGCGGGCAACTGGGAAGAGCTTGCACGCCTAACTCGCGAAGCGGTTGCTTTGGTCAATGATTAAAGCGCCATATAAAAACACAAAAGCCCCGCATTCGCGGGGCTTTTTTAATTGTAGAATTATAGCGAAGCCTGATGCGCTTCGATGAGCGTATCCATCGCCTTTTGAGCTCGTTGTTGTGCTTGTTCAAAGCTGTCTTGAGTTTCAAAGCTTTCTACGACTTCGTAGTAACACTTGAGTTTTGGCTCAGTGCCAGAAGGACGAACGATCACGCGCGCGCCGCCTTCAAGGTGGTAGATGAGTACATCACTGGCAGGTAGGTTGATTGCTTCGGTATCGCCACCACTGACAAAACGCAAAGATGTTTTAAGATCTTCAATAACTTTCACTTTGCGCCCTGCAATTTCTTGTGGTGGTGAAGCGCGCAGTTTATCACCAACTGGTGGAGCGGATGGATCCAGCGCCATGCTAAGTTGGGTATTAATATACATACCATGCTCACGGTAAAGCGCTTCGAGTTGATCCAAAATGGTTTTGCCTTGGCTATAGAGCTCTGCCGCTAATTGCGCGAATGCGACCATTGCAGATAAACCATCTTTGTCCCACACAGCATTGCCTACGGTGTAACCCAGCGCTTCTTCATAGGCAAATAGGAACGATTTGGACTCGTCTTGTTGCTGCATGGCGATGTTGGTTAACCATTTAAATCCCGTTAGGGTCTGGTAGTAATGAGCACCATGAGACTGAGCAATTTTGTTGAGTAGGCTCGAAGAGACAATGGTATTACCAACCAACTGTTCATCTGGACGAGTGCGATTGAGTAAGTAATGCCCAAATAAGCAACCGACTTGGTCACCTGTCAGCATTTGGTATTTGCCATCAGGTTTACGAACGGCAACCGCGAACCGGTCTGCATCAGGATCATTTGCGCAAGCCAGTTGAGCTTCAACGGAATCTGCGAGGCTGATAACCATGTCCATGGCGCCCGCTTCCTCCGGGTTAGGGAAGTTAACCGTAGGGAAACTGCCATCTGGCTCTCTTTGCTCTGCCACGCTTATGACGTTGTTAAACCCAGCATCTTTTAAAAGCGTTTCAGCCATCTCAGCTCCCACACCATGCATGGCAGTATAGGCAATTGTGATAGACAGCGGATCAGTATGGTTGGTTAATAATGGGCTGGCATTAATGGTTTGGCGATACGTTTCGTAATAGTCATCTTTAAGCCAAACCAGAAGATCATGAGCCTGCGCATCATCCAGTGACATCAATGGGATAGGCTTGGTTGCAGCGAGGTCAATTTCAGCTGCGATACCGGAATCATGCGGCGGAATGATCTGCGCGCCATTTTCCCAGTACACTTTAAAGCCATTGTATTCTGGTGGGTTGTGACTTGCGGTGACTACCACGGCTGCTGCTGCATTGAAATGTTTCACACCAAAAGCAGCAACTGGAGTCGGGGCGACTTTATGAGTGAGATAAACTTTGATCCCAAGTGCTGTTAACACCGCAGCGGTATCATGAGCGAATTGCTCGGAATCTGGACGGCCATCGTAACCAATGACCACTCCGCGTTGGCATGCATTGTCGACGTTGTCGATCAAGTAGTGGCCAAGACCCGTTGCGGTTTCTTGTATCACCAAGCGGTTCATTCGGTTAGGGCCGCAACCAACTTTACCGCGCAAGCCTGCTGTACCAAATTCCAGTCGAGTCGAAAATCGGTCGTCTAACTCTTCGTGCATTTTCTCATCGATAAGGTATTGCAGTTCTTCGCGTGTTCTTGGGTCAGGGTCCCTTTGAAACCAATGAGTTACTTGTTCCATCATAGTGATAACCTTTGTTCATTTGATAGGTTTATTCTAAATGATATTAATTATCATTGCTGATAGCGCAATCGCTAAAATTCACCAAACTCTTTAAATTTTGGCAGCTAATTAGCCTGTAAGTCCAGTTAAGGACAGGCACGCTGTGAATTATGGCCGGAAAGAGGTGACTAATACGGCTTCGCTCTCTGTTGTTTGAGATCGGATCTTCACGGTTTAGTCTTTGTACTTTCTTGCACATTCAATCATCGTCAACTAGTTTCTATTAACATAAATATAACAAATTGTGTCGAATTTGCTGTTTATACAGACTTTTTCTCAACCTTTCATGGTAGGACTTTTTTAGCCTTTGAATGAGTAAAGCACTCAAAGTAAGTGCAATGCACAGAGGAGAAATCTTTTGAAAAGATTACTGATCAATCTGTGGCTGTTGACTGATTTGATGTTCGTAGGATATTCCGCACCTGCGATTTCTGCCGAGCAGTCTCTGAATATGACCAGAGGTGTGACCGCAATCAGTAATGAGGTTTATGACCTGCATATGCTGATTTTCTATATCTGCTGCGCGATTGCGTTTGTGGTTTTTGGTGCCATGTTTTATTCCATTTGGCGTCACCGGAAATCAAAAGGCGCAGTGGCCGCGCATTTTCATGAGAGCACCAAAGTTGAAATCATCTGGACGGTAATTCCCATCATTATTTTGGTGGCGATGGCGATTCCGGCGACCAAAACATTGGTGGCGATGGAAGATGCGTCCCAGTCTGATCTCACGGTTAAAGTGACGGGTTCACAATGGAAATGGCATTACAGTTACTTCGAAGAAGACGTTGAGTTTTTTAGTCTATTGGCAACCTCGCAAAAGCAGATTGATGGCATAGAAGAGAAGGGCGCGCATTACTTACTTGAAGTGGATAACCCGCTAGTGTTACCGATCAATCGTAAAGTTCGATTTCTTTTTACCTCTGATGACGTTATTCACTCTTGGTGGGTACCGGATTTTGCGGTTAAAAAGGACACCATCCCCGGTTTTATTAATGAAGCTTGGACCCGTATCGATAAACCCGGTGTGTATCGAGGGCAGTGTGCCGAGCTATGTGGGCGAGCCCACGGTTTTATGCCGATAGTGGTTCATGCCATGGAAGAAGCGCAGTACGACGATTGGTTAGCAAATAAAAAAGCTGAGCTTGAGCAAGCGAAACAACAAGCGGCAGCTGCACTCACGGCAAGCTTGTCAATGGAAGAGCTGATGGCGCAAGGCGAGAAAGTTTATGTCGATCGTTGTGCGGTGTGTCATCAGGTCAGTGGTTTGGGTATTCCCGGAGCTTTTCCTGCTATTAAAGGCAGCCCAATTGCAACGGGAGAGGTGGCAGAACATATCGATATTGTCGTAAACGGCAAAGCAGGCACTGCCATGCAAGCATTTGCGAATCAGCTAACGGAACAAGAAATCGCCGCTGTGGTGACTTACCAACGGAATGCGTTTGGCAATGAGAGTGGTGACACAGTACAAGCTTCAGATATCAATGCATTCAAAGTGCAAGGGCAAGCGTCCAAGGAGGGAGAATGAAAACGTCTAAACCTCACCATGTGAAATCTTCACCAGCGACCGATGCCGAGATGAGTAGCGCACAGTCTGCCACTGTGGCTGAAGAGCATGATCATCATGATGCGCCCAGTGGGGTATTTCGCTGGCTCTATTCCACCAACCACAAAGACATAGGGACACTTTACCTATGGTTTAGCTTCATCATGTTTTTAGTGGGTGGAGCGATGGCGATGATCATCCGTGCTGAGCTTTTTCAGCCCGGATTGCAGTTGGTTGAGCCGCAGTTTTTTAACCAGATGACCACGGTACACGGCTTGATCATGGTATTTGGCGCGGTAATGCCTGCCTTTACTGGTCTAGCAAACTGGATGATACCGATGATGATCGGTGCGCCTGATATGGCGTTACCAAGGATGAACAATCTCAGCTTCTGGATTTTACCATTTGCATTTTTAATCTTATTGGCGTCTCTGTTTACGGAAGGGGGCGGCCCCGATTTTGGCTGGACATTTTATGCGCCGCTCTCGACAACTTACGGGCCGGATAGTACCGCATTGTTTGTTTTTTCTGTGCATATTATGGGGATCAGCTCCATCATGGGGGCGATTAATGTGATCGTTACCATCGTCAATATGCGAGCGCCGGGCATGACTTGGTTCAAGATGCCACTGTTTGTCTGGACTTGGCTCATCACCGCTTTTTTACTTATCGCTGTTATGCCTGTGTTGGCGGGTGCCGTCACGATGATCTTGACTGACAAGTATTTTGGAACCAGCTTTTTTGATGCGGCTGGCGGTGGTGACCCGGTTATGTTCCAACATATTTTCTGGTTCTTTGGTCACCCGGAAGTGTACATCATGATCCTCCCTTCCTTTGGCATTATCTCTGCGATTGTGCCGGCCTTCAGTGGTAAGAAATTGTTTGGCTATCACTCGATGGTGTATGCGACCTGCAGTATTGCGCTATTGTCATTCTTAGTTTGGGCACACCACATGTTTACCACCGGCATGCCTGTATTTGCTGAGCTGTTTTTTATGTATTGCACCATGTTAATTGCTGTGCCAACAGGGGTGAAAGTATTTAACTGGGTAGCAACCATGTGGCGCGGGGCATTAACGTTTGAGACGCCGATGCTGTTTGCCATTGCCTTCATTATTCTTTTCACCATCGGTGGTTTCTCTGGTTTGATGCTGGCGATTGCACCAGCTGATTTCCAATACCACGACACCTATTTTGTGGTGGCTCACTTCCATTATGTGTTGGTGTCTGGAGCGGTCTTTTCAATTATGGCGGCGGCTTACTATTGGTTACCGAAGTGGACTGGGCACATGTACGATCATCGGTTGAGCTTGTGGCATTTCTGGTGCTCTGTGATCTCCGTTAATGTGTTGTTCTTCCCAATGCACTTTCTGGGGCTGGCTGGTATGCCGCGACGAATTCCAGATTACGCGATTCAGTTTGCTGATGTTAACCAGATTGTTTCTATTGGCGGTTTTGCCTTTGGTTTATCTCAACTGATTTTCCTTTGGTTGGTGATCAAATGCATTAAGGGTGGAGAAAAAGCGCAAGCCAAACCATGGGAGAGAGCTGAGGGGCTGGAATGGACCGTACCAAGCCCAGCACCGCACCATACCTTCACCACACCACCTAAATTGCATGATGAATGAGGTGGGGTATGAGTGGGCAAAGCAGTGCAAATAACACTCTGACGTTGAAGCTTGTTGCCGCGGTGATTGCGATGTTTGGCTTTGGTTTTGCACTGGTGCCCCTTTATGATGTGATGTGCGATGCGCTGGGAATAAACGGCAAAACCAATACAGAATCCGCGATACAGCCACAAGGTATGGTACCAGACACATCACGCACGGTACGCGTTGAGTTTATGACGCATCAAAATGCTGAGATGCCATGGGAGTTTGCACCCAAACAAACGTGGATGGATGTGCATCCGGGGCAAGTGATCCAAACGGCCTATTTTGCCAAAAACCAATCCGATCGAGACATCATTGGGCAGGCCGTACCTTCTGTATCGCCGGGAATGGGAGCATCTTACTTCAACAAAATTGAATGTTTCTGTTTCAACCATCAGCCATTAAAGAGCTTACAAAGTACGGAAATGGCACTGATTTTTTATATCGAACCTGATATTCCAGACGCGATACATACCCTGACGTTGTCTTACACTTTATATGACATTACAGACAAGGTAGAGAAGCCTGTGGAATTAGCTCAGGCTGCTAAATCGACAACGGATGATCGCTTAACGCAAGGAGCGAAGCCATGAGTTCAAAACGTCCTTCTTATTATGTTCCACCACAAAGTAGCTGGCCTATTGTTGGTGCTGTGGCCTTATTTCTGGTTGCCGTTGGGGCGGGTTTGACGGTCCAGAATATGGGAAACGATGGTGCTGGCGGGGTGTTTGGTAAGGTTATTTTGGTCTCGGGGTTTGTCTTCTTGCTTTATATGTTTGCAGGTTGGTTTAGCAATGTGATTACCGAGTCGATGTCGGGTTTATATTCTGATCAGATCAATCGGTCATTTCGTCAGGGCATGAGTTGGTTTATTTTCTCTGAAATCATGTTTTTTGGTGCTTTCTTTGGTGCGTTGTGCTACGCACGAATGATTGCGGTACCTTGGTTGGGGGGGGATAGCAACAATGCGATGACACATAGTGTGCTTTGGCCGACGTTTGAAGCCATGTGGCCACTCACAACAACACCGGATGGCGGAACCACTCAAGCAATGGGTTGGCAAGGGGTCCCATTGGTGAATACCATTATTCTTCTAACTTCTTCGGTGACGTTGCATTTAGCGCATACCAGTTTGGAAAAAAACAAGCGAATAGCGCTCATTGTTTGGCTGGAGATCACGATCGTTCTTGCCGGATTTTTCCTATACTACCAAGGGGTTGAGTACGCTCACGCGTATAAAGATTTGGATTTGACGTTGCAATCGGGGATCTACGGTAACACCTTCTTTATGCTAACGGGTTTCCACGGCATGCATGTGTTATTAGGGACAATTATTCTCACGGTTCTGCTATTTCGGATTGCGAAAGACCATTTCTCACCTAAAGACCATTTTGCTTTTCAGGCGGGAAGTTGGTATTGGCATTTTGTTGATGTGGTCTGGCTATGTTTGTTTGTTTTCGTCTACGTCTTGTAACAACACCAGCCTAATATGGCCGTGTATTAGGCTCAATGAAACCACTGAGTAACGCCACAATTAAGAGGACAACCGCCAAAGCTGACAACGTAACCCTGCGACCCAAAAAGTGGCTCATCGATCTATCTTCTTCAGAGTCAGAATCGGAGCCTTTGACCATTGCAAACATCGCTCTAGCGAGGTTAAAGATGATAAATAGCAATAGTAGAACCAGCAGCGTTTTAAATATGAATACCATTAGCCACTCCCTCAGTCGGTTGGTACATACGGTGTCATTTTGGTTATGTTTGTTATTAACTGTGGGTGCGTTTTCAGTATTGGTCAAATTGGGTTTTTGGCAGCTTTCAAGGGCCGATGAAAAACAGGCAATGGAAGCACAATTGCTTGCGCGCTCTCAACAACCAGCTATCTCTTTCCAACAGCTTGCTCAGCAAAGAAATACATCGCTGACAGGAGTCAAAATCAGGGCTACGTTACGCCCTGTTGCTGATAAATATGTGTTGCTGGATAACCAGACTTACCAAGGTGATGTCGGCTATTTGGCTTATCAGTTGGTGCAAAGTAAAGAAGGGATCTACTTTCTATTAGAGCGCGGATTTGTTCCAGCGGCGGATACGCGCAATCAACTTCCTGAAGTGGCGTGGTTGGCTCAAAGCTCTCCCTTAACGGGACGCTTATATCAGCGTTTAGAGAACCCATTAAGCCATCAATTGTATCTTGAACCAGGGATACCACACCGTATTCAAAATCTTAACTTTGCAGAACTAGGGCATTTTTGGGGCGTTGATTTGGCACCATTTGCTTTTCAACCAGTACAAACAGAATGGCCGTACCCACAGCCATGGAAACCGGTACCGCTTGGCTCGCAGAAGCATCTTGGGTACGCCTTTCAATGGTTTTCAATGGCGTTTGCATTGTTTGTGCTGAGTTTGTGGTTACTCATTCGGGCATGTAAGCAAGGAGAGAAAAATGAATAATCCGGTATTTAGGGGGAGAATCATTTTATTGGCGCTTATCTTGATGTTCGCGCTGCCAGCCATCATTGCGAAAACGGTGCTTTCTAATCACTGGTATAACTCTGGTGTCACAAATAAAGGTGTACTGCTTGATCCCAAAATTGATTTTGATGGACTAGGCTTAAAGAATCCATACCAGAATAGCCAATGGCAGTTGGGATATTTCGTGCCAGAACAATGCGATACGCTATGTATTGAACAAATACATTTGTTAGGTCAAAGCCATGTCGCATTAGGAAAATATCAAGGACGAGTGGCTCCTGTCGTATGGGTTAGTGAACGTAGTGACAAGAATGTGCTGCAACAACATGCGTTTCAGGTGGTGATGGTCAACAACGAGTTCAGTAAAGTGATTTCGCCTTATGACTTTGTCATAGTGGATCCCCTTGGCCAGCTAGTGATGCGTTATCCCAAATCCGCATCCCAGCAGGAGCTCGTTGCGCAAGCAAAAGGATTGCTGTCTGATTTACGCAAACTACTAAAGCTATCCAGAGTAGGTTGAGCGTATGAAACTAAAGAACTTGGTTAGAGTCGCATTAATACTCACATTTATTGTGATTATGCTTGGTGCTTATACTCGGCTTGCTGATGCTGGCTTAGGGTGCCCAGATTGGCCCGGTTGCTATGGCCAATTGACCGTACCGGTGCAACAGCATGAGTTAGAGCGAGCGAGTTCTTTATATCCGGACTTAAAAGTAGAGGCAGATAAAGCGTGGTTGGAAATGATCCATCGCTATTTTGCTGGAACGCTAGGGCTGGTGGTTTTTGCTATTACGGCGCTTAGTATTAAGAGCAGGGCGGTGCCGTCTTTCTTACCCATTTCTATTTCTCTAGTTGTTGTCTTTCAAGCTTTATTGGGAATGTGGACTGTCACCATGAAGTTGATGCCAATTATCGTCATGGGGCATTTATTGGGTGGTTTTACTTTGTTTGCTTTGCTCGCTTTGTTGTATTGGCGATTGACGCATGCCCAAGATCAAATTGATCATCTCACCATCCCTCCAATGCTGCGTCTGCTTGCCCTCACTAGCTTATTCTTTCTCTTGGTTCAGATTGCATTGGGCGGATGGACGTCATCCAACTACGCTGCGCTGATGTGCACGAGCTTGCCCTTGTGTGAGGGAGATTGGCGTAGTCACTTGGATTTTGTGAACGCCTTTACCTTAATTCAGCCCGAGCGAGAAACTTATGAATTTGGCACGCTTGATTACGGTGCCCGTATGACGATTCATGTGGTGCATCGTATCGGTGCGTTGGTCGTGGCGGTGTCAACGCTGTGCTTAATTTATCAAATGCTCGCTGAGTCGGATTCGGTGCTCAATCGTTTGGCATGGCGTGTGTTTTCTCTACTATGTCTGCAAATTGGTTTAGGGATCAGCAATGTTGTTTTGAGCCTTCCGCTCGCAGTTGCTGTCGCACATAACCTCGGGGCAGCATTGCTTATGTTGTCACTGCTGTATGTCAATTTTCTGCTTTGGTATCCATCAGAGTCGGTTGTGCTGAACAAGGAGCGAGTTCATGAGTAAATCCATTGCGATCACTTCGGCTAAGGAAAAGCCACTTTGGAAAGTCTATTTCACGCTTACCAAGCCCAAAGTAGTGGCGTTAATGTTACTGACCGCTTTGGTGGGGATGTGTTTGGCTGTACCGGGGACATTACCAATTCAAAATGTTGTGCTTGGTCTTTTAGGTATTGGGTTAATGGCAGGCTCCGCAGCGGCCTTCAACCACCTCATTGATCGACGCATCGATGCTGTGATGGCCAGAACATATCGTCGTCCACTGCCGTCTGGTGAAATCAACGCCTTGTCTGTGTTGTTGTTTTCAAGCGCGATTGGCCTTGCTGGCTTTGTCATCTTGTACATTGGAGTGAATGGACTAACGGCTTGGCTCACCTTTGCAAGCCTACTTGGCTACGCGGTGATTTATACCTTGTATCTAAAACGTGCGACGCCGCAAAATATCGTTATTGCTGGGATTGCAGGTGCAATGCCACCTTTGCTTGGTTGGACCGCGGTAACAGGCGAGTTACACGCGAATGCGTGGCTATTAGTGATGGTGATTTTTATATGGACCCCCCCTCATTTTTGGGCATTGGCGATACACCGTAAGGAAGACTATGCCAAGGCAGACATTCCAATGCTGCCTGTAACACATGGTGTGGAATACACCAAAACATCGATTCTTCTTTATACGGTGTTATTGGCGTTAGTATGCCTATTTCCAGTGTTAGTCGGGATGAGTAGTTGGCTATATCTGCTTTGTTCATCCGTGCTCAGTGCTGGGTTTATCGGCTATGCATGGAAGCTGAAATATTATGCCGATGAGAAAACAGCGATCAAAACATTCGTTTTTTCTATCTACCATTTGATGTTGCTGTTTGTCGCATTATTGCTCGATCATTATCTGCTTTAGCGATGGAATACCTATGGTTGTAAGTGCTTCAGGTTTCGCTTTTCTAAACGTTTAAATAACAATGAAAGTGACAAGCAAAGCAGTAAGTAGAATCCGCCCACAATTAGCCATATTTCGAAGATAAGGCCAGACGAGTTAGCGATTTCGGTGCCGACAAAAGTCATCTCTTGAATCGATATCAAAGACACAATGGAAGAGTCTTTAATTAATGAGATGGATTGACCCGCCAGTGCAGGTGTAATGGCAGCCAATACTTGCGGTGCAATGACGTAACGATACTTGCTCCATCGTGACAGGCCCAATGAATCTGCCGCTTCCCACTGTCCTTTGGCAATACCAGCTAACCCAGAACGGACTACTTCCGCAATGTATGCAGAGGAAAGCAGCCCGATGCATAAAATACCTGACAGCAAATTTTCCCACAAATTCGCCGGTCCAAAGAGCCAATATTGCAATGTATTGATGTGGCCATCATGCTCTCGTAATAATGATTCCAGACCTAACGCGGGTATCAACTGGTTCGAGATAAAGAAATAGAAAATAAAGATGAACACCAATGGCGGTATATTTCGCACCAATTGGATAAAGGCATTAGCCGGAACACGTAATACCGTTAGGTTAGAGTATCGGGCGAGGCCTAATAACGTACCAAGTGTTAGGGCTAAAACCATGCCCCAAACGCTAAGACGAATGGTGGAGATTAGCCCTTGAAAGAAGTAGGGAAGACTGCCGTCGGAGCGAGGCGTAAAAATAAGTTCAAACGCGTCTGACCAACGCCAATGGTAGTGCACACCAATATCCGCTCGGTAATACAACCAAGCGCAGAAAAGGCCCACAACAATAAGTAAGATAACATCCAGTTTATTGAATGAAATCGAACCTTCTGATTTGATGTCTTGGCGGTTCAATGCGCTTTCTTTACTCACACTCGCTCCGTTGTTTCTATTTTACTGACCGGTGGCAATCTGATCTTGCCAGTCTAATGTGGAGAACCAGTACTCATAACGCTCTTCTAGCCAGCCATCGTCAGTTCGAGCTTGGATCCATTGGTTAAAGAATGCCTTTTTATCGTCATCTCCCAAGCGAACAGCGAATGCTTCGTTGCCTTTTGATAGACGCTCGGTAAATGGAATAAACAGCTTATCGCTGTTTTTCACCGTTTCATGTTCTGGCTTTGGACTAGACGCAATCACAGCATGAGCATTGCCGTTAATCACTTCTTGAAATGCTTGTGCATCATCATCAAATTGAAGAATTTTTGCTTTCGGGAAAGTTTCGCGTGCCACTTGCACAGTATAAGCACCTCGGCGGGCAGCGATTTTAACGCGTCGGGAATTGAAATCACTGAATTCGCTAAAGCCTTCAGCAAGCTTTTTACTGGCCGCTACCTGCACACCAGAATGTGAGTAAGGCGCAGTAAATAAAACGCTTTTTGAGCGCTCTGGTGTGATTGACATACCACCAATGATCACATCAAACTTCTGGGCAAGCAGCGCAGGAATGATGCCATCCCATGCTGTTGGTACAAATTCAACATTCCAGCCAGAGTCTTTGGCCAAGCGTTTTGCAACATCAATTTCAAACCCAATCAGATCGCCTTGTTTATTTCGCATTGCCCAAGGGACAAAAGTCGACATACCAACGCGCAGCGTGCCGCGTTCGTTGATCTTATCTAGGTTGGGGGTATCTGATGCAAAGGTAGGCAGCGCGATAGCTAAGCCCAATAGCGCCGTGATTGCAGATTTAAAACAACGTCTAACCAAATCTCGTCTTGAGTTTTTCATAATTGTTTCCTTGTTATCGAGCGCGCCATCCTGCGCCCAGTTTATGTTCCATCCAAGCTGATAAGCCAGACAGAGAAAGGGTGAGCAACAAGTAGATTGCTGCGACGGTAAACCATATTTCAAATGGCATTGCGGTTTCAGATACGATGTTTCGACCTTCAGTCGTTAAATCAAAAATTGCCATCACGCTGACGATGGATGAGTTTTTGATTAACGAGACCACCTCATTGGTGAGCGGCGGTAAAGTGCGTTGCAGTAGCTGAGGTAAAATCACATCGTAATAGGTGTAAAAAGGAGTTAACCCTAACGACCTAGCTGCTTCAAATTGGCCTTTTTCAATGCTGTTTAAGCCACCGCGCAGAATTTCGGCGGTATATGCGCCCTGAAAGAGAGCGAGGGCAAGCACTGCGGTAGAAAAACGATCTAACCCAATCACTGGTCCAAAAACGAAATAGAGCAAGTAGATTTGTACCAACAATGGCGTATTGCGAATGAGTTCGACATAGCCGGTAGCGAGCGTGCGACCGACAACCGAGTTTGATAGTTTTAATAACGCCGTGGCCAAACCAATTATCAGCGTGAAAAGTAAACTGATGCTGGAGATCTTTAATGTAACCAACAGTCCGTCAATTAACTCGGCTGGCCACCATTCTCCGTCTTCGTAAAAAAACAGGTAGTCAGGTACACGCTCCCATTGCCATTGATAACCCATGGCTTGTGCGCCAGAGTCCAGTAGCCAACCTATGCCTAGAATAAGCAGCGAGATCTGTAATAGTGCTGAGAGTACAGGCTTTAATATCTGTTTTATCATCAATGGCTGAGGATCTGATTGAGAAATTGTTGAGTTCTTGGATGCTGCGGCGCATCAAAGATTTGTTCTGGTGTAGCCATCTCCAGTATCTGTCCTTCGTCCATAAAAATGACTCTGTCAGCCACTTTACGCGCAAACCCCATTTCATGGGTGACACACATCATGGTGATACCATCTCTCGCGAGGTCGACCATGACATCCAGCACTTCCTGAATGGTTTCGGGATCCAGTGCGGAAGTCGGTTCATCAAAGAGTAAGATTTCTGGCTGCATACAAAGAGAACGAGCGATGGCGACACGCTGCTGCTGACCACCAGACAGCTGGACAGGGTATTTGTCAGCTTGATCGCGTATTTTGACACGTTCAAGGAAGTGCAAAGCACGCTCAATCGCTTGTTGTTTTCCGAGCTTTAATGTCCGGATTGGTGCCAGAGTGAGGTTTTCGAGCACGGTTAAATGTGGAAATAAGTTGAAATGCTGAAAGACCATTCCTACTTGACCGGGAGCGACTTTCTGAGTTGACGTGGCGAGCACAGAAATATCGCCATTTGAGATCGCTTCTAAGCCATTTACTGTTCTTATTAGGGTGGACTTTCCGGAGCCTGAAGGGCCACAAATGACCAAAATCTCGCCTTTCGCGACAGATAGGTTGATATCTTTTAGGGCGTGGTACTGACCATACCACTTGTTGACGTTGCTAAATTCAATAGCGCTCATGGCTGCTTTACTTATTTATTTTTATAAGTCTACACCTTAGCAATATCGTGATTACATTGCATCAAAACATGTGATTTATCGTTGTTGATGGTAATTTGTGCACCAATTGGGTGATAACGATAAGTCATCCCTCGAACCATAGTGCTATGTGATGAAAATAACGACAATTGCTGAGTTTCGCCTCCACTGTTTTACATTAAATATCATAGTATTAATGAATTTTAATGGTCTCCAATTATTGTTTGTAAAAATATTTTTACGCGTTGTGTAAATCGTAAAAATGCAATGAATATTGCTTTCTGTTGAAAATAATGGTTGCAAGCTTCTTTTTTGATAGATAAGTTACAGGGAACAGATACGACAATGATTGAACAATAATGCAGCAAATGGATTGCAATCTGTTCAGCCCAAGAAAGATAGGAAGATGTAGCGATGTTTCAGACAGATGATGTAAGAATTAATAGAGCCAAAGAATTATTGCCGCCAATCGCGGTTTTAGAAAAGTTTCCTGCGACTGAGACCGCTTCTTCAACAACGTTTGAATCTCGTCAGGCAATTTCGAATATTTTGAAAGGTGATGATGACCGATTGCTCGTGATCATTGGTCCTTGTTCTATTCACGATCCAGAAGCTGCAATTGAATATGGTAAACGCCTAAAAGTACTACGTGATGAACTTGGTGACCGCCTAGAAGTCGTGATGCGTGTTTACTTTGAAAAACCACGTACAACGGTTGGTTGGAAAGGTCTGATCAACGACCCATACCTAAATGATACATTTAAGATCAACGATGGTTTACGTATGGGACGTAAGTTGTTGCTGGATTTGACTGATATGGGCATGCCAACGGCGAGCGAATTCCTAGATATGATCACGCCTCAGTATGTTGCAGACCTGATCAGCTGGGGGGCGATTGGCGCTCGTACGACAGAATCTCAGGTTCACCGCGAACTCGCATCAGGTCTTTCTTGTCCGGTAGGATTTAAGAATGGTACTGATGGCAATATTAAGATCGCGTCTGATGCGATTCGTTCAGCAAGCGCTTCACACCATTTCTTATCGGTAACAAAATACGGCCACTCTGCGATCATTGAAACGGCGGGTAACCCAGATTGTCATATCATCCTGCGTGGTGGTAAAGAGCCAAACTACAGTGCCGATCATGTAGGCGCTATCAAGCAGGAGCTGGAAAAGTCTGGCCTACCACAAAAAGTCATGATCGACTTCAGCCATGCGAATAGTTCTAAGCAGTACCAGCGTCAAATGGTAGTAGCTGAAGATGTGTGTAGCCAAGTTGCTGGTGGAGAAGATGCGGTATTCGGCGTTATGATTGAATCACACCTAGTTGAAGGTCGTCAGGATTTGGTTGATGGTGTTGCACCAACTTATGGCCAGTCTCTTACCGACGCATGTATCGGTTGGGAAGACACTGAGAAAGTACTTCGTCAACTAGCAGACGCAGTCACAGCTCGTCGCAACGGCTAAATTCAAGTTAAGCAATAGATGAAAAAGCGTAACCTTTCGGGTTACGCTTTTTTTGTTCATGTTTGACGGTTTAACGAATCTTTTATTATCAATTGCGACGAATGACTTGGTGGGTATTAAAGTGATCGCTATTAATGATAGTGACGGTATATTCAAACGGCTGTCCACCTTTGAAATAAACCACTTCACTCAGTTGGATCATGGCTTTGCCCAGTGGGACATTCATTAACTCTGACACATTTTGGTCGTCAAGGTTGAAGGCCTTTAAGTCTTGCTCACGGATGGAAACTTGCTTACCTGTCAGGTGTTCAATGTACTTATATTTTGATTTTTCCAGCTCATTAAACTGAAAGTTATTGCTGATATTGATAGGAATGTGGATCTTTTCCAGCGAAACAGGTGTTTCACCAAAACACATTAATCGATCAACGCGATAAACTTGATCTGTGGGTTTAATTTTTAGCTTGCTTGCAATGTCAGCTGAGGGAACTAAGGTGACACCAGCAGAGACGACTTTACGTATACCTGGCACATTAAGCTGTTTTGCTTGCCAATCGAAAGGAGAGAGTTCGTGAAAGCTATCACTGTTGAAGGGTTTTCGCATGCCAACGTATAGGCCAGAACCTCTGACTCGGTAGACAATGTCCTGCTCAACTAAATTACGTGTCGCTTCTCGCACTGTGGCTCGTGTGACATTCAGACTTTGAGCAATATTGGTTTCCGTGTCGAGCTTGTCACCACAATTCAGTCCACCCGTCATAATTCGGTCAGTGATATAGTCGATGACGATTTGCTGTTTAGCCGTAATTTTAGGGGCCATAATATCCATATCTATTGATAACGCGACGAACAGTATATACCCAAGTGAGCAGAAGAGGCAGGGCTTAAGCATTCGCCACTGGCTTTAGTTCACGGAAAATCTTTAAGCGTGTTGAAAGGCTAAGTTTCAAGCTGTTCTTGTCGATGAAGTTGGCACCAAAAAGCATGAAACAGTCATACTTGTGGTGCCAAACGTCACCATTCCTATGGCGTTAGTCCTGCCAAACAAGCCTCGATGACTTTATCTTCGCTGATTCCATAAACCTTCTTCAAATAATCAAGGCTGCCAACCTGACCATATTGCTCTTGTACCCCCAGTTTTTTGAAATACTGGGTTTCGGTGCCTGACTCTAACAATGCACTGGCGACGGCATCACCCAGTCCACCAATAATATTGTGGTTCTCCAGTGTTACTATGCGTTGAGTGAGCTTGGCGTAGTGGATCAGTAATGATTTATCGAGCGGTTTAATTGTGTGCATGTCAATCACAGCCACGCTTTTGTTGGTCAACTCGCTGATCTTGTCTGAGGTTGCAATCGCTTCATGAACGAGCATTCCTGTTGCGACAATTACTAGATCGCTTCCTTCTCTAAGGACATTACCTACACCGATTTTTATATCATTTTCAGACTGGTACAGTTCAGGCAGCGCTTTGCGAGTAGAACGTATGTAGTTGATCCCAGGGTTGTGATAAGCGTATTTCAACGCAGCTTTCAGCGTATGTTTGTCTGAGACATCAATGACCCGAGAATGTGGGATCAAACGCATCAACCCAATGTCTTCAAAGGGCATGTGCGTGCCACCATTAGTGACAGCAGAAACCCCTGCATCACTGCCAAAAATATTGATATGACGTTTAGCATAACCACCAGAGACAAACAGTTGATCGTAGCAACGTCGAGTAGCAAAACAGCCAAAAGAGTGCATAAATGGCACTTTTCCAATGGCAGATAAGCCCGCAGCGACACCGACCATATTGGCTTCAGCGATACCGCATTGCACAAAGTTTTCTGGGTGGGTCTGTGCGAGTTTTCCCGTACCGATGGTTTCCATCAAATCGGCTTCAAGCACCATGACGTCACTATGTTGTTCGATCAACTCTTGAAGTGTTTCAACGTGGACTTCTCGTAATTCAGTGTTCATTGAGTGCCTCTAATTTGTTTTCAATCGCTGTAACATCGTTTTTGATCGCGCTGATCAAGTCATCGTTTAAGCGCAAATGATGATTTGCGGCAATATTCTCGATGCTTGGGCAGCCTTGACCTTTAACCGTGTCTAAAATGATGGCGGTTGGTTTGTTGGACTGAGCCTTGTGGCTTTCAATGGCATTGGCAATGCTAGGAATGTCACCACCATTGACTTGCAACGCATGAAAACCAAACGCTTCGAATTTCTGCCTGAGATCGAATGGACGCTGTATATCGTCAATAAAGCCGTCGAGTTGACGTTTGTTGTAGTCGATAAACACGAGCAAGTTATTGAGGTTAAGGTGTGCCGCCAACTGAACGGCTTCCCAGCATTGACCTTCTTGCAGCTCCCCGTCACCCACAATCGTGAAGACCTGACGTTTTGTTCCAATTGCCATTCCCACAGCGCAAGAAAATCCTTGGCCTAACGAGCCCGTCGTCATATCTATCCCGGGGGTTTTATTCATGTCGGCGTGGCTAGGTAAGCGCGTGCCATTTTGGTTGATGGTATTGAGCCAAGCTTTGTCAAAAAAGCCGCGAATGGCGAGCGTAGCATACAGTGCCGGACCTGCATGCCCTTTCGATAACACAAAAAAATCGCGCTCATGACTATTTGGGTTTTGTGGATCGTGTTTTAAATAATGTCCGTAAAGGCAGGCGAGCGTTTCCGTAATGGATAAGCTGCCTCCGAAATGACCGTAACCCATGTGCATGAGGGCATTAACAAGTTCTTTTTTAATTTCTAAGTTCAGTGCTTCGAGCGTGCGTAGCTCTCTCGTTGATAACATAAGTACCTCGTGAGGGAGAGAGGTGGGCGATGCCCACCTTGTTATTAAGCAGATTCAGTTGATTTTGTGTCTTTTTCCGGAAGGAAATGTGTAGCAAGTACAGCAATAGTGAAGATCCCGACGCCTGTAATGACGGCGGTTTTACTGATCATTGCCAGATATCCTAGGAATATCCCTGTGACTGCGAAATCGGAATCAGAGAATGTGGTATTAGCAAATCCTAAGTCACCAAGTACAGGCAAAAGGAGTAGGGTAAGCACAGTGATCACCACGCCGTTGACAAATGCGCCGCACATGGCCCCTTTTCGACCGCCCGTGGCGTTGCCAAATACGCCAGCAGTAGCGCCGGTAAAGAAGTGGGGCACGACACCGGGTAAGATCAGCGTTAGCTCTAAAATACCAAAGACGCCCATGGTGATAAGGCCGCCAATAAAGCTGAATAAAAAGCCAATAAGCACGGCATTTGGAGCGTAAGGAAAGACAATTGGGCAATCTAAAGCGGGTTTCGCATTCGGTACAATTTTTTGAGAGATCCCGGTAAATGCTGGGACAATTTCAGCTAATACCAAGCGTACACCTTGCAAGATCACAAACACACCAGCTGCGAAGGTGATTGCTGTCAAAATGGCGTAGACGAAAGCGTTTTGACCGTTCGAAAGATTTTCTTGTACCCACTGTGGGCCAGCGGCAACGACAAGCACCAAGTAGATGATACCCATAGTGATCGAGATAGATATGGATGAGTCACGTAAGAAAACAAGGTTCTTTGGTAAGTTCAGTTCCTCTGTACTTTGCGAACCTTTTCCTACCATTTGACCTATCAATGCTGAAGAAACATAGCCAACCGTTGAGAAGTGCGCAAAAGCGACATCATCACTGCCTGTAATTTTTCGCATGAAAGGTTGTGCCATAGCGGGGAAAATCACCATGACCAAGCCGAGTGTAACGGAGCCAAGAATCACCATTGTTGGTCCAGAGAAACCTGCAACACTGAGGATAATGGCGATCATCGCAGCCATGTATAATGTGTGGTGACCGGTTAAGAAAATGTATTTGAAACGGCTAAAGCGGGCGAAAAAGATATTTGCAGCCATACCAAACGTCATGATAAGTGCTGTCGAAGCACCGTAGTCAGAGATAGCTGTGGCATATATGGCTTCATTGTTTGGTATGACGCCATGTAGACCAAAGCCAGTTTCGATCAATTGCCCCATGGGTGTGACCGCCCCAACCAAAATACCAGCACCACCCCCAATCACTACAAAACCTAAAATTGATTTCACAGTGCCTTTAATGACATCAGAAGAGGATTTTTTCTGGATAGATAAACCCAGTAAAGCAACAAGACCAATTAAAATTGCGGGGGTACTTAATATGTCCATTATAAAATTAAGCATGATCTATTCCTCCGCAAGTGTTTTGAAATAGTTTGTCAGACTTTGGCGCATCGCCTCTTTGTCTGTGATGTTTGGGATAGCAATAACAGGGTTACTCCCTAAACTGCCAGCCAAGTCATGGGTACAAACAAAGACGTCTGCCATGTCAGAAGTGACAGAGCCAAGATCGGTATGTTCCACTTCCGCTTCGACCCCCATCTCCTTTAAGACTTCTTTGACTTTTAGCTCGATCATGAATGAAGAGCCGAGTCCTGTGCTACAAACCGCCATAATTCGCATAAAGTGTTCCTTAATATTTAGCTAGGATTTTCAGGATTTGTTCTTTGTTTTGCGCCTTACTGACGGCTTCTACGTCTTTATCGCAGCAAAAGAACTCCGAAATGGATGTAATCAGTTCAATGTGTTGATTGCTGTCTATCGCTGCCAATAACAGGATAACTTTGACTGGATCATTCTCAGTGCTGTGGAACTCAACACCGTCGCGAACAACAAGTAGAGACAAACTGTTGTGGTTGACACCATCATCAGGTCTTGCATGTGGCATGGCGATCATAGGGGCGAGTACAAAATAAGGACCTAGCTGATCGGCTGTCGTTTTTATCGCATCCAAATAATGTTTTTCGATAGCTCGCTGCTCTAATAGGCACTGGCCAACAATGTCGATTGCTTGCTTCCAATCCGCAACGGTTTCTAGGATTTTGACGTTTGATGCAGTGATATATTGCGAGAGCAGCATAAGTTTTCCATTTGCACACACATGTACAAGTTGTATAGACATGTATCTATCATATGGTTATTTTTTGAGCTAACCGTGAGGTTGATCGAATTTTTTTGCTGTTTATAAAATAAACAACAAATAATTTTAGGAAGATCACGTTCTAGGTAGTGAATAAATTGGTTAAAGAGGAGAGAATGTTTGTTATGAAGTTCAATGACTATTCAAGTAATTGTGCATAAAAGAAATGGTTATTTTCTGAGCTATATTTTCCTGCCGAACATCAAAATAAAATTTTCAAATGTTAAAAGAAAATTAAAAACGAACCTTGTCAAACAGATATAAGTAATAAAATATTAAAAACAAACTTTAATATTAGGTTTTCAAATATTTAATTTTGTCTTTTGTATGAGAGTTTTTATTTTATAGAGTCATAAAAACATATAATGTGAATTATGTTGATTGGGGAATAGTGAATGGATAGTATTTGCCTCGAGAACAACAATAATAATAACTCTCTAAGCTACGTTTATGTTGTGTTGTTTAATTTGCCTCTTATTTATAGGTTGGAGTTGAAAGCTAAACAGATAATTTCTTGGCGCTTCTGTTTAATTTAAGGAATATAAGATAACGTAAGTTATCACTGAATGGACCACTAGCAATCGTAAGTTGGCTTTTCCTTCTAAGTTATGCCCGTGTAACTTTTGGTGGAGATAGTGTTGTGTAGATGCCTCCAATGCAGAAACACTTTGCTATCCCACCATTATTTTTTTCTACTATTCGTTACTCACTTCTTTCTCTTCATTTTTTAACTCATTTTTATAATCAAGAATAATTACTATTAAATAATAGACTTTTAGCTCTAGTTAAAATTAGAGTTTTAATTCTATTTACAGATATATTGATTATTTCCCATCAATAGCGATACCAACATCTAAAGTATCTAGCCAATCAAGAAACCTTCCAATATCATCACCTTTAAATATTGCACCATGTTGTGGACACATCATATCAATGTTTAATTTGCTGACTTTATCAATCCATGCACTTTTCGCTTTATTTGATGGCATCCAACGACGATGAAAATATTCCATTTTTGGTATGTGCTCATGAAAGTCTTCTACAAAAAAGGGGGCGTCATGTTTATCGAGTGCTGCACCAATATCACCTGACATTAGTATTTTTGCTTCAGGATCGTATACGGAAAAATTACCCGATGAATGCATGTAGTGTGCAGGAATAAACTGAATTTCTTTTCCTGCGAGCAACACCTTTCCGCCTTCGTCTTTAATCGGGGCAAAGGTAATGGATTCCATACCGAAATGGCGAATAAACCCTTCCCAAAGCCAAGGTGAATGCAAGGTAGAAGAGGGGAGTGCTTTGTCCCACAACCCTAATGATGAAATGATATCGGGGTCTTGGTGGGAGGCAAAAAGATGGGTGATATGCTCGATAGGAACTTCTTTGACAACGCAACTCAACATGGCTGAAAACAGCTCAATACCACCCGGATCGAGTAACATCGCTTGATCGCGATTGATGATCATATATTGGTTGGTATCGATGATTTTCTCTGGTTTTTCTGGATCTCGCGCAAAAACGAGCCAGCGATGAGCACCCTGCTCAAATAGTACTTTTGATTGCATAATTTACCCTAGCGAACAGTGAAAAGAGTTTTAGAGATTGAAGTACGTGTGATTGAATCGCGTCGGCCAGTTCTGCAACGCTTTCAGCAATAGTATTGAGTTGTGCTTGATGTTTTTCATCAGCTTGTGAAGCCTCAACACTCAACATAGTGGAAATGATTTGAGCGATCCGTAACTCGTCATAAAGCGTCTGCAGCAGATCATGTAAGCCCTTTGCTTCGGAAGTGAAGTGGTGACAAATGGTGTCATATTCAGCCTGATTGCGGATCCGTGCTTCATCTAAGCTATGCAGGTAGGTTGCATCAACCGCTTTTTCATAAACAGTCTCAAACCTATCTAGCGCATTGGATGCGCGCGTCCCTGCTGTCGCAATTTTGCTTAAGCTTTGGGCTTTCACGTTGATGGTATGGGAAGCGGCTAATGTGACACGGACTAAATCGTCAATGGAGTCTGTGATCGGGCGAAACCCGGCGGCACTTTCTCCTGCTCTTTGCGCCAATGCTCGAGCATTACTGGCAACCAGTAATAATCGTTTAGCAATCAGCATGCCTTTATTCAGTTCAGCAGCGACCTCTGCTGCAATTACGAAGACGGGTTTCCTAGCCATAATCATGCTTTTTTATTCGTCGATACTGTTAACTATAGATAAGAGTTCGAAAAGCACTAATAAAAATAAGGGAAAGTCATGGGGAGAAATGTGGTTGAGAAAAATTGGGTGAAAAAAGCTCCCCGAAGGGAGCTTTAGAGTAGGTTATTCTAATAATCCGGCGTTGGTTAATGCACTCAGGTTATTGTCGAGCACAAAATCGCTGAGTTGATCGAGCATCGCATCATGCATGGGCTCGTCAGCATTGCCTGAGTCTTGTGGGAACAAGAATGTGGAATGCGCACCAATATTGGAGAAGCTTACAAAATCCTTGGTGTTGGAAAGTGCGCTGTCGGCTTGCGTGACTGTTTTCATTCCTAGCTTGGTTGCCAGTGGAATGGTGCCAGCAAATGGACGCTGAGGCACGCTGTTTGGAACACTCTCATCCCCTTGCACCTGCATTAGGTATGCCGGGATAGTTGGAGACGTCCCGTCGGTGAGGTAGCTTGCGTTGCTGTATGGGTCAACGGTGTCCAGCACGGTTTGGGTCGCGTACGCAAACTGATTAAAGCCAGACTCCAACGCCGCTTTATCAGCGTCGCTGGCCATGTTGTCGAACAAGGTATAACAAGCACTGGCATCGAGTGAGGCGCAATAGCCATTTGCAAACGCTTGATACTCTGAGCTGGCTGTATAGGCAATGCTGTGTTTGATCAAAGGGCCATACTTTTCTGATCCAAGCAGCAGGTTTGCAATCTGGCCGCCTGAATTTGCAGTAGAAATTGATGAAAACTTATACATCGCATCCGCACTGCCGCCATCCAATACACGATTTGCCGCGCCAACAGCCGGAACACCCACAATGCCGCCTAATGAATGCCCGACAAAACGCGGCGGTGTGGTGAGGGTATTAATCGCAGACAGTGGTGTTGGTGCTAAGACGCCAGCGAGTTGACTGTAGGTAAGAGAAGCACGCAGTGCCATGACATCAAGAGCACTTTGTCTCACATTATCGCGTGCCACTGGTAAGTTAGTTAGGTTGAGATACGCGGTGATATCGGCATTGGCAGAACGTGAACTATCGAGACTGCGAGCGCCATGCAAAGGTAGATCAATCGCAATCACAGCTAATCCTTGGTTTGCAAGTTTTGCCGCATGGAAGTAGGCATCTTCTTTCGACGAGGTGATCCCATGTTGGTAAATGACTACTGGCCAGTTACTCGCTGCACCACTTGGCGTGAACAACAGGAACTCGACAGGTTGAAGCGATTTGATTTTTGGAATTGGGCTGTATCGCGTTAAATGGCGGTCGCTATCTAGGCGAGAACCATCGGATTTGGTCAAGTTCAACCCCACCAGTTTTAACTGCTCTGTTGCTTCTGTCAGTTTTGTTGCGTCAATTCCTGCTGCGGTGAGCTGAGAGGCGATGGTTGCTTGTTGCGTTGAATCTTCCAGTGCCTGTTTGATGAGCGCTAAGCTTGGCATGGCCGATTCAAAAGGTTGGCTGTTCCAGTTGTTGCCTGTTTCCAAGAAATAAGGAAGCTGAACTGTACCTTTAGAGACGTTGACGTTTAGGCCATCGGTATCGTACTCCGCTTTGAGTGTCGCTTTTAAACCTGTACCGTCTGGGTCCATGTAGGTATCAAAGTGACTATCAGCATCGAGTGCATCTTTGTAACCTTGTGTGCTGGTTACCGTTAGTAGGTGTGCCATGGTCAAATCGACATTGTTTGGGTTGGCGTTGTTTCTCCAGACTTGAGCAAGGCCACCTGAGCCCAGTGCGCTGGCTGTTGCCCCTTTTACCGCGTAGAGTGTTTCACCGACAGATTGGGTACTAAACCATGTGGAGTAGATGATGTGTTCACTGTCGATACCCGTCGCCGCGAACAAGGCTTCGGTACCATGGGTGACTTGTTGCAACGTTTGGAGTGTTTCAGAGCCGTATGACTTGAGTTTTGTCTTGATCGCTGCATAGCTTCCTGATGTTCCCACTGGATCACCGTTCACATCGGTGACTTCATCCGTGATAGCAAGAATGTATTCACCCTTGGCAGTCAAATCGCTGTTGAGCATTTGAATGGTGATGGTGTCGCTGGCAGCATCGGCGAGTGCAATGAAATCGACGTTCTGGGTCAGAATACGTTTTGGCGTAGGGTTGCCAAGCAAACTGTCAGTGAGTTCGACAAGGTAGATACCTTGTGCAACCACACCATCCGCTAACCCTGTTCCTTCGAAATTCATGATCAGTGGCATGGTTGTAGACCAGCCATCCATGGTTCCCATCGCAGCCAGTGGATTAGTGAGAGAATCGTCACCACCCGTTGGAATTTCCAGCGTCGCATCACTGGTATTCATTAAAGTATACGAAGGTAGAGGAACAGAGGCATTTTCGCCCTGTAAGGTGAATTTAATGCCAGTACTGCGTGCTAAAGCCGCTTCGATATGCGATTCGTATTGACTCTCGTTGGTGGTGCTTGACGTGTCATCACCGCAGCCAGATAGCAACGCGGCAGCGAGTAGAGTAACTTGTGTATTTAACTTCATGATCTGCTCCTGAGGGTTAGAACGCGTAGTTCATCTGAATGGCAGAGATATATGCCGTGCCTTCGGAATCAAATTCCAGATCGCTACCCAGCTTGTTGGTTTCTTTGAACGAGCCGGACTTACTCTTCACTAATGCAAAACCTGCATCGAAGCTAAGTGCATCGCTGTAGCGGTAGCTTGCTCCCGCTGAGTACCAGTAACGGTCACTGTCAGGAATGCTTAATGTGGCTTCGCCTGCTTGTTCGTCGAAGGCAAAACCAATCCGTGCTGTCCATTGTGCATTGATGGTGTATGTGCCACCTAACGACCAACGGCCATTATCTTCATACTTTTCTGACTTATAGAAACATTGTCCAGCTGTACCGTCATTACAATTTGGAGAGGTTGCTTTTAGCTCGGTAAAGCTGCTCCAGTCGGTTTGCTGATAACTGTAGTGAACGGCGACTTGTTCCGTCACCTGATGGAAGCCAGAAATTTCCCAAATTGAAGGTAATGTAATTTGCAGGCGACCTGTTACGGTCGGTTGAGTGGCAATGCCCGATCCGTAACTTGAAAACTTACCATCGTCAAAATCGAGATCGACAGCAGAGCGGTAACCAAAGCCAAAGCGGTGGTTTTGATTAATTTCATACATCGCACCGATGTTCCAACCAAAGGCGATGGTTTCACCGGTCATACCAATCAAGTTATCAGAAGTATTGCCACCGAATAGGGGGGCAAGCGCGCCTTGGTGACGGGTCAGCTCCGCTTCCGCATAAACAAGATTTAATCCCGCACCAAGGCTTAGGTTTTCGTTAACTCGATAAGCGATGGATGGGTTGATATTGACAGAGAGTAATGAGGTATCGCCCGCTAAATCACCCGCTTGGATATCATTGGGGTAATCCGTTGCCACACCATATGTGGTAAACATGCCGATTCCCCAAGACCATTGGTCGTTAATTGGGCTGAGATAGTACGCTGCAGGAACAAACTGCATAGGAGCGACATCTTTTGCATGTTCGTTATTGGTTTTGTCGTAGACGTTGACTTCAGGATCGATGACGGATAACGCTCCAGAAAATTGGGCTGTATCAAAAAGGGTCATAGCTGAAGGGTTACGAGCGATAACAGAAGCATTGTCGGCCACCGCTGCCTCACCAGAAAACGCGCGACCAAGGCCAGAAGCTGAATGTTCAGCAACTTGGAAGCCCGCTCCGTGAGCGTGGAAAGCCATTACGACAGAAAGAGAGAGCAGTGAATAGTGTTTCGTTTTCATTATATTGATCTCCAGAGATCACGGTTATAAACAGCTAGAAAATCGAATTAAACGTTAAATATTTGTGAAATAAATGTCAAAAATAATTTGTGATAATTTTGATGATATAAATGTTAAAAATGAAAACGCGCCATTATAAACAGCTACTTAAGAAGAAAAACCATTATCAATCAGGTTTGACCAGTATCATTTTGCTGCTTACATCAGGATAAGCAGCAAAATGATATGTTATTTAGAATGTTCTAATTGACTAATGTGAAATGACGGGCTGTGGTGTTAATGACCGACAAACCCAACAAAGACTTTGTCGTTCCCTAAGATTCGGGAAAACGCATACCCATGTTGTTGTGGGATAGCGGAGTGTTTTCCTGCGCCAACCGCAGGGTGTTTTGCTCGAAATTGTCCGAGAACTTTCCAGTGCTCTAATAACGCGTTTTGCTGATCATTCAATTGCCACACCATGTCAGAGCGTGTCCCTTGATGAAAATCGTCGGCATATGGTCCGATTGGTCGGCCGATTTCGTCGCCGTAATAAACTTGTATGGCACCTGGAGTTAACAGAAGGGCATTCGCAGCGTTTCGCTGCATATCATAACGATTAAAGCGGCTAAAAAATAACTCTGTGTCGTGAGAAGACATATAGCTGACAGGAGTATGGTCCGGTGTTTGCAGCATACTGTCGGCGTAGTTTTGGTAAGTCTCGGCCATTTGGCTGAAGCAGGCCGCTCCTTTATCCAGTTTCTTTTGTAGATCAAAGTTGATTAATGCATCAAAGCCCTGCTCTGCATAAGGGGAACGGTAAGCGGAATGGCCCCATACTTCGCCCATCATCCAAAAAGGTTCACCACGTTTATTGTTGGCTTTACGCCACTGCTCAAGTTGTTGACTGGCACTTTGTTTGAGCCGCTGCCACACCTCGCCTTCAACGTGCTTTACCGTGTCAACTCGAAAGCCATCGATTCCAAAACGTTTGACCCAGTCACTTTGCCATTCGATTAAATAATCTGAAACGGCAAAATTGTCTCTTGCTTTAACGCGAGTATTTGGGTTCTCTAGCAGCCATTTTGGCGGTGTGACAAACTGGCGCGATTCCGTTAAGAAGTCTGGTAAACCAGCGAGCGTGAGTGTGGTATCACTAGAGCCGGGCTCTGGGTAGTTAGGCAACTTGGCGCGAACCCAATCACTTCCCCACCAATTACGCCACTGGGGACTGTTGTAATCGATAAGCTGGTTGTAATCGTGCCAGTTTTGCGCAGAACTGGGTGTCCAGTTTGTCCAACGCTCAGGTAAGTTCTCACTATCACTGACGGCAATATGATCATGTTGAAGGTCGGCAAGTGTGGCATAGCCGGGGTGGTTGATCACCGCATCGAGCAGTACTTTGATGCCTCGTTGGTGTGCTTGTGAAACCAGTGTTTGTAGATCTTCTTCATTACCAAAGTTTGCGTCAAGCCTGGTGAAATCACGCGTCCAGTAACCATGATAGGCATAAAAAGGAAAGCTACCGCTGTCGCCACCACCAACAAAACCATGCACCTGTTCAACAATCGGTGATAGCCAAAGTACATTCGTTCCTAAGCTGGCAATGTAATCGAGTTTATCAATGATGCCTTTGAGATCCCCGCCGTGGAATGTGCCTATCTCTTGCTTACCATCTTTTTTACGACCATAGCTGTGGTCATTTTGCGTATCACCGTTATTGAATCGATCAACCATGACAAAATAGATGTTGGCATTGCGATAGGTGAAAGCGGGCGCTGGTGTTTCGGGAGCCACAGGTGCAAGTAACACCAAACCTCCGCTACTGGGGGAAGGGGTTATCGTTACCTGCTGGTTTTTTACCGTCACCTCTGCATTGGTGAAAGCGTCACGCAAACGGGTGCCTTCAGGAAAGGTATTAGCAACAAATAAGGTTACCGGGCCGTGCTCGTATTGCTCACACTTCACGTTGGGAATTGGGCGTTTAAATGTTGATTTGGTCGTTTTCTTGGTCGCCCTGTTGATGGTTAATGTATGCTGGATGTCATCGAAAACAAATTCATAGTCACCGCTAAATCGTATTTTTATGGGAAGAGTCGTTGCTTTGGCGCAATTTAGGCTCAACGGTGTGCGAAAGCGGGCTTTCTGCTGCGTATCTGCTTTACAATTTCCCGTTAGACCTGAAATGGTTAGCGTATAAGTGTCTTTTACTAAGGGAATCGTCAAAGGTGCTTGGCTGGTGAGAGGGAAATCTCGGCTCGTGGTTGTGGTAGAAATAGAAAGCGTAGGTGATGCATTGACAACCATAGACGTTAGAGCGGAAATAGCGGCGACTAGAATGGGAGTTTTCACGACATATCCTTGTGATGGAGTAGGGCATTGTCGATGTTAGCCGCCGAGGCGTCGCTTGACATCATTCCTTGTCTCTACGCCCCTAAACGAGTAATTGCTCACAAAACAACTACTCAAGGGATGAGCTGCTTTGCCAAAAGGCACTGATTTTTTGAAAGGTCAACCATTGGACATCAATAAATCCTAATAAACGTGCGATACCACCCAGATCTGCGGAATAACTTAACTTTGCAGTTATTGTCGCATTGAGTGAAGACGGAAAGCCTCTTAACCTGATGTCAGAATATTAGGAGGGAATTATGGTAGAAAAGGTAACCATGGCACAGCAAGGACCAGAGTTTTCGGAACTTGTTCAGGGCTATTGGCGGTTAGGTGAGTGGGGAATGACACCACAGCAGCGCCTAACATTTCTAAAGCAGCATATTGAGCTTGGTATTAGCACCGTTGACCATGCTGATATTTACGGCGGCTATGAATGTGAAGCGCTATTTGGTGAAGCGTTAAAGCTTGAACCTTCGATTCGTGAACAAATTGAGATTGTGACCAAATGCGATATTAATCTCTGTACAGAGATTAATCCTGAACGAAAAATCAATCATTACGACACCAGTGCGGCGCACATTTATCAGTCGGTCAATAACTCATTAGAGCGATTGGGCGTAGAGCAGATTGATGTTTTATTAATTCATCGCCCAGATGTGTTGATGGATGCTGATGAAGTCGCAGAAGCATTTAGTGAATTGAACAAAGTGGGTAAAGTGAAACATTTTGGTGTATCAAACTTCACGCTTGCTCAGTTTGAGCTTTTGCAATCGCGCCTGTCGCGACCTCTGGTGACAAACCAAGTTGAGATCAATCCGTTGAATTTTGATGTAGCTCATGACGGCACACTTGATCAACTGCAAATGAAACGCGTAAGGCCAATGGCTTGGTCTTGCCTCGCAGGTGGTGAAATATTTACAGGTACTTCTGAGCAGGCGAAACGTGTGCGTGCGGAGCTAGAAGCATTGCGCGAAGAGGTTGGTGCCGAAAGTATTGATCAAGTGATTTATGCGTGGGTTCGTCGCTTACCTTCTAAACCATTACCTATTATTGGTTCAGGAAAAATTGAGCGAGTACATTCAGCAGCCAAAGCGTTAGATATTGAACTGACTCGAGAGCAGTGGTATCGGGTTTGGGTGGCGTCAAAAGGCCACGGTGTGCCATAGAAAACACAATAAAAAAGCCAGCGTTTAAGCTGGCTTTTTTGTGATGCCATTATAGTTCGTCGGCATATTCTTCTGCAAAGTCTCGAACTTTCTCGCTTGTTGCTTCAGTTGAAAGTCGAACCAGTTGAGCTTTGTATTTTTGGTTACCAGAAACGCCTAATACGCGGCAAATCCATGCATGGTAATCTGCATACAGAGAAGGTCGATAGCCACGATTTACGGCCGTATCGAGTTGTTTGCTGAGTGCGTCTAGCAAAAACTCGTTCTCACGGTGATCCCTATAAATGCGTTTCACCGCTTTTTTCTTCAAATAAAGGTCATTTGCAATCGTCATATTGTATAGCTGATGCTCTTGCCAGCTTACATTCGCATCGTTAGGGAGCGGTAGGTGAATTTGGTACGATTTCAGGTGGCGAGCTTCCATCTCTTTGATACTGTCTTTTGCAAAGTTACGTAATTGCTCTGATGAACCTTCTTTGGCCACAAGCTCGAGAGTGTTTAAATACTCGGTTAAACCTGCTTCCGTGAGCGTCTTAATTTGCTCTTCGAGTTCATCTAACTCATCTTTAGACAAGGCTTTCTTATAGCTAGCCAGTACCGCTTCGTTAATTGGATCGAATAGTTTAGGTTGGTTCAACCACTGATCTTGAATCTCTTCATATGCATCCATACGTTTTTTACGCTGAGAACTTAAGATATCAGCGAGTAGCGGCGCTGTGACAGATTCAGGAATGTATGAGCGGTCCATGGTCGGTTGAGGTTGCTTCTGAAACTCAGCGAATTTGTCTTCTACTCCGTCTTTTAGCTTTTCAATTGCATCAGGATTCTTCACATACCCTTCATAAGTTGGAATCTCTTCTTTAAGTAGAGTTACGACATCAAAAGCAATAGAGACTGAAAACGAAGCGTCACGTTTGATACTTTCCTCTGATAACTTTTTAAAATAGTGAAGGCCTTTAATCGTGCGCTCTTTACTAAAGTAGATCGGCTGTTTTTTACCGTTTTGAACTGCGTAAACACTATAGTAGGCGCGAGGCACGCCAATACTATCAATTGGAAATGGTGTGCCTTCACCAGCGAAGACGCGACGATAATCAACCTGTACTTTTAAAGGGATAGCTTTCGGATCATTATTGTCAGCCAACAGTCCTTCTTCTTCGAGCTTTGCGAGGAAAGCCATTTCCATGAGTTCACGAGTTTGTTCCTGATCTAGATAATTTGGAAAGCTTAACTTTTGAACCAGATCGATATTGAAATCTTTTACGGTGAACTGAGAACCTGCAGGGATTACTGCAGGTTCAACTTTTGCTTGTTTTGGAGATGAACCACAGCCAGATATAGCGAGAATGAATGGAAGAAATAGAATAGACAACAGCGTTTTATATTTTTTCATTTAATTCTCCTTTATTATTAGATTGATAGGTTAGGAGTACTAGTTTTTCATTTCCAATACTTTATTTACAAAACGAGTATTAGATCAGATAAGTGGTTCTTATTAATGTTTTTATCAAAAATTAAGCCAGCAAAGTGCTGGCTTTTTAAGGTAATTAAGAGAATGCAATATCGAATGAATCATCATTAGTGAGAAGCGTGTATTCCACCCCATCGGATAATACATGAACTTGATGATATTCATCAGCGTCGAAGCCTTTGCGTTCAATCTCTCTGGTTTGTTTATTGGTAAGATCGTCTACGTCAATTAACGTGATTTCTGTTGAAAACGTAAGATCGATATCCGTAACAATCAGTCCAGTCGTGGCTTTTGAGTTGCTAGCAAGATCGTCGCTATCCAGTGTGAGCGTTTGGTTGAAGCCCTTTCCTTGTATTGCTTCAAAACCTTCGAAAGTAATGGTGTCATCACCATTGGTAATCAGAATATCGAAGCCTTTACCACCATCCACATGACGTTCTTTGTCATCGCGGCTTGCTGCTGATAATTGTGATAGATCAACAATGTCATTTCCTTTGCCGACATTAATCGAGAACTCTGTGTATTGCGAGCCTTCAATATTTTCCAGCGTGACGGTATCGTCGCCTCGTCCTGTATCTATATCGAATGTATTGCTCCAGCTATCGCTATTGCTTTTGACGCCGATATTAATTGTGTCGTTTGATGCAGAGTTTGATGTATCGATCTGACCACGCTTTACATTCGTGATGTTCAATGTAGAAAATCCACTTTCTGATTTATTGAAAATATTAACATCGACAATATTATTGATATCTATAAATGTGGAATTGGATGAAATATTCGCTTCCTTATACCCAATTTTGTTCCACTGATCTGAGTTTATTATGATTTTGTCGAGCTTTATTAAATCATCATGGTCAGTGCAAGCGATAGTTATGCCGCTTTTATTCCACAATAAGTAAGAATCTTCCTGAATATAAGTGGCATTGTCTTTGGTTAGGTTCTTGGATGTGCCTGTACCATCAATATTCGTTGTTCCTATTAAAATAGCCATATAATTACTCCCTTAATTATTTTTATCTAAGCCTTGGGCTTCAGGAATAGTTTCATATAAGCCTAATAAAATGCAATGACCATCATCATGACCAGTACGTACGTAGTTACCTAGGAATTAGGTTTGAATTTATATGTTAATGTGGAACAAAAGTGCTAAATTTCTTGGTTGGGTTATGGAGTGATCTTATAGAAATAGTTGGCGTGAATGTAATTTTGCGACGCAAAGTGAATTATAATATTGATATTAATTATGTTCAAAAATTGTCAATTTATTTTAAATTCTTAATTTTTATTTTCTTTAAGAAAAAACTTACAACATATTTAACTTTACTGTGAATGTAACCCAATCACGAATAAAACTCTGGCTTATGTTCCGTTGTTGATTGGGGTGTATGAACTGATTTTTGGCAAATAGGTGGAATATAAAGTTGAAGGTAAGACTCGGTTAACCGAGGCCTAAAAAAGCTGCTCGTTTGAGCAGCTTCTTTATTATTAAGCGATATCGAATGAATCGTCATTCGTTAGGATGGTGTATTCAACACCGTCAGATACAACGTTTACTTGGTGGTAATCGTCAGAATCTAGTCCCATACGCTCTAGGTAGTTCACTTGCTTCATACCAAGGTCGTGAGATTCTACCATGGTTACATCATCAGAGAATTCAACGTCGATATCAGAAACAACCAAGCCAAAACCTTGTTTGTAGTTTGCTGCAAGTGCGTCTGAATCTAGAGTCAACGTTTGGTCGAAACCAGTACCTTGAACAACTTCGAAACCTTCGAACGTGATGGTGTCATCACCGTTAGTAATTAGCGTGTCGAAGCCTTTACCACCTTCAATGTGACGTTCTTTGTCTGCACTGCTAGCGTAAGCCATTCCTGAAACATCAACAGTGTCGTTACCCTTACCAGCATCAATTGAGAATGATGTGTATTGAGAACCTTCAATACCTGTCATTGTGATCTCGTCGTTACCGTGACCAGAGTTGATATCGAAGTGGTTGCTCCAGCTATCGCTGTTGCTCTTAACACCTACATTGATTACGTCATTAGAGACGCCATTTGATGTATCAATTTGACCACGTTTTACGTTCATTACATTGATTTCTGAGAAGTGTGAAGCCGTGTTGTTTATGATGTTCACATCAACAACATTGTTAATATCAATGTAAGTTGCTTCAGAATTTAGGTTTGCTTCTTTGTAACCTTCTTTATTCCACTCATCAGAACTGATAGTAATGCTATCAATCTTGCTGTGATCTTCGTTATCGGACTCTACAGTCACGCCGTCTTCGTTCCAAGTTAGTGAAGAATCGTCGTTGATGTATGTGCCGTTGTTTTCATCTAAATCAACAGAAGAACCTGTACCGTCAGTATTCGTGGTACCAATAATAATGCTCATTGTATTGTTCCTAGTATGATGGAATTAATTTGTGAGCACATTCTTATATAAAGTTGAGAATTTGTAATCGTAGTGAAAGTCTTTTGGTTTTATTTTGGTACTATTGGCTTAATTAGTTCTAAATTATGATTTTTAAATGCACCTATAAATCCAATTGCATGTATTAATGAATTTGTGATCAATTTGTATTTGTTTAATATATTGAGCGAATGTGTTTTGATTAAAAATTAAGCGTTATTCTTATTTTCTTTCATAGATGTTCTGAAGTTCACCGTAATTTCAATTAGGGACCAGATGCATATGCAGGAAAAATCTGATGCTTATGTCAGTTACCGCTGTTGCATTGTTCGTAGTTAAGAATAAGCCGTTGTTATATATTAAGGATTATGAAATTGGTTTTAAAAAGAAATAAAAAAGCCGCCCGAAGGCGGCCTTTTTATTAAACTAGTGCGTAGTCGTCGTCTTCAACTAAGAGAGTGAATGACTCATCAGCATCGGTATAGACATTGACTAGGCTGAAATCAGTTGCTTCATAACCTAATTGGTTTAGGTAATCGATATGCTCTTGATCAAGCATTTCAATTTCGTATTCACTGATACCTTCGCCAAAGCTTACGTCGATGTTTGCGACCACTAAACCTAGGTCGTTACCTACGTTGTTTTCTAGCGTTTCGGCATCCAGAGTTAGACCGCTCTCAAACCCAGTACCTTCGACGACTTCAAAGCCTTCAAATCGAACTACCGCATCGCCGTTTGTGACTAACGTATCAAGGCCTTCGCCACCTTCAATTACACGCTCTTTGTCTGTATGAGAAGCTGCTTCGATGGTAGAGATGTCAACTACGTCGTTACCTTCACCAAGCTCAATCTTGAATTCGGTATATTCTGAGCCCATAAAACCAGCCAGTGTGACATTGTCATCACCCGCACCGGTTTCAATTTCAAACGTGTTACCCCAAGCGTCGCTGTTACTTCTAACACCAACATAAATCGAATCGTCAGACTCAACGCCTGTAGTATCGATTTGGCCACGTTTCACGTTGAGCACATCGATGTGAGATGTACCGGTTGAAGATTGGTTAGTGATGTCGACATCAACAAAGTTGTCGATCGTGATTGATTCGTAAGAACCATCAACCTTCGCTTCTTTGTAACCAGCTTTATTCCACTCTGCTGATTGAAGTACAAAGCTTGTGAATGGCACATCATATTGACTGTTAATTGTCGCTGCAATTATGCCGTCTTGATTGAAGAAATCAGGAACGATAAAACCGTTTTCAGGTGTTAGATCTGCTGAAGAACCTGTTCCGTCCAGGTTAGTTGTACCGATAATGACGCTCATTGGGAATCCTTTATTACGATGATCATTAATTTACCATTCCGTCGCATAGCGACCGGATCACTGAGTCCTTTGTTCATCAACCATTGCTTCATGCATCAATGAACAAAAGGTTGAGTCATCATATACAAAGAAGTTTTGCATTAGTGATCTTGAATATTGATTTGGTAATTATTTGGTACTGTGAATAGAAGTGGTTCCAAATAATTAACATGCTGTATCTATTGGTTTGGCGCTGTATTTTTCTGCTCTTGTTGATAGAAATGATTATTTAGTTATTTATCAGTAATTTTAATTGAAAGTTGGATCAGTACCGATATGGCTAGCATTTAATTCATACCTTCTTTCCATGGCTTATCATCTAATGTGCTGGATTGCTTGGTTATCTTACTCCTGAAATATGGGGCTCCCATCAACATGTTGAACTAGACCATAGGTCTAACGGTTTTGAGCAATCAATGATCTTGATTCAGAAAGTGCCGTGCTGCTACCTGACAAGCCAATGAAGCGAAGCATCTCGAAAGATCAGCAGTTCCTAACCATTCATCCTAAATATTTTCAGTTGACGCCCTATTGTTACCGCTTATCTCAAACCTAAGCACCTTGGCAATGCATTGATTAATCTTCCAACATCACGACCAGATAAGGACGAAAGCGATGAATGTGAAGAAATCTGTACTGGGCATTTTTCTAGGGGCTATGGTTTCAACATCTACTATGGCAGCACCAAGTGAAACATTGATTAGTCAATACAATCTAGCGGCGGAAGGGGATGAAAACAAAGTCAGTGAGGTGTATCAGCAACTCACTCAGCAGATCAGCAAGCAAGGGGCTGATGCACTTAGTTTGGTTTACCTCGGTAGTACCCAAACTTTGATGGGTAGAGATGCGTTTATGCCATGGAACAAGATGAAATATACCGAACAAGGTTTAGCGACTATTGCAAAAGGATTGAGTTTGATTCCAGATCAGCCAACTTATCTTAAACAACAAGAGTGGCGACAAGGATTACCCGAGAACATTCTTGCTCAAGCAATTGCCGCGGCTACATACACTTCATTGCCCGATATGTTTAATCATTTTGAGCGTGGTTACGATCTATTTTTAGATCTTCTCTCAAGTGAGGATTTTTCTGCTCAGAGTTATGAAGCCACGTCTTGGGTCTATATCTACGCCATTCAAGCTGCGTTGCGTGCAAATGATGCTGAACAAGCGATGAAATGGCTAAATGTGATGCAAACACAAAATGCTTCCCACCCGATGACGCTTCAAGCTGAGGCGATTATCCAGCAATCTGTTTGAGGTAATATCATGATTCAATTCAAGAAAGTCTCAAAGCGCTACCAACTCGGGGAGCAATATGTTAAGGCGCTTAAACAGGTGAGTGGTGAGATCTCCAACGGGGAGATGGTGGCATTATGTGGTCCCTCCGGTTCAGGTAAAAGTACGCTGTTGAATATCCTTGGACTGCTTGATATGGAATACGAAGGAGAGGTTTTGTTTGCTGGCCGAGTGTGCCCAAAGGATTCGCATGTTGCAGCGCAGATTCGCCGGACTCAACTGGGCTTTGTATTCCAGCGCTTTAACTTAATTCCTGTCATGACAGCATTAGAAAATGTGGCTTATCCATTAATGCTGAATGGGTTTAATGCATTTGAGCGAGAAGCTAGAGCGAAAGAGATTCTGGAAAAAGTCGGACTTGGGGGCTTTATAGGTCATCGCCCCGATCGCCTTTCAGGAGGTCAGCAACAACGCGTTGCTATCGCAAGGGCATTAGTTCACCGCCCTCAACTGGTAATCGCAGATGAACCGACCGCCAGTTTAGACAGTCATACCGCGAATGTGGTGATTGAGCTAATGAAGGCGCTAGGTCATGAAATGGGAACCACCTTTGTTGTTGCAACGCATGACCCACGTATGGCAGAGCATTGTGATCGGTCTATTTTGCTGTCCGATGGTGAAATTAACGGGGAGGAAATGCGATGGGCAAGTTAATCCCTCAATCCATACGGTTGGCATATCTGAATCTTACGCGTAACTCGCGCCGTAGTATGTTATCTGTTGCGATCGTTGCTATTGCAGTCTTTGCGTTGACCAGTGCAGGAGGCTTTGGCTTATATACCTACGAATCGTTGCGAGAATCAACCGCGCGCGATATCGGTCATCTAACTTTAAGCCAGCCAGATTACTTTGAGCTTGATGAGGAAGTGCCTTTAGAAAATGGTTTAGCGGACACCGAAGAAGTGATCAAAGGCTTGTTGGCCAATCCTGATATCCGTGGCATCCAGCCTCACATCGACTTTAACGGATTGATTTCAAATGGCAGCAAATCGACCATTTTTGTAGGTAATGGCGTGAATGACAGAGAGTTTGATATGAAAGGGCCGTTCCTTGATGTCAGAGAAGGAAAAACGCTTTCAAACATTGCCAGTCCACGTTACAACGTGCAGGAACCAGAAGTGATGTTGGCCGTGGATTTAGCGCGAAATTTAAAAGTCACCGTTGGAGATTGGATCACGTTGTTAGTGACCACAACCGATGGTGCGTTGAATGCCTTTGACTTTAAGGTTCAGGGGATTTATTCCACAGGGGTGCCTGAATTGGATAAGCGAGAGCTGTACATACATGTGAATACGGCTCAAGAACTACTCGCTTCCAATAAAGTGAGTACATTGTCTGTTTACTTGTTTGATATTGAAAAAACTGATGCCGTACAAACTCAAATCGAAAGTGCATTATCTCAAGTCGATTTGGCGCAAAACATGGCTGTGACGCCTTGGCAGCAACGCGCCTTTTTTTACGACAAAGTGAAGAATCTGTATGACCGAATCTTCGGAATCATGGGCGCAGTGATGGCGATGGTGGTATTTGTGTCGTTGTTTAATACGTTGACCATGTCTGTAACGGAACGCACTCGTGAAATTGGCACCTTGTCTGCTCTTGGCACTTATCCTAGCGAAATCGTGGCAGGGTTTATTAAAGAGTCTCTTCTTATGGCACTGATTGGTTCACTACTTGGTGGTGTGCTTACAGCGTTAACAAGCGCCATCTTGTTTGTGTCTGACATTCAAATGCCTCCTCCTCCGGGGAGTACCGAAGGTTATCCACTGAATGTCTATTTTTCTTTCGAACTTCTTGCCTATACCGCTTGTAGCGTACTGGTTATCTGTGTTTTTGCTGCTTGGATTTCTGCACGCAAAGGGGTGAATAAACCTATTACTGAGGCGTTAATTTATGTCTAAGTTGTTATTAACCAGTTTACTCTTTATTTGCTCGTCTTCTTGGGCGAGCACGGTTGAACAGATGCTAAAACAAGCTGATCAGTATCGTTTAAATGAAAGTGCAGCCAAAGTCGTGTCGTTAGTGAAGTTATATGAACATGACAAGTTGGATAAGACACGCCAATACCATGTCTATACCCGTGAGAATCGCGAGTCTTTAGTAGTGTTCAAATCTCAAGTTGAAGCTGGGCAAAAAATGCTGATGCTGGGTGATAACTATTGGTTGTTGATGCCAAAAAGTCGTCGTCCAATTCGAATCACACCGATGCAGAAACTGCTGGGTGAGGCGTCGGTTGGCGATGTTTCTACGCTAACTTGGAGCGATGATTACCAAGGTGCTCTGGTGGGTGAAGAGGTGATTACCTTGGATGGTCGCGCCATACAGAGTAATAAACTGGAATTGAGTGCGAAAACAAAAGGTGCGAGTTATCAGCGAATCACGTTGTGGCTCACTGCTGATAATGATTTTCCGCTAAAAGCAGATTTGTACTTACGTTCGGGTAAGCTAGCAAAACAAGCGTTATTCCAGCAAGGAGACGGAGTAGAAGGCATTCGGGTCGATGCGATGATTTTGCTTGACCAGATCCAGCCAGCGAAGAAAACGGTGATTGAATATCAAGCCGTGACACCGTATCAGCTGGCAGATAAGTATTACAACCCGGCGTTTCTAACACGTAACTCTCAAGTGGATCTCTGATATGAAAGCCATCAGTGTTGCATTGCTTTTAATTGTGTCCAGCTCTGTGAATGCGAACGTTCAGATTGAGTGGGACTGGATGATAAGTTCTGACTACGTTGAAAAACGTGAAAGCACGATCTTTGTTAACAGCGAACGCAATAACGCTCAAAGTGTCAATGCGCTTTTGGATGCACAAATAACATGGAAAAACTGGACTGGTCTTTTTGCTATCAAGGGAAGTGAGCTGTATAGCAATGAATCTCAACATCAGTTTGATGCTGAATTTGTGGTCCAAGAGCTATTCTGGCAATCAAGTTTTGAGTTGGGAACGACATCGCTGGATATGAGTGTTGGAAAAATGCGTCTCGATTGGGGGGTAGGTTACGCTTACCGCCCATTGGATGTATTCAAACCTTATCGGCGCAATCCTGTTGGAATACAAGTGGAAGAGGGAGCGGGGGCGATTGTGCTTTCTAGCTTTGAACAATCAGGTGAATGGAGCCTCATTTACAGTGATTCCTCATGGAATAGCCAAGCAGGTTCAGAATTGTCTGAAGCGATTGAACAACAAGGAATCGGTATTCGTCGATATATGTTGGTCGATGATCATGAGTGGCAAGGTCTAGTGTATTACGATGATGTCAGACATGGTCTGGTTGCGGGTTCTCTAGTAACGGTTTTAAACAGTGAGCTTGAGCTTCATGGCTCTGCGTTATACCAACGTCAATACCAGTACTTTTCGTTAGGAAGCGTTTTCCAGCCTGTCGAATTGCAAGAAGAGGCACATGGGTACCAAGCATTGATCGGGCTAAGTTGGGCAAATGGGGTTGGTCATCATGTGATTGCCGAATATTGGTATGACAGTCGCGCTTGGGATAAAGAAGATTGGCACCGCGCTTTTGATCATGCTTCTATGCTTAAGCTACAAAATGAAGCATTACTGGCAAGCAGCTATGCGTTAGGTTACCAGCAGGTTAATTTGGTGCAGCACAATATTATGCTGCATTGGACGTTAGATAGTTCCGCATGGGGGCATTGGAACTGGAGCCAGAACCTAGGTTGGCTTTCAGATTTAACGCCGACATTGGATATTATGTATTCCCCAGATGATCGAGGTGTGATTGCTACGCAGTGGTTAAATTATCAAGCATTCGATTCAGGAGATGCTTCGATGGAAATGGAGCTTGCCGCACGCTTTTTTACTGGCAGTGATTCATCTGCGTATGCAAATCTGCAAGACAAGTATATGATTCTTTTTAACTTAAAAGGAAAGTTCTGATGGACAATCACATGAGTCACTGGCGTGGGTTTGGTAAAAGTTTGGTTTTTACGTCACTGTTTTGTTTAGTGATTGCAGTCATTACCAAGATGATTTGGTCAAGTGCATGGGGTGAACATTTAGCCATCAGTTTTGGTTACGGTTATTCTGCGGTATTTACTGCCCACTTACTAAGCGTCTATAAGCCAGATTTACCCTATCGTTTTATTAATCTACTATCGGTGACCAGCTCGATGATCTTTGGCACCGCCAATGCCCACTATTGGCTTAAGAAGTATGAAAAATTTAGTGACTTCTCTGATCTGCAACCAGTCATGGCACTTGGGTTGATATTTACCGTTGCTTGCTTCTTTTACTTTTATGCATACGAGCAGAAAATTGTGGCAGAAAAAGAGCTCGAAATTGCTAAGCGTAAGCAGTCGGAACAAGAGAAGGCTTTGTTGCTGAGCCAACTGAACCAATTGCAAAGCCAGATTGAACCTCACTTTCTTTTTAACACCTTGGCGAATATCAATGTGTTAATTGAACAAAATCCGCCCTCTGCAAGCAAAATGCTCGAAAAACTCACCGAACTGCTGCGAGCAACTTTGAAAAAAAGCCGTCGCCGATTAGTTACCGTTGAAGATGAGCTATCTCTGGTTGACGCTTATTTAGCGATTCATAAAATTCGCTTAGGTAATAGGTTAGAGTATGAGGTGAGTGTTGAATCGCCATTGAGAGAAACCCTTTTGCCTCCAATGCTACTGCAGCCTTTAGTTGAAAATGCAATTCAGCACGGCATCGAGCCAAAATCTGACAGTGGCAAAGTGCAAGTGAGTATTACTTGTGATGATGAATTATTTCATATACGAATCACGGATACGGGGGTTGGGTTATCTGACGGCAACTCAACGACGGGAAATGGCATCAGCTTAGACAATATTCGTCAACGATTACACGCTCTGTTCGCCGAGAATGCCTCCTTTGGTTTGAGTGAAAACCGGGAAGGTGGGACAACGAGTCATATCGCAATCAACAGAACAGCACTAGAGACATTAATACAGTCAAATGGATTGATAGATGAGTAAGATAACCGCAGTAATTGCAGATGATGAACCTTTATTGAGGCACCATTTAGATAAGATGCTGGCAGAGTTGTGGCCAGAACTTGAGATCGTAGGTTTGGCTGCCAATGGCGCTGAAGCTATTGAATTAGTCCAGCAATATCATCCTACGGTCGTCTTTCTCGATATTCGAATGCCGCAGCTCGACGGAATGTCAGTGGCTAAGCAACTGTCGAAAATGGCCACAGCGCCACTGGTGGTTTTTATTACAGCTTATGATGAATATGCGATCCAAGCCTTTGATAATAATGCGATAGATTATCTGTTAAAACCTGTCTCTGAAGCGCGATTAATGACAAGCTTGGAACGTATAAAGGCTAGGGCGTCATCTAGTTCTGACGCAAATCCTGATGTGTCGGTATTACTTGAAAAGCTGCAATCTTTATCACCCTCAACATCGGCCACTGAATACTTGAAATGGATACGTGTTCAGAAAGGCGAAGACATCCATCTGGTTTCCGTTTCTGATGTCCTGTATTTCAAAGCAGAGGACAAATACGTCACTCTGTACAAATCAAACATGGGTAAAATAGAGGAGTTTTTACTCAGAGCTTCGCTTAAAGAGTTGCTTCACCAGCTCGACCCAGAACATTTCTGGCAGATTCACCGCTCGACGGTGGTTAATGTTTCAGCGGTTGAAAAAGTAAAGAAAGAGTTTACAGGTAAAATGTATGCTTATATTCAAGGTAATAAGCTTTCAGTGAGCCGGGCAATGCAATCAAAATTCACTCACCATTGGTGAATTCCGAAAATTCATTGCCGTTACCTCTTCTGGCTTAATCGCTTGAGAATAATAGAAGCCTTGAATGTACCTAACTCCAAGCTCGTTCAATTGTGAAAGTTGTTGCTCTGTTTCTACCCCTTCAGCAATGACCTTCATGTCCAGTTGTTTCGCAAGTTGTATCATTGAGACCAAAACTGGGGTGATGGAGGATTCTGCATGAAGGCTCTTAATGAAGACCTTGTCAATTTTCATCACATTGAATGGGTGTAGGTGGATAAAGTTCAAACCCGAATAACCCGTACCAAAATCATCAATCGCAATCTGGTAACCGCTGGCATGCAGTTCTTTCAGTGATGCGACGGCTTCTTCAAGCTCATCCGCACTAAATTCCACGTTTTCAGTAATTTCTAGCAATAGCTTTGATACCAATTTGGGGTGCTTTGTAGCGAAATCTTGCAGGTATTGGATAAAGCTATTGTCGATAATGAGCGTTCGACTGATGTTAACGCTGATATAACGATTCTTTAGTAGCTTTTTATTGCGATAAAGGAAGTTAGCCACAGAGTCGAGCGTGTTTTTAGTGATCACATCAATAACCCCTAACTTCTCAGCTAAAGGGATGAAAATATCGGGTGATATCTGCCCTTGGCTTGGATGATTCCAACGAACTAACGCCTCACAACCGCTCAACGTATGATCGTTGCTATCGACAATCGGCTGTAAGTACAGCTCAATTTGATCGTTTTCAATGGCACTTAGCAGTGAAAACTCCATCGATCTTTTCGCAAGGGTCTGATAACGGATCAGTAAGTACACCACCGACAAGGCGCTAGCAATAAAAATAGCTTGCCAAATATGTTCGAAAAAATGGTGTTGGAAAGTGGTGGCATTCAAATAAATGGTGATCGATAGCGGGTAAAGATGCGATGAAAAGCTAAACAGCGTATGGGCATCTTCCATTGAACCCGCGTCGCTGATGATTGATTGATCCAAAACCTGGATGCGATAGCCATAGTTTTGCTCGGCTAATAACGGCTCAACCAGTTGGATGAATTGCTTTGGTGGCATCAATGCATTAATGCCTTCTTTCTCTTTTTCAGAAGCGTACACAAAAAAGGTTTGCAGCTTGCTTTTAGATTCCGTCAGTGAAATCGTTGTATTACTCGGGGAGTGGTAGATTCGGTCTAGTACTGAGCTGTACAGTTTGATCTTTGTTTTACCTTCGTTGCTAGTACAAATGACGTAATTGTCTCTGTACATCCCCACTTCTTTTAGCATTTCAGAATGAAACGCGTATGAACGAAGGGCTAGCTTGTCCTTGGTGGTACAACTGTCGCTAACTTGTGTTTTTAGCGCTCTTAGTTCATCTGAAATCTTATTGATATGGTTTTCGAGTATTGCAATAGAGGCTTTACCATCAGCCATGGCATGGTTTCGTACGTGGTAGAAATTGAGCAGAACAGCAGTCAAAACAACGACTATAAAGATAATGACTACGGGGAGGTAGTTGGGTAGGTGGTCTATAGCTTGTGCAATAAAGCTGTTTGTTTTTTTTATATTAGATCTCTGGTGCTGCATAAAGAGTTAAGCCAACGTTTTTATTCACTATAAGCCGTCTAGCAAAAAAGTTATAAATTTCATTTTGTTATTAGAATACTATCACGCTTATTGTAAATCGCAGTTTTGTATCTGTCTTATTTATGAAACAAACGCCAAACGAGACACTTTACCGACTATCATTCGATAGTTTTCTGCTACCTCTCGGCAAGTGCTATTCATGATGTCAATAAAGTCGTCCATTTTTAAGTTTTAAATTCTGGTTTTTCCTCTTATTGGTAAGAATATCTGCTAATTATTATCCATGAGACGATATCCTTTGATACTTTTGTAAGTCAAATACTATAAAAGTGTGCCATAACATTAAAAGGTACGCAGGGCAAAAAGTGAACAGCTTAAGTTTGTCGAAAGTCGGGGGGATATATGGCTGTAGAGGTGATTGGTCAACAGGCCGTCGTACAAAAGATTACTGGGGAAGTCATTGCAGTTGAACATAACGGCAATGCCCGAATTGTTAATGTTGGAGAGACGCTCGAGAGAAACGAAATTCTCATTACCGTGAATCGCTCTTCTGTCGTTCTTGTTGCCGATGGTAACCAGTTTCTTGTCGATGAAAATTGTTTAGCTTGCTTGTATGAGCCTTTAGCTGATGGCGATCTTATTGCCGTTACCCCGATAAACGGAGAAGTCTCAGTAAATACTGACTTACTGAATGACAGTGGGATTACTGAAGATGACTTTGCTGCAATCTAAGATGCAATTTTAGCGGGGGCCGACCCGACACAGATCCTTGAAGCGCCTGCGGCAGGTGCAGGTGCTTCTGGTTCAGCAAATGCTGGTTTTGTGACGATTAATTATAATTTTGCTGAGACGATAGCCAGTACATTCTTTGAAACCGCAGGTTTCGATTCGACAACCCAAGAAGAGCAAGAGCAATTTGACCCACTGATTTTGGCCGCGGGTGGTGAAGGCCTTGCCGCAAGTCTTCAGGAAGGTATTTTATCTCAAGGTTCTTACCCTCAATCTACCACCGTTTCAGTGTTGGTTAACTCAGGTGATTTACCTCTCGATCCTACCTCTTTTGTTCCGGAAGCCAATTCTCTTGCTGCGTTGTTAGCTGAGTTAAATTCAGATATTACTTCTGCCGGAGAGCCGGTTACTTTTCGTTATGATGCCGTTGAAAATGCCATTATCGGTGAACAGGGCGGTAATGAAGTTGTCCGTATTGATATTGATGCGGTGAGCTCTGGTGTTGATGTGTCTCTTTCCGTTACTGCGACCATTAGTCAGCCCATTGATCACAATCCATCTGTTGGTGGGGGGCTGGTTTCTATTGCAGGCGACCAAATCATTGTGAATTTGGATGTGACTGGTGCTGATAATGCGGGTAATGAGATCCTATCCCCAATTGATATTAGTGTTGGTATTTCTGATGGCTCCAACCCACTGGCCCAAGCCACCGATGTCACAACGGTTGAATCCGAATCAGCAAGCCTGAACGGCACGTTGTTTGAAGAGGGAAGCGATCAAATCCAGTCTGTCGTTTTCACCGAAGATGCATTAGCACAATTTGATGATCTTTTAAGTGATAACCAAGCCATCACCGCGACCTTATCCGATGATAAGACAACGATAACGGTGACAATCAATGGGACACAGGAAACGGTATTAACGGTTAGTGTTGATGCAAATGGTCAGTTTTCTTTCCAACAAAACCTTCCATTAGAGCAGGTCGGTAACGGTGATGATATTGAGCTGAGTCTTCCTGTGATTGCCACTGACTTTGATCAGGACACCACTGACAATACGCTAAATGTCACCATTACTGACGGCCAGAACCCTACGATTAACGCCACTGAAGGTTTAGATTTATCTGAATCAGGTGTTGCGGGTGGTTCAGAAGAAGGAGTGGCTGCGGTTACCGACACGGGTACAATCGACTTCACTGCAGGTAGTGATGCGGTTGATCATTTTGAGCTTGAGCCAAGTGAATTTAACCAAGATGGTGCGTTAACCTCACAAGGGCAAGCCGTGATGCTTGAGCTTACCTCGAACGAGAATGGTGTACGAACTTATAACGGTTATATCATCATCGATGGCCAGCAAGTTAATGTATTCGAAGTTAAAGTGGATAGCCCAACTTTAGGGCAATACGAAATCACTTTGCTAGAACAGCTTGACCACTTAGGTGCTGATGATAGCGAACTCTCATTTAACTTGCCCATTTATGCCGTTGATGCCGATGGCGACCGATCATCGATAGTCGCTGGTGGCAGTGAGCAAGCGTCGCAAATTGTGGTCACAGTAACGGATGATGAACCATCTCTGGTTGATCAGTCGTTTGATCTGACTGAGCCTGTTGTTGCAGGCAGCGAGGTCGCATCCTATTCCTTATTCGATCAACCGGGTGCGGATGGTGCTTTCATCACTTCATTTACTTACGGCACTGATAGCTACACATTGCGCGATGACTTACCCGCAGATCAAGAGCAGGCTTTTTCTTTTGCAGAAGGAACCTTGTATGTTACCCGTGATGGTAGTGTGCGCTTTGAAGTCGCGCGTGATATTGATCATAGCGCCGATGAAACCATTCAGAAGCAACTGCAGTTTACGGCAACCGATGCTGATGGCGACACAACAACGTCCGATCTAACGCTTAATATTTCTGATGGCGCTCTGCCAGAAATCGCCAGTGTTGAGAGTGTGGATTTAGCGGAAAGTGCATTAAGTCATGGTTCGGCTCCAGGAGACGCCACACAAACTGCCGAAATTACCTTCACTGAAGGTAGTGATGATTTCAGTCATTTTCGTATTGATGTCGATGCATTCAATACGGCAACAACGCTAACTTCTGACGGGCAGAATGTCACTCTCGTTGAGGTTTCCCAAGGCGTGTATCAGGCGACGATTACCGATGCGTCAGGGACGATCATTCCTGTATTCCGTATTGAATTTGATGCCAATTCTCCGGGTAAATACACCTTTACGCTTCAAAAAGAGTTGGATCACAGTGGATCTGGCAATGACGATATTCAGTTTACGTTGCCGATTTATGCGGTTGATACTGATGGTGACGACTCAGCGCAAGCCAATATCCAAGTGACGATAAAAGATGATATTCCGACCATTGAAGATATCACTGCAGGCAGTGTTACCACGATCAATGAAAGTCATATTGCCACTGGATCTGATGCGAAGCCGAGCAATGTAATTAATGGTGAGTTTGTCACTGAGCAAGGCGCTGATGAAGTGGTGTCTTATCAGCTCGCAAACAAAGATGCAGTCATTGAAAATATGACGTCTGCTGGCGAACCGCTAACGATGACGGAATCTGTCACAGCAGGTTCCACTACTTACCAAGCGATGGCAGACGGTAAAGTCGTATTTGAACTGATACTCAACAGCGACGGCAGTTACAGTTTTGAGCTTAAACAGCCATTGGATCATGATGTGAATCTTGATGACTTGCTACTGAACTTCAAAGTGACGGCAACAGATGGCGATGGCGATGTCTCCGCGCAGTTTGAATTTCCAATTACTGTAACGGATGACAAACCAAGTATTGATGGGTTTACTGGCGAAAATCGAGTTGATGAAGATGATCTAGCATCTGGCTCAGATACCGTCAGTGCAGATGACAGTGTGATTAATGGTCACTTTGATGTTACGGAAGGGGCTGATGAAATTGCCTCTTACGAGCTTGTTAATCCTGATACGATTTTGAATGGTTTATCCGTTGATGGTAGCGCCTTGGAATGGGCGACGGTTGAAACATCCGGTACTCAAACTACATATACGGCGATCATTGAAGGTACCAACACGCCAGCCTTCAAAATCATTTTTGATGCGAGTGACAATAGCTACCGTTTCGAGTTGCTTCAATCTCTAGACCATGCTGATGGTGCAAGAGAAAATGAGCTCACAATCAACATTACAGTCGTCGCGAAAGATTACGACGGTGACAGTAGCGATTCGTTTACGTTGCCTGTGACTGTGGTGGATGATGTACCAACGTTAACGGCTCAAACAATAGAGACAGTGGAGGGCAGCCGAAATCCGGTGTCGGTTGATATGTTTGCCACTGACACAGATAAAGGTGCCGATGGTGCGTCGCTCACTCAGCTTGAAGGGGTCAGTGCAAATGGTGTCAATATCATGTTTGGTGACTCCCCAGCAGATATCAACGCGACGTTTGATATCCCATCCGGTGAATCATCAATCAAAGTGTATGAAGTCAATGGCACCGAGATACGCGAGCTTGGTGAACTGACGGTCAATAGCGATGGTCAAATTGAGTTTGTTTCCAAAGATACGTTGCAGCATCAGGGTGATGACATCTCATTCACGATCAATGTGACAGCAACGGATGGGGATAAAGATACCTCGACACAGCCAGTCGAGATTGTTATCACCGATGAGCAAGCCACGATGATCCCACTTAAAGTGGTGACATTCGAGGACTCGGGTCGCAATGACAGTATTGCGTTTGCGCCTGGCGTAACGGTTGATATGGAAAACGCAGAAGATAACTTAGCTTCGTTGCCTGACGATCTGGCACAAGTTGCCTTAAGTGTGAATCTTCACGATGCTGATAACAACGAGTCTATTGGTGGCTTGACCATTCATGCGGGGGACCACCATGGAACATTCTTTTATGAAAAAGATGGCTTGTTATATGAGCTAACCCCGGATGCCTCAGGGAATATTCATTTACCTGCAGAGTTAATTCAGCAAAGTGCCACCGTGAATGCAAATGGCGACACGATTGCGACCATCGATAATTTGTATTTTGTTCCCGATCGCCACTTCTCAACCAGCCAAAATGGTTTTGATGTCAACTACACCATGGATATCAATAATAATGGCAGCTTGGATCATTCGCTAGATGGCAACTTTAAAGTTGAAGTTGAGCGTGTTGCTGATATCGCAACTTGGGATGACAACAATAGTACATACCATTATTCACTCGACGAAGATGACGCGAGCGCGACGTTACACTTAACGGCTCAAACGCAAGATGATAGTCAACCAGAAGCCATTACCTATCAGCTCACTGTGACTGAAGGGGCAGGGAATTTTGTATTGATTGGTGCTGACGGACAGCCTATTGCTGAATCATCACCGGGTGTGTATTTGATTTCCGCAGCAGATATCAACTCAATAAAAGTAGATCCTAATGATAACTTCTCTGGTCAGATTCGTTTTGACGCAGTGGCGATTACAGAAGAACGCAACAACGCAGTCAGTGGAAAAGAGACCGCAGAATCTGAAGTCCAAGAAGTGATCATTGATGTCTCCCCAGTGGCTGATGAAGGTTCTTTCTCAGTAAACCGAGTGGACATATTTGAAGATAACGCCTCCCATCAGAATGCAATCGATCCAACACAGGAGCATGATCCGCTATTGGTCAGTGAAGTGGTGACAATGACACCTTCACCGGACCAAGATAGCTCCGAGTCAATGTATGTGCGTATTTCTGACTTCTCTGTTGATGGTGTTGAATTGGTATGGCTTGATACGTCGATGCCAAGCCAGATCACGCAAGTGACATTGCCTGACGGCTCGGTGTATTACGAGATCCCTGAGCAGTATCTAGATTCAGTCGAAATATTGCCACCGCTACATAGCAACCAAGATTTCACGTTTAACGTTGAAGGGATCATTAAAGATCAGGCGACGTTATCCGATGGAACAACTGTCGTTGATGAAACCTCATTAGGTAGCAAGGAAGTCAATGTTGCAATTAAGGGGGTTGCTGATACTCCAGAGATTGTCATTAAAGATGGCAACACCGATTGGAGTGAATTTACTGAAGGTGACACCTCGGGCATCAAGACGACCATCGATGAAAATGGCACCGCGGAGCTCAATTTCTCTGTTGTTTCTGGAGAGTATTCAGATAAACCGTTAGATCAATCAGAGTCATTAACTGTGCTACTTTCGAATATTCCTGAAGGCGTGGTTCTTGAAGACAGTGACGGGACAACGATTGACTTAACGTTTGTTGGTTACGATAGCAATGGACAACCTATTTATGAAGCGGACATTAGTGCGCTCCATTTTGATACTGGTATTGTTGTTCGTCCTGTGGATTCGGCAACGGCTAATATTGAAATCACAGCGACCATTGTTGTAACTGAAGATGACGGGCATTCAATCACGGTTGAGAAACCAATCGTGATTGAGGTGGCGCCAGTCATTGATACACAAGACAATTATCTATCGCATTCTCGTGGGAATGAAGACAGTAAAATCACCATCAACTGGCAACCAGAAGGGACAAAAGTTGATGCTGATGAATTCTACGCCGATCTCCAGATCTCGGGTGTTCCTTCCGGTGCTTCTGTCTTTATTAATGGTGAGGCAACGGCACTTACTGAAGGCACTACAGTTACCATTGATGGGGTAAAAATCACCTTTGAAAATGGTGAGCTATCTTTTGAGCCGGATGGAATATCAGAACAAGAGTTCTCTGACTTGATCAGTCAAAATGGTTTTATCCAGATCCAGCCAGAAGCTGATTCTAGTGCCGACTTCACCCTAACAACTTCAGCGACAGTGAAGGAAATCGATGCTGAATATGAAGATGCATCTAATCCGGGGCAAGGCATTGCTGAGAAAGTGGTTAACGGCCAAATTGATGTAACTGTGGTTCCGGTGGTAGAGCCGGAAGATGCTGACAACAAGCTGGAAGTGACCGATGCGGCGGGTGCTGCTGAATCTGTAATTCACGCTGGCGATGATGGCAGCATTGAATTTACCATCAACGATGCCAATGGTGACGCCAATATTATCCATTACTTGGAAACCGATGGCTCTTCAGATGAGCTGGTGACTGAATTGGTGGTTCAATTCAATAATACTGATCCAGCCGTACTTGAACAGCTCGTGATCGTGGGTGCAGTGTATGAAGGAAATGGACGTTGGGTGATCACCGATGAAGAAAACTTCAGCATCAAAGCGCCAAATGGCCTGAATTTGTTCGACCAAAACCAACCGGGCCAAGAAAATACCATAGATATTACTATCTTTGCCAAAGTGACGGATGCAGGAGAAGACTCTCCCGAAGCAGCCAACAGCGCTGAACGCGAAACGGACGTGACACTATCCTTCCCGAAAGTAGTGAACCCACATGATCCAGATAAAGCGGCAGACGTTGATATTAAAGATACTGCCGTCATTACTGGCACCGAGGACAACTCAGTCAATTTAGGTGAGCAACTCGCTGATGAAATTGTGATTTCTGGTCATGATGGCAAAGAAGACATTGTCACAATTGTGATTGACGGAACGGTGACGATCAATGGTCAGAGTTACCCGATCTCTATCAGCGCGAACGATATTGATTTCACCAACGGAAAATATGTCTTCCAAGGTGGGATAGATGCTGATGGAAACCTGACAGGCTTTGATGGGCTAAACTTGAACTTGCCTGAAGATTTCTCTGGTGATTTTGAGCTTCCAATTACCATCATTACTACTGACGTTTCTTCTGGGGATGAGAAAACAACCACAGAAAACGTAACCATTCAGGTCTCTCCTGTTGCTGACACACCAGACAGCACTCAGCCTAATGACAGTACACTGACGCCGGAATTTGATGTGGTAGTGTCTGGTTCATTGGATGAAAATATGGACCCTATCGATATCGATGGAACCGCAGGGGCTGACACTGTCGGATACGAAGACAGCTACATTCAACTCGCGTTTACCTCGACGTTAATGGATAACTTTAACGGTGTTGATGGGGGAGACGAAGTTCTTAGTGAAGTCACGTTAACATTAGCTGATGCAAGTGTTGGTCAGTTTTATGATGCCGATGGTAATGCGTTAGGGACAAGTATTACTTTCTCCGCTGCTGACATTGCTGCTGGCAAATTGGATGAGGTACTGTTCAAGCCTGCGCATAATTACCCGACGGGCAACGATGACAACACAGTGACGATCAATGTTTCTGGTACAGTGACAGATACCGCTACGTTCGATCAAACGGGTGCCGCTTCTGAATCTGATAGTGGTCAGTTTAATACGAATGTTAGCTTCGAAGTTGTACCTGTTGTGGATGATATTGAGGTCTCTGGAGCTGGTGGCGATGGTGTCATTGATATTGTTGGAACAGAAGATGAACCAATCTCACTAGCAACAACAGATCCTGTGACGGTATCACTGACCGATACCGATGGCTCCGAACAGTTTATTTCTCTCAAGCTGACTGATGTTCCGGATGGTTTCTTGGTTCAAGCTGTATCAGGAAGTGGTTACACGGTTAAGAATAACGGTAATGGTGAATGGAGTATTAAGCTACCGGCAGGTGCAGGCAGTGAACTTGATCTAAGCAATATTCAAATCGTGCCACCAAAAGACTTTAGCGGTCATGTTGATATCAATATGGAAGTGTTTACCCAAGAAAACTTGTTGGGTGTGCCGGTAAAACATGATGTCGATTTGCCAAGTATTAGCATCGATGTGCAACCGAAAGGGGACGTTGTGGATGTTGATCCGGTTGATACCGTTGAAGGTATTGAAGGAGAAGATATCCAGATCGATATCAATGCCCAAATTGTCGACAATAAAGACTCACTTCCTGCAAGCAGTGATTACCAAGAGAATGAGCCAGAGACCTTGCGAGTTGAGATTTCTGGCGTCCCTGACGGCGCGACCATTTCGATTCCAGGAGTCACGCCAATTGAAGTCGCTGACGGAAAATGGGTATTTGAAATCTCAGCTCAGCAGTTGGATAACGTGGTATTCAATTCAGGTGACAACAACCATGAAAACTGGGATGGGAAGCTTCAGTTCAACGTGCAGTCGAAAGATACGGGTGTAGATGGCACGACAGTAGACTATGGTCCATCACAAAACTTTGAAGTTTCCGTAGATGTTTCGGAAGTGAATGACGCCCCAGAAACCACGCCTGTTACGTTGCCAAATATTGAAGAAGACCAAGCAGATCCAATGGTCATTACATCTGCTGATTTGCTTGCCAATGCCAGCGATATTGAATCCCACAACTTAACCGTCTCTAATTTAGTGCTAAGCGATCCTGCGATGGGGACCTTGGTTCAAATAGATGCTAATACTTGGCATTTTGTACCAGCAGAAAACTACTATGGGGATGTCAGCTTCAGTTACGACATTACTGATGATGGCACCACGGATGGCGTGGCCGATCCGCAAACGGTGGAAGGTAACGCTTCATTTACCGTGGAAGCAACCAATGATGCACCTGAAATTGATGGAAGCAGTATTACTACTGAAATTGAAGAAGGCGCTGGGCAGAAGATTTCTGGCGTGTCGGTCAGTGATGTGGATTACACTGGGCCGCATGCTGGCGAGGCAATGAGTGTGACACTAAGTGTGGATTATGGAGTGCTTTCGGTTGTTGCTCCTGCCGGAAGTTCAGTGGTAATTTCCTCGGGCATTAATGGTGAGGTGATCTTGGAAGGTAGCATTAGCGACATCAACGCATTGCTATCAGCAAGCGATCCAAGCGTTGGTGTGTTTGTGGATACCAGTGGTATTCCGATGGAGCAGGTTCAGTTTACTGTTAAAGCTGATGATCAGGGCGTCTATTATGAGAATGCTTCTGGCATGGTTTTAGAAGACGAACAGTCCTTTACCATTGACGTTAAGCCTGTTGCTCAGCAACCGTCATTGTCAGTTGACCCTGACTTTAACTACGTGAAGCATATTTACGCTCAGCAAAGTGTCAGTAATCAAGGAATTGCGTTGGTAGGCTTAATTGCCGTTCTCGCTGATATTAATGAAGTGCTTGCGCTTGAGCTGACCAATGTGCCTGATGGTGCTACGTTAATGAGCAGTGCAGGTAGCGTCATTCAAGATGGAAATGTATGGAAAGTTTCTGAAGACGCAATAGAAAGCTTGGTTATTCTAGGCGCACCTGAAGGCGCGCATCAAATCACTGTGACAGCGGTATCAACTGAGTCAGATGATTCAACAGCATCGTCTGATCCTGTGGTGGTCAATCTAGAAGTGACAGCTGATAGTGGCGATGTAATTCAGCCAACACTAACGGAAGATGCATTAATTGCGGCTGGAAATGAAGGCGCTACGCTTCAATCTGGCAGTGGTAATGATCGTATCGAAGGCGGTGATGGTGCTGATCATCTGATTGGTGGTGAAGGTAACGATACACTTCTTGGTGGCGCAGGTGCTGATGTATTAGAGGGTGGCCTAGGTTCAGATATCCTAACGGGCGGCACGGGTGCAGATGTGTTTGTTTGGCGTGATATTGATAATGGTGCCCAAGACACCATCACGGACTTCAATTTAACAGAAGGCGACCAAATTGATTTGAGAGAAGTCTTACCTGAGCTCCAATCTCCAACGGTTGATATGGATGCGTTATTTGCACATCTTGATGCCAAAGTTGTAGATTCCAATAACATCGAATTGACGGTACATGCGGATTCTACGGGTGGGGAGTCTCAAACGATTGTGGTTGAAAATCTAGGACAACAAATCGATTTCAGTGGTATGGATTCCGCTCAAATCGTAAATACCTTGTTAGAGCAAAATGTGATCATGCACGATACATAATTTAGGGCCTGTTGATCTTTCGAGATGATTTTTGCAGCCATTTGTGGGTTCTTTGTACAAGGCAGAGCTTATTCGGTGTAGTCGCTCTACATCAATGAGCGATAACGCAGTAGAAATAAGCCACAAATGCTGCCCAAAGGGTTCGTTTCTATGCCTTTTACTCTTTGTTGCAAGGTATTTGCTTAGAATGACTAGGCGTCACACCTTGCGTCGCGATTAAAAGGCATAGAATTCGAACAAAATTTAACCGCAAAAGATCAACAGACCCTAGTCACTTGCAAAACAAAACGCCCTCATAGATTGAGGGCGTTTTTAATTGATTAACCAATAACAACTTGTCCTAAAACGTAGCCTAAACAACAAGCACCAATAACACCAATGAGACCAACAGACATAAACGAGTGATTAAAATACCACTTGCCAATCTTGGTAGTGCCGGATGTATCGAAGTTAACCGTTGCAATGTCAGAAGGATAGTTCGGAATAAAGAAGTAACCGTACACTGCTGGCATAATCCCAATCAATAGTGCGGGATCTAAGCCTAATCCAAGGCCGACAGGTAACATCATGCGCGCTGTTGCTGCTTGAGAGTTCACCACTACAGAAACAATAAATAGCGCGAGAGCGAAGGTCCAAGGGTAGTTTGTCACCATCTCTACGATGCCGGATTTGAACTGAGGCATGGCATATTTGAAATAGGTGTCTGACATCCATGCTATACCAAAAATAGCAATCGCTGCGACCATGCCTGATTTGAATACCACACCGTTTGGTACATCGCGTGGATCTGTTTTAGTTGCCAGCAAAATAACCCCACCAAAACACAGCATCATCATCTGGATAATGATTGACATGCTAATCGGCTTTTCGCCATCCACAATAGTGCGTACTTCAGGAACCATAGCGATAATAACGATGGTCACGATAGAAGCTAAGAAAATGAGTACGGCGTTACGTGCGGAAGAAGGGAGCACTTCGTCCAACGAAGTCGCTGTTGTGCTTTCAATGCGCTTACGCCATTCAGGATCTTTTAGTCGAGCTTGATAGCCCGGATCATCATCCAGCTCTTTTCCTCGTTTGAGGCTGTAAAGCGACATGAGTAATGTACCAAATAAGGTTGCTGGTACTGTCACCATCAGAATCGAAACTAATGTAATTTCATGTTGAATATCAGCAAGCTGCGCCAAATAGTACACAACGGCTGCGGAAATTGGAGAGGCCGTAATCGCAATCTGTGAGGCAACAGAGGAAGCCGCCATTGGACGTTCAGGACGAATGCCATTTTTCAATGCAACATCACCAATAATTGGCATGATCGAATAGACCGCGTGTCCTGTCCCGAGTAGAAATGTCATTGTGTAGGTGACAAAGGGGGCGATTAACGTGACTCGTTTAGGGTTTCGTCTCAATAACCGCTCCGCAACTTGGAGCATGTATTTCAAGCCACCCGCGGCTTCCAAGATGGATGCACATGTAACCACGGCAAGAATGATCAACATCACCGTTACCGGTGGGGATGTTGGTGGCATTTTGAAAACAAAGACTTCGATGACAAGGCCAATACCCGACACGACACCGAGGCCTATGCCACCATACCGAGAACCAATGTAGAGCATGAGCAATAGAAAGAGAAACTCAAGATACAGCATACTAATAATCCCTTTAAGTTATTGTGATATCAGCATTTTCTCTCTAAGTGGGATTTTTTTTTCGACTCTTGGTCACACAACTTACCAATACAAAAATGGAATGACAGGAACAAGATTTTCTTCACGAAATCAATTCGTTAAGTTGGATTAATGTTGGTTGCATGTAATGAAGTTGCACATTGGTAGTGTTAAAGATGTATATAGCACTGGGCAGAAATGTATGATGGATCAAATGACGCTTTAGTTTGGGTTATTGTCGTCTGGTCTTTTTCAATATTTGTAGCAATAACTCAAGAACGGATGCGATGCATACAAAGGTGACGACATTGACCACAAGCAATGTGGCATCAAATGGATCGGTAAATAGGTTGTAGCTAAAACCAAACAACTCAGTGACATGCTGTCCAAGTAACACGGCGAGAAATATAACGATAATGTTCACTAGAAAGTCCTTGTCGGTCAGTGGCTGAGAATAGAATCATGCTATCACAGCAAGCGATAGTTGGTTCGCTTGCTATGATATTTAGTTGGGTCATTAATGACTCAATTGAACGATAGTATGATGTTGTACGTTCTTAAATTGATGCAGTAGTGGAATGGTCTAAAAATAATGGGAATATAATAAAAAACACTGCGTTTTATTATACTTATCTAAGTGAGATGGAAGTTAAAACTACTTATATAATAAAGGGTTAATTCAACTTGTTGATAATATTCTATGCTGCATTATCAAAATGAAATAAATGCTATCTTTTTCATAACAAGTTCATATACTGGTTAGAAGTTGTTCAAAATATGACTGGTATCACGTTCGTGAATTCAAACCAAGTCGAATAGTCAGTGGAGGGCGAGATATGACACAACAGGAGAGTTTGTTTCAATGGCAGCGAGTTCAGCGGTTTAATTTTTCTGTCTGGACTGTTTTAAGTGGTGTGCTCCTTGCCCGCACAAGTTATTTTATGGCATGGCCATTTCTTATCGTCTTCCTATATCAAGATTATGGTGCCACCGCGACGGAAGTCGGGGGCATGCTGGCAGCATCAGCATTAGTCGGAGCAATTACTGGCCTATACTCGGGCTATTTGTCAGATAAATTTGGTCGTAAGTGGGTCATGGTGTCGGGGAGTTGGATTGCTGCTCTGGCATACAGTGGCATTGCGATGGCAGACCAAGTGTGGCAGTTCTATGTATTAATCATTATCACTGGCTTAATGCGTCCCATGATTGAAGCGCCAGCGAAGGCTGTTATTGGTGATAATTTAGAGGATCTTAAAGATCGAGAGCTTGCATTAAATATTCGTTACTTCTTGCTAAATTTAGGTGGTGCAATTGGCCCTCTTATTGGCGTGACGCTCGCTTTGTCTGAGCCACAAAAACTCTTCTACTTTGCTGGAGTGACTTATTTAGTTTATGGCGTATGGCTGCTTGTCGGGATAGAGCGAAGCGGCAAAGCTAAGAAAGTGGATCGTTCGCTGTTACCTAATTTTCGAGCCACTCTTAGAATAATCAGCAAAGATAATATCTTTGTGCTGCTTATGATCGCCAACTTTCTGATGATGTTTGTGTACGCGCAAGTTGAATCATCCATTCCACAAGTGATTGTTCGCGCGAGCGGAGAACAAGCAGCACAGATCATTGCAGGTTTAGTGCTGGTCAATACGTTAACCATTATCGTATTTCAGTTTCCTATGCTTAAGTGGTTGGAGAAGGTTCCTCTCTTTACTCGAACCCGAATAGGAATGGCATTGATGGCATTGGCACAGGTTGGTTTTATTATGACTCCTGCCGACTGGCCTATTGGTTGGGGTATCGCCTGCTTTATTCTGAGTCTAGGGGAAGTGATTGCGTTTCCTACGTTAAATGTTCAAATAGACAGAATGGCGCCAGCACACCTGCGCGGTTCTTACTTTGGCGCTGCTGCACTCTACTCACTTGGTTTTGCGGTAGCCCCATTGATTGGTGGTATGGTCATTGAATCGTTAAGTTCAGCATGGTTGTTTGGCGGCTGCTTTACGCTTTGTTTGCTGATGATGTGGTTATACTGGCGAGCAGAGCACACGGAAGATAGTGTCGAACGAGAGCCTGTAACACAAGCTTAGAATCAGCCCTCACTTTGAGGGCTGACTCATTTATTCAGTTAAGAAGACAAGATGTGAACTGACGCATTATTAAATTCGAAAGATAAAATAAGTTGCAACTCTCTGATAGCTTTCGTTTGCTAAATTGGTATTTTCAATAAATCAAATAGATACAGAAATACTCTTAATATTTATGCTTATTTTTTATGATCTTTGAAAGGTTTTATTAAGTTATACCTCAAGTATATTTATTGTGATCAATATTATCGTTTGAATATATTCTATTTATTAAAATAATTTTGCAATATCACATATAAATGGAATTTTGTTATGAACAAATACATATTTACTGCTTGCTTAATTTCGACAGCTTTTTCTACTTATGCAAACGATTGGACTGTACCTGATTTGATGGTAGGGAAAAAAGGATTACAACAAACAGTTCAGCATAGGGTTGTGGGAGAAGGAATAGATTTTTACCAAGTGACTAGAGGGAAAAGCGTTGGGGAAGCGTATCTATTATCCTCTGGTGTCCTTAATTCAAAGGATGTTGACAAATATACTGAATTTCTAAATAAACACTCAATAAAATTTTTATTAGAAAAGGCTCCAGAGCTTACACCAAATAATAGAACTTTAGAGAGTATTATACGAATTAGAAATATAGGAAATAAAGAAGAAACCAAGTTATTGGCTAAAGAACTACAGAAAAGTGGGCTAAATTTTTCTGTCCGTTACTCCGCACAAGATGGTTATGAAACTAGTGGTCCATTTACTATCAGTTTATTGCGCATTGATCTAAATAAATACCAAGGAAAGATCAAAAGTATTTTAGCTAAAGATAAAATATATGATGCGGAGTCAGTTACGAGTATGGCTGCTCGTAATGATGCTTTAGCTGCAATTAACGCCGGCTTTTTTGTGTTTAACGATAAAGTTGGAGATTATGGGGCGCCTGCTGGTATTTATGTACAAAACGGAATGTTATTAAGAGATGCTTCGAATGGGAAAGCGGGTTTGCTCATTGATAACTCCGGAGAAACAACAAAATTGCAGATTGGGTCATCCATTACCAGCACTTCATTCTTGTTGATTAATGGAGAAAAAACTCAGATCGACGGCATAAACCGCCAACCAGGTATTTTACTCAATTGTGGTGGTTATGGTGATACACCATCAAATGAAACTATGCATGACTACGTTTGTACTGATAAAGATGAAATCACAGCATTCAATTCTTTTTTTGGCGAGAGCTCTCCATCAGGAGAAGGAAAGGAACTTATTGTTAACCCTGAAGGCAAAGTTGTCAGTATTGCTGATCGTCTAGGTGCGAATATCAAACCGGATTACATCCATTTGCAGGCCACTGGAGGTTTACTCGACTCAGTTAATGTTGGAGACAGCGTGGTAGTAGAAAGCCTAGTTAGGGTTGATAATAAGGACATTGCATTAAAAGAAGGCATGACAATTATCAATGCCGGCCCGGTCCTTGTAAAACAAGGTAACATTGACAAAACCGCAAGAAATGATGGTTGGAATCCATATCCTGAGATCGGCTCTGGTGAAGGAGCACAAGATGATGATGGGCTTGGAGTAGCCGCAAGCGATAACCGAGAAGGTTTCTATAACGGTTGGATACTTCGTCGCCACCCAAGAACCGCGATTGGTATGACTGACTCGAACATCGTTTATGCCGCTGTTGTATATGGACGTCAGCCTACGGTGACGGAAGGGGCAAGTATTAGTGATATGGAAAACCTAATGAAAGCGCTCTCCGTTGACAACGCTCTGAACTTAGATGGAGGTGGCTCATCAATGATGATTGTGGATGGAAAAAATACAGGTAACTCATCAGACGCTACAGAAAGAAAAGTATCAGACGCACTTATATTTACTAAGTAATAGTGAGTTGCAGTAAGCCCGCTGAATAGCGGGCTTTTTTATCTCTATCGTGTGATCAGTTCGATGGGTTCACCCGCATGCTGTGGGTCAAGTTTTAGCGTTTGCGTTGGGTAAGCAATGTCTGCATCATGCTGGTGGATGATGGTCATGATTTGCAGCAGAACATCTTGTTTTACTTCATGGTAACGAATCCAATTTACCGTTTTTGTAAATGTGTAGATCAGTAAATCCAACGATGAAGGGCCAAAGGCGTTGAAGTTGACGATCAGCGTTTGCTTGGTATCGATATCAGGGTGATTTTCCAACATAGTTTTTATTTCGGATACGATCAGTGCAACTTTAGCTCCGTCGTCATAACGTATCCCGATATTTTCTTTAATACGGCGGTTCAGCATTCGGGACGGGTTTTCGACTACGATATTGCTAAAGACGGAGTTCGGCACATACAAAGGTCGCTTGTCGAAGGTTCGGATAATGGTCATTCTCCAACCGATACGCTCAACGGTTCCCTCAATTTGACGATCAGGAGAACGAATCCAGTCTCCAACTTTGAATGGACGATCGAAGTAAATCATCATGCCACCAAAGAAGTTGGATAGTAGATCTTTGGCTGCCAAACCGACAATTAAACCACCGACACCACCAAATGTGAGTAAGCCCGACAGGCTAAGGCCAAAGGCCTGCATCACGGTGAGTGCGCCAATTACAATAAAAAATAGTCGTGCAACTTTGGCAACGGCTTGGACCGTTGTCTCATCCCGACTTTGAGTGGTAAGCACGTACTCCTCAATATTGTTGATAAGTCGCATGATGACCCACACAAATATTGCAATGACCAACAGTAACTTGAGTGTACTTAGCCAGTTAAGACGTGTGCCCATGTGTTCTTGTAAAACAAAACCAAGGGAAATGGTTCCAGGCCAACACCAGATGAGTGTACTGATAGGTGTTTTTAGAGCCAGCAGCGTTAGGTCATCCCAATGAAAATTGGTTTTTGAGACCAACACTTCTAGGCGGTTATAAATAATGCGCCAACACACCCAAGCTAAAAAGCTTGCTGCGGTGATGAACAGTACATTGTTGTCCCAGCTATCAATAAAAGCGTTTACGTTACTCGGTAGCTGGCTAATCCATTCATTCATAAAGTCATATCTTGTAATTGAGAATGTTCGACAAATTATAAAGCGAATCTTCGCCATTAAGAATCAGGGAATTAAGATCAGAGAATTTAATTGAGCTTTGTTTCGTTAGATTCTTGTCAGAATGTAACGCATCAATTTGATAAGTGCATTTTATGAGCGCACACTTTCGCGCTTCATCAGAACAATAAAGGTAACACCATGAAACCAGGTAGTAAGCAATTCGCAGTGATAGGCCTTGGACGATTTGGCCTGTCAGTATGTAAAGAGCTACAAGAGTCTGGAGCGCAAGTACTCGCTATCGACATTAACGAAGATCGTGTTCGTGAAGCGGCAGGCTTTGTGACACAAGCTTTGGTTGCAAACTGTACCAGTGAGGAGACGGCTGCGGAGCTAAAGCTGGATGACTACGACATGGTGATGGTTTCTATTGGTGCTGATGTGAATGCCAGTATCCTGACCACGCTCGTTGTAAAAGAAGCGGGTGCTAAATCGGTTTGGGTTAAAGCGAATGACAAGTTTCATGGCAAGATCCTGCAGAAAATTGGTGCAGACCACATCATTATGCCTGAACGGGATATGGGCATTCGGGTGGCTCGTAAAATGTTAGATAAGCGCGTGCTTGAGTTCCAAGAACTGGGATCAGGTCTTGCGATGACAGAAGTGGTGGTTGGTTCGCGACTTATGGGTAAAACATTAGGTGACTTGGCTTTATGTCAGGAAAGTGGTGTACAAGTATTGGGCTTTAAACGTGGGCCGGAAATTGTCAAAGCACCAGAATTATCCACCGAATTGGAAATTGGTGATGTGATCATTATTGTGGGTCCTCAAGTAACGTTAGCCAAAAAATTGAAAAACCTATGAACTCATTTCAGCGACAAGGGTTGTTCTATTCGTTAGAGCCAGAAAAGAAACAACAGAAAGGCTCTGAACCTAGAATCATTCTTATCAGCTTTTTAGCTGTATTGCTCCCTGCGGCCATCTTACTCACATTACCCGTATTTTCGGTAACTGGGCTTTCAATTACGGATGCGCTTTTTACCGCAACGTCTGCCATTAGTGTGACTGGGTTGGGTGTGGTTGATACTGGTGAGCATTTTACGCTTGCAGGAAAGATCTTGCTGATGTGTCTGATGCAAATTGGCGGTTTGGGGCAAATGACGTTGTCTGCGGTTTTGTTGTATATGTTTGGGGTGCGCCTTAGCCTAAAACAGCAAGCATTAGCAAAAGACGCATTAGGACAAGATCGTAAGGTAAATTTAAGAAAGCTCGTTAAGAAGATCATTATTTTTGCGCTGGTTGCAGAAGGGCTTGGCTTTACAATTTTAGCATTTCGTTGGGTGCCTGAATTCGGGTTGGGCACGGGACTTTTTTATGCCCTTTTCCATGCGATTTCAGCCTTTAACAATGCCGGTTTTGCATTGTTCTCCGATAGCATGATGAGCTTTGTGGATGATCCATTAGTCATATTTACATTGGCAGGGTTGTTCATCTTTGGTGGGCTAGGTTTCACCGTGATTGGTGATGTCGCAATGAACTGGCGCAAAGGCTTCCACTTTTTGCATCTTCACACCAAAATCATGTTGTTGGCGACACCCGCACTGTTATTGGTGGGGACCATTCTCTTTTGGTGTTTAGAGCGAAATAATATGTCGACAATGGGGCCTTTAGATGTGTCTGGTCAATGGCTTGCTGCTTTCTTCCAATCTGCAAGTGCGAGGACTGCTGGCTTCAACAGTGTCGACCTGACACACTTCTCTCAGCCAGCGCTGCTTATCATGATCATTTTAATGCTGATTGGTGCCGGTTCTACTTCAACGGGTGGCGGTATAAAAGTGTCGACATTTGCTGTTGCTTTTGTGGCTACTTGGACATTCTTACGCCAAAAACGACATGTAGTGATGTTTAAACGTACCGTTAACTGGCCGACCGTTACCAAAGCTTTGGCGATCATTGTGGTGAGTGGTGCGATGTTAACCACGGCGATGTTTTTGTTGATGCTGACCGAGCAAGCGAGTTTCGACAAGGTCATGTTTGAAACGATCTCGGCATTTGCGACAGTGGGGTTAACGGCAGGCCTGACGGCAGAGCTTTCTGAAGCAGGTAAGTACATCATGATCGTGGTGATGATCATTGGTCGTATAGGACCACTAACATTGGCTTATATGTTGGCCCGCCCGGAACCAACATTGATCAAATACCCAGAAGATAACGTTCTAACAGGGTAAACTAGTTCGCGCCACACTATTTGTTTCCGAAGTGTTCAGATAGTGCGGCGCGCCGGTGCTTTGCGGCACCGCCTCCTTCCATGTCCACGGTATTTTCATACCCCTCTTTAATAAAACGCTGAGTAGGGCTGTTTGGAACCAATCGCCGAAGTTGAGGGGAATTCATGGTACCTGCTATCTGGTAAATGGATGTTCCTTGACCAGTCTCCACATAGACTTTCTTTCCGTCAAACTCGAACTGTGTTGCAACAAGGCGATTATTGCGTAGTACTCCTTGTTCACTCAGCACTAATACTTCAACGTTGTAGCCAGGTGCACCCACTTCAATCCACTTTCCGTAGACATGTTTTGGATGAACATAGTCTTGATAGCTAAAGTACAGCAATAGCGAGAAGGCAATGGCTAGGACGCCAAAGACAACCGCAAACAGAGTTTTAAAAAGCGAAGGACTTCTCATAATTGACCGATATGCAGAGTTAGGTTTTCGCGATCGTTTCTTTGAGGTCAATTTATACAGCTCCAAGGCATAAGTGTTGAGTGAATCCAGAGATTGTAAGAGTTTCCTCTACAACGCAATCCCTCAATATGGATTTTTGAACTTCACCCAAAAGTTGTAGCTTAAATGCTGTGATTCTATGACCTAAATCAATTGCTAATTATAGTTCACTCAGTGATTGGCTGGGGCGTTACCTGATTAAATTGTACATATTAACGCATGGGCAGTTGCTAATTATTATTTTATGGGATGGTGTGGTGAAAACTTCTGAATACAGAATCTAAAGAAAGCGTTTTTACCTAAGCTACTTGCAAGTTCACTAATAAATAGTACTTGTTGAGACGCCTTTTTTTGGTTAAAAGTAATTTTCAATTTTATAAAGAAAATCAGCCCAAGGAAGACAAAATGATAAACGAAAACAGTTACTTTGATGGTGGTGTTAAGTCTTTAGGATTTGACCAACAAGGTTCAAGCGTCAGCGTAGGTGTCATGTTACCTGGTGAATATACCTTTGGTACCGCCGCGCCAGAACGCATGACTGTCGTTAAAGGTGAACTCGTTATTAAGCGTGACGGCGAGACTGAGTGGAGTTCTTTTAAATCAGGAGAAGCCTTTGAAGTAAAAGGTGATTCATCTTTCGATCTGCAAGTCAGTATTGCGACAGCATACTTGTGTGAATACTTGTAAATAAAAAGCGCCACGCATTATAAGGTGCGTGGCGAACTATTTAAGCATTACGTCATGGCAATGGTATTAGCGTAACGCTTTCTATCTGCGGTTAATATTGAGCAAAACTCCCGCTGTTATAATCCTTGATTGCTTGTTCGATTTCTTCAATGCTGTTCATAACAAAAGGGCCATAATGGACAACTGGTTCATCGATAGGATCACCAGTGAAAACCAAAACGCCTGCTTCATTTTCTGTTTGAATCGAGACCTCATCACCTAAGCTTAATAGCCCCAATTCGCCTTCGGAAAGTTTAATATCCTCAACAATTACAGAGCCTTGATAAACATATAACATGGCATTTTGAAAACTACTTGTCGCAAATTGCAAATCAGAATGACGAGATGCTCGCCAGTCAGCAACGTTGAGAGGCACACCCGTTTGGTCCAACGGTCCGCGGACGGTGGTGCTCTTGAGATCAAACTGACCTGCTATTACTCTAAGTAAACCCATACCATCTTGCTGGTATTCCATGATAGTTTCTGACTGAAAGTCATGATAGCGAGCGGGTGACATTTTCAACTCTGCGGGTTGGTTAATCCAGATTTGAAAACCATGGAGCGAGCCCTTATCCATTATGGGCATTTCACTATGAATAACTCCTTTTCCAGCTGCCATCCATTGTGCGCCACCAGAGCGTAATTCGCCCACATTCCCCATATGGTCTTTGTGTTGAAAGTGGCCGTTTAACATATAAGTTAGGGTTTCAATGCCTCGATGTGGATGAGGTGGGAACCCACCGATGTAATCAGCACTGTTATCTGACTTCAGCTCATCGATCATTAAGAATGGCGAGAAACTTGCATTATTGAAGCCAGCAACACGACGAATCTGAACACCATCACCGTCTGATGTGGGGTGAGATGCGATGATTTGTTTTATTTTTCTTTGTGTTGTCATAGCGTTGCTCCTACTTTTTGTTTACAAGTAGTGTAGTGAGAAGGCAGCGCAAACAAGACAGTTATGCTTTGTTCAAGTTGTTCGATTATTTCGAAAAAGGACTGAGAATTAATCAAATTTTACTCGTCAGAGCTTTGACTATACTTAATTTATGACGGAACCGCTTCGAGAGGAGGACGCTATGGCTGTTGTACCCAAACATACAGACCAACACGCTCGTTACGATCCCAGTCAAGATTTCACTACTGAACAACGACATCGTTTCGGGAAGATTGCAAACAAGGCGCAAAAACGTCGAGAAGAGTTGGAAGAAAGACCTAATATTATTTCAGCGGCTAAATCTGCTGCAATGAGACCTGTTGTGGTACCCAAAAAAGATAAACCCAACACAGCTCGTTATGCTGCATGGCTGATTGTCGTAATGGCATTTAGTTTGTGGCTAATGTACATGAATGGTTAGGCTTTCTTAATCGGTGTTACTTTTTTATCAACGTTACGATGAAAATGATCAAGGGGGGCAGATGTCACCCCTTGATAGTATCTAAACTGGTTCTTTCCACTGTGCTTTGCGGCATACATCGCTTTGTCAGCACATCGAGTAAGCTCAGGTAATGAGTCTGCATCTTCAGGGTATAACGCGACACCGACACTGACGGTTAAATGATTGATGCGTTCAGAGCCTTGATAACTGTTTTCAAATAAATGGCATATGCGGTGCAATATGCCATCGAGATCTTTCCTACTTTTCACATCATATAACAACAGAACAAACTCATCTCCGGCGAAGCGGGCGATAGAATAGTCGTGCTTATTGGTTTTCCTATCCTTTGAGCGAATATTGTTTTTTAGTCGGTTAGAAAAGTGTTGAAGTACTCGATCTCCCACATCATGACCATAGGTATCATTAATCGTTTTAAAATCATCAATATCTAAAAATACCAATGCAGTGAGGTTTCTTGAGTTTCCGAGCTCAGAAAGCTTCTCCAGTGCCCAGTTTTCGAAGCTCCATCGATTAGCAAGGCCTGTGAGTTGATCTAAGTAGGCAAGGTCTTCAATACCTTCTTTATAGAGTGATTGGATGTAATTCATAACCTTGGTGTAGTAATAGGAAGAAACATTGCAGAGCAGGCACAAAGCAAAAAGACTGAGCAAGAAGCGATCACTTGCTACATTGACTCCTAGGTAGACGGCATCTGTAAATAGGATCGCAAATAAAGTCAGCAAACAAAATGAAACACTAAAGACCAAGCCGAGCTTAAAATCGTTAATAAGCACGATAGTAGCGATGATTGGAAAGAGCCAAAGTAGACGATCTGGAAGAAATTCGCCATAGAGCAACAAGATGATCCCTTGAAAGAGCAAAACCGCAGTAAGGATATGATCGGAGTAATTGACTTCTTTTAGGTGGTATAAGTGCCACAGGTTGAAAGAAAGGATGAGTGCACATAAGACGTTGAGTAGAGCGAAGGGGTAGTTTCCTCCGAGAATATGGACAGTGCTATAGCCAAGCATGATTAGCATGGATACGATAGAGCATAACAACACGATTTTACATTTTCGTGTAGCTCGAATATCTGCCATTTCTTCAAGATGCCTGCCGGCAAAGTGTGTCATGCCTCGCTTTTTCCTATTGTCTATAACTCCGCAAGTTAAGAATAGGAGAAAAATTAGAAGCTGAAGCGGCTATTCAAATTTATTATGTGAGCGCCTTCAACTATTTATATGAATTTTGTTTCTTATTGTTGCTTTGTTCATTTATCCAAGAAAGTGACTAATCCCTTGTTATTAATGCTGCAATGGTTTGCGTAATTATAAAGTGCTACATTTTGTTTTCCGTACTTCATTCAGGTTGTGGTATAAAAATTTAATTTTTATGAGAAAACAATCTAGGGTCTGTTGATCTTTTGAGATGATTTTTGCAGCCATTTGTGGGTTCTTTATACAAGGCAGAGCTTATTCGGTGTAGCGTTCTACATCAATGAGCGATAACGCAGTAGAAATACGCCACAAATGCTGCCCAAAGGGTTCGTTTCTATGCCTTTTACTCTTTGTTGCAAGGTATTTGCTTAGAATGACTAGGCGTCACACCTTGCGTCGCGATTAAAAGGCATAGAATTCGAACAAAATTTAACCGCGAAAGATCAACAGACCCTAGTAATACGGCAATCTAAGTTGGTTAAGTTTTGATGGATTCCTGAGAGCCGAATTCACTTTTTAACCAATTTCTTACAGTGAGAATATGCTCATTCTTAAGTTTGTTGGGTGGACACACAAAGTAAAACTGCTGATGTGGATTCTGAACGGGTGTACCGACTTCTTTCAATAACCCTTGTTTTACATCATCTTTGACAAACTGACGGTGTGTAACAAATATCCCTTGCTTTCGAATTGCAGCCTGAACGGCTTGAATAGAAGAGGTGAAAGATAAATTACGAGCAATGCGAGGTAAAGCGACATCAAAGGCGTAACACCAGACTTGCCAATCAAACTTTCTCCTATCGTTGTCTGTGGTAATCGCAGGAAAGCGACGCAATAGCTCAGTAGGATCGGAGGTTATCGCATATAACTCTGGGCTACATACCATGATGAGCTCGTCTTCAGAGAGCAGTTCACAGTAGTAATCTGGCCATTCCTCACTCGTTCCGTGAATAATGGCAGCATCGACTCCTTCCGCTTCCATGACAAATGTACCTGCAAGGGTCGATATGCGCAGATCTAACTGTGGTGCGTACTCATTGAATTGATGAACTCGGGGAATCCACCAATGCATGGTGAGTGAGTTAATCATATTTAAAGTGAGGCGGTGAGAACTTTGGTTTGCTATTAGCTGGTGAGTTGCGTTGACGATTTGTTCAATCGCGGGTGCAACTTGTTTGTAGTACTGACGACCTGCTGTATTGAGGACGACATGACGTCCAATTCGCTTGAACAGCGGCTGACCAATCTGGCTCTCTAATGACTTGATCGCTTGACTGACAGCAGAATGACTAACATTCAGTTGCTCCGCGGCTTGGGTCATGCTTCCAGTTTCCACGACAGCAATAAATGAGTACAGCGCTTTTAAGGGGGGTAGTTTCATAATATGTAAGTTTTTCTTACTGATTGTGTAAATATTACTCGTTTTTAAATGAATTTGCATGTCTTTAGAATATTAGCTAAGGAGGTGCTTTATTTATGTCTATGTCCCCAATTTTATTTATGCTTGGTTCTACACTGAGCCTTTCCGTGACTGGTTTATTGTCAAAATACCTTACACATGAAATGAATATTTACTTATTAAGCGAGTTACGCTTTCTCATTCCTGCACTGCTGTTATTGCCACTGTTCTTTACTCAACGTTTTCGCTTTCCAGCATCAGGAGTTCGAAGTGCTTTGCTGATACGTGCTGGATCGATTGCGATTTGTCAGCTTGCATTCCTGTTTTCTCTTGAACACTTAAGTTTGGTTGAAAGCGTGGTGCTATTTAGTACCGGTCCTTTATTTATTCCTTTGCTTGAACGTGTTTTCTTTGCTGTTCCGTTAAAACTGTCTGCCGTTGTGAGTCTATGCATTACCTTTTTAGGCGTCGTATTGATGACAGGGGATCTTTCATCTTTCCATCTTAGGCTCGAATTATTGATTGGCTTGGCTGCAGGCTTGTTTAATGCGGCTTCACAGCTCAGTCTGTATCGAATGAGTAAAAGCTCATTAGGAGCAACAGAAATCAATTTCTGGACGTTTCTATTAGCTGCGGCTTTGTTGCTACCGATGATCTTGTGGGTTTGGGTGAGTGGTAGTGGGGAGAGTGTCGATTGGGTTAATGAACAGGCGCTTTTATCCGGTGCTGCGCTTGTTACGATGTCTGTGATGATCATTAATACACAGGTATGTCGAGCAAAAGCCTATAAAATGGTGGCGTCGAATTCTCAACTCGCACCGCTTATATTTACCAACTTGCTGTTTGCTGCAATTTGGCAAGTATTATTCTTTGACGAAGCATTCAGCTTGCATCAAATTTTCGGTATTTCTCTTATGGTATTTGCTTTGATCAGCCAATCCGTGATGCCGAGATGGCGTAGTAATAGAAGCATGACTATAAAACAAAGAGCAGCCTAGGCTGCTCTTTGTAAGACATTATTTTTTGGCAACTAAACCATAGGGCAACCCAGAGAACATGCGTGGGTGGTTCTGAATATTGGGGGCTTGGTTAACACCTTTCCAATCCAATAACATGATGGCTAATACGTTACGATGTTCTCCATACTCGAGATCAAAATCTCCAGTGACGGATGGGATCATACCGTGTTGCAGGTCGATAGAAGATTGGATCTTGGCGCGTGTCTTTTCGACTACAGGATCGTTTTCTAAGCCAGCAAGCAGGAAGGAAATACCAACTTCAGCGATCACATCCTCTTTTGCTCTGAGTAAAATGGTATCGATATTCTGGCGGAAGTAGTCGTAAATCCATTGGTGTGTTGCTTCACTAATTTGACGCTGATAGTACTGTGAATCAGCAAAAATAATATGTGTCATGCCATAAAGCTTGTTGCCATACTGCTGTTTGGAAAGTCCTTTGTCATCAATGTCCGGATAGGTTGTTTTGAATGCGCTGATGAAGTCATTGACCACGTCCTGTTCTCCGAGTTGACGTAGCCAGTAAACTTGATTGGCAAGTTGAGCTGCCCAAGCGCGGATCATTTCCTGATCGGTGGCGTATTTTTTGAAATCGTAACGACGAATAATGCGGCGCAGTTTTTTATCTTCAACATGCTGGAGTCCATATTCATTCGCTCTTGCCATTGAGCCCAACAACCCAACACCCAAATAGAGATATTCAGGTGTGTGTTTGGTCACGGTGTAGCGTCGGACACTGCGTTCATCTTTGTCACCAATATAACCACTGAGACGTTTTTCTGAATACAAATAGATCTGCTCTGGTGTATAAACTTCGGCCGCAAATTGATTTAACCGACTACTTACACGGGCCAGATCACTCCAAACTGCAGCACGATATTTGGTGTCCAGTGTTTGCCTGAACATGCGCAGGCCATAATGCCCTTCTTTAAAGGCTGAAAGCGTATAGAGTTGAGGTTCGTATGTCTGTCGAATGACAGCTGCAGAATCAGGATAAGAAAGCTTTGGTACGTCTTCAACCGAGGCTAAAGCGCTGAAAGAACATGTTAAAGAAAGGCATAATGCTATCAAAGAGTTGCGCATATAGTGTACCAAACGTAAATAACAACAGAGTATTCGAACGTATCAGCTATTGAACGTATCAATGTAATCGTAGCGTCAGATTCACGTTAAAGCCCTTTTACAAGTGATCTTATGCTCATTCCGAGAGATTATTTTTGGTCGTATACGTAACGATAAGTCAGATTAATTCGTTCGCTGCAAGGGCGGCGTGTTTTGGGTACGCTGTGTTTCCAAAAATGCTGGGTAGCGCCTGCCATAATCAGTAAGCTGCCATGTTCTAACTCCATCGTGTGTTTTTCTCCAGATAGCTGGTGGCAAAGTGTAAATCGGCGGGTTTCCCCCAAACTTACTGAGGCGATAACGGGATTTTTGCCCAATTCAGGTTCGTTATCTTGGTGGGAACCCATAGAGTCTTGGCCATCTCGATACATATTTGCAAGCACCGAGTTGAATGGACAACCAGCAATCTCTTCACAGCGCTGTTTAATGTCATGTAATGGCTCTATCCAAGGAAGTGGATTAACGGTCAACCCCGAGTACGTGTAGGGGTGTGAACCATACCAAGCTTGCAATCTCGGTTGTAAAACGGAGCGGCCGAATAGACGTATGGTTTCTTGTTTCCACGGGACGCATTGCTTAAGGCAGGAAAAGAGCTGATCAGACTCTTGTTGAGAAAGGAAGTTGGGTAACCAAAGTAATTGACTATCAGGCAGTGTTAACCAAGAGTGTTGATTTGCTGATGATGTAGAGAAAAGATCCATTTTAACCTCTCATATTTATAAATGAATCAATAGGCGTGAAGGTAACGTCTGTATTATTATAATTGATATAAATATTGGCTTGGTAAACAGATTGTTTTACAAGTCAGATAATAACAAAAAGATATTAATTTAATATGTTGCCAGATTTTTACTGGGGGAAGAATGAAAGAAACTCATGGTGGACATAAAACGGTAATATTGCTGTTTGTAGCGATTGTTATGCTGTCCATTGTTATGATTGAGTTCCTGAATCGTAGTCAAGCGTCGTTTGTCCGAGACGGGTTGCTGACACGAGCGAAAGAAGAGCTATCCATTATTCGATCTGAATTAGAAGCCGCGATTGTGTCAGATATCTACATTGCGAATAGTCTATCGGCACTCGTTTCTGCTAATCCGGATATTCAGTTTGTTAACTGGATATCGCTTGCATCGAGCATCAAAAGAAAAAGCAGTCATATTCAGGTGATTGGGCTCGCCCCCAATGATGTGGTTGAGTATGTCTATCCGATCAAAGGAAATGAAGAAGTTATCGGGTTAGATTATCGAAGTGTGCCGACTCAATGGCGTTCGATAAAGAAAGCCAAAGAGATAGAAGAAATATTCATTTCAGGGCCAGTGAGTCTAGTGCAAGGTGGGAATGCGTTAATCGCACGTGTACCTATTTTTGTCGATCCACCTTTAAACCTAAGGTATTGGGGGGTGTGTAGCATTGTGCTTAATTTGGATACCTTATACCTTGATGTCGGCATTCCGGCTTTTGCGTACAAGTACCATTTGGCAATACGAGGAGTAGATAGCGCAGGGAAAGATGGCGAACTGTTTTATGGTGAGCAAACGACCTTTGATAATGCATTTGCAGTGGAAGAAGTCCATTTTCCGTATGGTAGCTGGGTAATTGCGGCAGCAGCAAAAGACAACCTGATTGAGCAAGTGCCATGGTATCGGGTTCATATAGCCAGAGTATTAGGGTACCCAGTGATCCTGATGTTACTGCTGGCATTTGGCACCATCTATCATTTGTACACATTGGCTTATGAGCGCTCATTGCACGATGAATTAACTCGGCTTCCCAATCGCCGTTATTTCATATACACCCTAAAACATCATTTCGATACTGTAGCCAGAAACAAAAAAGGGGATGTATTTGCGATCCTCAATATAGATATCGATAAGTTCAAATCGATTAACGATAACTATGGACATGCGGCAGGGGACAAGGTGCTGATCGCTTGTGCAGAAAGGATACGATCAACATTACGTGCGACCGATGTAGTAGCGCGTATGGGAGGAGATGAATTCTTGGTTCTATTGCCTCGAATCTCCAAACCAGAAGATGTAGACATGATTAATATCGAGCTACAGAAGGCAATCTGTCATACCCCAGTAATTTACGAACAGCACCTGATTAACCTCAGTGTGAGTGTCGGCTATGCGTTGTATAAACCAGAGTTTGACGATATTCACCAAATGATGAAGTTAGCGGATACGCGTATGTATGAAGAGAAACGCCGACAAAGCGCCTACTTCTTATAAAGTGCAGTTTCATAATGAATGGCAGGCGTGGAAAGCCTGCCCACCTACTTTCTTTGTGAGGGTATATACTTAAAGAAAACAAAGAAGTGGGGTGAGCCATGCGTCAATTATCAGATTGGCTTTCAGCGTATGGAGAAAGCCATCAAAATCCAATCAATCAGAAAATCCATCACATTGCTGTTCCGGGTATCTTCTTGTCGATTGTCGGCTTGATTTGGTCGATTCCTACCTTGAGCATTGCTGGCATCGAGTTTAACTGGGTGTGGCCTGCAATAGTTCCTGTTTTGATTTTTTACTTTCGTCTATCGCTCAGCGTGTTTCTCATGATGCTCGGGTTTACCTTTGCATGCATTACACTTATTTGGTGTTTAGAGCTGCTTCATGTCCCTATTTTCCTCGTATCTGTTTGTGGTTTTGTCATCCTTTGGTTGTTTCAATTTATTGGTCATAAGGTTGAAGGTAAGAAACCTTCTTTACTGATATCCAATTCCTGCTGATTGGCCCTATATGGGTGTTTCGTAAACACTGACTTGCATTAGTAGAAAAGTATAATTGCATTATAGGAATGTGATAATTTGCATTTTGCGTCAAGATTGCAAAATGCATTTTTGCTATGCATTGTGTTTTGTTAAATCTGGTGCTTATTTGAGCAAATACGTGATTTTTTGGTGATTCAAAAGTTGGCACGCATCGTGCTTTAGTATTAATGACCCTTATTAAGCCGAGGGTCACCTAGCCAACTGACGTTGTTAGTGAACCTTATATTTTGTTCACACTTATATATAGCCAATCACGCGTATTGTGATTGGCTTTTTTTCTTTTTGTCACTGGTAAATGTGGAAGTAGGCTTATTGTCCTAACTAGCTACATGGTTGATAGCAACTTGGCTTTCTCGGGCATACCGCTCCCCTTGAGCAGATAACTCTTGCTTCTGATTGCAACCCTCTTTCTATCCAGTTGATGTTAAGAATGCGAGCAATAGTCGTGAATTCTTTCTGAATATGGTGTGGAATGGCTGATGTGCCCCCGTTTTGCACACACATAGCTTTCAGATCTTCTGCGATTTCTCTTGAGTTGCCACCTTGCGCGTCGATAGCGGGGTTAAGGTCAATACCAGCACATAACACGCGATTATTCCCCGCAGGATCGGTCATATTGACGGACTCGCAACAATAGATCCTTGGTTCATCGCCAACATGTAAGATAGAAATTTGAGCAGAACTTCCTTCTCTAGGCTCCGACAATCGACGAAAAACAGCCCAATGTTGGCAAGGGTCATTGACTTGTCTCATGTTGCCCCAAGGAAGTGGAATACCATTACCTCGATAAACGGCTTTAAGTTTGTTTTGCCCGTAAGCATCAAAATAGTGCCAATGTGGGTAAGGTGATACCACCGTCATACGTCGCATTGCAACTGAAGGGGATACCCCCGCTTTTTTGTGAACATCGATTTCGTACCCATTGCGATCCAACAACTGTCGAAAAGGGACTTTGGGGCATAATAACGCCCCGGCAAAAAAACTCGACTCAAAGTCTCGCCAAGCTTGTAAAATATCTTGAGAATTGAGCTCAGAACTACTGGGTGGCGTCATGCCATTGTTCCACTCGTTACTGTGACCAACAGAAAGAACGCTTTTCAGACCTTCCTTGCTATGCAATACGCAGTGCCCAATGTAGACCGCCAAATCATATTTCAGCCGGGTAGGGTACTCTTTGAGTACTTCATTGAGATAAATGCTGCCTGGCGGCTCAAAAAAAGAGGTGACAACTTGTTTTGCACTGACGCCAAGTTCATCCACTACGTCCTGTGGTGCTCTCGAAACCCAGCGAATGGTCAGGCCAATGCTACGAGCGATGTCCATCAAATCTTCAACCGACAGATTGAGGCGCTTTAGGCCAACTTCTTCTGCTGCGCGCTCTAGATCAGGAAAATGATTCTGATGGCTCTCTTGGTGAGCACGAATCAGCAGGTGCGCAAATTGTCGTCCAGTGATCCCGGTTTGTGACAGCATTTCTGGAATGGCAATTTGCAATATGTCATTTGAGAAAAGAAAGCTAGGCTCTAGTGCCATGCCGCTGATGCCACCACGATTGCCTTTATCCGGAGTGATGGCATTTTGTTCAGGTTCATCATCGAGAAACCATGCTGGATCTTTCTGAAATACTTCGGCGATGACTTCCAACATATCGATACTGGGAACACGCTTTCCACGCTCAATCATGGATAGATAAGAAACGGAAGGCGCGTATTCGGGGCTAACACGAACACAGCGAGCTGAGAGATCTTCCATCGTTAAATGGTTGCGTTTTCTCAGGTTTCTAATTTTTGTCCCTAAAAAGTGGGACTGGCGGATCAGACTTTTCGACAGCGACATTTTGTAAAATTCACATTGTAAAATTTTTGTTGTGAAATTGTAGTAAAAAATTCGCTAGTCTACAAAGTAAGCAAAGTCACAAATTTGCAGACAACTGAAAGCAAGATTGAGAACTTTGCTCTAAATAGGATTTTTAGTGAGTCGTACCAGCCTAATTCATAACAAAGGTTGGTGACGTAAAAGAGGGAAAGACTATGAATATGCTGACATTCGATAACCAACAAATCCAACAACAAGACACGACGTTTATCGCTGAAGCAGTCTTTGCCGTCGAGACCATCAGCGCCAACAAGCAAATGGAAAAGCAGGAGAAAGCGAAACAATTACTTGATCGCCTATTCCCTCTTGAAAATGGCTCACACAATGATGTTACGGCCTACGTAATTGATTATCGCCATGTGATGGCATACTTCAAAGATGGAAGCCACAGCGGCCTTAAGCATCCAAAACACTTTGTTGCCTTTACCGGAGAAAAGGAAGACCCAGAGTCTATTCTTTTCCGAGATGGTTCGGGTAGTCACGTTGAAGTGATGTTTGGTAAGCATAAAGGTACAGGGTGCATTGAATTAATTGAAATTGATGACATCCATCTAGAAACATGCACCATGTTTCCACAAGCCACATCAGGTGTTGCTGCAATGCGCCACTGGATTAGCTTGGTAAAAGGGGATGAAAAAGGGAAACCTAAAGCGTGCAGCGAGCATAAAGAATATACCGCTAAAAATGGTGAAGATTACACCTTAGATTGCTGCTATACCCTGTAAAGCTCCGTTATGCAAAAGCCTCTGAATATGATTCAGAGGCTTTTTTCTTAGCGCTAAAAGAAAACTAAGGAGAGGTATGTCGGCTAATAATATTTTCTATCTCTCCGCTGCGTTTTAAGCGGGCAATCTCTTTGTTGATGAGCTCTCGGAGTTGCTCTTTATCTGCTCTGGTTTGCGAGATCATCATGTAAAAGCGATGTTTATCCATGTTGGGGACGTTACGTTCCTCAAACTCATCGCCAATAATGCTGATATTCCAAATCTTTTGGAACCCTTGATGAATCTCTTTCCAACTAATAAAGACATCACATTGTTTCTGGCGAACGGCATTTAAGCCTTGATAAATGGAGTTTGCATACTGCTGAATGTCATCAAGGTTGAAGTCGCGATAATTATAACCAAAGATCCCGCATACCACGTAATTGTTCAGATCTGAGGGGGATTTTAATTCAATCCCTTTTGGATGGTTCATGCGAGAAAACACATAAACAGGGGTAATGTCGTAGTACCAATCGGTGTAGAGGTATTTTTGCTCTCGTTCTTTGGCGAATGTTGCACTTAGGGCGATATCATACATGCCTTGTTCGACGCCTCTTAAGCAGCGGGTCCAAGACGTCATTGATACGTCGTAACGGATATCGTGTTTATCAAAGATGTTCCTCAAGATATCAACATCAACACCCAAAACTTGGCCTTTATCGGTATAAGTGTAGGGAGGCCAATCGACGGCATCACCACATAGATGGATAGTGCCGTCATCACGCTCATGAGCATACGCGGAGGACATGAAGGAAAGCACACTGATGATGGCAGTGCTAGAAAGTAACATTGGGTTCATACACGCACTCAAACTAAGGTTTAGTTTGAGTATAGTTGAGAGGGAGCATGGCGTGCGCTATCTCCCCATTTTAGTTTGGCTTTATGACACTCTTCACACCCCAAGTATCACGCTGTCTGTGTGAACTGGATGGTGTCAAAATGTGGATTTGCGATGAGAGCTTGCATGGTGAGTAGTTCCTCTGTTGGAACCACGATTTCCCCTAATGGACCAAGGATGACTATCGACTCTTTTTTGTTTTCGTTATATCGCGTATCCATTGCTTTGCCTTCAATAATTTTACCTGAGAGCAAAGTGAGTTTGACCGGGATCTGATACAGGCAGGCAACTTCGATATAGTCATATTGCTGGCATGAAATCATGTGAAACTCCTTTAGTAAAAGACAGCTAACCAAATGGTGATGGCATCTGGTTTGGTCCAACTTACCTGATGTTTGGTATGGGCGGGAATATTGATATGATCGCCGACGTTTAACTCGATCTCTGAGCCATCTTCATAACGAATTCTTCCAGCCCCTTCAAGTACGACCACCCACTCATGTTCTGGTTGATCGTACCACTCGTCTTCTGCAGTTACGTGCCCGAAAGAGACGATGCGTTCAACGCGTACATGTTCTGTTTTGATTAAGTCTTCAAACACTTCACTGGAAAGATCACTGGGTAGTTGCTTGAGCAAGTTCATCTAGAAACTAGACCCTGGTTGTTTGAGAAATTCAATTTCTTCTGCTGTACTTTCGCGACCGAGGAGCTGATTTCGGTGAGGGTAGCGACCAAACCGATCGATGATCACTTTATGTTTTAGCTCAAAGTCGTAATTATTTTCCATACCCGGTTGCTTAAATAGTAACTCTGCTTTTTCATGAATAATTGGAGACTCACTGTGCATGAATGGCATAAATAAGAAGCTTTTTTCAACGGTACTTAGTGATTGCTCCGCCCCTGAAGCGATGGCTTCTTGGGCTAGAGCGAGCGCAAGAGGGTCTTGAGAGAAAGCTTTAGCCGTATTGCGATAAATATTACGAGAAAACTGGTCAAGTACGATGACTTCTGCAAGTCGACCATGTGGCGTTGTACGCCAGCCACTAAGCTCACATTTAGAGGCCTGTTCAAGGAGTTCGGAAAATCGATTTGTGATGAGCTGATCAATGTCGGTGTTGGTAACAAACCAGTCTTTAGGCTGAAGTTCTTTAAACCAAAACTCGAGTACTTGTTGGTACATATTAGGCTCTCTATAAATGATGACTAGATGGACTTACAGTAGAGGGAAAAGAGAGTGAGGTAAAGTCAGTCTGTTTGGTGTGTTTCTTCTAATTATCTGAACAAGTGGGAAAAATATTGAATATCTTCATTGATATAACAGGTCTTATATCGCGTTTATGTAGGAATAAAAGAAAATGCACACTTATTTAGTCACGTTTGTCGCTATGGCGGCTTTTGCGGCAAACTCTATTTTATGCCGCTTAGCATTACAATCAGGAGCGATAGACCCGGGGGCGTTTACCGTGATTCGGTTGTTCTCTGGAGCATTTGTGCTTGTTGTATTAAGTGGTGTTTGGAAAGGGCGAATTCACGTACTGAAGTCGTCTATGACTTTATGGAATGGCTGCGCACTTTTTGTTTATGCGATCTTTTTCTCTTACGCGTATGTTGCTCTTGCGGCAGGGGCTGGCGCTTTGATTTTGTTTGCGACGGTGCAATTTGCTCTTATCGGTGCCTATTTGTGGCAAGGCCATAAATTATCATGGCGTGAAGGCTTTGGAAGCTTGTGCGCTATTGTTGGCTTCATTATCTTGATGTTGCCTGGTGCGCAGCAGCCGGATCTGTTCGCAGCCATCATGATGATCCTTTCGGGATTGGGTTGGGCAGCTTTTACGCTTTTAGGTCAAAAAAGCAGTTCAGCGGTGGTTGGTATTACTCAAGGGTTCGTTGGCGCAAGTCTTGTCATGTTGTTTATTTTACCTTGGATTGGCTTTGCGTCTGGTTTAAGTGGCTATGGATTATCGCTTGCACTGCTTTCTGGTGCGGTGACTTCTGGCGGTGGCTACGTATTGTGGTATTGGATCTTAAAACGGCTTTCATTATTGCAAGCTTCAGTCGCGCAGCTCTCAGTGCCTCTACTCGCGTTTGTTGCTGGCACAATATGGTTAGGAGAAGAGCTTTCTCTACAAGCCGTCATAGCTTCAATTTTGATCTTAGGAGGCATCTTAGTGGTCATGAAAGTTAAGTCTGAGCGTTGAATTTGTCTAATCTAAGCATCAGAAAATACGGTTATTCATCGTCATCATATGGATATATAATCCACCCTTTGTTGTTGCCGTGTTACTTCATTATGAGTCCCAAACCTGATCGCATGACCGCCATGCAGTTGATTATTCAACAAGTAAAAGCAGAATTGCCGCTATATGAGTCTGAAACATTTGTATGTGGTGTGAAGGGAAACTGTATTGGCTGCCCCAAAAAGCTGCTAGAGCTGGTGGATTCAGAGCTTACCTATTGGGAATCTGCGATGTCACGCGGAGTCATTCCTCAGTTTGATGATATTCGGCGCTTCGGAAAACTGTGTACCAATGTGAGGCGAGGACTGGTTAGAAATAATCTACTGTCTGCTTAGGCATGAGTTAACAAAGTAAATAATGTCTCAGCCTTAGTACAATTTTTTCTATACGGAGGGCTTCCACTGGACTAGCTTTAAAGTAGCTACATGGATGTGGAGCCTACTATGTTTACAGTCCGTATCACTGGTTTTTCTATCGTGTTGATGATGGTGGCAGCTAATGCGCATGCTGCGGTCAACAGTTTATCTGACTTACGCTTTAATACCGAAGAGTATCCGCCAGCTAATTTTACGCTTGATGGAAAGCTTCAGGGATTTGCCGTCGATATTTTGCTGTCTGCCAGCCAGATGATGGGGCAGGAAGTGAAGATGGAACAGATTCATGTTGGGCCATGGGCACGGTCTTATCGAGCGACATTGACGCAAAAAGATGCGGTTCTTTTCTCCACGACTCGAACTGAACATCGTGAAAACTTGTTCAATTGGGTTGGTCCAATTAGTGATATTAAAGTTGTTGTTCTTGCCCGCAAAGACGCCAATATAAAAATCAATGATCCAATGGAAATGGCCAATTACACCATTGGTGTCATTCGGGATGATATTGGAGAGCAGTCCTTACTAGCCATGGGAATTCCCCGGGACGCCATGCAAGAAGCGTCGTATGTTACAACCTTGGCTGAGCAATTGATGAAAAAGCGCATTGATCTTTTAGCTTATGATGAAAAAGCAGCGTATTGGTGGGCAAAACAAGTTGGTGTGGAAAGCAGCTTATTTGAGGCGGTGTACACCTTAAGAGAAGGGGAAGTTTACTATGCGTTTAATAAACACATCCCACAACCTTTGTTGGATGAGCTGCAACAAGCGCTTGATGAAATGAAGACAACCATGACGGAAGAGGGGGTCTCTCTCTACGACAGTATCATTTTCAAATATCGTTAGAGATATTATATGGAATAAACAAAAACAGCCCGATAAGGGCTATTTAACGTTTGATTAAGGTTTAAAACACCGCTTTCTTCACGAAATATGGGTTATCAAATTTCTTTGGTGAGCCCAGCTCTGAAATCACCAATTTGTTCCACAGTTTGCGGTCAAACTCCCCTTTAGGGATTGAAGGGTAGATGGTTTCCAGTTCTTCATTAGCATAACGCATCATCTGTTTCTTTTTGATTTGGTTATACTTTTTTGCAACTCGGTTGTGTTTTTGAATCCACTCTTGCTTGAATGCTTGCAGTGCTGGCTCCGCCTTTTCTAATGCTAAGCGCGATAGATAAACACGTTTATAAGAGACTTTACGATCCAGCATAGTCCGCATTGCCGTTTGGATATAATTACCGTGATGGGTAATGGAGAAGTCATCTTTCTCAAACGGCTTAACACACCAACCTGCGGGAAAGTAATCGGTTTTACGATAACGCTGATTGCGAGTTTCCAGCACGCGGTGCAGGACAAGATCAGACGTGCCTTTGAATGTTTGTTGCCACTTACCGATGCGGATTTGAAAACCCGTTGGTATGCGGTACACATTGATAAATTTGTCTTGTTCCATCGGTGAATACGCTAAATAAACAATTACACACACTTCCTTGAAGTGCTCAAAACCTGAAAAGAAGCGTTAAGGCATTGGCAACACAAGGAAAACTGAGTTTGAGAAAAATATATAGACTTATGCCGCACATTCTAGGGTAAAGAATAAAATGTCGCCAGCTCAATTTAGTCATAAAAACGCAAAATTTTCATATTCGAGTCTTGTGTTACATAGGGTTAGCTTTTAAAAATGAGTATTGTCTATGTTTTTATATGCGGCTTAGTGCATCGTTAATATTGGGGCTGAAAAAGTGAGCACAATGAAGTACACAGTGCGTCCGGCGAAGGTATCGGATTATTCATTTCTTTTTGAATTGAAAAAGGCGGCGGAGTTTCCTGTGATAGAGCAGGTATTTGGGTGGAACGAACAAGATCAACGCGTTATCCATGCAAGAGAGTGGCAGGAAGATAGGCCAACGATCATTGAGGTTGAAGGAAAAGCTGTAGGCAGCTACTTATGGAAAATTAGCGAAGAGCAGTGCTACTTAGGACGCTTCTTCATACTGCCTGAATATCAGGGAATAGGCTTGGGCAGTGATGTTTTGAGTCAGCTATTAACCGAAGCCGATCGCTTAGGCGTACCGACAACACTGTGTTACTTGCAAGGCAATCGCGTAGCAAAGTTATATCAACAATTTGGGTTTTCAAAGAATTCCGAAGATGATGCCTTTGTTTATATGAAGCGAGAGCCGAGTGTCTGATGAAGAGTTATTGAGAGGTTTTGCTTAGAGCTCTAGGCGAGAAACCTCTCACACACTTAACTCGCTGTTCGCTTGAGCGATATACGCATCTCGCGAGCCAGTGTATCACTCACTTAGAAAATGCAGTGCTTAGCAAAGTCTTTTGCTTCGTTGGCTGTCCAGTCACCTTTTGGTTTTTCCTGCATATCTTTACACCATTCTTCACTGCCGACTTCTGTACATGCCATCAGTTGAGTCGCTAAAAATAGTAGTAGTGCGATTTTTTTCACATTGTGCTCCTTCAAAATTCTGAGACCGAAAAGGTCGCGAGTATAACGGCTTTTACTTAACCGATATGTAAAGAATGCCTGATTTTTTACTTATGTCGCAACTTTGTTACCGTGATCAAATTCTCTTTTTCTATTTTGAAAACCTCTTGTTCAAGGATCCCAATCACACAATAACTTTAACTACCTCGCAAATCTGATGAGACCAATTATGATTCCATCGAAACGTTTCGATGAGTATTTTATCACTAATGTAGTTAAGAATGCTCACTGTCGGCGTAACGTGTCTGAGAGATGAAAAATGAAAAAAAGTACCCTGATAAATTCTGAACTTTCTTATTTGGTGGCGACCTTGGGCCATACGGATGAAGTCACCATTTGTGACGCAGGCCTGCCGATTCCTGAGGAAGTGCAACGTGTTGATTTAGCCCTGACTCGAGGCACGCCCAGCTTTATTGAGACCGTGCGTGTTTGGCTCTCGGAATCTCAAATTGAAGGGGTGATTATGGCAAAAGAGTTTGCTGACGTTAGCCCAGAGCATCATGTTTGGTTGCTCAACGAATTAGAAGAAGAGCAGCGACAGTCAGGCAGGAAAATCAGCATCGACTATGTTTCTCATGAAGAGTTTAAAACTCGAACCCAGCAAAGCCGAGCGATTATTCGTACTGGGGAATTCACACCTTATGCGAACGTTATTTTCAAAGCTGGTGTGGTGTTTTAACCCATTAAAGGTTGAGGACGGATTATGACTGAAGCGATTTTGCAACTCAGTGATATTGAAAAAGCTTTTCCCGGAGTTAAAGCTCTGGATAAAGCATGCTTGAACGTGTACCCAGGAAAGGTGATGGCCTTGATGGGGGAAAACGGGGCAGGTAAATCAACATTAATGAAGGTGTTGACGGGGATATATAGCTTAGACGCTGGTTCAATTCATTATCAAGGACAACCAGCAGCCTTTAAGGGACCAAGAGATTCCCAACAAGCGGGTATTAGTATTATCCACCAAGAACTAAACCTTATCCCAGAGTTGACTATTGCAGAAAATATCTTCCTAGGCCGAGAGTTTACTGGTGCATTGGGTTCAATCCAATGGGGCCGAATGTATCAAGAAGCCGACAAGTTGCTGGCGAGGCTGAATGTTAAACACAGCTCCAGAACTTTGCTTGGCGATTTGAGCCTTGGTGAACAACAAATGGTTGAGATTGCAAAAGCTCTCTCTTTTGAATCTAAAGTCATCATCATGGATGAACCAACCGATGCACTTACTGACACCGAAACCGAATCTTTGTTCAAGGTGATCAATGAGCTACGTGATGAAGGGTGCGGCATTGTTTATATCTCCCACCGTCTGAAAGAGATTTTCCAAATTTGTGATGACATTACGGTGCTTCGCGACGGTAAATTCATCGGTGAGTGTCAAGTTGCATACACCAATGAAGACGGCCTGATCGAAATGATGGTTGGGCGAAAGTTGGAAGAACAATACCCACGGATTGATGTTAGACATGGTGACACTTGCCTTGAAGTCATCGGTTTAACGGGAGCGGGTGTGCATGATGTCAGTTTTACCTTGAAACGCGGCGAGATCTTAGGTGTTTCTGGCCTGATGGGAGCTGGGCGCACTGAGCTGATGAAGGTTATCTATGGCGCACTCCCCAGCAAACGGGGGGTCATTAACCTAAACAACAAAACCATTAACCCTGTGAGTCCGCAAGATGGCTTAGCAAATGGTATTGCGTACATCTCAGAAGATCGTAAAGGGGATGGCTTAGTGCTCGGGTTGTCGGTTAAAGAAAACATGTCTCTTTGCGCGTTGGATAAACTGACTAAGGGTGTTCAGATTCGTCATTACGACGAAGTGACCGCAGTCGAAGACTTTATCAAGCTATTTAACATTAAAACGCCAACTCGCGATCAGATCATTGGCAATTTATCGGGTGGTAACCAGCAAAAAGTAGCGATTGCGAAAGGGTTAATGACCAAACCAAAAGTATTGATCCTCGATGAGCCCACTCGTGGCGTTGACGTTGGGGCAAAGAAAGAGATTTATCAACTCATCAACAAATTTAAAGCAGACGGCATGAGCATCATACTGGTTTCCTCAGAGATGCCAGAAGTTCTGGGAATGAGCGACCGCATTCTGGTTATGCATGAAGGCCGTATTAGTGGTGAGTTTGATGCCAAAGACGCCGATCAAGAAAAACTATTGGCGTGCGCAGTAGGCAAAAAGATTAACGAGGAAGCAGCATGAGTACCAAGACCATGAGCAAACCAACTGAAAACAGTACAAAAACGCTGTTTAGCAAAGAGTGGTTGATTGAACAAAAATCACTGATTGCATTACTATTTTTAATTGTTGTTGTGTCGTTTTTAAACCCTAACTTTTTTACCGTCGACAACATTCTCAATATTCTTCGTCAAACTTCCGTTAATGCAATCATTGCGGTGGGTATGACGTTAGTAATACTCACTGCGGGTATCGACTTAAGTGTCGGTTCCGTACTGGCGTTATGTGGTGCGTTTGCAGCCAGTTTAATCGCAATGGAAGTTCCGGTTTTGATTGCGGTACCGACTGCGTTACTTGCAGGTGCAGCATTGGGAGCGATCAGCGGCATAATCATCGCGAAAGGCAAGGTTCAAGCCTTCATTGCGACACTGGTTACAATGACGTTATTACGTGGTGTCACCATGGTTTATACCGATGGTCGACCTATCTCAACTGGCTTTACTGATACGGCTGATGCGTTTGCATGGTTTGGTACGGGTTATGCGCTAGGTATCCCTGTTCCTGTTTGGCTTATGGTCGTCGTATTTGCTGCTGCTTGGTATTTACTAAACCACACTCGCTTTGGCCGCTATGTCTATGCACTGGGTGGTAATGAGTCAGCGACTCGCTTGTCGGGTATCAATGTTGACCGTGTAAAAATCGGTGTCTATGCCATTTGCGGTTTGTTAGCGGCTTTGGCTGGCATCATCGTGACTTCGCGACTTTCTTCTGCTCAGCCAACGGCTGGTATGGGATACGAGCTCGATGCGATTGCTGCGGTGGTACTCGGTGGCACCAGTCTAATGGGAGGTAAGGGCCGTATTATGGGAACATTAATCGGCGCACTGATTATTGGCTTCCTTAATAACGCCTTAAACCTTCTAGATGTTTCTTCTTACTATCAGATGATAGCAAAAGCAGTGGTGATTTTGCTGGCGGTACTGGTAGACAACAAAAACAAGTAAACCATAACAATAGAGCCAGTTGCTAAGCACTGGCTCACTTAAACAAAGGACGATAACGATGAAAAAACTGGCAACTCTTATTTCTGCTGCACTGCTTTCTTCCACCATGTCTGTTGCTGCGCAAGCGCAAGACACAATGGCCATCGTGGTATCCACGTTGAATAACCCATTTTTTGTCACCATGAAAGATGGCGCGGAAGCAAAAGCAAAAGAGCTGGGCTACAACTTGATTGTTCTGGACTCGCAAAACGATCCAAGTAAAGAGCTTTCCAATATTGAAGATTTAACCATCCGTGGTGTTAAAGCCATTTTGATTAACCCAACAGACTCCGACGCAGTATCCAATGCTATTCGCATGGCAAACCGCTCGAAAATCCCTGTACTGACGCTAGACCGTGGCGCGAGCCGTGGTGATGTTGTGAGTCACATTGCTTCTGACAACATTGTTGGCGGTGAAATGGCGGGTCACTACATTGTGGAAAAAGTAGGTGAGAAGGCGAAAGTTATTCAGCTTGAAGGCATTGCAGGTACATCGGCTGCACGTGAGCGTGGTGAAGGTTTCATGAATGCCGTTAAAGGCAGCAAGATGGAATTACTGGCTAGCCAACCTGCAGACTTTGACCGTACGAAAGGTTTGAACGTAATGGAGAACTTGCTTGCCGCTAACCCAGATGTGCAAGCGGTATTCGCGCAAAACGATGAAATGGCGCTCGGCGCGTTACGTGCGGTTCAAGCATCTGGTAAAGATGTCATGATCGTTGGCTTTGATGGAACTGATGACGGCATTGCTGCGGTTAATCGAGGCAAGCTTGCAGCGACAGTAGCTCAGCAGCCAGACATGATTGGTGCGCTCGGTGTTGAAACGGCGGACAAAGTACTTAAAGGCGAATCGGTTGAAGAGTACATTCCTGTGCCACTTAAAGTGATCACCAAATAAGTTTTATGCCCTCCTTTCATTTTTCTCCTGTCGTTTGTTGGGAGGAGGGCTTTCTTCACAGAGTAGATAGCTTTGTGTTTTGGCAAAGTCCAAAGCTATCTGTTCCAACGTTTGTATAAAGGTTCGCTAAGAACCGAGGATTACCTTATGAGTAAGTTAGTGGTGTTAGGTAGTGTTAATGCTGACCATGTTTTAAAAGTGCCTTCATTTCCTCGCCCGGGCGAGACGTTACATGGTCATGGCTATCAGGTTATTCCCGGTGGGAAAGGAGCAAATCAAGCGGTTGCTGCGGCACGATTAGGTGCTGATGTTGGGTTTGTAGCATGTGTCGGCGATGATGCGTTTGGTATTAATATCCGTGAAAGCTTCAAGCTTGACGGTATCAACATCTCAGGGGTAAAAATGCAGCCCAATTGTCCCACTGGTATTGCGATGATCCAAGTGGCAGAAAGTGGCGAAAATAGCATTTGTATCTCGGCAGAGGCGAATGCGAAGTTAACCGCGGAAGCGATTGAGCCGGATTTAGAAAAAATTCGTCAAGCCAACTACTTACTCATGCAGCTAGAAACACCGACTTGTGGTGTTGAAGCAGCAGCAAAAGAAGCGGCGCTCTCGGCGACTAAAGTGATTTTAAATCCTGCCCCAGCGAAACCATTGAGTGATGAGCTGCTCGCGTGTGTTGATGTGATCACGCCAAATGAAACGGAAGCGGAAGTGCTTACTGGTGTGGCGGTCTCTGATCACGACTCGGCTCAGGAAGCAGCTAATATTCTGCATGCGAAAGGGGTGGAGACGGTCCTTATTACACTAGGTGCACAAGGTGTTTGGTTAAGTGAGAACGGAGTGGGCGAGATCATTCCGGGCTTTAGAGTGGAAGCCACGGATACAACAGCGGCAGGAGATACGTTTAATGGGGCATTGCTCACTGGTTTATTAGAAGAGAAGCCACTAAAATCAGCTATTCAGTTTGCTCATGCAGCGGCTGCGATCAGCGTAACACGTTTTGGAGCACAAACGTCGATACCAAAACGGGAGGAAGTGGATCGCTTTCTTGCTAGTCAATAATTAGGAGAATGACATGGCAACAATGAAAGATATTGCGAAACTCGCCGGAGTTTCTACCTCAACGGTTAGCCATGTCATCAATAAAACCCGTTTTGTTAGTGAAGAAATTTCAGAACGGGTGAATAACGCAGCTAAAGAACTCAACTACTTTGCCCCATCCGCTATCGCTCGAAGCTTAAAAGTCAATCGAACTCAAACCATTGGTATGCTTGTGACTACCTCGACCAACCCATTTTTTGGTGAAGTGGTGAAAGGGGTTGAACGCAGCTGCTATCAAAAAGGCTACAACCTTATCTTATGTAACACAGAAGGTGACAATGAGCGGATGAAAGCCTCGATTAATACCTTATTGCAAAAGCGAGTTGATGGCTTGATCTTGATGTGTTCGTCTTTGGAAGGTGAGCGACTTGATGTCTTTGAAAAGTACACTAGTCTGCCTGTTGTGGTGATGGATTGGGGGCCGATGCTGTTTACCAGCGATAAGATCCAAGACAATTCACTTCGTGGAGGATACCTTGCGACCAAGCATCTGATTGAAGCAGGACATCGAGACATTGGTTGTATCGCAGGGCCTTTGATTAAACACCAAGCTCAAATGCGTTACGAAGGCTATAAGCGAGCAATTAACGAGGCGGGACTTGAGTTCGCCTCACGCTGGATTGTCGAAGCGGATTTCGAATGTGAAGGTGGCTACGAAGCGTTTAATAAAATGCATCAAGCAGGCCCGCTACCGAGTGCCATTTTTGTGTGTAATGACATGATGGCGATGGGGGTGATTAATGCGGCGAACGAAAAGGGTATAAAGATTCCTGATGAGCTTTCTCTTATCGGTTACGATGATATCCATATTGCCAAGTTCATGACTCCGTCACTCACCACCATTCACCAGCCTAAATATCGTTTGGGTCAAGCGGCCGTAGAAACGTTATTGAACAAACTAAATAAAGTGACATCTGAGCCGCAAATCGTGCAGCTGGAGCCCACGTTGGTGGAACGCAAAAGTGTTGCCCAGCACCATCAATAGACCATACTGAAGGAACCATTATGATTTTAATTACGGGAGCAACAGGGGGACTAGGCTCTGCATTGGCTAAGCTCTATTGCGAAGAAAGCCCTGTATTACTCAGCGGGCGGAGTGAAGCTAAATTAGCGGCGTTAGCTCAGACTCTGTCTGGTGATGTGACCACTTCGGTAGCGGATTTAATGGACGAAAACCAGATTGTTCAACTGCTCGATACGCTGCCTGAAACGCCAAAGATGATCTTCCATTGTGCCGGAAGTGGTTGCTTTGGCCCGATTGAAACACAATCAGCAGAATCATTGACTCAGTTAGTGGAAAATAACCTTACGTCCACCATGTTGTTTTTAAAAGCTTTAGTTAACCGTTATCAAAACCAATCAGTCACAGTGACGGTGGTCATGTCTACCGCAGCACAAGTCGCGAAAGCAAATGAATCCACTTATTGCGCAGTGAAGTGGGGCGTGCGTGGATTGCTGGAATCGCTTCGTATCGAGCTGAAAGGAAAACCCATGAAATTAGTTGGTGTATATCCGGGTGGGATGGCAACGGAGTTTTGGGTAACTAGCGGTACGGATATGGATACCTCTTCATTTATGACAGGAGAAGAGGCGGCCACCATGCTTAAACAGGCGATGCCATCAACCGAACATGGGTATGTGTCTGATATCACCATTAATCGACAATAGTGTATAAAAGCTTGGCAGAAAAAAGGATGGCGCATGCCATCCTTTTTGTATTTACATAAACCAGAATACGCCGACTTTGAATGTTTGCTGATCCAGCTTCTCGTCACTGCTGAACTGAACCCCATCAAATAGGTATTGGTAAGAAAACTTCATTCCAAAATTCTTAGTTATGTTGAAATCCGTACCCAGCTCAACGGCACCATGAACGTATTTTTCTTTATTACTTGCATTTGTACTTTTGCTGTCACTGTCTAGGAATAATCCGCTGTCATAAATGCTGCGTGAACCACTGTAGTACACATCAGCATCGGTAATGGTGTAATGGATAGAAGGCTTAGCGAACAGGTTTAACTTGGTATTCAAAGGTAGCGTGAACTTGGGTGCAAGTGAGAACGAATAAATATTGGCCTCTAAATCCAAGAAATTACGTGTTCTCACACTTGTGCTACCCAATGTCACCGTATTATAAATGGTCTCTGTAATAGGGTTTGAGTATGTATAACTTGCACCTGCTTCCAAAGACAGCCACTGGCTATATCGATACCCTAACGTCGCACCAAGACCAAATGCAGATTTATCTACATCATAATTTTGGCCGTCGATGGCGTAGTCTGAAGATTTATAATCAATCACCGAGCCTGTCGTTTCTAATCCGATGTAAAAATGATTTGCTTGGGCAAAAGGAGCAAGTAAAAGCGTGGTTGCAGCAAGAGATTTTATTGTCAATTTCATTGATTAAGTCTATTACGTATTATTGTTGTGTCAGCAATCCATTCCGTTATGTTTGATGCGGTTGTCCATCTGGGTAACAACGCGCAAATTGAATTAATTGTCCGTAATTATATTTCGTACCGAATTATATAAATCAAAGATTGGTTGCCAACGTCTTGAGCGGCAAAACAGTTTTGTCGTATGGAAACAATAACGTTAGGGGAAAGAAAAAGGTGGCATCAACGCCACCTTTCATAGGGGATTTGAAGGTTAGTGATTTAGAAACTCGACGGCTTTATCTGGGAAGTCGGTGAATAATCCATCAACCTTCACTTGGTTGTAGAAAATGTCCAGCATGTCTTCAAAGTTCTCTGCGTATGGTGCGATACGCCCTGGATCGGCACGGAATGTATAAGGGTGAACTTCAAGCCCGGCCATTTTTGCTTCTTTCATTAAAGGCTTGATGATAATATTGCCTTTGGTTGATTTGTCATCCACCAACATTGGCTTCCAAGGGCCTAGTCCTTCTGCATATTCCGCCACTTTTTTCATTGCGCCGGGCTCAAACATCCAGTCGTAACTGTAAGGTGTGGCTTTTTCACCTTGGTATACCATGGTTTCGTTCCAGTCGGTATAAGCGACTAACTGAACTAATTTTACGTCCATATTCATTGATGGCATCAGCTCATCGTTGATTCGTTTTAATTCATTTGGATCAAAGCACTGAAGGTAGACTTTATCGTCCTTGCTGTCGTAGCCATATTGTTTCAGTACTTTTAGCACGGCGCTACTGATGTCTTTTCCTTCATGGCGGTGGAACCAAGGTGCTTTTATTTCTGGGTAAATACCAATGTCGTAGCCCAATGTTTTGTTTAAACCTTGGATGAGCTCTATCTCCTCTTCCAGAGTTGGAACGGTAAAATCACCTTTCCACATAGGGAAGCGAGTTGGGTAGCCAGCAACCTTGTTCCCTGCATTATCCAGCTTAAATCCTTCGGTGACCTTTAAGGTTTTGATTTCGGCAAGCGTAAAGTCAATTGCATAGTAGCGACCGTCTTTTCTTGCTCTGTTTGGGTATCGCTCAGCAACGTCAGTCACGCGGTCTAGGTAGTGATCATGTAAAACAACCAAGCGATCATCTTTGGTCATGACAACATCTTGTTCGATGTAATCCGGCTTCATCGCATAGGCAAGTGCTTTGGCTTCCAGTGTATGTTCGGGTAGGTAAGCTGAAGCACCGCGGTGTGCGACGACGAGTGGTTTGGCGAATGCATTGGCGGACAAGCTGAGTGCAATAACGGATGCACAAAAAGTAACAGTTTTCATGATTTATTCCTTATCAGATAGCAGTCCAAAGGCTGCCATCAATTTATGACGTTATTACGACAGATTTTATGCAAGTGCTTCTTTTTCTTTTTGCTTACGTTCGTGGTGAGCTCGTTCGCCAAGGAAGGCATAAGTCAGACACACGATAGATGTAATACAAGAACCAACCAGAATGATAAAACCACCATCCCAACCGAAGTGATCAACGGTATAGCCCAAAATTGCATTTGCAGCGACCGCGCCACCTAAGTAACCAAATAGGCCGGTTAAGCCAGCCGCCGTACCCGCTGCTTTTTTCGGTGCAAGCTCAAGTGCGTACAGGCCAATCAGCATCACTGGACCGTAAATTAGGAATCCGATTGCAACCAAAGCCGCCATATCCACTGCTGGATTACCTGCTGGGTTAAACCAATACACAAGCACTGCAAGCGTAACGAGTACCATAAATAGAATGCCCGCGGGAGCACGGCGCCCCTTGAACAGTTTGTCCGAGATCCAACCACACAAGAGCGTGCCAGGAATGCCCGCCCACTCGTATAAGAAATAAGCCCATGAAGATTTATCCACGGTAAATTCTTTGGCTTCTTTTAAGTATACCGGAGCCCAATCGAGTACACCGTAGCGGATCAGGTAAACGAAAGCGTTGGCAATAGCGATCGACCAAAGCAATTTATTATTGAAAACGTATTTAAAGAAGATTTCTTTAGCCGTCATCTCTTGTTCATGGGACTTATCGTAGTCATCTGGGTAATCGTGTTTGTATTCTTCAATCGGTGGTAAACCACAGGATTGTGGAGTATCACGCATGGTTAACCAGATAAAAATGGCAACGAGAGTGGCAAAAAATGCGGGAACATAAAATGCGGTACGCCAGTCATCGTTAAAAGCCCATAAGCCAAGTAGGAACATAGGACCAATTAAGCCGCCACCGACGTTGTGTGCAACATTCCAGACGGAGACGATCTCACCCCTTTCTTTACGGGACCACCAGTGCACCATAGTTCGTCCACAAGCGGGCCATCCCATTCCTTGAAACCAGCCATTGAGGAATAACAGAATGAACATGGCAGTAATGCTTCCGGTTGCCCACGGCATAAAACCAAAGCAGAACATAACCAGTGCTGACATCAGAAGGCCAGCGCTCAAGAAATATCTCGGGTTTGAACGGTCGGAAACGCTGCCCATTAAGAACTTAGACAGTCCGTACGCAATAGAAACGGCAGCCAGTGCTACCCCTAGATCTCCTCGGCTAAAGCCTTGTTCAATTAAGTAGGGCATCGCCAAACTAAAATTCTTACGAACCAGATAGTAGCCAGCGTAACCAATGAAGATGCCAGCAAATAATTGCCAACGTAATCGGCGGTAAGTGCTGTCAATCACGCTTTCGGAGAGTCGATCAATATGAGCCTTTGGTTTAAATATACCTAGCATAAGAGCCTCTTATGGAGTTATGTATGTATTTTTGTTTCGAATGAACGTTCGAAATCTTTCGTTATGCGAGCGGTATTGTATTAAAACGAAAATGTTTTTCTGTGATAAATGTTACAGAAACATTAAGGCCTTATGCTAAGGCTAAGATTTTGATAAGAAATGACTCATTTTTGAGCCTGTTTTTGTTTGTTGTTAATGGTTGTTAATTTTCGATTGAGAAGAATAACGAGCGTACGTAATGTTATTAAATTAAATGAGGAGGTTAATACAGAGAAATAAGGCCTAAAAAGTCTTTTAAGAGAGAGTTAATACACATTAAGAGCTATTTATGTAATCTTTTAATACTTCAAAACAATATTTATAAAATACAGCGACTTAATACGGTGATTTTGGAACCGACGTCAAATTGTTGGGCTTATAATGGAAAATATAAAACGTTACCACATTTTTTCTACAGTTGTAGAAACGGGGAGTATGACAGCAGCGGCAAAACATTTAGGGATGACACCTTCCGCTGTGAGTCAAAATATTAGTTACTTAGAAAACTCTTTAGGAATGACATTGTTATATCGTTCTACGAGAGGAAATTCGCTGACTGAGGCGGGACAAATATTATGGAAAGGTTATGACGAAATGCGCCTTCACTATAATGATTTGGAACGAAAACTGACAGAGAATAAAGTTGTTGTACAAGGCGATGTGCGGATTTCTTGTCCTGAAGGCATTGGGCAAGAATTATTAGCCCATGCTCTGAAAGAGTTATTTGCTAATAACCCAAAATTGACTGTCAATGTGATCTCCGAATATCAACTTACGGATATTTACACGAACAATATTGATATTGCTATTCGTGTAGGAAAGATCAGTGATAACAACTTAGTTTACCGGCCGTTAGGTAAGCTTCGTATGGCCTTGTGCGCTTCTCCAGATTACCTTGAAGAATATGGCGAGCCTAAAAATGCGGAAGATCTCAAAAATCATCATTTGCTACGTCATGCCGATGATCTCGCTGAGCTCCAGTTTCTTGACAAAACTGGTAAGTCATACCGAATCAAACCAAAGATGAAAATGGTCAGCAATAATGTCTTAGTTATTCGATCGTTTGCTACCAATGGTTATGGCCTTGCATTGCTGCCAATAGACTTAATTCGTGAGCATATAACAGAAGGTGTATTAAAGCCTGTTATGGCGGACTATGAGTGGCCAGTTTTAGATATTCAGGCATTAACTGTCGGTCGAATTCTGCCAAAACGAGTGGTTGAGGTCGTTAATGCATTAAAGAGCTATTTTGAAAACGTGAACTCAGTTCAGACAAAGTAATTGCATATCCAGACTGCATTTAAAACAAGTCATTAACAATCAAAAAAATACTTCTCATTTTTGAGAAGTTTACCTTTTTTATTTTTGTGACAAATACGAGTTTGTCATAGTTAAATTTGTGGTAAATATTTGTTTTCAATCACCTAATTTGGACGCCATTATTTAGAAATAAGATGATATATAAAAATAATTTCATATTTAATGCCAAATCTAGATTTGTTGTTCAATTGATTAGTTATTGCAACTCAAGTTGAAATTTGTATTATCAAAAAAACATTATAAAAAGTAAGGTAAACATTGTTTACCAAATAATAACAATAAATTTAAAAATTATATAAAGTGCTGTCTTATTAGGAAAAATAAAATGGAAAACATGAAGCGCTATTGCATTTTCTCTGTTGTGGCCGAAACAGGGAGCATGACGGCAGCCTCGAAACGTTTAGGCATGTCTCCATCAGCAATAAGTCAAAATATTGCTCATTTAGAAAAAAAACTAGGTGTAACTTTGTTATATCGTTCAACACGGGGTTTTTCGTTAAGTGAAGCTGGCAGAATTTTGCTTCAAGGCTATGAAAACATGCGTGAGCACTTTAGCGAGTTAGAAGACCGGCTAAGTGAATGTAAATCGTGTGTGAAAGGGGAAGTGAGAATTGCATGTTCAAGTGGGATCGGCCAAGAAACGGTTGCTCGAATACTTGCTGAATTAAACGAAGATTACCCTGAATTAAACTACACCATTTTTGTTGGCGACGAGTTTCATGACTTGGTGGGTGAAAACATCGATATCGCCGTGCGTATCGGGGACTTAAAAGACAGTGGGCTTGTGTTTAGACCACTTGGTCAAATCAAGGTTGTGTTATGTGCATCCCCTCATTATCTTGCGACAAAAGGAACGCCAGAGTCGCTGTCTGATCTGAACCAACATGACTGGATCTTAAACTCGGAATGCGATATTGGCACTCGTGTCAATCAAATGTCAGAAGTTGCAGCTGCAAAAGTCGTACTCACGCCTAAGATCGTATCGAGTAGTGCCATGGTGTCACGGACCTTCGCAATTGAAGGACATGGGTTGGCTTTTCTTCCAGAAGAATTCATTGCTCCCAATGTTCATCGTGGTGAATTAGTAACGTTACTGGACGATATTCAGTGGCCGTTACTAAAAATTCAAGCATTAACAGTCAGCCGAGTTTTACCAAAAAAAGTGGAAGTTATTTTGGATGCATTAAAGATCCATTATCTGCAACATGCGAATAAATAAGGTATTTATATTCCACCGATTTTATTTCAATCAACATCTTATTATTAAATTAATTAATATAACTTGCTGATTATTAAATTTCTTATTTTGAAGTTAAATAGAATATTTGTTTGTTTTTGAACAAATATTCTATCTATTTGGTTAATTTGGCGAAAATATCTTCAGATAAATGATGTAATTGGTAGCGTTAAAATTTTGAAGTCGCTCGAAACTTGTGAGTGAGATTGCAAGCTCGCGGTGTTGGCGCTGGAAACCAGATAAAAGAACGTCTGATATATCAGTAAGGTCAATATATTTCCTTGATAACCTGAATTTGCTCAAAACATCTCGCGATGCAGTAGAAGATGCGAGTTCAAATATCAAAAGGAAATGAAATGAAAAATCTTACAACCTTATCCCTCATCAGTGCTGGCCTTGTGACCTCACTGACTTCAATAAACGTTCATGCTCATGGCTGGGTCGAGTTTCCAAGTGCACGTCAGAACACCTGTTATCTTGATGGCGGTTTTTGGACAAATGAAATCCCAAATCAAGCGTGTCAGGCTGCTTATGACATCTCAGGTGCCTATCCTTTTGTTCAGCGCAGTGAAGTTGCGGCAAATGTACCAAACTACAGAGATATGGCGCATGTAAAAGCCATTGTTCCAAATGGTGAACTTTGTTCAGCAGGGGATTCTGCTAAAGCAGGGTTGAATGTGACGTCTCCCCATTGGCAACGAACGAATATAACTCTGGATGCAAACAATCAAATTGACCTCGTTTTTTATGGAAAAGCACCTCATAACCCGTCCTATTGGGAGTTTTACTTAACCAAACCAACTTACGATCCAACCTTGCCGCTTACATGGGATGATCTGGAGCTCATTGATACCGCAGGTGATATTGCAGTCGATGCCGAGAAACGATACCGCATGAAAGTAACGTTCCCGGCAGGGCGAAGTGGAGATGCGATTCTTTATACGCGCTGGCAACGTATTGATGTTGCAGGGGAAGGGTTCTACAACTGTAGTGATATCACCTTTAAAGGCGACGGCACAACACCAACGGATCCGACAAACCCAACAGAGCCAGGTAACAATTTAACAGTATTAGGGTACTACGTGCCACAAGGCTTCGGACCTGTTGAAGCAGGTGATACGGTACGATTCCGTACTTTTGATGCCACAGGGGCTGAAACAACAGACATCTCACTGCCGATCACGGCTAACAACACGTCAACATGGTCTGCTGAGCTTGCGGGACAATTTAACGATACCAAGAAAGGAGAATGGTATATCGGCATTTGGCATCAGGAAATGAACCACTACATGTACGATACCAACAATGTTCACGCGAATCAGGTTCATGCCCCGAATGACACCTTCAGCTACGCATTATCATTGATTAAAGGTGATACGACGGTGCCAACAGAACCTACCAATGCATGGCGTGCTGATGCAACATATTCTGCTGGTGATGTGGTTTCACACAATGGTCGAGAGTGGACAGCGCAATGGTGGACTCAAGGTGAAGAACCGGGTACGACTGGTGAGTGGGGCGTTTGGCGTTAATTACATCGCCAGTTAAAGGTATGTTGGTGAGTGTTTGAAAAACGTCATACAGCAGCCGCCACATGTCATTTCGATTAAGCAAATAAAGCCCCTTGCGGGGCTTTATTTTTATGTAGTGTTAAGTTAAGCCTGAGGTAGTGCGACACCACTTTCTTGGTGAAGACGACGACACGCTTTTCCGTCACTGTGGAACAGATGACAACGATGGGCTGGGATGCCAACGGACAATTTGTCGCCAGCTTCAACGGGCAGCGTATCCGGTTGGCGATAAATCATATCTGCATCTGCGGCGTCAATGTGCATGTAAACTTGTGTTTCGTTACCCAGTTTCTCAACGATATTTACTTCACCTTCGATGGTTGCATCCCCTTCGTTTTCAGGCAGTAAATGTTCTGGACGAACACCAAGAGACATACGTTCTCCGCGTGTAACTGTCGTACCATCTACGGGAATCCAGAATGTTGTACCATTGGCAAGTTGGACCATGACGCGCTCTTTTTCCACCGCTTCAATGAATACGCTCATGAAGTTCATTTTTGGTGAGCCGATAAAGCCCGCAACAAAACGATTTTGTGGGTAGTGATATAACTCGAGCGGTTGGCCTACTTGAGAAACATAGCCGCCATCGAGTACCACGATCTTGTCAGCCATAGTCATTGCTTCAACTTGATCGTGGGTCACGTAAATCATAGTGCAGCCTAATTTACGTTGTAATTTGGTGATTTCAGAGCGCATTTGCACGCGAAGAGCCGCATCTAGGTTAGAAAGAGGTTCGTCTAATAGAAATACTTTAGGTTGGGAAACCAGTGTACGGCCGATAGCTACACGCTGTCTTTGTCCACCAGACAATGCTTTGGGCTGGCGTTCTAGCAAATGACTTAGCTGGAGAATCTCTGCGGCGTGTTCGACGCGTTGATCAATTTCCTCTTTGTTTGCTTTTGCGAGTTTTAGGCCAAATGACATGTTGTCGTACAGATTGAGGTGTGGGTACAAAGCGTACGATTGAAATACCATACCCACGCCACGTTTTGACGGTTCTACGTCATTCATCTTCTCTTCACCAATGAAGAGTTCGCCAGAGGTGATGTCTTCAAGACCAGCAATACAACGCAACAATGTTGATTTACCGCAGCCTGATGGTCCAACGAAAACGACAAATTCGCCTTCCTTGATCTCTAAATCGACGTTTTTAGAAATTAATACGTCGCCGTAGGCTTTACATACATTTTTTAACGTGACACTCGCCATTTAGCTCGTCCTCGATCTTAATTTTTATTTTTGTCCTGCTCATCATTATATGAATTATCTCCTGAGCAGTAACAGTAGGAATTCGGTTATCCAGTCTTAATGAGACCTAGGTAAGAAAATAGGGTGACCGCATTAAGGCGTTACGTCACCCGTCTGAGCCTAAATTGAGAATACTTCCCCCACTGATAAACATCTCCCCCGTATTGTCATAACCACGAATGTTTATCAGCACAGTACCTCACTTGGCATGAAACCAGTGTTATCGATTTTGACTCACTGGAAAGGGTTCTTACCATCCACTTAAGGATGAGTTCATTGTGTGTTTTTCCTTGTGGTTAAACATCCTCCCGTGGGTGTTTTTTACGGGGGGAGTAGTCGAGGAGGAGGGCGTAGGGAGTAAAAAAAGGGTGAACAGATCGAGTTCAAATAAATTTGCAGGCCAATAGTGAAGTGACTCACATAGAAGGTCGTATTTGTGAACTCAGTCATCAATGTGCACCGATGATGATCACGAAAATAAGCCATAATACAGAGGGCGTAGGGAGTAGGAGGATTCGCGTTGCCGTGTTTTCTTTGAAGATATATGTCGAGATATGGCGAAACCTTCTGGTGAAGCCCTACAACACAAATATAAAAAGGATATGAACATGAAAAACGCCCTAAGCACGGTAGCACTTGGAACGCTTGTTGCTCTAGGCTCATTCGGTGCGCACGCTGCGATTGAAGAAGGCCAGCTAACTATCTGGATTAATGGTGACAAAGGCTACAATGGACTGGCTGAAGTAGGTAAACAATTTGAAGAAGACACAGGGATTAAAGTGACGGTCGCTCACCCTGATGCGCTTCAAGACAAATTCCCTCAAACAGCGGCGACTGGTGATGGTCCGGATATTGTGTTCTGGGCTCATGACCGTTTTGGTGGTTACGCTGAAGCGGGCCTTTTGGCTGAAGTTAAACCGTCCAAAGAAGTGAAAGAAGGCATTGTCGACTTCGCTTGGGATGCCGTGAAGTACAACGGTAAGCTCATCGGCTACCCTGTTGCGGTTGAATCACTTTCGCTTATCTACAACAAAGATCTAGTTCCAACCCCACCAAAAACTTGGGAAGAGGTTGCTGCGATTGATGCCAAACTGAAAAAAGAAGGCAAGTCAGCGATCATGTGGAACCTAAAAGAACCGTACTTCACATGGCCATTGATGGCAGCAGATGGTGGTTACGCGTTTAAATACGGCGCAGATGGCTACAACGTAAAAGATGCGGGTATTGCAAAAGATGGTGTTAAAGACGCAATGTCTTTTGTGAAAGGTCTTGTGGAGAAAGGGGTGATTTCTTCAGACATGGATTACTCGGTGTCAGAGTCTGCGTTTAACCAAGGTAAAACAGCGATGACGATTAATGGGCCTTGGTCTTGGGGCAACATCGAGAAATCGGGCATCAACTATGGTGTAACGACGCTACCTAAATTTAACGGCCACTCTTCTAAGCCATTTGTTGGTGTACTCACGGCAGGTATCAGCACGGCGTCACCAAATAAAGACCTTGCTGTTGAGTTTATTGAGAACTATCTGCTGACGAATGACGGTCTGCGTAAAGTAAACAATGACAAACCACTTGGTGCGGTTGCATTGAGCTCATTCCAGAAAGAGCTGGATTCAGATGCACGTATTGCGGCGACAATGGACAATGCAATGAATGGTGAAATCATGCCAAATATTCCTCAGATGAACGCTTTCTGGGGCAGTGCGAAGAACGCAATCATTAATATTGTTGAAGGTCGCCAAACTGTTGATGCCGCTCTGGCAGACGCAGAAAAACAAATGACGAAATAATCTTGTCGTAACTTTTTAGGAGGGACATTTCCCTCCTACATTTCTTCATTTTATCGCTAGCAGGTTCTTATATGCAGTCAGTTCAAGGTACCGATGCCATGGCATCACCAAAAGCGATCTTGCCTTCAAACAAAAAGGCTTATATTAAATGGTCACTGTTAGGTGCCATTGGTTTTCTCAATGGTTATGCATCAATTCTGATGTATTCCCGTGGCGAAGTCGCATTTGCATTTCTAACCATCATTCTTACAAGTCTTGCCCTTTTTATTTTTGGCAGTAAAAGGACATACGCTCATCGTTACATTTATCCGGGCATCGCCGGGATGATCTTATTTATCCTTTTTCCCTTGGCATACACCATTGGATTATCTGTTACCAATTTTAGTGCTAAGAACCAATTATCTCTCGAACGTGCTCAATCGGTTCTGTTAGACAGAACTTACCAAAGTGGCGAAAGCTATCCTTTTGCTCTGTATAAATCAGAACAAGGCTACCAACTTTCGATTACGAAAGAAGGCCAGTTGTTAGCGACTGATACTTTTGATCTTGCAACCTTGGTTGCTGGTGATATGGACCTTAAACCAGTTGAACAGGTTGAAGGCAGCAAAGAGAAAATAAAAACCATCATTCAAAACCGAGCACAACTTGGGGCGGTTGATCTTCATTTGCCTTCTGGTGAAGACATTCGCATGAGCAGTTTGCGAAAATTTGCGGCTGTTGTGGCTCAGTATACGTTACAAGAAGATGGTGAAACGCTCATTAACAATGAAACCGGAGAGACGCTGCGGCCAAATATGGAGGTTGGTTTTTATCAGCCTGTTGATGATGCTGGCCAGTTTATCGGAGCTACGGTTTCCCCTGGTTTCATTGTCGGGGTTGGTTCTCACAACTTTGAGCGAGTGTGGAAAGACGAAGGTATCAAAGAACCATTTGTTAGTATCTTTATCTGGACGATCGTGTTCTCAGTGGTCACTGTTGGGTTAACAGGCATCATCGGTATGGTGTTAGCCAGCGTCGTACAATGGGAAGCATTAAAAGGGCGAGCGATTTACCGTGTGTTGCTTATTCTACCTTACGCTGTCCCTGCGTTTATTTCGATCTTGATTTTTAAAGGCTTGTTTAACCAAAGCTTTGGTGAAATCAATATGGTATTGGAAGCGATATTTGGCTTCAGCCCTGCCTGGTTCTCTGACCCGCTAATGGCGAAAACCATGGTGATTATCGTCAATACTTGGCTTGGCTTCCCTTACATGATGATCCTTTGTATGGGGCTTCTAAAAGCGATTCCAGAAGATCTTTATGAAGCGTCAGCAATTGATGGGGCAAATTTCATCCAGAATTTCGTTCGTATCACCTTACCGCTGATGATCAAGCCGTTAACCCCGCTTCTGATTGCAAGCTTTGCGTTTAACTTCAATAACTTTGTATTGATTGCACTCTTGACTCAAGGTGGTCCAAATATGATTGGAACATCGGAGCCTGCGGGTTATACCGATTTGCTTGTGAGCTATACCTACCGTATTGCGTTTGAAGGTGCGGGTGGTCAAGACTTTGGTTTAGCCAGTGCGATTGCGACCTTGATCTTCTTACTTGTCGGTGCGCTTGCTTTGTTCAACCTACGTTTCACTAAACTGGATCAGGAATAAGGAGAATTCGTTATGGCTATGGTTCAAGGAAAGTCTTTGAAATATCGGGTTTGGGCAACACATATCGCGATGTGGCTCTTTTTAGCAATGATTCTTTTCCCACTGCTTATGGTTGTTGCTATTTCATTTCGTGAAGGGAACTTTGCAACAGGGAGCATCATTCCTGACAACCCTTCACTGGAGCACTGGAAGTTGGCGCTTGGTATTTCTGTCACCAATGCAGATGGCAGCGTGACGCCACCACCTTTCCCAGTACTGACGTGGTTATGGAATTCAGTGAAAGTGGCGGGTATTACATCGATCCTTATCGTCGCGTTATCGACAACCTCCGCTTATGCTTTTGCGCGTATGCGATTTAAAGGGAAGAACACCATCTTAAAAGCAATGATGATCTTTCAAATGTTCCCGGCAGTACTTGCTTTAGTTGCCTTATACGCATTGTTTGACAAGCTAGGACAATACATTCCGTTTCTTGGGCTAAACACCCATGGGGGACTGATCTTCTCATATCTTGGTGGTATTGCTCTGCATGTTTGGACGATCAAAGGGTACTTTGAAACAATTGATAATTCGCTAGAAGAGGCTGCAGCATTAGATGGAGCGACACCTTGGCAAGCATTTAAACTGGTGTTATTACCGTTGTCTGTGCCTATTCTTGCTGTGGTGTTTATCTTGTCATTTATCGGGGTTGTGGGTGAAGTTCCTGTAGCATCCTTACTACTTTCTGATGTAAACTCATACACATTAGCGGTTGGTATGCAGCAGTATTTGTACCCACAAAATTACCTTTGGGGTGATTTTGCAGCGGCAGCAGTATTGTCGGCGTTACCAATAACCATCGTTTTCTTACTTGCACAACGCTGGCTTGTTGGAGGATTAACAGCTGGTGGCGTGAAAGGCTAATAAAAACGATAAGGGCGACCGCTGGTCGCCCATTTTGTATCTCTGTTTAACACTTTTGGTTTGGCCGCCGATCAGTTAAACAGAAGCAATTCTGGCGTTACGCATAGCTGGCTGTTAGCTTAATTCCTTACTATTGAAAACTAACAGTTTTTGTAACCATGACCCAAGCATCGCTTGGGTTTTTTTATACCTGTACTGCTGTCGCTATTATAAGAATTCAACTGGTCTCAAATAGCATACAGCTGACGGTATGCGACAGACTCTCCAAATGAATATGTAATGAGATGACTATTTTCACAATAATGTGTCTTGTGCGTAATTCCTACTTAAAGCTCTTTACTCGACGGAGCGCAACCAAGGTAACGAAGCAGAACATAAAGGCTTTCTTGTGATAGGGCGACTTTTCGAAATAGGTCAGCAAAAACATCGTCTCCGCCGAAGCAGGTTTGAATATAATGATTGATTTGTTGGGTGTTGTAGCCTTCGACATATAACGTACGAACCCATTGATATTCTACGGATTTTAAATTAACGATTGTCTCTTCACTGAGTTTGGTTGCCAGCTGAACCACGGTATAAGCCTTATTGTTTTTAAATATCGGCGAATTTAATCAGGTGAAGATGAAGGAAAAATGACAAGCACGACAATTTCGCTCTGCAACATAGTGTGTGAAATAAAAAAGCCACGTTGCCGTGGCTTCTACTGGTTATTTGAGGTATTTGACGTGTGCTTCCATCTCTTCGCCAATTTGTTTTCTCATGTTCATCAATCGTATCGCAGAGTCGCGTAACTCGATATCTTCCTGTGTTTTAGGAACCCACTCAGGAACAGAGCTTGGTTTCCCATCTTCATCGACGGCAACCATAATGACGATGCAATGCGTGGTCAGACGATTTTTGAGTTCTTTTGGATCACTGGCTTGTACGTCAATAGCAATATGCATTGAACTATTGCCCGTGTAGATCACTTTTGCACTTACTTCTACTAGGTTTCCAACTTGGATTGGCGCAACAAAGCGAATGCCACCTGCGTATGCGGTGATACAGTATTTTCCACTCCAAGCTGCGGCGCATGCATAAGCGGCTAAATCGATCCACTTCATCACGGCACCACCGTGCACTTTACCACCGAAGTTTACGTCTCCCGGCTCAGCCAGAAATCTCAATGTAATATCTCTTTGACCACGACTCATCACTGTATTCCTTATTGTTATTCTTTCCGACATCTCTTTTGGTAGCCATATTCGCTAAGCTCGATGCGATTCATTTTAAATAACAAACCTGTCAATTATGTGCAACATCTATTTGAGTTTAGCCAAAAAACATTACTCAAACTTGAGGCATTATTCTGTGCAGGAAGAATACAGGCGTCTCAATATTGACATGGCGTATGTTTTGCGCCTGAAGCCTACAAGCATCTTTTTCCGCAGCACTTACACTAAATTCAGTAAATTAGCTTCTGAACACCAACTCATAGAATGAACACAACAAGGGTTGAATGTGCTGAATACGAGAGAGAATCATAATGAAAAGAAAAGTTCATAAACTCACCAAGCTTACAGCGTTATCACTTGGGATGTCGTTGGCACTAACAGCATGTGGTCCTGCGGAACAAACCACTGCGGAAGTCTCTGCTGCATCTGAGCACCCACTTAATACCTTATTTATCGGTAGCAGTGTTATCACCATGAATAAAGAGCAACCAAGAGCTCAGGCAGTGGTTGCTGGTGTGGATGGAAAAATCCAATTTGTTGGTAGTACTGAAGAAGCCAAAGCGCAGTTCCCTCATGCAAAAGTTGTTGATTTAGGTGAACGCATCATCATGCCAGGCTTTATTGAGCAGCATTTGCATCCATTCTTAGGCGCGTTAACGTTGAGCATGCCAGTGATTGCGCCTGAAGAATGGCAACTTCCAACTCGTACATGGCCTGCAGTCTCCGGCCATGACGAATATATGAAAGCACTGGCAAATATAGAGAAAGAGCTAAAAGATCCAAATGAGATCTTGTGGACGTGGGGATACAACAACTTTTTCCACGGAGAGTTAAACCGAGCTGAGCTAGATAAAATTTCTAGCACTCGCCCAATTGGTGTGTGGCACCGTTCGGCGCATGAGTTTTATGTGAATAGCGCATTTATCAAGAAGTATGGGCTTAATCAAGCTGATATCGATAAACTTGGTGAAGAAGTAAAAAGCCAGTCAGATCTTGAGCATGGTCACTTTTGGGAAGGTGGGGCACTGATTTACTTGTTGCCTCGCATCTACAAAGATTTAGGAAGTCATGATCGTTTTGAATTTGGCCTGAATCAAATGGTGGAAATGTTGCACCAAAAGGGTGTGACGGCTTATAACGAACCGGGTGCATTTATTCCACCAGAGATGCTTGATACCTATAAACGGATTCTAGGTGCTGATGAGACACCAATGTATTCGTTCTTTACGCCAGAGAGTAAAACGCCATTCCTATTGAAAGGAAAAGAAGGAGTTGTCAAAGCAGTCGAAGAGACAACCAATATGTTCCCTAAAGATGGGAAGGTGCGATTCTTTGATAATCAAATCAAAATCTTGTTTGATGGCGCGATTATTTCTCAGCTAATGAAAATGAAAGATGGTTACCTTGATGGTCACCATGGTGAATGGATTCAAACGCCCGAGGACGTAGAGGCGATCACTAAGATTTTCTGGGAAAAAGGTTACCAGATTCTTGTCCACGTTAATGGTGATAAAGGTGTTGAAAAGCTCATTGAAATTATGAAGCGTCGCCAAGCTGAATTTCCACGTGAAGATCATCGCTTCACCATTGTTCACTTTGCTAACTCTACTGATGAACAAGTGAAAGAGCTTAAGAAACTTGGTGCTATCATCAGCGTGAACCCGTACTACGTGACAGGATTTGGTCAACGATTTGGTGAAGTAGGGCTGGGTGAAGAACGAGCGCATGCAATGGTTCGTTTGGCAACGATTGAAAAAGAAGGCATTCCTGTTTCACTGCATTCTGACATGCCAATGGCCCCATCCGATCCTCTGTTGCTGGCTTGGAGTGCGGTTACTCGTCAAACGAACGAAGGTGAGGTTCTGAGACCGGATTTAGCCCTATCTTTGGACGCAGCGCTTCGCGGGATTACGATAGAGGCGGCTTATTCATGGGGAATGGAAGATACATTGGGCAGTATTGAAAAAGGTAAGGTTGCGAACTTTACGATTCTTGAGCAAGACCCATACAAGGTAGACGTTAAAACCCTCAAAGATATACCCGTTTATGGTACCGTTTTTGAGAGTAAACTTTTCCCAATTGATAAGTAATATGTCATACAAAAACACCCGGCTTAGCCGGGTGTTTTTGTATATTGAATCAGGGCTTGGTGACTTCTTCAAACTCACCTTCTATCGTCGTTCTGTGACCATGGTGATGAGCAGAGGCTTTTAGCTGCTTCTCTATTTTTTTGCCAGTAATAAGTGCGGCGATAGCCAATGGGATAGCGAGAATCAAGCTGGCAATAAGAGCGAAGAAGCCAGTGACCAGCGCGAATGTTGTCATAATAAATCTGTTCATATGTTCCACCTCTTATTAGTTAGTCTTAAACTTAGCAGGGTGAAGATGAACGAAGAATGAACAAGAGCATTCAGGTACAAAAAAGCCGCTCAAGAATGATTTGAGCGGCAATAAGTAGAGATTGTTATTCTTATTCGTTGTGGAGTCGAGTTAATTACACGGCAGGGTACGTTTTGTAGCGCACGCCCATCATCTGTTCCATACAGTGGACAACTTGGCAACTATAGCCAAATTCATTGTCATACCATATGTACAACACGCATCGATTATCCTGAGCAATGGTGGCAGCGCCATCCACCACACCAGCATAGCGTGAGCCGACAAGATCGCTAGACACGACTTCCGTGGAGTCGGTGTAATCAATTTGGCCTGAAAGAGGTGAGTTCAAAGCCATGTCTCTTAAATAGGCATTTAAGCTTTCTCGGTCAGTGTTTTTCTCTAAATTTAGATTAGCGACAGCCATCGAAACATTCGGAGTTGGAACGCGAATAGCGTTGCCTGTTAGTTTTCCTGCAAGCTCGGGCAGTGCTTTTGATACGGCTTTGGCCGCGCCTGTCGAAGTCAAAACCATATTGAGCGATGCACTACGGCCACGACGCTCACCTGAATGGAAATTATCAATCAAGTTTTGATCGTTCGTAAAAGAGTGGACGGTTTCAATATGGCCGGAAGTGATGCCATATTTATCATTAATTGCTTTTAAAACAGGAGTGATTGCGTTGGTTGTGCAACTTGCCGCTGAAATAATTGTATCTTTAGGCGTGATCACAGCTTCATTGACGCCAAAGACGACGTTTTTAATATCACCTTTACCCGGTGCGGTTAATAACACTTTATCGGCCCCATGGCATTGTGCATGTTGGCCTAGTCCTTCGGCATCACGCCAGACGCCAGTATTGTCGACGACGAGAGCATTGTTAATACCAAATGTGGTGTAATCGACTTCTTCAGGTTTATTAGCGTAGATAAACTGAATGTAGTTTCCATTTGCAATGATGGCTTTACGCTCCTCATCGACAACGATACTGCCGTTAAATTGTCCATGAACAGAGTCTCTTCGAAGCAAGCTTGCACGTTTCTCCAAGTCACCCTTTTTACCTCCTCGCACAACCACTGCACGAAGTCGCAATGGATAACCCGGACCGCTTTTTTCAACCAGTAATCGAGTCAGTAGGCGGCCGATGCGACCAAATCCATATAACACGACATCTTTCGGCTCTGAAACAGTTTCACCATTCATTGCACCCATCAAGGACGTATGCAAGAAGTCTTTGACGCCATGTTCGTCATCTCTATTTTGCCAAAACTGATAAGCGAGCTGCCCTACATCAATACGGCATGGGGAAAGTTCCATTTCTGAAAGCGCTTTGATGATAGGAAAAGTTTGTTGAGCGGAGAGGGGAGTGCCAGTGTAATGGCGGGCTAAGCGGTGGGCCTTGATGATGTCGATGGTTGCTGCGTTTACAAGCGTTTTACCAAAGAGTAGTACTTCAACACCTTTTTGGCGATAGAGCTGACCGAGTAAGGGGGAGATGGTTTCCGCAATCGTTTGGCTGGTTTGCCAGTCTAGAAGATGTTTTTCTGGACTCATTTTTACTTAATTACCTTTCACGTTTTAGGGGGAACTCTAAAGTTGGTTAAAACAATAGAGGTATAGGGTGCTGTAATATTGTTGTAATTTTTATGTGTCGGGATTGTAATGCCTGATGTCTTATTCTGCTAGGAAAAATAAAACCAGAGATTAATGCTTAAATTCAAGGTAATTGTGAGGTGTTATAAGGAAAAATGTTGTATTAATCGCCTATTGACAACTGAATTTGAAGGGACTTTTTTTGGATTAAAAAATACTCATTAGCCATATTCTTATGTAATACAGCTAACAAGCATAAATAAAGCTGTGATGAGTTGCTTATTACCAACTTAAAAAGTGAACGAAATACCCGCAGAGAAAATATCGACTTTATCTGCCAACGGTTCAAGTGGGTTTTGTGGCATGGTGAACTGCCCACTGATAATTTCTTTTTGGCCGTAGATGCGTTGCCACTCCATTTTCAAGTTGACACTTGGGGTGATGTCATACCTTACCCCTGTGAGATAGGTGTTGCTGTGGAAAGCTCGCCTTGCTTGACCATATTGGAAGTATGGTGTCCAGTTTTTGATGTTGTAGTCGACACTGGCATACCAATTGACGTGAAACTCTCGTGATACAAGAAGTTCAGATTGTAGATGAAGCTTATCAATGTAATAACTAAAGCCAGCAGAGTAGAGCTGAAGATCGAACTCGATAGGAAGTTGGTTTAGGTACTCCTGAACAACGCTGGCATTGATGGCCGATGCGTGAATCGTATTGTCACCAAAAAACAGATCAGCGGAAAAACCGTAACTTTGCTTTATTTCCAAATTAAACCACTCGCCATACAAACTGCGTCGGTCGTTACTTTTTCGTGAGTAGAATGGGGTGAGATTGAGCTGAAAGTCATCCTCAAAGGTATGGCTCCAATCAACCGCAATGCCTTCATAGTGTGTAATACCAAGGGTATTGTTATAAACCTCAGAGGGAAGTCTTAACCAAGGGTAGGCACTGGAAACAAAGTAGTATTCAGACATGATGAAAATAGGAACACGCAAACGGCCTGCTTTAATTTTGGTTTCATTTAATGAGTACTCAACGAAAGCGCGTTCTATTTCAGGCTCAGAAAAAGTGTCCTGTGGTCGTTTAACGACTTGTATAGCACTTCTTAGCTTTGGTGTGATTGCCCAGTTGAGTTGCAGTCCCATTGTTGTATCGCAGTCGAAGCACCATTCATCGGTAATATCACGATTAAATAAAACTGGGGTATTGTTATCACTTTTTGCCGCTGCGAAAGTACCAAACCCATCCAAATAGAGGGATTCCGTAAGTTGGAGTTGGGCAAAGGCACTTGAGGGGAGTGCAATTAATATGGAAAGTAAATACTTGTTCTTCATAGCCTAGCCTTTGCTTTTCAAATAATAAATAACCCGTACATCTTCCGGTACTTGCTCTTCTGGAACGTATGCAATGCCATTTGGATTGTCTTTAAGCCAAGTGACTATAAGCTCCAAATTCTCTTGTGGAATTTCGAAAGGAGCGAGTGCTTTACCTGAAAAACTCTGTCGAGCCCAGATAGCGTTCATTTGAGTGGGTGATTTATTTAAAAGGGTTTTATAAAACAACTGACGATTTTCTGAATGGTTTGGCAGGTCCATTAGTCTGGCTGGAATACCATCTAAATGTGTGACCCTGCCCCGATAAAGCATCTTTACTTGATTAGTACGCAATGGCTTAATTTCATCATTAAGAGTTATAATGACGAAATCTCGTGCCAAAATACTACAGCTAGCCAACTGCAGAAGTACAAAAATCAAAAGGTTTTTCAAAGATATTCCTTATTTTTACCGGACTGCATCCACAAAGTATTATTTTTTATCTAAGATACAAGTTTTTATTAGCTACTATTAAAGATAGGCTAGGAAACTTTTGATTCAAGGATGAATTCAAATGTTAATAACAAAAATATCTATTAAGACAAGGCTGTTAATACTCTGCTTACTGCCAGCATTGGTGATTGTTGGTTTTAGTGCAAACAGCGTTATCCATATCCAGAACAAACTTCACAGTTATACTGTAATTGATGAAAAAGCCCAATCACTCTATATGCTTTCAGAATTATCTAAGCATATCTATGACGGTTTAAATAAACGTTTGAGTGGTGAGGATGCTTCTTCTTCATTAGAAAGAAGCAAGCGTGTTATTAGTGAGTTAAAACAAACGGCGCATTCTGTCGCACATAAACATTATGGTGTTGTCGAACTGGAATCGGACATTACGTCTGGTCTAGAAGAATTGGGTGACATTATTTCTGAGTTATCAGAAGTGACACCTGAAGGCAGTATTGAATTAGGCCGAGTTCTTTACGAAGTTTTACAAGATATATATTCCGATATACAACGTGTTGATAGCCATAATGCTGATGTGGATATTCACAAACTTGACCTTGTTTTGAGTGATTTAAGTTGGCTGCATTATTGGATGGAGCGTGAAGCGTGGCTAGCTCAAGAAATTGTTCGACTTGATTGGACTTATTCTGAGTATTCTTCTGACTATTTTCAAATTAGCGAAAGGCAGCAGTTCTATTTAGATAAATATATTACAGGTGGTGCCAATTCTAAGCAGATTGAATTACTACTTGGGCTATTTTCTAGTAGAGATTTTAGCCAGAGTACGTATTTACGTGAACAAGTACTGAATAATCGCCAAGGAGATGCAGATTTATCAAATCTCATTCATATTATTGAAAAACGGAATTTACTTGTTGATAGACAGTTGAGCTTGTTTGCTGAAAACCTTCGTTCTGAACTAGAAATCAGCATTACAAAGAATCAGCGCTCAATGTTATTGCTTGCTCTAGCGATGTGCGCGGTATTAGGGGCTATGTTTGTTTGGGGGAGTAGCACTCTCTATCGGATTAACTCCAAGTTAAGGCGCATCTTAAATACGATGAGCAGTTTAAGAAGCAAAAATGGTGTTGAGCAAATCCCGGTCGATGGAAAGGACGAGTTTACTAAGTTTGCTAAGAGTCTTAATTCAATCATCAAAGATCAAATGAATCATGAAAAGCAATTGGTGAAAGCGAAGGAACATGCAGAAGCAGCAAACAAGGCGAAAAGTATTTTCCTAGCAAATATGTCCCACGAGATCCGAACACCTCTCAATGGCATCATAGGTATGGCAGAAATATTGTCTGATAGCCATCTAAACAACAGCCAAAAAGAGATTCTGTCAGACATTGATGCCTCGTCTCACGCGTTATTAGTATTGATCAACGATATTCTGGATCTGTCTAAAATTGAGTCGGGTAATTTAACGCTGTCGAAGCACGAGGCCGATATTCGTGATGCAGTGTTTGATACCGTCAATATGATTAGCTCAAAGGCCCTTAAACAACATGTTGAGCTGCTTATTGATTTGGATCCAGCATTGCCAGATCTGGTTAATATCGATGAGTTTCGTTTCAAACAAGTGTTGATGAATCTGTTAAGTAATGCAGTGAAATTTACCAATGATGGCTTTGTGTCTGTTGAGTTGCGATACCACCAAGAAGGTGTACAGTCTTGGTTGACTTGCAGTGTTATTGACTCTGGGGTAGGTATTGAAAAGGACAAGCAAGAAGACATCTTCAAACCTTTTACTCAAGAAGATGGCAGTATCACTCGTCAGTTTGGCGGCACTGGGCTTGGGCTGACGATCTGTCGCCAGATTGTTGGGTTGATGGGTGGAACCATTAGTGTTGATTCAACGAAAGGAATGGGAAGTTGTTTTGAGTTCACTGTACCATTAGAAACATTCAAACAGGTATGTGAGCGGCCGACATACTCATACAAAGCACTATTGGTTTCAAACAAATCAAAATATACCGACTTAATTACCTCCGAATGTGAGCGCTATGGCTTAGAAGTTACGGTTTGTTTGAATATCGCCCAAGCTTTGGAGAAAGAAAACAACTACCAAATAGTAATGTATTGTTATTCAGGACAATCGGGTAGCCGAAATGATCTGTCGCAACTGTCTCAACACCACTCAGAAGCAGAACTCATCGCACTGCAGCATCATTTATATCTTTCGTCTGATATTGAATCGCTTGTTTCAGCCACAATGACTTTACCGATATTGGGTAAGAAATTAGGGGCGCTACTCAGAAAGATTTCGATTTCAGGAGAAATGAGCCACAAACCATACGAAACGTTGGAAGACTTTTCTTCAGAATCCCTCAACCATCGCCGAGTTCTTATCGTCGAAGACAATTTAATGAACCAGAAAATTGCTAGTTTCTTCTTAAGTAAAGCCGGTATTGATTATCAGATTGCTAGCAACGGGCAAGAGGCAATCAATATTATCGAAACCGGTAAAGAGTTTAGCGCCATTCTTATGGATTGCATGATGCCAATTATGGATGGTTTAACAGCGACTAGAAAAATACGTGAGTGGGAAGAAAACAATCAAAAGGGGCGTATGCCGATTATTGCGCTTACAGCGAGTGTCCTGCAAGAAGAGATAGACAGCTGCTTTGAGGCAGGTATGGATGCTTACCTGCCTAAGCCTTATAAATCTCAGCAGCTCTTTGATACTTTTGAAAGACTAAACGTCGCTGTTTAAATCTTCTAGCGGTAGCCAATTCACTTTAACCCCCGCTTGCAAGAACATATCCTGACTTACTTTGATTTTCTCTCCCCAACGAGAGAGAAAATCAGGTGTCTGCTCCGGGCAATGTACGGCAGAAATACCAGTTTGGATGATCTTCGCTGCACAGTTAGGACAAGGAAAATGTGTTACCCAAATTTCACATCCGTCTAGATCTCGCTTAGCAAATAAAATGGCATTTTCTTCAGCGTGCAGCGTTTTTAAGTATTTCATTTCTCTGTTATCAGTATTTGCACTATCAGAAATACCGTGTGGATAACCATTAAAACCCACAGAAACAATTCGGTTTTGTTTAGTAATGACAGCCCCAACTTGAGTTGATGGGTCTTTACTCCAAGAGCCAACTAGTTCTGCCATTTGGTAAAAGCGTTGTGCCCACTTTGAAATCATCGACGGTTCCTCGAACAACTATCTGAATTATGTGAGAGAGATCTGACAATAATATCCTAGTTTCTACTGTCTTAGTCCAGTGAAATACGAATAGAAATGGTTAACTGAAAACTGCTCTCGGATTTAGTGTGATTAAGTTCACAATATAGAGGCGTATCTGTCAATAACAAAAGCGGCCATTTGCTCATGGCTTTGTGCGAGATCTCTCACAAGCGCGTGAGTGATAAGGGATAAAAACGATAGGATATATAGCGGAGTCTTTTTAAGTTGCTGATATTTAAAAATTAAATTATCTGTGCAATATTTGTTCTAAGCGTTTTTTTGATATTTTCTATTGTGACTTTGAGTGCTTTGAGTAATCTTAATGGTGTCAGCAGGACGCAGACACGGAACAGGAAAGACCCAAGGATAGGTCATCTTCAGGAAGAAGATTCGATCGTTCATGAAGAGCGATTGGCAAGGATAGCGAAGGACATTAGCTGGATGCTTGTAGCTAGGATGGTTACTCATGGAAGGTTAATGGACGCTTAAAGGACTAAGGTTATTTCTGTCAGGATGACAGAGTAGGACACCGCTTAAGGATAAGTGATGTGAGTTAGTCGGGATAGACTAACGGGCAGGATTGCTAGGGACACCGCTAGGAAGGCGATGATAAGGAAAGTGCTGAACGGACCAGCGTACTATCAAGGAATAGATGCAGGGAGCACCTATTTGTAGCCGGATTGCTGCGAGTAAGAACTAACCCCATCAAGCGAGAGCTTGGTGGGGTTTTCCTTTTTTAGGCTTTTATGGCAGTGCAAAAGCTGACGTCTGCATGACCTGTTTCAAGGTCATAACTATGGTAAAGCTCAAAACAGGGGCGGTCATCACTTTCAACCCCTTGCTCAACAACCTGAGCCATGAGCTCATCCCAAGCAATAGAATACTGACTATGGTCTGTAATTGTTTTGCGGATCACACCATATTTTCCACCAGGAAATGATTTCTTTTCGATGCCATTAATAACTTGTACGTTGTTATCGACTATCAAGCAGATATCGGTACGACATTTATCTGCAGGCGTGATCTCGGGATTGTCGTGGTAGATAAAGATGCAGGTATTGCTAGCTAATCCGTTTGGGCCAGCCCATGAATACAGCCTATTGGAGGCTGGCTCGTAGTTCTCGCCATAAGGTCCTGTTACTCGCACGTACGCCAAAGTAGATGGTTCAAAATGCTGGATGTCCATAAGTTCGCTCCATTGGTTGATGTTAGAGCTAGTATAAAAATCACTTACGGTTGCTGCGTTTCCATTCTTGCGAAGTGTGTGTCCAATCTTGCTGTTTTTCAATAGGGCAGAAAAGTCTTGAATTTGCTGGCAATCACGCACTTGAGAGGGAGTTAGGTCATATTGTTGTTTGAAGGCTTTTGCAAAACTCTGAGAGCTCGAGAAACCATACTCCAAAGCTACATCTAGTATCGCTGGTTTATGGTAGAAGAGATCGTTAGCGGCACTTTCTAAGCGCAGCCTCTTCAAATAGTCGTTTAGGGTTTCCCCGATCACGGCTTTAAAAATTCGATGAAAATGGTAAGGAGATAAACAAGCCAGTTGAGCGACGCTTTCAAGGTTTAATGGTTGGTTAAAGTGTGTCTCTAAATAGCGTATGACGGGGAGTAAGCGTTCTTGATAATTTGTTTTCATGATGGTTAATCCCTAAGCGTTGCTTGTGTTAACTCATATCTTACATGGATTCACTGGTGGGAGGCGTAACACAGGTTATAAGCTTGCGGTTCTTCACGAATAGAAATTGAGAAAGCAGACAAAAAAAGAGCCAACAGCAAATCATGCTATTGGCTTATATAGATGTGAACAAATTGGTTCACTAACAACGTCAGTTGGCTAGGTGACCCTCGGCTTAATAAGGGTCGCTAATACTAATGCACTATATGTGCCAAGTTTTAGAGTGCTTATTTGCTGCTTTTTTGGCCAATTAACAGGTCTTAGCGGTCATTAATTTGCATTATGCAAGTGCATATTGCAAATAACCACAAATTTGCTAATGACATAATGCACATTTGTTACTGAAAATACCCCTTGGGATAAATATTTTAACAAAGTTATCAATAACATCAGATGGAATAAAAGAAATAGAGCTGGGACTTCATTCGTAAGATAATACCTCGAATAACGTCAAGGAAAGCCATAAAGCCGATGGGCTTATCCCCACTGACCCAGGCGAGACCCACAGAACCAACGGGTAAATCATAGCCCTTTGGTTCATCTATCTTTAGACGGACAAAGTGATGTTTGTTCTGAACGTTCTTACCAGTCGTTGCTCGAACGGAAGGATCAATGCCTACCAAATTTCCCTGCGCTTCCCCAGTTGCTTCTACAATACCTTCAACTTCTGCACGGAACACTTTCCCTGGGTATACAGAAGAAGCAAATTCAGCTGCTTGGCCTGGTTTTATGTTGCGTATTGCTTGGTGATTAACGCGCATGAGAACATACTTTTCTTCAGTGTACATTTGTAAACGTGGGACGCGAGATACGAGCTGGCCTTCACGCAACATGAAATTGGTAACAAACCCATCTGCAGGTGCGTAGATTTTCGTACTGTCTAAATCCCATTGTGCTCTGGCTGTTTTTTCTTGGGCAGCAATAATGTCGGCTTCACGTGCTTTCACTGCTAATTGAGCTTTCTTAATGGAAAGCTTTGCTTTATCCGTATCGACGTGTTTCTTCTTCAGTTGAGACTCTGTGGTAATGACTTTTTGTTTTGCAAGCGCCACTACACTGGTTTGTTTGTCTATATCGCTAGCAGTAATTGTGTTGCTTACTACTCGATTCTGCTCTTGGTATCGTTTCAACATTTTTGATTGTAAACGATAATCCACTTTGGCAGCCTCGAGTTCACTTTTTGTTGTTTCTAAGTCTTGAAGCAATGACGTGTAGTGGCTTTCTGCGATACCAACTTCTTCTTTAGCTGTCACTAACTTGATTTCGGCTGACGCTTCAGATGTTTTTGCTTGCTTAAGAGCGATGACATAAGGTTCATCTTCCAATTCGTAAATTAATTGGCCCTTCACAATTTTTTGATTTGGCTTGATGTATATATGTTCCACTTTACCACTGACATTAACAGAGTCAGGTCTAAGCTGGATATGAGGTGATTGCACCAATGAACCACCTGACATATCCATTGGAGTAAAGTTAATTAAACCTACCCATACAAACAGTAACCAAGAAATTCCGCCAAGATACGCAAATGCCTGAGTAAACTTGTTCCACGGCATACCAACCAGTCTCAGGAGATAAATAAACAGAGACCAAACAGCTAATCCTTCTATCATTTGTTTTTCTCCTCTGGATTCATTTCTTGTTGTGGTGCGTGTCGCCATGTATCACGCAAATTGACGATGGCTTTTTCCATATCAACGAAAGCAAGGATAACGGCGAGCACCCACACCCAGTGCCAGACGAATCCAATCCATGTGAGGGCGGTGATTAACCCCAACTGGTGGTGCTCTTTACTGTGAGCTTTGTTTATTGGTAGTTCATGGATGCGCCAAAAACCGTATAAGGCTGCACCGACGGTTGCGAGTAAGACCACAGTGGCAAAGACGTGTAGCGCTGTGTCTGCATTTGTCCCAACAAAAGGAACACTCAAAAGACTCATTCAATACTCCGGTTCTATGTTCTGGGAGGATTGTGATCAGAATTTGAATTTTGGAAGTGTTTGTGACAGATTTAATCAAAATTCATCTTTATTTGATTGGATCTGTATTTTGAAGTCGGTCAGGTTTATTCGCTCAATTGGTATTCTGAATATTCACAATGCCGCAAGATATCGCTATCAATTATCAAGTGGGGAATTAGGGATAGCAGAGAGTGTATTCTCTAGTTCAATGACTTTGATCCCTCTTAGTGATCTAAATAAGTGGTACCGAAATCTAGAATTGGCCACTTCAGAGCCAGATATCATTCTTAAAATGTCTCGTGATATTGAGATTGGTCGTTTGGGCACCATTAGCCGTTGGCTTCTTTCTGGTTACGATCTTGCTTCGACGATTCGGCGCGTAAACTATGGTCTTAGCTGTTTACAATCTGGCGCTTTCTTGGCAGGGGCCCAGATTGGCAACCTATTAAAATGGACGTATAGCAACCCTTTCATTGAGCCGGAACAAAAAGCACATGACAGCGTCAGAGTGGCTATTTTTATGACCAAGATCCTACGTGAATACCTTGGTGAATCCTTCAACCCTCTTCGTGTGATGCTGTCAGGGTCGCGAAAAAACACCAAGGAATATGAAGCGTTTTTTGGTTGTACTGTCGTCTGGAATCACAATAAAACAGAGGTATGGTTTAACGCGGATCTACGCTTAACGACTCAACAGTCTAAGAAAATATCGAACAAGCGCTTAGCTATGAACTTCAGTGATCTAGATGATTTTCTTAACATGCCAGAGCCAGAAGATGGATTGAAAGTGATTTATGAGCTCATTAATTACAGCTGCCATTATGGTTTGCCAACGGTAAAGGGGGTTGCGCAGCTCTTAGGTTGTTCTGAACAACAATTTCAACGGCGTTTGCATCAAGAAGGTTTAAATTTTACAACGGTGTGTGGTTATGTTCTCAGTAATCGAGCGATCGCATTAATGTCAAAGAATGTCCCTCTTGCAGAGGTTGCGAAAGCGCTGGGATACAGCAATGAAGCGAGTTTCAACCGTATGTTTAAGAAGCAAAGAGGGGTAACACCGAGGCAGTATATTGAACGCTTTCATGACGTTTTTTAAATACGATGTTTTCAATCTGCTTTACTCGATGAGTGCTAAGCCAAACTATAATCTGGAAAGGTTTAATATCACGTAGGTTGTGTCATATTTATTAAAAGGAGAGCAATATGTGTCGATGGCTTGCATATCATGGTACCCCCATCTACATCGATGAATTGGTGTATGAACCTGAATTTTCATTAGTTCATCAAAGCCTTGAGGCGAGAAAGGCGGTAACTCGAGTGAATGCGGATGGCTTTGGTTTAGGTTGGTACACAGAGCGTGATACACCGGGTCAATTTCATGAGGTGTTGCCCGCATGGGGAGATGAAAATTTGCGTTCTTTGGCGCACCACATTCGCTCACATCGTTTTATGGCACACGTACGCTCATCTACTGGAACGCAAGTTTCTCGATCAAACTGCCATCCTTTTATCTTTGAAAACTGGATGTTTCTTCATAACGGGCAAATTGGTGAGTTTGAGAAAGTAAAGTATGAGCTTGAGAGAAGTTTGCCTGAGTTTTTATACTTACAACGAAAAGGGACGACAGACAGCGAGTTGATATTCTTACTCATGTTGAAGCATGGATTGCAGGTGGATGCTGTCGGTGCGGTAAAGAAAACACTATCTGAGATCTGCGAGTTAACAGAACGCATGCAAGTCAGCGAACCTTTTAAGGCATCGATTTGTCTTTCTGATGGAGAGCAGTTCTGGGCGGTAAGATACAGCTCTGATCCATACCCGCCTACCATGTTTTTAAGCCAATATCAGGAAGGTATGGTGCTAACGTCAGAGCCCTTAGATAAAGTTCACATTTGGCATGCGATAGCCCCACAGACGCTGATTCATATCCATGGAGCACAGACCACCACTATTGACCTCTAGCTACTCAGTTACACGTGCTTTGCGATCCCCAAACCATTTGGACCAAGGTAGCGACAGTAATCCAAAAATACTCAATGCATATAACATAGACCAACCGAGACAAACAAAAACAACAGTACAAAGCAGCAAAGAGCATTTTGCTAATCGTTTGTTCCAGCCATTAAGGAGACGGCATGCGGCGAGCATGGCTAATAAGTAAATCAAAACAAAGATGCTGTTGGCGAGTTTCAAAAAGAACTCTAAATCTAAACCAGAAAGCTCTCCGATAAGGCAGGAGATCAATAACACGGCACCAACCATGAGCGTTGCATTGGCTGGTACTCCGCGTAATGATACTCGGGCGATGGCGCTAGTCGGGCGATATTCACGAGCTTGGGCCCAGACCATACGTGATAAGCTTTGGGTATACAAATTGACACTTGCAAAGCAGGCAGAAAAACCAAGAATCGCAATTAAAGTTTTAAACCCAGAACCAAACAACAGCTCACTGAGCCAAGGAATCGAGCCATTGTCAAAGCTAGCATGACCATATGCGCCAAACTTCAAAATGACAACCGAGCAAATCCAGTAGGTTGCTCCTGCGATAAAACTTCCAACGATAATCGCGATAGGGAAATCTCTTTGAGGATTTTTAAATTCTTCCCCCATATGAGCGAAAGCCTCAATACCAACAAAGCACCAAAACATCACACCTAACGCAGCGCCAATTGGCCAAATATCTTCTCCTGTGAGGTGTGGCATGGTGATGTCCGATGTTGAAATGTTTCCTTTCAAAACAAAAGCAATCACAAGCGAGAAGATGGCGACAGCAATAAGAGTTTGGAGTTGACCCGAAGATTTAGCACCGAGTAGGTTTACGCCAATTAAAAGACAGACAGTTATGATCTGCGCAATGAGAGCGCTGTTTATTGGAGAGGGCAGTAATGGTTGCAAAAAGCCAGCAGCTAAGGCGACAGCAGCAGGAACACCGACCGGAATTACACTGACAAACAACCAAGCCACGCTACGTCCCAGTTTCTCATTAAACGCTAGGCGAACAAAGTGAGCGGTGCCTCCGGCGTTTGGGTAACGCTTTCCTAATTGGGCGAAAGTCAGTGCGACAGGGCAAATGGCAATGAATAATAGTATCCATGCCCATAGCGATAAAGAGCCAGCAATTCCCGCTGCAATTGCTGGTACCATAAATAAGCCCGTCCCCATAAGCGTGGTAGAGAGCTGCCCAATGCCTGACAAAAGTGTAATTTCTTTTTTTAGCTCGCCCATCGTTCACTCCTTGAACCACATCATTAAATAACGGTACTGACTCTGTATGGAGATAGGTTAAACGTTGCGAGAAACAAAAGCAGCCACCAATTTGGTCTATTTAGTAGTCAATATGACGGTAATAAGCGATACAAGCATCAATCTGCCTGCTTTCTTCTATGTTGAATTTATGTAACATTACGCAATCCAAGCGACCTTTTTTTAGCTCTTACCACGGAGCTCATCCCTTAATGTCTTGGAATAAAGCAGAATAAAAAGTCATGAACAGATGACAGGAAGTAATATGGATAAATTTGATGAGCAGATTTTAGATGTACTTAAGCAGGATGCTAGGCGCTCAGTGAGTGATATTGCTCGAGATGTGAATTTGTCTCGTTCTGCCGTGACGGCTCGAATTAAAAAATTAGAACATGATGGGACAATCTTGGGTTACTCGGTGAGCGTGCAGAGCCCAGAACAAGAAATGATCTGTGCCTATCTTGCGATTAAATTTGATATGTCAGAAGCAACGCACCATTGCGAAAAATACGCAGAAAAGATCTATCAAATTGATGGAGTAAAGTGGTGCCACGCAATCAGTGGAGAAACCGATATGATGCTGTTTGTGGAAGTGCCAAGTATGTCTAGACTGAATGACATTCGCGATCAATTACAGCAAATCCCTGAACTTAGGCAGTTGATCACTCATACGGTTCTCACGGAGTTTTTCAATGTGGACAAGAAGATACGTTCACCCTTACCGCATAGAAAACAAATGGGTAGCTGTTGATGAGCAATATCAATCTCAATTTACTTCGCACGCTACAAGTGCTGCTGGATGAATGCCATGTGAGTCGCACTGCGGAACGTTTGTGCATTACACAATCTGCTGTCAGTCGTCAGTTGGGGCAGCTACGCGAGTTGTATCGGGACCCACTATTGGTCCGCGATGGCAATATCCTTAGGCCAACCCCTAGAGCGTTAACGCTGCGCAGTCGAATTGAGCCTCTTATGGGGGAAATCGACGCATTGGTTGCAGACAAACCGTTTGACCCTATGTTGTGGCAACAAGAATTTGTTTTTTCTTCAAGTGATTATGTCGCTCAATATTTGATTCCGGATGTGGCCTCGAATGTTGCAGCCATGGCGCCAAAAGTAGACTTAGCTTACCGTTTATGGGAACCCTCATTCCTCAGCCACTTTCATGACACTGGAATTCATCTTGCCTCGACCATGCTACCTGAACCTCCATCTAATTTGAGTCACTTTCAAATAGGCGAGGATGAACCTGTATGCGTAATGCATAATACGCATCCGCTGGCCAATAAGAAGACCATTCTATTGCAAGATCTGCTGGAATACAGCCACGTAAAAGTAACGGGAGGCGGAGATAAAGATTCCTTTGTTGATGTTGCATTAAAACAAGAAGGATTGAGTCGTCGTATTGCGTTGAAAGTGCCTTTCTTCACCTCTGCCGTGAACACATTGCGTCAAAGTGACTATCTAATGACGGTTCCAGAGCACATTGCCACCAACCTTGCTGAGCCCAATCAGCTTGTCATCAAATCGTTACCGATAAAGACGCCTTCTTATAAGTACTGGTTTATCTGGCACCCTAAATACGATCAAGACGAGGCGCATAAATGGATGCGAACAAACATGAAGCGAATCATGGAATCATCTCAATACTCAATCAAATGATTTGAGATCATGAGCGCAATGATGTTTTTTGATTTCAGATCATAATGGCGGCGCTTTATGGTAACGGTAGTTACATAACAAAACGAGAAGTACTTTCATGACATTTACGGTTTGGTTGTCTCTGTTTACCATTTGTATTTTAGGCGCAATGTCTCCCGGGCCTAGCCTAGCTGTTGTGGCTAAACATAGTCTGGCAGGGAGTCGGCTCAATGGGTTAGCAACATCTTGGGCTCATGCTTTTGGCATTGGTATTTATGCTTTTATCACATTGATTGGTCTTGCTGTGCTACTGCAACAGTCGCCGATGCTGTTTAAAGGAATTAGTTACTTAGGTGCGGGGTATCTCGTTTATCTGGGTTTTAATGCTATCCGATCTCGAGGTGGCGTCACCGAAAAACTCGAATCAGGCCAGTCAGTTAGTTTGCTACAATCGGCGAAAGAAGGCTTTTTGATTTCTATTTTGAGCCCTAAAATTGCCATTTTCTTTATTGCTCTATTTAGCCAATTTGTTGCGCTGGGGGCTAGCAACGTGGATAAAGCTCTGATTGTTTTAACCCCATTTGTGGTTGATGGTCTTTGGTACACATTTATCACTTTTATTCTGTCTGTCCCGACCGTTCTGGAAAAGATACGTAATCGAGCTCAACTTATCGATCGCCTTACTGGCATCATTCTCATTGCACTCGCTGTACGGGTGCTTTTCACTGTATAGCGGTTTTGGACCTTGAGTAATAGAGCGCTTGCATATTCACTTAATTCCTTAGTGAAAATAAGTTTATTTGGCGGTACACTTTTTGGCTAAAATCTTATTAGAACTGAAAGAGAGAAAAGTATGGAAGCCGAAGTTAAGTGGATTGAAGGTTTTAAGTTTTTAGGTCAATCCCAATCCGGCCATTCGATTGTTATGGATGGTAACGGTGGTTCAACAGCTCCAAGCCCAATGGAAATGGTGTTAATGGCTGCTGGCGGTTGCAGCTCTGTTGATGTCGTTGATGGGTTAAAGGAAGCAGGGCAACTTGTTTCTTCATGTTCAGCTAAGCTAACGACGGAGCGCCGTGATACTGCGCCACGTATTTTCACTAAGGTGAATATTCATTTTGAAGTATCTGGTGACAACCTTGATCCTGAAATAGTGGCAAAAGTAACCGCTGACTCGTTAGAGAAGTACTGCTCAGTCTGTTTGATGTTAGCAAAAGGTGTTGAAACTACCCATACATGGGAAATTGTTTAACGTTGCCTAACTGATTGATGTATAAGACATTGAAAGTTTTTATACTAGGTTACAGTTAAATTGAGAATTTCGAAGCCGGGCATTATGCCCGGCTTTTTTCTATGCTTGTATTCAAGTTGATTGGATCTGAGTTGATATGGCGGCAAAGAAGCTTAAGGGAAAAATCACTGAATGGTATGGTGAAAAAGAATACGGTTATCTAACCCCTGAAACTGGTGGGATGCGAGTGAAGTTTTTGAGTGCAGATACACGCAAAATCGGCTTTAAGCCAACCATCGGTCAGGAAGTTTTATTTAGGCTCAGCCAAGATGAACAAGGTAATCACAAAGCAACCAAAATTGAGCGGATGAGGCATTTCTATGTTTCAATCATTGTCGCTGTTTGGTTTGTTATTACGCTTGCGATGTGTGTATGGTTATTCGCGTACCCCTTGGTGATTATTTATTACTATTCTTTCATCAGTCTCATTGTGATGTTTGTCTCTTGGTTAGATAAACGAGCATTACAAAAGGGAACGCCATCAACCAGTGAGGCGAGTTACTTTTTTCTGTCAATGCTCGGAGGATGGATTGCAGAATCATTATGTCACTATTTTATGCGGCTGAAAGCGAAGAGCTTGTTTTACCGCATATTTTTCTCGTTATGTATTCTGGTACACATTGGCTTTTTACTTTGGTCGCTGTCACCGTATGCAGAGCAACCCTTAAGTGCTGTCGATCAAGCGTTTTATAACCAAGTACTTAACTACTTTTAATGTTTACCACTGAATTTCAATTGGTGTGCCGGGTTTCACTAAGCCCAAGAGTTCATCCATCTCTGCATTTGAGATAGCAATACACCCATTTGTCCAATCAAAGCTTTGAACAAAGTTAACGGGTCGATCATCACCATTTTTAAATCCATGAATTTTAATGTTGCCGCCGGGATCAAGTTGGTGTCTTGCGGCCGTCGCTTTGTCCCTGAGATTTGGATAACTAATATGGATAGAGCGATAGAAATCAGAATCCTCCATCACGAAGTCCAAATAATAACGCCCTTCAGGGGTGCGCTGATCACCCTCATGAGTCTTATGACCTTTAGGCTCCCCACCTAAAGCGATCCGATACTCTTTGATCACTTCATTGCCATGAAGTAGGTACATTCTTCTCTTAGACTTATCGACTTTAACCAAATCAACCGCTGCCATGCTGGTGTTGGATATCACAAGTACCAGCAGAGCAAATATTATTCTTTTCACACTTCTAACAACCTCAGTGAACGTTGGCCCGCATTGTAGAGTAAGTTCGTAACTAGTTTAAGTATGACATCTGATACAAAATTATCTGCAACAAAAGTCAATAGGGAAAATACGGCATCTGATGAAATAAATGGAAATAAGATCAAAAAAATGCCATCTAACTCAAGCTTGTAAAACTATGAAGAAAATAACTGCGAGTTGGTTAACACGGCGTACGGAATTTGTTTGATTGATTAGGGTAAGGTGCTAGTTTTTTAGTTGCATATAATAAAGAACGTCAGGCTTATAAAATGACATCCCGTGTCCTACTAAAAAATATAATGTCAGCGAGAAACCAACGGTTTCTTGCTAATTCTTTATTTCAGTTTGTTGATGAAATACTTGAGCCCAAGGCTGGTGGGGTATTTTATGAACCCAAAAACTCAGCATCACCAATACACTTATATACTATGGGTTCACCGGTAAGTTTAGATGCGTATCCTGAAACTTTCTGGACATGGGCTTCTCAATTTGACACCTCTGATGGATTGTTGCCTTTAGCAATGAATACTTGTCACTGGGACTATCAACAAACGCTAGATAGTAATACGTATGTGTTCATGCTCGATAATCACCCTGAAATGCGAACATATTTAGTGCTGGAGTCGATTAATACAGAGCTTCTTCACCAAGCGAATAAAAACCATAGTATCGATACATTGCAATTGATTGCCTCGCGCTGGCAGTGTGTGCGGGCGGAGACAGAAGCCGCGAAAGAATTTAAGAATCGAGATATTAAAGAAGCGCAGTATCTCGATGTGATTAAACAACGTGAATGCTTCATCGACAATATGAAGCTAGTTCATAAGGTTGCCATCGATATATCGAACCCATCAAGTCTTGATGAACTGCACAAAATGGCTGTTGAAGCTATCCGTAACCAGCTTGGCTTTGACCGAGCTGTTTTTATGTTGCTGGACATTAAAAAACGTTGTTTTAGCGGTACATACGGTACAGATGAAGAAGGCAATACTGTCAGTGAGCATCACACCCAATATGACTTGCACCAGCTTGATGAGACCTATATCAATGCCTTATTAGAAGGAAAAGAGAACCTTGTTGTTATTGATGGTGCACCTTTGTATACCGCGGGCAATGTGATTGGGCAGGGGTGGAATGGTATGTTGATCCTGCGGGATGGAGAAGAAACCATTGGCTGGATCGCGATGGATAACTACATCAACCGGGCTCCAATCAGTAACTATCAGAGACAAATGTTAGAGTCGTTTGGTTCCTTACTATCACAGATCTATATACGAAAACGTCAGGAGCAGAATGTTCGTATGCTTCATGCAAGCATGATGGAGTTGTCACGCTGCATGACGGTGCGAGAAGTGTGTAAAACGGCGGTGACATTTGCAACCAATCGTCTGGGCATTGATCGTCTGGCGGTTTTTTTAACCGATGCTAATTGCACGTACATGCAGGGCACTTGGGGAACAGACATTCAAGGTAACTTAGTTGATGAGTCTTACTATCGTTCGGAAACTACCGATCGTTCTATTGTGCATTTAGCGAGATCAACTCCTAACGAGGTTGCGTTTGAAGAATCAGTACCCATTTATCACGATTTTCATATTGTTGGCTTTGGTTGGACAGCGATGACGATGCTGACAAACAATAATGGTGAACCTATTGCGTTTATTGCAGCAGATAACTTGATTAAGAGAACGCCACTCACCCAACAGCTGCGGGAAGTGATCCGTATGTTTGCTTCCAATGTCACGGAGGTTTTATTGAGAACGCGAGCTCAAGAAGCCGTTCATGAACTCAATGAAAACCTTGAGCAAGAGGTCAAAGTTAGAACCAAAGAACTGCAATCAGCAAACGATAAGCTTGAACTACTGGCAAAGATGGATCCCTTGACCCGATTAGGTAACCGCAGAATGTTGGAGTCGATGCTTGAAGAGCTCTGTCATAAGCCAGGAAATAAGGAATGTTCTTATGGGCTTATCTTGATTGATATTGACCATTTTGGGCTATACAACAATGAATATGGTCATATGCAAGGTGACATCGCTTTGATGCGGGTTGGCAACATTCTGCAGCACCATACTCAATATGAAAACGAAATGTTTTGTCGTATTGGTGGTGAAGAGTTCGCGCTGCTGGTTGTTGAACAATCGGATGAACAAGTGGCAAAACTTGCTGAGTGCTTAAGAGCATGTATCGAAGAAGAAGCGATCATGCACAGTAAAAGCCCTGTATCAGAAGTTTTGACGGTTTCTGTCGGTTACGCCATTACATCCACAAGATCGAAGGATTTTAATTTTGATTTACTCTATGGTCAGGCAGATAAAGCACTCTACCAAGCAAAAGGTGCAGGTCGCAATACTGTCGCGTATTGGGAAGGTGAGTTAGTGGCATTGGAATGAGAAGTGACAAATAAATAAAAAGAAGGGCGCTTAATGAAGCGCCCTTTGTGATCATAATGAAGGCAGTTCTTTTTCAGAAGGCTTCATTTTTACGTGTTGTTTGCGTGCGGTTGTGAGCTTCTTGATGAGTCTATCTTCATTCCAAGAGGCAGTGCCGGAAGCGTACTGAGCACGCTGCATTTCAGCGACTTCTTCAGTGATTTCCTGCTTGAGCTTAGGATCTAAGCTCGGGTTTTGTTTGAGCCACAAATCAACAAAGTGTTGAGCTCGAATAAAGTCTTTGTTTTTCAATGACTGTAGCGCACTCTCAAGTGTCTCCGTTTCCAGTGGGGTACTGTTCATCTCATCTGAATTCACTGATCTTGGTGAACGTTTCAATGCATAGATTCCAGTGAGTAACCAAAGAATGGCAAATAGTGCGGTTAAGTAAGGCCAGTACCCGCTGTCCTTAACTGTGACTGTTTTAACCTCAGCGGGTTGGTTTGGCGTCGTTGCTGTTAAAGGTGTGTTGATGACTTCACCGGGAGCAATATCTAAGGCGAGCCCAGCTAATTTATTACTTTCTGCTTTCTTACTTTGGCTATTCCACCAATTGATCGTGACATCGGGAAGCGTCGTTTCTCCTTGTTTCTGTGGAATGAGCACCTGTTTTACCGTCATTCGAGTAACGCCATTATCCAATTCGGTAAATTTAGGCTTTTCGTCGTATACACGAACAGAACTTGGATAATCCAACTTGATGTTTGGGAACCGCTCGGATGCCAAACCTGCGATGTCTAATGTTATCTCGCGGCTGATCGAGTCTCCCACTTTAGTTTTTAACGTTTCTACAGGGTTGATCAAGTTCCCTTCTGCATCATGCCACTGCTGTGTCAGTTGGAGCGAAGCCGTTGGTAACCAAGTGCCTTTATAGCTCTCAGGCTTTGATTCAACATTAATATCAAACTGTTTTGCTTTTGTTATCACCGGGATCAGTTTGGTGGTGCCGGTGCGATTACTGCCATATATTACGGTGCCTTTAAACGAAGGCCCGCGTAACATAAACTGCCCCGCTTGATCAGCTGTAATACGATAGGTTTGGTCTACCACGGTCACTTCCATCCCATCAAGCACACTTTGATACTGGTTTGGTTCTCCTTCAGTGTCTAATGTCATGCCATTAATGCTTGGTGGTGTGATCTGTGGGTTTTGTAATCGTCGAGGATCGGCTTTGATGATCAGGCGAGTTTTCAAATAAGCACTTTCATTCGGGTAGAGTTGCGTCTTGTCTAGATTGGCTTGTAGCTCGATGAGATCATCTGCTTTCGGGTCGTCCTGATCAACAGTCACCTGAATAGCAATGGGTTGAGATTTTGCGCCATTCACTTCAAAGGCGGGAATGGTAGCCATGCCCAATTGATGCGCTGCAAGAGAAATATTCCATTCACTTCTCGTACTGCGATCTCCGTTGATAATATTGACAGAGGAACCGAAACTTGGTCGCCCTAAATAAAATTGATTCTCTAAAGAGGTAAAGTCGATGGCGTCGGAGGAGACTTTCTCATCAACCACAACTCGCAGTTGAAACACCTCATTCTTAGAGACTTTGTTTTTACTGACGGTTGCCCAAACAGTTGTGGCAAAAGCGCTTGTACTTATTAAACACATTGCTCCAAGCAATATGGCCAAGCAATATCTCATATAACGTTTCATCATCACCACTGTTTACCTGTATTCTCTGGTGGTTGTTTCTGTTGAGCCTGAAGCAATAACTGAGCACGTAGTAGGCGGCTTGGATCTCGCGCACTTTCGACTTGCTCGAGTTTTCTTAACTCAGGGTCAATCGCTTGTTGGTTATCTTCTTGAAGCTGAGGAGCACCATCTTTTTGCCGAGTGTTTTCTGATGGCTGAGAATCTTGTTCCATCTCCTGAGCCGGCTTTTTGTCCGCTTTCTGTTCAGATTTGTCTTCGGCAGCGTTCTGAGAACCTGAGGTCTCTTTTGACTGTTGCTCTTGACTCGATTCCGATTGGCCCTTTTCATTTTTCTGCTGATTCTGCTGATTCTGCTGATTCTGCTGATTCTGCTGATTCTGCTGATTCTGCTGATTCTGCTGATTCTGCTGATTTTCTGAAGATTGTTGTTGATCTGATTTGTTGTCAGAATCAGACTGCTGTTGCTGTTGCTGTTGCTGTTGCTGTTGCTGTTGCTGTTGCTGTTGCTGTTGCTGTTGCTGTTGCTGTTGCTGTTGCTG
>NZ_JBNJOG010000004.1:0-384982 GCF_050113695.1 Vibrio sp. TRT 17S01 | reverse complement strand
CATTGTACCTTAAACACTAAATTCAACTTGAACTGAAATCGCCAAGCGTTGTGAATCCGCCTTAAACGCCTTGTTAGCCCACATTAATTCACGAGGATTTATTGACTAAAACGCCCCTAAAACACTCTGGATTAAACGTCGCCCTGATTCACTCAACAACCAGACAAAACCACCAATGTTGATAAAAATTGTAACCCAAAGGATGAACTTAAAAGGTTGCTTCCTTGATTTGTGTCGTAATTGAAACTGAGCTAATAATGCTCCCGGCCAACCACCGACCAAAGACAGCATATGCAATGTACTTTCTGACGTTCTCCAACTACCATTCTGTGCCGCTTGCTTATCCCAAGCAAACATAAAGTATGTAAATATGCTCAAAAACAAATACAAAGGAATTAGGAGTATTTCACCGTTAAAAGCTGTTATCGATGCTGTCGCCGCAACCAAGAAGCTAAAACCAAATAGCACTGTATAAGGGAACCCGTTGACACCTTGCACTACTACATTTTCTGCATTGAAGCGTCCCTTTTTATCTTCTGCGACATCAAAAGTAACGCTATCTTTTACTTTAGGGCGATAGCCTCGATTTGTTATAGATGAAATATGAACAAATACCTTCAGCTTCCCATCAACAGACGAAATAAACCCATAGCCTTTAGCATCATTCCATTCTACTATTTGACCTTTCATAATAATCCTTCGCTAGTTCTGACGCCTGTGGGCTAACGCCCTGTTAAGGTGTGAGCAACGCAATACCAAAAGCCGCCGCATACCACCTTAAACACAAAACGCAACGCACGGCAAAAGTGCCAAGCGTTGCGAATCACTCTTAAACAGATTGTTAGATTTTAGTACCAACCGGACAATTGAACATAACACCTTTTTTCAAAATCACCAGGCTCAGGTGCCCACCATCGAGCAAGGGACACACGGACTAAAGTTCCTGCTGGGATTGATGCAACTGGCGTTTGCAACCCTACAAATGGCATCTCATAGCATTCGTTTTTAACTTTATAACGAATGCTTCCCTTAGGTGTTTCAACCATTTCGAGTTCTTTTGGGACTAACCAGAAACCAACACTATTCGTTGGCAGCCCTTTGCCACCATTGATATAAGGTCCACCGTTGTTAGTGAAAGCTACCGTATTGTTGAACAGCCCAGTAATGCATCCGCTGTATGGAGTTACACGACGCTGAATATAATCCGATAGATCCGTTATTGGTCTGATATATTGCTGCTTGGTTACTAAGACATCTTCAACGTGTGGAGGGGTTAAGTTTTGACTTGGTGTATAACTGAGCCTCCAAAGTTCTCCAACTTCAAAATCAGTATCATATCCTTGATTACTGCCTGTGCTCGTTAATAAACGAATATACTTACCATCTGATACATCATACCCACCGACACAATAACCTTGCGACATTCGAGTTTTTGATGTGATTACAACCTTGTTCATAAATGGACGATCTCCAGTGAAGAGTTTATTGTTTTTAGTTTTTCTGTTACCAAGCTCCGATGACACGCCAAATGTTCTTCTTCAACACAGAAAAACACAATTGACTCTCCATTATTAATCGCAGAAATTTCCATTTCGAACTGGTGGTTTTCCAATATTTCTTGATCATACAAACAGCAGAATGCATCACTTAATAACTGCCGCTCGCGCTTCGTAGTATTAGAAAAGTAATCTTGCTCTTTTTGAATCTGTCTTATTTCGGTAGTTGGTGCTAATTCTTTTATATGACAGTACTTTACGTCAAGTTCGGTCAACTTGCTTTGCAAGTATTTACTATTAACAAATTTATATTTTGAACCTCTAACGCCTCGACGTTGCCTTACATCAAAAAAGCAAGTGATACCATTTTGTGTTATCAAGTTAAAAAACTCACTCTCACTTTTCCCATAAGCACCGATAGTAAATACTTTCATTGATCACCTATATTTTTTAACTGACGTGAACTCATCGTCAAACATTGAGTATTGACCTTTTGTAATTCTATCTATTATCTCTTTTTGAGTCCTAATAACGTTACTTTCATCTAAATGGCTGATTATTATACCTTTCTTAAAGAGCTCCTCTCCAATCAGCTTTGAGCGATGGCACTGTTCAGGCTTCATTTCTGCACACATAATCGAAACATTAACGTCTAAACTGTTTGCTTTGATCAGCCTTTCCAAACCGTTTATAAAAGCATCGCTATTTGCTGTTTTGCGATAATCGACTTTACCGTCGGTATAGCATTGAGGATCGCTTGGGAGACCACCAACAGTGTCCCCCATAAAAACGTACTTGATACCAGCATCTCTCAATATTGCCTGTAGTGATTCTCTGTTAAAATCAGGGTGGTATTTAGAAAACGGCTTAGTTCTAACATCTATCAAATACCTAACGCCATTGTTGACTAATGCGTCAGTAAACTCTTGGATGCTTCTGCGGCTGTAACCAATAGATATAATTGACATAAACACTCCTAGATATCACATCATCACAGTATCACTCTGTTGTGCTTTAGTAAATCTAACGCCCAATTAAGTAGTGAGCAACGCAATACAAAAGTTTCTGCATTGCGCCGTAAACACAAAACTCACTGCAAACCAAAACTGCCACGCGTTGCGAATCTGCTTGAATTGTTTGTTATGCGAATTTTCGATAACGCCAAATTGACTAACGAAAACATTACCTTAAACACGAAAAACTACAAACGCGCAGATGACTTTTTGTGATTCAAGAACCAGCGGACTCAACATTTCACGAAAAAAGCTGCCACAAGCACTGAACGCAGCCTTAAAGCGAAGACTTGGCTTTTGCTTGCAAGAAACTTAACGAGCCGAAATTTCAGCAAATACCGACTTTCCATGAATTTGCCCTTTCCACACTTTACGCCCGAAAAATTTTCCGCAACCAAATGCGATTTTTAATGAGGCAACTTCCCGAACTTTGGCATGCTTTACGGTTTGATTGATTCAAGAATTTGAGTCGACAATGCTGATTTGCCGACACCGAAAAACGAATGACCAAAGAGAACGAAATTAAAGAAACCTAAAAACTTTGCCCTGTCGCATAACGCCCAATTAAGGGGTGAGCAACGCTACCACCCGACCTAAAGCATTGTACCGTAACCACTAAAATTGAAGTAGAAGCAAAAATGCCAAGCGTTGGGAATCCCTCTTAAATTGTTTGTTATGCCTATTGGTCAAGGATTTCTGATTGCTTGAGTAAATCCGTACTTAACTTATTCTTGTTGAGTAACATTTCGATCTTTTGACGGTAGGTTTCATCAGCAAAAGGTGAAATATAAATTTCATGCACAAGTTCATTCACGTCCACCCGAACCTCCCTTCCTATAGAGAAGTCATATGGAGTAACGGAGCCACCCTCAGATAATGGGTAGTTAAGGATGAAAAGACGTAGTTCTTTTTCAAACTCGTAGAACGGTTTTTTAGTCGTAATTACTGATAGTCGTGATAGCTCGTCAGATGACATGTGCTTTCTATATTTAACCTTCCCCATGAAGAACTCTTCAGGATAACTATCCTTACCAGAAACTACTGATTTACGGAGTTTGCTAACCGTAGATTTAATGGCAACGCCATTTTTCTCACCGCCTAGGTATATTTTCCAAAGAGCATAATTCTCATGAGGGTTTATCGACCAACAGTTTATTAAGACGAGTTCTTTCATGGGATTTGCATTCCATGCAAATATCCCAACCTCTTCTTCTAAATCTTTTCCTGATAACCCCTTGGCTACTAGCTCTTTCCTTTTTTGCTCAACGACTGAATTAGGCACAGTTACTTCGTACTGATCCGAAAGCTTAACGGCATTAGGGAAAAATATTGAGCCGCTACTAAGTAGCTGTTCAAACTTCCATGTGTTCATATAGCGCCAAACTGTCGAGTTACCATGTGGAGTTTCAATATGGTCACTTTTTCTGAATTTCATCACTAATCCCAAATTTCCGGTATAGGCATAACGCCCAATTAAGTTGTGAGCAACGCTGCCACCCAACTAAAACACCGCACCGTAACCACCAAACCTAATGAAACCGAAAGCGCCGAGCGTTGCGAATCAGCTTGAATTGCTTGTTAGGGCACTGTTCTCAAAGATGACCACCTTACTAGCCAGCCCTTTGAATTTACACGATTTTCAAACGTTTCTCGTGACCTTTTAGGGTTATGTGTGACACAGTAACCAAATAAGGATTCGTACCCAAAAGCTGCAATACATTCATAGCTATCAGGTGCGACTTGTCGAATGGCAACAGCTGTCTCTTGTTCTGGCCAATAGCTCATAGCATCAAGGGAGCTTGTGTAGGGTAAATCGCCATTCCGAGTATGCATTAGTGCTTGGTTACGAACTTGCCAGTTAACTTCTGGCATTAGCTGCTTGAGCTGAGATTCATGGTGTAAGTATGCATTAGGGTCGCTCTCGTCTGGAGCAAAGTAAATAACATCCGCATCGTTCAATGGTGTTGCTACATCAAACCCATGCAGTGCATCCCAAACAAGATTACGAACGAAACCAGCTGCAATGTAACACTGAGGCAAGCCCAATTTAGAGACGCACTCTAAGGCTTTAACTCTAACTGGATCTTGCTTGATTAATTCTACGATTCTATCCATTTTCGCCCTGTGCCCTAACGCCCAATTAAGTAGTGAGCAACGCTACCACCTACCTCAACCATTGTGCCGTAAACACTAAAGCCGATTTAAACCCAAAGTGCCAAGCGTTGCGAATCTGCTTGAATTGCTTGTTAGGGCACAATTATTCCGCCATTTAGGAGGCACAACAGTGATACTGAGGACAATATTATTGGACCAAGAAAATCGATGACAAACCATCGAATATTTTGGCTTATCAGAAAGTATTTATAACGGCGATCAAACGTTTTCATTGACACTATTAGCTGATTACCAACTAAAACCTTTTCCATTCGATGAATTGAATTTACAGCACTCTCAATATCTATCTTCAAAGGTTGTACTTGAGAGCTGATATTGGCATCGGTTCGGTTTAAACTCGCACCGTTCTCGCGCATTTCATGGATAGCAGCCTCCATACTTTCAACCCGTTGATTTATAGCTGTTAGGGGTTCTTTGAGGCTTCCAATTCTTTCTGCTTGTGTTGACCACCAGAAATAAAATGTAGAGTTTCTTGGATCTGATGGGAAAGGCGGTTTTACCGCTTCATCAAGGTCCATTTCATCAGCGCGTAAAAATGCCTCTTTAGTTCCAGTAACTCTCACTTCCCACTCTTGAAGCGATTCATATGCGCACCAAACAAAATGAATAAGAAAGTATAAGATGAGGATTAACAGCCCTTTATATAACAATGCATCGTTGAGTCCGTTAAACTTTAAACCAAAGAACGTTGAGTTAGGGTCAATACTGACTCCACCCAAAGTCATAAACAAAGCAATGAAACTTGCAACCATTAAGTTCTGACGTATCTTCTTCACGTTTTCTGTAAATTCGATCTGAACCGGTGCTAATAATACTTTCTCTACTGATTCACTCATGAACTCTCCATTTGTGACCTAACGCCAAATTAAGGTGTGAACAACGCTGACACCTTACCTAAAGCATTGTGCCATAAACACTAAGCTTGCTTGAAGTGAAGGCGCCAAGCGTTGTGAATCACTCTTAAATTTATTGTTAGATTTGTACTTTTCAGTTGCGCCCTATCTAAAATCCACACCATTAAGTGCCACTGCGAGAAACAGCAGAAAAGCCCCTAAACTAATTGGCAAAAGTGCAATAAGCCACAATACGAAGCCACTCAATTTAACCAGAAACGTCTTTTCACTTTGATAACGAGAGGATTTTCGAAACTGATAAGCAGAGGTCAACGAGCCAATACACCACAATATGATTAGCGCTATGATTTGAAAATCACTTCCTCTAGAAAACGCATGTTCCACGGCTACAAACAGCATTACATGCATCAACATAGTAGCTACTAAAGTTGCTTTGATTCTACTCATATCCCTCGAAAAATATAACGCTTTCTATACTACAAAAAGTCTCTTTTCACTCTGACTATCATGTAGCTTTTCCTGCAAGGGTACATATGACTAATTTCACATAACCGAATGAAAAGTTGTGATTTATATGTATTAGAAAGCTTATTTTCACTTCAACTTATACGACTAAAAGTCTCTTAGTTATTTCAAATAGCTTAAAGTTAAATAACTGGATAAATAAACAGGTATTTATATGAAAAGTCAGTTCTTATTGAATGTGAAAGAATACATGCATACACGCCATTACTCTCCACGCACTATTGATGCATATCTTATATGGATACAGAAGTATATCGTATTTCATCATATGACTCATCCTTCGAAGCTTGGAGATAAAGACGTTGAGAAATTTCTATCTCACCTTGCAATGAATGGTAAAGTTGCAGCCAAAACGCAATCTTTAGCGCTAAATGCAATTCATTTTTTATATCGCGAATACTTTAGAACACCTTTAAATACAGAGCTAAAATTCCAAAAATCATTAGTAGACCGAAAATTACCAGTAGTTCTTACTAAAGAAGAAATGCGGCGTTTTGTTCTACATATTAATCCGAAATACAAACTACAAATAATGTTGTTATATGGCTCGGGCCTACGTTTAATGGAATGTGTAAGGCTACGGGTACATGATATAGATTATCACTATGGTGCAATACGAATATGGCAGGGTAAAGGCGGTAAGAACAGAACGGTCACGCTAGCGAAAGAACTTCATCCTATGCTAAAAGAACATGAAGCACTTGCGAGAAGATACTACGATAAAGATATGAACTCAAAAGGTTATGGTGGAACCTGGGTAAAAGAATCACTTCGAAGAAAATATCCAGGATGCGAATTTGAGTTTGGTTGGCACTATATTTTCCCGTCGTCTAGAACGAGCATTGATCCTGAATCAAATCTTGAACGCAGACAGCATATTAATGAAGCAGTGCTACAGCGTTCTGTCAAAGCGGCAGCTCGTAACGCTGAGATAGAAAAAAATGTGTCGTGCCATACATTACGCCATAGCTTTGCTACTCATCTTCTAGAGTCAGGCGCTGATATTAGGACTGTCCAAGAGCAGTTAGGCCATAGTGATGTAAAAACCACCCAAATTTACACTCATGTCTTAGAACGTGGTGCGAGTGGGGTAACTAGTCCTCTTTCTAATTTATAAAGACAAAAAAGGAGAGCCGAAGCTCTCCTTTCCTTAATCCTAATAACTAACTCTAATTAAAGAGCAGCTTTCGCTTTTTCAACTAGCACTGCGAATGCAGCTTTGTCGAATACCGCGATGTCAGCAAGGATCTTACGGTCGATCTCGATAGATGCTTTCTTAAGACCGTTGATGAAACGGCTGTAAGATAGACCATTTTGACGAGATGCCGCATTGATACGTGCAATCCATAGTTGACGGAATTGACGTTTCTTGTTGCGACGGTCACGGTAAGCGTATTGACCAGCTTTAGTAACTGCTTGGAAAGCTACGCGGTAAACACGTGAACGTGCTCCGTAGTAACCTTTAGCTTGTTTTAGAACTTTCTTATGACGTGCACGAGCTTGTACACCACGTTTTACGCGAGGCATTATGCTTCTCCTAAACTAAACGATTAATAAACTAAAAAGAATTATGCGTATGGTAGCATACGAGCAACTGCAGCCACTTCACACTTAGGAAGGATTGCATTTGGACGTAGCTGACGCTTGTTCTTAGTAGTACGCTTAGTCAGGATGTGACGTTTAGTAGCGTGCTTAAACTTAATACCACCAGCAGTTTTCTTAAAACGCTTAGCAGCACCTTTGTTGGTTTTCATCTTAGGCATGATGAATAACTCCGCATTGTTGAGTTGTATTAACAATAGTAATTAGGGCGAACAAACCCAGCCACCTTACGGCAGCTGAGTTTCATTACTTGCAAAGCCGTTAATTACTTCTTTTTAGGGGCAAGAACCATGATCATCTGACGACCTTCGATCTTCTTAGGGAAAGATTCCACTACTGCTAAATCAACAGTGTCTTCCTTAAGACGATTTAGAACGTCAACACCGATGTCTTGGTGTGCCATTTCTCGGCCACGGAAGCGAATTGTTACCTTCACTTTGTTGCCTTCTTCAAGGAAACGCGTCAGGTTGCGTAGTTTTACCTGATAGTCTCCAATATCAGTTCCAGGACGGAATTTTACTTCCTTAATCTGGATCTGCTTTTGCTTCTTCTTCTGCTCTTTAGCAGCTTTGCTCTTCTCAAAGAGGAATTTACCGTAGTCCATCACACGGCATACTGGTGGCTCAGCGTTTGGACTGATTTCTACCAGATCCATACCCGCTTCTTCAGCTGCTGCTACTGCTTCTTGGATTGATACAACACCAACTGATTCACCGTCTGCGCCTGTTAAACGAACTTCACGAACGCCACGAATTTCACCGTTTAAACGATGAGCATTTTGCTTGGCCGGTTGTTGGCCGCGTCTTCCGCCTTTAATAGCTTATTCCTCCAGATTGAGCTTACGGCTAGCGATCTCGTCTTGGATGTATGAAATAAAGTCATCCACTTTAAACTTGCCGAGATCTTTGCCTTTACGAGTACGTACTGCAATTTCGCCTGCTTCCATCTCTTGGTCGCCACAAACAAGCATATACGGTACACGCTTCAAAGTATGTTCGCGGATTTTAAAGCCAATCTTCTCATTTCTCAAGTCCGCTTTAGCTCTAATTCCACATTTTTGTAGTTTTTGTGCCACTTCCTGAACATAATCTGATTGCTTGTCAGTAATATTCATGATTACCGCCTGCTCTGGCGACAACCAAGTTGGGAAGAAGCCGTAGTATTCTTCGATCAGAATTCCGATGAAACGCTCTAGTGAACCTAAGATTGCACGGTGAATCATCACTGGCACTTGGCGTTCGTTATTCTCATCTACGTAAGTAGCACCTAGACGCCCCGGAAGGTTAAAGTCTAGCTGAACAGTACCACATTGCCATGCACGGTCTAAACAGTCGTATAGCGTGAATTCAATCTTAGGACCGTAAAACGCACCTTCGCCCTCTTGGATCTCGTATGGAATATCCATCGATTCCAAAGACAGCTTTAATGCTTCTTCAGATTGATCCCAGATTTCGTCGGAACCTACACGCTTTTCAGGACGCGTAGACAGTTTCACTACGATGTTAGAGAAGCCAAAAGTTTGGTATGTATCGTAAACCATCTTGATACAACCAGTGACTTCATCTTGGATTTGGCTCTCAGTACAGAAGATGTGTGCATCATCCTGTGTAAAGCCACGTACACGCATAATGCCGTGTAGTGCACCTGATGGCTCGTTACGGTGACATGAACCGAATTCAGCCATACGTAGCGGTAGGTCACGGTACGATTTTAGACCTTGGTTGAAGATCTGTACGTGACCCGGACAGTTCATAGGCTTGATTGCGTATTCACGGTTCTCAGAAGACGTTGTGAACATCGCATCTGCGTATTTGTCCCAGTGACCCGAACGTTCCCAAAGAACACGGTCCATCATTAATGGACCTTTCACTTCTTGATAATCGTATTCTGTCAGTTTTTGACGTACGAATACTTCTAAGTCACGGAAGATAGACCAGCCATTATGGTGCCAGAACACCATTCCTGGTGCTTCTTGTTGCATGTGGAATAGGTCTAGCTGCTTACCAATTTTACGGTGATCACGCTTCGCTGCTTCTTCAAGGCGAGTTAAATGCGCTTTCAGCGCTTTCTTGTCGTGGAATGCTGTGCCGTAGATACGTTGAAGCATCTTGTTGTCACTGTTACCACGCCAGTAAGCACCCGCTACGTTAAGTAGCGTGAAGTGCTGACAGAAACCCATATGTGGTACGTGTGGACCACGACACATATCGATGTATTCTTCATGATGGTAAAGACCCGGGCGATCGTCGCGAGCGACGTTCTCGTCTAGGATTTCCATCTTGTATGTTTCACCGCGCGCTTCAAATGCGTCGCGTGCTTCCTGCCAGCTAACCTTTTTCTTGATAACTTGGTACTTAGTCTTCGCAAGCTCTTTCATACGCTTTTCAATCTTCTCAAGATCTTCTTGCGTTAGAGAGTGCTCTAAGTCGATATCGTAGTAGAAACCGTTGTCGATCGTAGGACCAATCGCCATTTTCGCTTCAGGGAAAAGCTGCTTGATCGCATGACCAAGAAGGTGAGCACATGAGTGGCGTACGATTTCAAGGCCGTCAACTTCATCTTTCACTGTGATGATTTCAAGGCTTGCATCGTGTTCAATCAGATCACACGCATCAACACGATCGCCATTTACACGACCAGCAATGGTTGCTTTTGCAAGACCCGGACCGATAGATTGAGCGACTTCAAGAGTAGAAACTGGGTTGTCAAATTGACGCTGACTGCCGTCAGGAAGAGTAATAATAGGCATTATATTTCCTTTACAGTGGTGTTGCACACCAAGCAACACATGCATTGAAAGTAAATCTTTGTTTTTCAACCAATTACGAGGTTAAAAGGTAAAAATTTAAAACGAATTCGGTTACTGTTCAGCACAAATACGGATGTACCTTCCAGAAAACATCCGAGCATTCTAAACAAATCGGCCCAAATGACAACTTGTTTCTCTTTAGATTAATGTCAGGATTTTGATATTCAAAAACAAAAAATGGGAGGTGATACCTCCCACATTGGTTGTACTTTATTGAAGTATTATGAGCCGACATTAACTGTGGCGCTACCAATCGTAACTCCGCCACAATCGACACTTCCACCTGTAATTGCCGCCGCCTTCCCGTTGATTTTCACAGTACCAGAGCCTGATGCGATACTTCTGCCATGAGGTGGATGTTTGGGTTTATCATGTGGTGCAAGAGGATCACCAACCCGAGCTGCTGGTACAGAGTCGAACTTTACGTCTGGAGAACCCGCCGTCACGGGTGTTGGCGGAAAGCCATCATGATCTGTGCCTATATCACCAACCTTAACACCTTTACCCATTGTTCGTCCCTATCTGCTATCGAAATGATTCGTTGCAATGATTCAATTTTCACGCCATAAATTTCTGTTAGAAATCGAGAGACTCACAGCGAGGCAGGCAATGCTCTGCATTGAGCTAAGCAATATATTGCCTCGCTGGCAATATATTGCTCACAAAGACTTAAAATGGTAATTCCACCTGCATCATCATGTCGCCATCAAGCTTATCATGCCACCGATAGTCTAATCTGAGTCGTGGTTCTCCAATGCGCCGTTCACCAAATCCTAGACTAAACTGCAGCCCATGATTCATAATCCACTCTTGAGTGGTCATTGAGCTAAAACGCTCTTCCAACTGAGATGGCATCCAAACCCCAATACCAAAATAGCTATGAGCAAGACTTTGGGTGATCAGCGGATCTGTTTCGGTCTTCAGTACCCAATCAGACCAATAACTTGTCTCAGGTTTAGGTTGTTCGTTAGCAATTTCAGTAATTGAATCGATTTTATCTACTGTGTATTCAACACCCTCAAGTAACGAAAAACACACACCATTTGAGGAATGAAACATGACAGACTCACGTTCACCATTCACTTGATACAACTCACAGCTAAAGGAGGGAAGTGAAACAAAACAAAGACTTAAGCCGATATAAAACCGATTCATTGATACCCCTTCAGGCACATCTATCAATAATATTTTGAATCGACCAATATACGTTGAACATTTAATGTAGTGAGGTGAGAAATATCTTCCCCATTGTGTAAAGCAAGGCGAATATCAGTACTACGTATCGCTACTCTCTCTGGACAAGCTAACACATTCCAACGCTTGGTGATTTCCTCAGCTTTGTAAAACTTACTGAAGCTGAAAAAATTGTCTGGCCCAAGGACAAAAGTAATGTCAGCATCCGGAAAATTCTTTTGTAGTCGTTCTAAAACTGCGTAGGTGGTCACGCTCTGTCCGGGTATAAACAACTCTTCTTCAACCGTTGAACGTACAACCTGTGGCATAGAAAGATCAGCAATGAATGCATCAACCAGTTCACAGCGCCTGTCATAATCCAACATTTCTTTACCCCATGCATGTGAGATACTTGGGATAAGTTGTATTTGATCAAAGTGACTTAGCGATTCGATCACGCTTTTATGTCCTAAGCTTGGCGGGTTAAATGCACTACCAAAAACCGCTATTTTGAGCATTTTATTTCCTTTCATTATTGATTTACCGCTTCACAGTTTTCTAATCTGCTCATTACGGTATGATACCACCATCAAATCTTGAAATAACAATGCTGCAGGAAGGAAATCTCATGGAACAGCAGATCCGCGATGAAATGCGCGTATTACCTTCAATTGATCCACACTTCGAAATTTCTCGTCGTGTTGACTTTATTAAACAAAAGCTCACGCAAGCAGGCTGCAAATCATTAGTACTTGGTATCAGTGGGGGTGTCGACTCTACCACCTGCGGTCGCCTAGCTCAGTTAGCAATCAACCAATTAAATGAAGACAATGGCGGTGGCTATCAGTTTATTGCGGTTCGCCTACCCTATGGTGAACAAAAAGACGAAGATGAAGCTCAGCTTGCGCTCAGTTTCATTCAACCAACACATTCCGTCTCTGTGAATATCAAGGCAGGTGTAGACGGTTTGCATGCCGCATCTCATGTCGCACTCGCAGATACTCCCCTTCTACCGCAAGACCAAAGTAAGATCGACTTTGTGAAAGGGAATGTGAAAGCTCGCGCACGTATGATCGCACAATATGAAATTGCAGGATATGCAGGCGGCCTTGTATTAGGCACTGATCATTCAGCGGAAAACATCACGGGTTTTTATACCAAGTTTGGTGACGGCGCATGCGATCTTGCCCCTCTGTTTGGTTTAAATAAACGTCAAGTCCGCGAAGTAGCTGCAACACTAGGTGCTCCCGAGCAACTCGTTAAAAAAGTTCCTACGGCTGATTTAGAAGAGCTTGATCCGCAAAAAGCAGACGAAGATGCACTAAACCTTACCTACGAACAGATCGATGACTTCTTAGAAGGTAAACCTGTTTCAGAAGACGTCACTCAACGATTGGTTGCAATTTACAAAGCAACACAACATAAGCGTCAACCCATTCCAACGATTTACGACTAGAGAGCTAACCCGTTAGTCGCAAAAAAGGGAGCTTGCGCTCCCTTTTCATTTAAACACGTTCTTCCAGTGCAATGTTATTGTTCGCCCACAACAGTGCTTGTAAACGGTTCTTCGCATTAATCTTCTTGAAGATATTGTGAAGGTGCGTTTTCACTGTGTTTTCGCTCACAAACAGTTCATCGGCAATCTGAAGGTTTGATGCACCGTGACCAAGCAAGCGAATGATTTCTTTCTCTCGCTTAGTCAAGTTTGCGTAAACCTGTGATGTCGTTACTGTATTTGCACAACGGAAATGTTCAATATAGTCCTGTGCTACCTTACGTGATAGCCACATTTCATCCTGCATGATCTTTTCCATGCCTTTCAGAAGCAGAGAAATATCGTCATCCACGTAGAAAACACCAACCAGGTTACGCCATTTAAACAGGTTGGTAGAAGGCACGTCTTTCGGGCAGTTGATTACAATCTCTTTAGCAGTATTACCACCTGCCACTTTAGCTTGATTGTACACATCGAAGTTAGAATCATCGAGGTAGTAGTAATCAATTAGAATGTAATCAGCCAGCATCGAATTTGGATCTTCAGCCTGAGCAAGCTCAGTGACCGATACGATATTTACACTGAGCTGAATCCCCTTCTCTAAGGAGTCTTTAAACAGCTTTGACTGCATGCTGACATCGGACAACAGGGTTAAATGATGAGTCGCGTTAATTGTCATGATAAAACTCTCCAGCTCAACTTTATGCGTAACATAAAACTATCGTTTAGATACGATTAGTCAACATAGCCCGCGAATTGCTACGCAAAATAAAAATGTGAAATACATTTTATATCAATTATTTAGAGTTTGTATCTTAATTTTGAGATTTTACTCAATTGTCCAAAGCTGGCGAATTTTATAGCATTTATCCTCTTATATAAATCTTAGTTTGCTCGTTTGTTCGCCATAAAAAGCAGAAAAATAGCCCAAACAACCACCACAAATTTACAGATCCCCCACCACCGCCACTTTGTTCTGTTACCGTTTCGGATTCAACCGCGTTACCACTTGAATTTTCTATCAAAGTTCGGCGGCCATTTACGGTCTGCACATAGTATTTGGGTGATTCCAATCCTGTAATAACGCGATTAATCCAGTTTTGATAATCATAGATTTCAGTAAAAACGGATGAGATGGGTTCACTGGTGTCACCACACAAGGTCGGCCCAAAGCTAGTGATCCCTATTTGTATGTATTGACTACCGTTGTACCAGTACACTGGGCCGCCAGAATCACCGGAACAGGTAGAGTTCTGATACCCATTTGAGACGGCTCCTGAGAAACAAACCTGTGAACTCGTAAGGTTCGCGCCATAATAACTAGCACATGCACTGTTGCTGACAAAAGTCAGCGTCGTTTCAAGAAGTTGCGTCCCTCCGGCTGTGTTACCGTTCTCCAGTCCATGACCAATGGCTTTATAGTCTCCACCACTGGGATAGACATCATTGGTAGTGGTGTTTAATAGCGAGGAATAATCTGAAACGCTGAGTGGGGTTTCTACTTTAATAATAGCGATATCATCTGGCCAAAGCGCTGTACTCGAGTCGACATAAGTGTCTGGGTAATAAAATTCAGATGCGCGAGCTTGTTGATTAGAAAGGAAGTTTTCTTCATCTTCAAGTTGCGGGGTTACAACGGTATAAAGCATTAAGTTGCTATCACCATAAATACAGTGTGCCGCTGTTAATGCGTAATTCGCATTGATCATTGTGGCTCCACAATAGCTGGATGAACTGTAAACCGAGTTATTGCGATAGAAGAGGCTAGCAAAAGAAGGATAGTTAACAATATTCGCCGTATTGCCATTTACAATATAAGGTTCCACTTCTAACGCATTGACAGAATTAGATAAAAGTAGAAGCGAAATTAGAGATAAACACCGTTTCATGACCCCTTCTCCCTGACGCTTGTTGTTAAACTTAAGTTTAGTTTAATCTGCTCAAGCAGGCTGGAAAGGGGTCAAATGTGAGAGCTAAGTCAGCTTGAATAACGACCTTTTCGTGTCACAAGACCTAAAAGTGCTAACAGTGATAACCAACCTAATGTACCGCCACCTGATTCCTGTGAGGATACCGTTGTATTAGCTTCTGATGCGGAGATGAATGTGATTTTTCCATATTGATCGATGTGAGCTTGCCGCTCAGCATCCGTCGCTGTCATGGATGGTGATTCAGAACCATTGAGCACTCGATTGATCCAGCTTGCATAGTCAGTTATTTCTGTAAACACGGAGGTAACTGAACCCGTCCCGCAATTTTTTGGACCAAAACTGGTAATGCCAACTTGATAAAGGATACCACCATCACTCCAATACACTGGCCCTCCCGAATCCCCGTTACACGTTGAGTTACTGAGATTGGTATCGTTGTCAAAAGCGCCAGAGAAACAGATCTGCTTATCGGTTATCTTCGTATCACCGTTAACAAAAGCAGATTGGCAAGTTGAATTATCAACAGCATCTAAGTTTGTCTGCAACAACCTGTCATCAAGATCATGTCCAGTGACTGTATTACCGTGCCCTACCGTGGTAAACGTTCCCCTTAGATGACGATAATCTTCATTACTCGCACGATTCACCGAAATGCCAAGGTTCAAACTCGTTTCCAGCTTGAGAATTGCAATATCATTCGGATAAAGCTCGACACTTGAATCAATGTAGTTGGATGGGTAGAAAATCTGACTGACACGATGTCTTTGTATGTAACCCGCGGATGGGAAATCGGATTCATTTTGCAACTGAGGAACAACCACCGTAAACAATCTGGCAGCTTCATCGTCATATACACAGTGAGCAGCCGTTAGAATATGGTTATCATCCAATATCGTTCCACCGCAATAACTGTCTGGATAGAACTTATTATCAAATTCTGCAGAATCAAAAAACAGTGAAGCTGTTGCGGGAAAATTTGAAACATCGACTTGCGAGCCATTAACAATATAAGGCTCAACATTCGTAGCCGAAGCTAATGAAGAAACAGAACAAGCTATCCCTATCAATGCGGTAAGCTTATACATACCACTATCCTTCTTATTTTCGATATCTTATAACTTTATCGAAAAATGAAAAAAAGAAAACCTCCCGAAGGAGGTTTCCACATTAAGATTCTTTAAATCTAGTGCTAGCCACGGTAGTAACGCTGTGGAACAAAAGGCATTTTTTCAACAATCATCGGGAGTAATTTTCCGCGAACTTCTGCAAAAAGCTCGGTACCGATAACCGCAAGGTTCGCATTCACATACGCCATTGAAACTGGTTTTCCTGCATTTGGTCCGGCCGTACCGCTGGTTACCACACCAATTTTGTTGTTCTCTGCATCAAATAACTCCGTACCTTCACGAACCGGCGCTTTGGTTTGGCCGACTAAACCAACACGCTTACGCGCGACATCTTTAGTCTCGATTTGCTTGAGAATAATGTCTGCGCCAGGGAAGCCTCCTTCACGCTCGCCACCAGCACGACGAACCTTCTGAATACCCCATAGTAAACTCGCCTCAACCGGTGTTGTTGTTGTATCCAGATCGTGCCCATACAAACACAAACCGCATTCTAAACGAAGAGAGTCACGCGCCCCCAAACCAATCCACTCGACTTCATCTTCTGATGTAAGCTGGTTCGCGAGTTCAGCAGCATGAGTACTTGGTACAGAAATCTCGTATCCATCTTCACCGGTATAGCCACTGCGGCTGACAATGCATTCCACACCGAGGATAGTCAGCTTCTTCACATCCATAAACAGCATATCAGCCACTTCGGGAGCGAAGCGTTTTAGCACATCAACGGCTTTTGGTCCTTGCAGTGCGAGTAATGCACGGTCTTCAATTACTTCTAATGTCACATCTGACGGCAAATGCGCTTTCAAATGGCTAATATCTTGTTCTTTGCACGCCGCATTAACCACAACAAACAAATGATCACCAAGGTTTGCCACCATGAGATCATCCATGATGCCACCTTCATCATTAGTGAAAAATGCGTAACGTTGGTTGCCTTGTGGTAGATCGATAATATCGACTGGCACTAATGACTCAAGAAATGCCGCCGCACCCTCACCATGCAATCGCAATTGCCCCATATGAGAAACATCAAATAGCCCCGCAGAATCACGAGTATGTAAGTGCTCTTTCTTTACACCAAGTTTGTATTGAACTGGCATGTCATAACCAGCAAACGGAACCATCTTTGCACCCGCTTCAACATGCAGCGTATGCAGTGGTGTTTTCAGTAATTCTTGAGTCATTGTTGTCTCCATTTGTTCAGGTCCGTTTTCCTTATCAGGAAACCTTGTTTCCAATAATAAACAAGAGTGGAGAAAATTTGCACCATTTACAAGTTTAGAACAAGAGAAAATGTGATGATTAACGTTTTGATCACATTCAAAGAGACAAAAAGAAGCGCCGATTAACAACTCCAGTTGTTAGATCGACGCCATTTTACTTATCTAACCGCCAAAAGCAAACGTTTGCTTTCATTATCGGAAATTTAATAAAAATGTTCTTTATTTAGCCGTTACCCACAAAATATGGGCGTCCTCTTCACTGACCGAGACCAACATATGCCCCATATTTGCGTCATAGTAGACGCTGTCGCCTTCACTCATACGAACAGGTTCATAAAACTCGGAATAGAACATAACTTCCCCAGAAATGATCAACAAAAATTCTTCGCCATCGTGTCTTACCCAGTCTTTGTATTCATCAAAGCTACGCGAGCGCACTCGGCTTTTAAACGGCATCATCTTCTTGTTGGAAAGTTCTGTAGCGAGCAGTTCATGCTCATAAGTCTGAGTTGGGTGCGGTTTTCCAAGCCCGGAACGAGTGATATCTCTGCGCCCAGTGGCAACCTTTTTCCTTGGCGGCTCAAAGAGTTGTGGCATATCAATTTGCAAACCAAGCGCCAGTTTCTGCATTGCCTGAAAAGTAGGTGATATTTGTTCATTCTCAATTTTACTTAAGGTGGAACGTGCCAGCCCTGTTCTTTGGCTCGCCTCTTCAAGCGTAATACCTAACTTGCCACGGATGTCCTTTATCCGCTGACCTAACTTTAAAGGCTCAATGGTTTGCTCTTGTGATTCTTTTGCTAATTGCAGGGACGGATATTCATCGTAGATATCTTCCGGCATAGATCCCTCATTTTTTTTGCTTACTTCCTGTCTGGTTTCATTGTGCATGAAGCCCACAGTAGAAAAAAGGTTAGACGACGAAATAAAGCGTGCTCTCGATAACAAAAAAAGAAAACATGTTTCCTATAGGAAATTTTTTATTGATTAATACACAATCAACCGTTATGTTACCGACTTGTTAGATTGAGAGATGCTGTTACCGTGCGAACGTGGGTTGGAACTCACAACACTTCGCCGGGTTTTGTCCCGATTGTTGGGAATGGATTTCACGCTGATCTGCTTGTACGGATTAGCAGAATAAAAAACTGACGAGTAAAGACGACAAGTTGAAATAAACCACATTTACTCGGCGGCTAAATGGAAGGTCATCTACCATGAACAAAACGTACCAAAACCACAGCCTTGAAAACTTTTTTTCAACCAATTTGTCTGCCATGGATGATGCCGTTTTTGCCGGTATTCAAGCAGAAAACACACGTCAAAATGAACAAATTGAGCTTATCGCTTCAGAAAACATTGTTTCTAAAGCGGTAATGCAAGCGCAAGGCACATGCCTGACCAACAAATACGCTGAAGGTTACCCAGGTCGCCGTTACTATGGTGGTTGTGAGCACGTTGATACAGTGGAAGCCATTGCTATCGAGCGTGCTAAGAAACTTTTCAATTGTGAATACGCAAACGTTCAACCACACTCCGGCGCGCAAGCAAACGGTGCCGTGAAACTGGCACTGCTTCAACCGGACGACACCATCCTTGGTATGTCTCTAGACGCAGGTGGTCACCTAACGCACGGCGCGCGCCCTGCTCTTTCTGGTAAATGGTTTAACGCCGTTCAATATGGCGTCGACCGTGAAACGCTAGAAATCAACTACGAAGACGTTCGCCAGCTAGCACTTGAGCACCAACCTAAAATGATCATCGCAGGTGGTAGTGCTATTCCACGAACTATCGACTTTGCAAAATTCCGAGAAATCGCAGATGAAGTCAACGCGATTCTTATGGTCGACATGGCGCACATCGCCGGCCTTATCGCAACAGGTGCGCACCCTAGCCCGCTTCCTCACGCACATGTTGTGACAACCACAACACACAAAACATTGCGCGGCCCTCGTGGCGGTATGATCCTGACCAACCACGAAGACATCATCAAAAAAATCAACTCAGCCGTATTCCCCGGCTTGCAAGGTGGCCCACTGATGCACGTCATCGCAGCAAAAGCTGTCGCTTTTGGTGAAGCTTTGGGACCAGAGTTCAGCAGTTATATCGATTCAGTGATCGACAACGCAAAAGTTCTTGCTCAAGTATTGCAAACTCGCGGTTGTGACATTGTGACTGGCGGAACCGATACGCATTTAATGCTGGTTGACCTAAGGCCAAAAGGGCTCAAAGGCAATAAAGCAGAAGAAGCGCTTGAGCGTGCTGGGATCACATGTAACAAAAATGGCATCCCATTTGATACAGAGAAGCCTATGATTACATCGGGCATCCGTTTAGGGACGCCTGCGGGTACAAGCCGCGGCTTTGGCGCTGAAGAATTTAGACTCATCGGTAACTGGATTGGCGATGTACTGGACGGATTAGTTGAAAATCCTGAAGGAAACGCAGCCGTCGAACAACGCGTTCGCAAAGAAGTAAAAGCGCTGTGTCATCGTTTCCCACTTTACCAATAAATAATTTTAAATCTTTACAAACATTTTGGAGATTAAGCAATGGACAACACACTGAAGTTTGCAGATAGCCACGAATGGGTACGTGACAATGGTGACGGCACCGTAACGATTGGTATTTCTGAACACGCTCAGGAAATGCTTGGCGATGTGGTTTTCGTTGACCTACCAGACGTGGAAGACGAAATCGAAGCAGGCGACAGTTTCTCACTTGTTGAGTCTGTGAAAGCAGCTTCCGATATCTACGCACCAATCACAGGTGAAGTGGTAGAAATCAACGAAGAGTTGGAAGATAGCCCAGAGCTAATCAACGAAGAACCGTATGAAGGCGGCTGGATTGTAAAAGTGAAGATGTCTGACCCATCTGAGCTTGGCAACCTAAAAGACGCCGAAGAATACCTAAACTCGATCGAAGACGAGTAAACCAGAAACCCAAAAGCTGCCCTTGATGAACCTATCTCGGGCAGCTTTTTTCTAAGGTTCGGATGTATAATTAAATTTATCAGTTACCCGAACCACGGAGTAGGTAAAGGACCATGACTGAATTACTTCAAAGCCTCAGCACACAAAACGAGTTTGTTGCTCGCCACAACGGACCAAACAAATCAGACCAACAAAAAATGTTGGAAGCGATCAACGCAATTAGCCTCGATGCGCTTATCAATGAAACCGTACCAGCGCAAATTCGCCTAGAACAACCATTGAACTTGGCAGAAGCGAAGAGCGAAGCCGATATGCTGGCTGCAATGCGCAAATTCGCTGACCAAAACCAAGTTAAACGTACATTCATCGGTCAGGGTTACTACAACACCTTCACCCCAAACGTGATTCTACGTAATGTGATGGAAAACCCGGGCTGGTATACCGCATACACCCCTTACCAACCAGAGATCTCACAAGGTCGTTTAGAAGCACTGCTAAACTACCAGCAAATGGTGATGGATCTAACTGGTATGGAAATCGCGAACGCGTCATTGCTTGATGAGGCAACGGCAGCAGCAGAAGCGATGACACTGTGTAAGCGTGCGGGTAAGAGCAAGAGTAACGTCTTTTTTGTTGCTGACGATGTTCACCCACAAACGCTTGAAGTCGTTAAGACACGTGCAAAATACATCGGCTTTGATGTTCTTGTCGGTTCACTAGAATCACTACCAGAACAAGATGTGTTTGGCGCACTGGTCCAATACCCCGGCACTACGGGTGAGGTTCGTGACCTAACGGACATCATCGCAAAAGCGCAAGCAAACAAAACACTGGTTACCGTAGCAACGGATCTATTGGCTTCTGCCCTACTAAAACCTGCAGGTGAAATGGGCGCAGACGTCGCTATTGGTTCTGCACAACGTTTCGGCGTACCTATGGGTTACGGCGGTCCACACGCTGCATTTATGGCAACGCGTGACAAGCACAAGCGTACGATGCCGGGTCGTGTTATCGGTGTATCTATCGATACCAACGGTAACCAAGCTCTGCGTATGGCAATGCAAACGCGTGAGCAGCACATCCGCCGCGAAAAAGCGACATCAAACATCTGTACCGCGCAAGCACTGCTCGCCAACATGGCATCTTTCTACGCGGTTTACCACGGCGCGGAAGGTCTACGTACGATTGCTCGTCGTACGCACCACATGACCGCTATCCTAGCTGCTGGCCTAACAAAAGGCGGCTTCGAGCTTGCTCACAACAGCTTCTTCGACACCATCACCATCAACACTGATGCACAAACTGAAGACCTATACGCGAAAGCACTAGCCGCAGACATCAACCTACGTAACTTGGGTACTCAGCTAGGTGTAAGCTTCGACGAAACCACAACCGTGGCAGACGTAGAAGCCCTATTCGCAGTATTCGGTGTGAAAGAAGAAGTGGCAGCACTATCAACTGAAATTGCGGGTAACGAGTTTGCAGCGATTCCAGAAGCACTGCGCCGCACAACAGAATACCTAACGCACCCTGTGTTTAACACGCACCACAGCGAAACACAGATGATGCGTTACCTAAAACAGCTAGAGAACAAAGACTTCTCGCTTACGCACGGCATGATCCCACTGGGCAGCTGTACGATGAAGCTGAACGCAGCGGCAGAGATGATCCCAGTAACTTGGCCTGAGTTTGGTTCGATCCACCCGTTCGCACCAGCAGAACAAGCAGCCGGTTACGCAGCACTAGCCAAAGATCTTAAAGAGAAGCTATGTGAAATCACAGGCTACGACGCATTCTCACTACAACCAAACTCTGGTGCATCTGGTGAGTACGCCGGTCTTATCGCGATTCAACGCTACCACGAAAGCCGTGGCGAAGGTCACCGTAACGTATGTTTGATCCCAAGCTCTGCGCACGGTACTAACCCTGCGACAGCATCTATGGTGTCAATGAAAGTGGTTGTGGTTAAGTGTGATGAAGAAGGTAACATCGACATCGACGACCTAGCAGCGAAAATCGAGAAGCACAAAGACAACCTATCAAGCATCATGATCACTTACCCTTCTACGCACGGCGTATACGAAGAACAAGTGAAAGAAGTGTGTGAAATGGTTCATGCTGCGGGCGGTCAGGTTTACCTAGACGGCGCAAACATGAACGCACAGGTTGGTCTAACAACGCCGGGCTTTATTGGCTCAGACGTTTCTCACCTAAACCTACATAAAACCTTCTGTATCCCACACGGTGGTGGCGGTCCGGGCATGGGTCCTATCGGTGTGAAATCGCACCTAGCACCTTTCCTACCGGGTCACATTGAAAACGGTGCAGACGGCGAAAACTTCGCAGTATCCGCAGCGGACATGGGTAGCGCGTCTATCCTGCCTATCTCTTGGGCTTACATCGCAATGATGGGCGAAGCTGGCCTAACAGACGCAACAAAAGTAGCGATTCTGAACGCGAACTACGTGATGGAGCAATTGCGCCCTCACTACCCTGTTCTTTACCGTGGCTCAAACGGCCGTGTAGCGCACGAATGTATTATCGACATTCGTCCACTAAAAGAAGAAACAGGCATAAGCGAAGAAGACATCGCGAAGCGTCTAATGGACTACGGTTTCCACGCACCTACCATGTCGTTCCCTGTAGCAGGCACGCTAATGGTTGAGCCAACAGAATCGGAAGACTTAGAAGAGCTAGACCGCTTCTGTGATGCGATGATCGCAATCCGTGAAGAGATGACAAAGGTTAAGAACGGTGAATGGCCGCTAGATAACAACCCGCTTGTTAACGCGCCACACACTCAAGTTGACCTAGCGAAAGATGAATGGGATCGCCCATACTCTCGCGAGCTTGGCTGCTTCCCTTCTAAAGCAACCAAATCTTGGAAGTACTGGCCAACAGTAAACCGCGTAGATAACGTATACGGCGACCGTAACCTAATCTGCTCGTGCCCAAGCATCGATAACTACGAAGATTAATTTTTGTAGAATCTAAATAGACAAAGGCGAACCGTTTGGTTCGCCTTTTTTGTTTTTGGGAAAGATTTTATAACTCACTTTTGGACAAAGGCTACTTAGACTAAATACTTAAATTAGAAAAATACGGATAACTTCGGGTATGGGAAAGTCGCTTAGTAAAGTGTCCAGTTTCGCAGGTGCAGATCAATGGATAACTGAACCACAAAATGGTGACGTTCCTTTTTACGTAAGCCCTAGAAAATTGTTACCTTTACAGTATGCATGCCCGATGAATAACATCGATGTTCTAGGCATAACTTCTATAGCCCAAATGAGATAGGCCATTTTCCATGTCGTATGATGAGCAAGTCAAAAATATCAGAAACAAACTTAAAACCTTCACTACTGAATCTCTGATAGAGATTACACTCCAACGATTGCATGCTAACCATGAAGGCCCTGTAGCTATGGAGCGCGCTTGGGTTAGCTGCCTATTGCTTGAATGGATATTAGAAGTTAACCCACACACCAATGCTAAAAGTGCAGAACCGAAAGACGTGCATGAGCTACTTAACAAAATATGGGCACTACAAGGAGAAGCAACTATCTTGTCTACAAGTAGTGAGTCGCTAATGTTAGCATTGCGCCCATTTCTACTAACACAATTACGCTTCCAGCAACCTCAAATTCTTCACGCCTACTTCCTTGTTCGTCTGTATAGCATTATGGTTTCGGTAAATAATAGCCCACAGTTTGAACAGTCATTTAAAAAACTAACTGGCATTGAGCTTGAACGATTCTATAGTTTGTCTTTACTAATGCTCCAACTATTTGCCAATGTTAAGTCTGTATACTTACCGTATAAAGATTTACTAACAAATTTCCACCCTTCTTACAGCATAGATGAGATCACTTTGGTTCTTAAATCCTTAGGAGCCAATTGGGAGGAGCTACGCACATACTTCAAAGATCGACGTGAACGATTAGGACCACTAAAAAAGAGCGAATATTGTGCTGAAACTCAACTAACTAAGTTTCCTCTCCTGCTTACGCCTTCTTCTTGCACCACTACACACATATGTAGCAAGTATTGGAATAAGTGAATTTGTGCTTCGCATTCTCAAAGAGGACAATCCCTCAACATTTAGGAATAGGTTCTCACGGGCTTTTGAAAGCTACATGGCTAATACGTTCAACGACTTCAGCATCCCTGTAGTACCTGAAAGTTCTATTGAGCAGCACTATAAAAAACACAATATAGATGGAAAAGTAGTCGATTTCTTGTTGAACGTTGATGGTAAAAGTGTTCTTTTTGATGCAAAAGGCGTTGAACCTAAAGATGTACTTCTAACAACAGATAGTTCAAAAACCGTTAAAGAAAAACTCCGAGATACCCTCCTAAAAGGGGTTGAACAAGCGGCAGAATGCTCTCAATTATTGAGCAAAACGCAATACCCAGACTTTGCCGATTATAGTGATAGATATGCTCTAGTGGTCAGCCACAAAGAATTTTACTTTGGCGGTGGAGCACAACTGGCTGAATATTTGGGAGAATTCAGCGAAGACAAGATTCACAAAGTCGTAGAAAACAAGATTCCAATAGAAAATATCCACTTCTGTTCTATTGCGGAACTTGAAGGAATGATCGCTATTTGTGTAGAAGCATCAACTTCTATTCCAAACTTCTTAGAGTATTGTACCCAACAAAACAAAACAAAACAAAACGGCAGCTACAGCCAAATTTGAAATGAGACAACACTTAGAAAGCTTTATCGCACTTAAAGGCTTGGATCATGGTGTACCTATAGGCAGCCAAATAGTTTATTCAGATTATGAAAAATTGATGGATAGAGCTCACGAAGCTATGACTGAATCTAAACGTTATTGGAGAGATGGAGGTATGGCTAAAGCTCCAGAGTTCCTTCACAAATTAGAGCTACTACAAAAACAAATTTCTTCTTAAGCAACAGTGCTATAGGTGTGCATGAGATGGGGTCAGGTCTTGCCTCTTGCTATCCATTACTTTTTATATCTCGAAACTAGTAAATCATCGAGAACAACAATTTGTGCCATAGCTCTTTTTGAGGCAAAACCTAGTTACGCTCAACAACATCAATTCGTTTTCGCTGCTTCGTGCTGCTTAACCATAAACGCGATCACATCTTTATTTAAGCAAGATTTGCTGATGTACTGACGTTGTTTACCCAGATGAAGAATAAAGCCCAAATCGGTTTGTTCGAGTTGATCAATTTCACTCCAAGTAATGCTTCGGTCGATTTTTCCGCTTTTGTAGCGCACTCCATCCGCGTTAACTTGAAACACCACTTTATTGCCACGGCTAGAGCTGATGGTTTGTCGCCACAACCACCACGTTCTTTTGAAGTAAACACTGCACGCTTCAATCACACTCAATACAATAAAGAACCAACCAACATAACCGTTAGGTAGCAGTTCAAACTCCAGTAAAACCACACCAAAAATAAGAAAGAGCATCCCTTTCAAATACGCTTGTGGGAACTTAACAGGCTGGCTAGTTTGGTCATAACACTCGGCGAAGAAGGGTTTGTCGAGCGTATATTCTGTGGTGAATTCGAAATCTTTAGACATGTATGGTTACTTTAGGGTTTCTGTGAATGAGTATTCCATGTTGCGCTCTTGCAACGCGAGCATTGTAGCGCTTCTCGGAGCTTATCTTTAGCAATTTTGATTCTGTTTTGTAAACCAATACTACCGAACATCCCAACTCGCCTTGAGGTGCGATATACATTAATAACTCGATAAGATTTGTTGGTATACAGAAGATGGACGGAGGCGAGTTAGCGCCACGCACTCTACTTGTTGGTTGTGAGGTTCGCTCCTAAAAAGCGCCTGTTTCAGCGCTTAATAGGATGATAGAGATTTTTATTTTAGAGGGTCGTTGTCTGGCAACGCGTTATGAATCCACAGCGCTAGCCTGTGTTTGATGTTGGCACCATCGAGTTTACTTTCTGGAAGTGGCGCAATTTGCTTGGCATCGACTAAAAAGAGATAGATGGCTTTGACTCTGACTGGCTGCGGAGATTCTGGCAAATCAAATCCTTGCATTTTAGCCATCTTGCCACCGATCTCTAACGCCTTTTTAACTAACTTATCTTCGTTATGGAGCTTCGCTGTTTTTGACATATCATCACACTCTCTTGTCGATTCTCTTTGTGAGTATACTAAGCTAAATCATCAGCTTAATCACTTGTAAAGAATTTAAGGGTTAAACCTTGCCTTTGTCTATCCTTCTTATTTGTAGCAACCCAAATAAACCGACTAAAACGCTTTTAGAATTCCAGCGTGGTAGTTCGCAATATCCAGCTTAATACTGTGCTTTTCAGCCAGCTCATCAAGCTTGTTTTGGGCGGCGGCTAAGCTTTCCATCGTAAGGGTATTGTCGTCGAGTTGCCAGAGTTGGCGAGAGCCTTCGTAGCTAAATTGAAGGGCTAACATCGCATCTGCGTTACCTTCAGCAGCGGCGGCATCAAGTGCTCTCTTTTTACGGTAGATTTGGTTGAGTGCTTGTTTTAGGTCCCACACGTAGGCGACTTCATACATTTTAGGATGCGACTTTACTTTGATTAATGCCACCACCAGCCCGATTGCACTGACAATGACACCAAGCAAATTCCAATGGAAATGGGAACCAGACTCTGATGGAAAGAGGGCAATGAGTGTTTGAGAGATTGCAAGGCTAGAAGCGGCTAAGATACCAATGCACAAGACAATGACCATGTTTAAACGTGAGCGGTATAGTTGTTTGTCGATTTTTTTTAGTTTCATCAATAGTCCATTATTTTAGCCACTTAACATGGCGCTGAGCGGCGTGCGTCAGCTTTCGATTATACCGTTTAACTGACTTGATATAAGAGGTAATTTGTTGCAAAGAGTGTGCTACGGCTCACCCGATAGGAACGTAACTCAGACCTAGATGGCTAAGGTTGTAATTCAGAACACGAACTTCGTGATGGAATAACCGTATCCTTACTCTCGTGAACTCAATGAAAGCCTTTAGATATAACACGAAGACAAGAACTCTAAGACAAACTGAACCTATAATTTCCAAATGATATAAGGGGGGTTGTGCTGTATTGACCTATAGTTAATAGACATGTTTCTGAGCGTTGATTAAGGAACACCCAATGCAAACAACAGCCAAAATCATGATAATTGCACTAATACTCGCTATCTTCCTGCCAGCAGCTGCATATTCCCAATCACCCCCTGATCGACAAAGTTATATTGTTGTACTTAACGACAATGCTGTTCCTGAAGATGTGGCCGAAGAAATCGCCCTCAAAGCGAATGGGAAAGTTGGGTATGTCTTTGAACATGTCATTAACGGTTTCTCCATTGTCGTGCCTGCGGCGGCTATAAATGGCATATTAAATAATCCGAAAGTATCTTATGTTGAAGAAGACATTCCGATCACCGCTTTCGCTCAGCAGATCCCAACTGGTGTTGAACGAATTTTTGCCGACGAGACTTCTCTCGATATCGATGGCATTGACGATTATCGAGTGGATGTCGATGTTGCGGTGCTCGACACGGGTATTGATGTCGAACATCCTGACCTATATGTTGTTGGTGGAGCCAATTGTCTTAACCATTCTGGAGGGCCACCACATAGACGCTCCTATTACTGTGATGACACATTGAGTGGAGATGACGACCATTATCACGGTACACACGTGGCTGGGACCATTGCTGCCCTTGATAACAATCTAGGAGTGGTCGGTGTTGCACCTGGCGCACGCCTCTGGGCACTAAAAGTATTAGACTCACAGGGTTCAGGCTCACTATCAGGTATTATTGCTGGCATCGATTGGGTGGCCGCTCAAGGCAATATTGAAGTCATCAATATGAGCTTAGGTGGTTCTGGTTCAAGTAGTGCCATGGATGACGCCATAGAAGCTGCGTTTAACAATGGCGTGACGGTTGTGGTTGCCGCGGGCAACAGTAATGCTGACAGTGCCAACTATACGCCAGCCAATTCTCCTTATGCTATTACCGTATCTGCCCTAGCCGACTTTAATGGGTTAGCTGGTGGCCAAGGTACTCCTACCTGCCGAACGGATCAAGATGACACCTTAGCAGACTTTAGCAACTGGGGAGCAACCGTCGACATTGCCGCCCCTGGCATATGCATTCTTTCTACTTATCCGCTAGAAAAAGGGGAATATGGCACCATTAGTGGCACATCCATGGCATCACCTCATGTCGCTGGCGCTGCCGCATTACTTGCAAGCAAAAGCGACGATCCCCAAACGATATGGGAGACCTTGGTTGATAATGGTAACTTTAACTGGACGGATGATTCAGGGGATAACATCCAAGAACCGCTACTGGACATTGACTCATCCGTCTTTTCTCCAAAACTCATTGTCACAGGGCACGTTAGCAATTCCTCTCCCACAGCCCAATTTACATTCTCGTGCACACAATTAGTATGCGACTTTGATGCATCAACATCCTTCGATAGTGATGGTTCAATTAATTCTTATGCGTGGGACTTCGGAGACACTAATACAGGCAACGGTAAAACAACCAGTCACACCTATGCGAGCCAAGGTACTTATACTGTAACTCTAACCGTTACCGATGATGATGCTGCCACTGGCGATACCCAAGATGAAGTGACGGTAAGTGATAGTGATGACTCCCCTACACTACTCACTAGCAGTACGAATAACGGTTCAACATGGACAGCAACGGTTTACTATTCAGGTAATGATATTCTTATGGGTTCTTGGTCTTCAGGGGCAGGAACTTGTACTAGCAATACCTGTACACAAAATGGGATTGCAAAACGCCAATCAAGTGTCGATTTTACGAGTGATAAAGGCGTCACTGTGACCGTTTATAAACCATAGCAATCAGTGCATATAGTTTCTCCGCCTCAACCACCTTCGATGAAGGTGGTTGACTTCTATTTGTATGGCCACCAATCGCAGGTTATCAAAACAAAGCCAGCTAACGGTTTAGCAGCATGCTAGCAGAGCATCAATGCCTTTCTTTTTTTATCGCTTTCGATGATACTCTTGCACCTTATCGTTTAGTTGGAAAACCTCATGCCTCAAGCAAACTCCGTCGTTGTACTCGACTTTGAAACCACTGGTCTCTCTCCGAATATGGGGGATCGCGCCATTGAAATCGGTGCAGTGAAATTAGTCGATGGAGAGGTTGTTGATAGTTTCCAACAGTTGATGAATCCCGGCTTCAGAGTGAGCTCTTTCATAGAAAGTTACACTGGTATCACCAATAACATGTTGCGTACCGCACCAAGTTGCGATGAGGTGATGGCATCGTTTAATGAATTTATTTCTGGTGAAAACCTTATCGCCCACAACGCTTCGTTTGATAAACGATTTCTTGATGCTGAACTAGAACGAATCAACAAAGGTTACAGTGGTGAGTTTGCTTGCTCCTTACTAGTGGCAAGACGACTGATTCAAGACGCACCATCGCATAAATTGGGTGAGCTTGTTCGTTATAAAAATATCGACAACGATGGTGTTTTCCACCGAGCATTAGCCGATGCACAAATGACAGCAAAACTTTGGCTTCAGATGATAGAAGGCTTAGAGCAGTCGGGAATCAACAAGCCAAGCTTCCAGTTTATGCAAACCGTGAGTAAAACCGCAAAAGGAAAAGTGGACCTACTACTTGCTAAAAGTCGTGTTTAAAACGACCTGACCAAATACAAAAAGGCGAACCAAATGGTTCGCCTTTTCTCTAGTGTTAACTAATTAGTATCGATTCCCTAAGTCAGTAAACAAGGTTTCTGCATCTACAATGCCCCCTGAAATAGATAGGGTTTCAAATGGTACTTGCTGCTTAGGATCTGATGGTTTGTTTATCATCAAACCCGGATAAGTGCGCGATGTATCCATCAAGAGCTTTTTCACCTCAACCGCCGTGAGATCCGGATTGTACGACCACACTAACGCTGCAACACCCGATACGACAGGCGCCGCCATACTGGTTCCGCTGAAGGCTTTGTATGTGTTGTCTGGCGTCGTTGATAGAATTCGGTGACCCGGCGCGAAGATGTCGACAGACTCCTGACCAAAATTACTAAAGTAGGTCACGAGATCAGCATCTGCGTATTTTGATGAAGCACCAACATCCATCCATGTCGAGATAGGTTTTAGAGCGCCAAAAATTGAGTAACGGTTCGGGAAGCTTGGTTTGATGTCGTTGTCATTACTGCTGTTACCCGCAGAATGCACAATCAACACACCTTTGCGCTGTGCATAACGGAACGCATGGTCAACTACCCACTTCGATGGAGAGTAACTCTTACCAAAGCTCATGTTGATGATCTTCGCACCATTATCAACGGCATAACGAACCCCGTTGGCAATGTCTTTGTCTCGCTCATCACCATTTGGCACGACACGTACAGACATGATTTTCGCGTGATCCGCAACGCCATCAATGCCGATACCATTACCTCGTTTGGCGGCGATAATGCCCGCAACGTGCGTACCATGACGGCCAACAGGGCCTTTAACATTATTGTTGCCATAGCCCTTTTCCCAATTAATGTATGGGTTATCCATTACAATATCTCGGCGCGTGTCGAGCTCTAGGTTGTAATAGTAGTTGAGGGCTTCTTCATAGCGTTCTTTACGTGAGTCCATATAAGCGAAGGAATACCAAAGCTTGAACACATCAAGCAACCCTTCTGCTGCTGCCACCACCTCTGGGTCAGAATGCGTCAGTAGAATTTGAACGCCATCTGCAGTGAAATCGGTATGGTCTGTTTTCTCTTCGATAATGCTTTTGTAACCATTCGCTTCGGTTTGTGCTGCCAAAACGGCTTTTAGCTGGGTTTGATTTGAGGTTACTGATTCCAAGTAATCCGCTTCAACCGCTTGGTAGTATTTAAGCTTTTTCGGTGGGATCCAACGATTTCTCTCTTTCAGCGCCAGATACTTTTTGTATTCGCGCGTTACTTCAAGCGTATCGTGGTCTACATCAATACCCATTGAGTTACCAAGGAAGTTCCAGCCGTGAACATCATCGATATAGCCATTGCGGTCATCATCAATGCCGTTATCTGGGATCTCTCCTGTATTGACCCACAAGTTGTCTTTAAGATCCTCATGCTCGACGTCTACCCCTGAGTCCATCACCGCAACAATAATTGGTTGAGGCATCAAAGGAGGCAGTAAAAAGTCGTAGACTGCACTTGCACCAACACCTTGGATGTCGGTTGTTAACGGCGATAAGTTAAACCAATCACCACGAACGCTTGGAGCACTGCGCATTAAGTCCAAAGCACGAAAACGGGGCATCGGCTTCGGGGAGTGATCTTCAATGATGGTCCCTTTCACATCCTCGATAAAAGGTGAGTTTTTAGGGGCCGGGTTTACACTGACGTTTGCAGAAACTGAAGCTGTAGCCATGATAGCTGCAGCAACAACTGACAATTTATATCCATTTTTCATGTTTGCATCCTATTTTTTCTGCTTTAAAAGCCGAATTAAGATAAAAGGCATCACAAACCGAATCATGGACAAATATTAATAAATGATATCAATATCTCATTTATTAATAATATTTATTAAAATTATTTGATTGATATTCTATTGACAATTTCAAGTATAAATAAAACCATCAATTAAACATTTAAAACTGTTTTGATTTTAAATTACGAAATATAAGATCTTGATTCAAAACTTACACGACATTAATTCCAATGCTATCAAAAAGCTAAATTTACCAAATATATCAAACAGATAAAAAATGAACACAGAGATAATGCAATTAAAGTCACCAATAGTTAATATGCTTACTAAGCATTGACGCTTAAATATTCCTCAAACAATTGTATCAAATAGAATATAACTTCAATGATCATAATTAGGCAAATAGTATACATATAAAATGATATTTAAGCCGTTATTATTAATTTAAATATAATCACTCGAACTAAAATATAAAAATAATTTTTCATATTAATCAATAACCATATTACCAAAAACACTTCGATAAGTTTATGTCACAAGTGGGCCTATTGACGTATCATAAATGTCACCCTCAAGCAGCGACAATTTATGGCGAATATGACCCAACAACACACTTTCATCCCGGTCGGGATTCGATTTATGTTACTTTCCGCATTGGGATTTGCTCTCATGTCTGCCTGCGTGAAGTACGTGAGTGTTTATGGCATCCCATTGTTTGAAATTGTCGCGGCTCGAGCCTTAGTCTCACTGATCATCAGCTATTTAGACGTCAAAAGAAAACGCATTTCCATGTGGGGTAACAATAAGTTTTTACTGTTACTTCGAGGGGCTGTTGGTACTGTCGCTTTGATGTGTGTTTATTACTCGGTCACTACATTACCTTTAGCAGAAGCCACCATTTTACAGTATGTACATCCCGTGTTTACAGCCCTGCTTGGGGTATTGTTCTTAAAAGAACGCGTCCAAGGCGCCACCATCATGTGTATTTTGCTCTCTATGGCAGGTTTGGCGATTATGGTACAGCCCGGCACAACAACAGATTTACCCACTTTTAGTGTGATGATGGCATTACTCGGGGCTTTTGGTAGTGCTATCGCTTATATCATTGTGAGAAGGCTCAGCCAGACAGAAGACAGCTCCGTAATTATTCTCTATTTTCCAATGATCGCTCTACCGACGTCTATTCTTCTCATGTGGAATGACTTTGTTTTACCAAGCTTGTGGATGACATTCATGTTGGTTCTCGTTGGGGTATTCACTCAAATTGGCCAATATGGTTTGACGAAAGCAATGCAAACTCAAGCGGCGGCACAAGCGTCTGCATACTCCTATGTCCAGATTGTTTTTTCTACCTTGATTGGTGCATGGGCCTTCAATGAGATCCCTTCGGTTTGGACATACATCGGCGGCAGTTTAATTGTTACCGGTGCGCTAGTGAACGCTTTCGGCAAGTCGCTTTTCCGTAAGCAAACCGCCGGGTAATCCGCCTTACGTCTTAGTTTCAATTGGCTTTCCAAACCAGCGTGATAGAATACGCGCCTTTCGCTGACAGGTTTGTCGTCAGCTTGTTTTACTATGTAGAGAACGCCTATGCCATTTTCCAAATTAGGACTCAGTGCCCCACTGGTCGACGCGATTACTGAGCTCGGTTATCAAAAGCCAACCAGCATTCAGCAAAAAGCGATCCCAATTGTGCTATCCGGCAGAAACCTTATTGCGGCGGCACAAACAGGCACAGGTAAAACCGCCAGTTTTGTTCTGCCTATTTTGGAAAAACTGCAACACAGTGAAACCAAGCGCAAAAAACGTGTTCGCGCGGTCATCGTGACGCCAACGCGAGAGCTGGCCATCCAAGTTGATGAAAACATCCAGCGCTATGCTAAAAACCTCAACCTGACATCTATGGCGATGTACGGTGGCGTTGATGACAAGCCTCAAAAAGCACGCTTAATCGAAGGTGTCGATATTCTGGTGTCAACACCCGGCAGATTAATTGATATGTACGGTCAGCGCGCTGTCTATTTTGAGGAAGTGGAAACACTGGTTTTGGATGAAGCCGATCGCATGCTCGACATGGGCTTTATCGAGGACATTAATAAGATCATTGCGCGCCTCCCTGTCGATGTGCAAAACCTTTTGTTCTCAGCAACCTTATCCAACCCAGTTCGCGAGCTGGCAAAATCGGCCATTGATGAAGCGGAAGAAATTTCTATCACGAAACACAGTGCTTCTAAGTCTAATATTGAACAATGGCTAGTGACAGTCGACAAAGACATGAAGTCCTCTGTGTTAAGCCATATGATCAAAGAGTTTCAGTGGGATCAGGCGTTGATCTTCATTGAAACGAAACACGGCGCTGCAAAGCTGGTATCACAACTGGAAAAACGTGGTATTCAAGCCGAAGCTTTCCATAGTGGCCGAAGCCAAAAAATCAGAGAACAAATATTAGAAGACTTCCGTCATGGCAAAATTCAATATTTAGTCTCAACGGGTGTGGCCGCTCGTGGTATCGATATCGCTGACCTATCACGTGTTGTGAATTACGACTTGCCTTACCCAGCAGATGAGTATGTTCATCGTATTGGCCGAACTGGACGTGCCGATGCACAAGGTGAAGCCATTTCATTGGTTTCAAAAGACAACTTTAAAAACCTATGCATGATCGAAAGCCGTTTAGGCCATTTAATTGAGCGTCGTGAAATTGAAGGGTTCAAACCACGTAAAGAAGTTCCGATTTCAATCTTGAACTACGTGCCGAAGCACAAGCGTAATCAATCGAATGATTAAAAGAAGGGCAGCCTATGCTGCCTTTTTGTTTTATGGCGGTATACCGAACTAGTGACAACATTAATAGCATAAAAAAGCCGCACATAAATGTGCGGCAGTAAATTTTTGCTTTAGGACAAACGCTTAAAGTGTGAAGAAAGAGAGCTGCGCTTTCTGTTTTTCTGCAAGCTTAGATAACTCGGTACTCGCACTTGCACACTGGCTAATCCCTACAACGTTCTGGTTCACCAGTTCTGACATATTCACTACATTGCGATTAATGTCTTGGGTCACTTGAGATTGTTGCTCAGCAGCTGTTGCAACTTGTGCATTGGTGTCATTGATGTTGGTAACAGATTCTGTGATACCGACAAGGGCATCATTCGCCTGTTGTGCCAAATCATTGTTCTTCGCCAGAATTTCTAAGCTGGTCTGCATGCTGTCGTTAGCTAAGCCAGATTGCTTCTGTAGCTCTTCGATAATGGTTTGAATCTCACCGGTCGACTCTTGCGTGCGAGCCGCTAGCATTCTCACTTCATCCGCAACCACAGCGAAACCACGACCAGATTCACCAGCACGTGCCGCTTCAATCGCCGCATTCAGTGCAAGCAAGTTAGTTTGCTCTGACACACTACGAATCACTTCAATCACGTCATTGATCTGCTCTGATTGCTCTTGCAGGCGTTGCACAACCTGAGCCGCATCATTTAACGCTACATTCATTTGCTCACTGGCTTTCGCACTTTCTTGGAAAACATTGAGGCCAGATTTCGCTAACTGATCTGCTTCACGCGCAGTGGAATCAGCCATGGATGCGTTGTCACTCACGTTGTCAGCTGTGCTAGACAGTTCGTTGACAGCAGAAGCAACTTGTTCAATTTCTGCTAGCTCTTGTTGAGCATTATTTTCCGTTTGAGTCATCACCGCAGCTAATTCTGTAGACGCGGAGGCTACTTCTTCACTGATGCGAATAAGCTCTTCAACGGTGTCATGCAACTGACTGGTGGTTTGGTTGATGTCTTTGCCCAGTTGAGCCACTTCATTTTCGCCACTCACATCAGCACGTGCAGACAAATCTCCGAGCGCAATTTTGCGCATTACACCTTGCAACGTTTGAATTGGCGTCACAATCATGCCAGATAGGAACCAAGCAACAATCAGTGAAACAGCCAATACAGAAAGTATCGTGATCATCGCAGAGTTTTGCACTTTATCATTATCACTCGCGCTTTCTGCCATCGCGTCTGTAGCAAAGGTATTCACTTTTAGTGATAGCTGGTTAATTGCTTCAACCATATGGTTGCCAGATTCACGGTAGCCAGAAATGAATTGATTGTACTCTTCGTCCGACATTAAACCGGAATCATGACGCTCAAAAAAATCCACAGCACGCGTTGAGTAGTTAATGTAATCCTCGATTTCTGTACGAACTTCCTCTACGTCATCTACAAAGATTTTACCTTGACGCATAAGATCAAGTTTTACCTCGATCTCAGCCATACCAGATTTAAGTTCTTGTAGAAATGTGTCTCGACGTGTTGAGTCGTAGATTGCATAAACCGCACTAATTCGTAGCGGATATACCTGATCGTCAATGTCCGCTAACGTATCTTTATAAAAAACCAAATCATCGGTTGTTTTAAAGATATCGTCTTGCTCTTCCTGAAGATTATTCTTGGTAACCCACAAAGACAAAAATAAGGCCAGAGTGATAAACACAACTGGCAATAATATTTGGGTACGAATAGACAAGTTTCTTAATGATAGCTGCATAAATTTTAAGCCTTTACTATTTTGTAACCACTTCCATATGTGGGATGATTCCCATCTTTAATTTCAAGGACCCTAATATTAAATCCAAGTATTCTTCCTGAATGTTTCTATATTTATCATAGTGTTACAAAAAATGACACTGTCATTAAAATGGCGCACGCCAACATAATGACAAAATAATCAATGCTTATAAATGACAAATTAAGTATTATTTTCATTTATAAATTAGAAGTGCATATATTAAAATTCATTGATGAACACAAAATGATTTTGGTTAATAAATATACTATCTATAAGTTTAAAGGCTGTATTTTATGGTCAAGTAATACCTCTTCATCAATAAAGTAAATCAAACCAATGCATTGATCACAAAAATGGTTATTAAATAACCATAGAAGGAAAATAAATATTTAAAGCATTAAATTATTCCCAGAAATTATCACTCACTATACATTTCCATTTGTAACATAAATAACTCTCGAAACTTCTAATTTTAGACAACATTTAACCATTTGTTTTTAAAGAATTTACCTTCAATTTTCGTTGTTTTATATCTTTTTGTGCCCCATTTTTTCGATTCACCATTTACAGTCTGAGCCTCTGTTAAGCAGCAAGAGAAGCCACAAGGGTAACTCTTTGTTTCGGCATGCATTTGGCAAATTTTATGGACAAGAAAATGGACAAAAAACGACTCGCAGTTGCAGTCTCAGTAGCAACTTTTGGAACACACGCAGTAGCAGTAGAGCTATATAACAACGACGGCACCACCTTCGCAGTTGGTGGCCATGTTTCTGTGAATTTGAATGGTTCTGAAGCAGGGAGTACTGATGTAGGTTCAAACTCTCCGCGCATTAATATCGAAGGGACTCAAGATCTTGGTAACGGCTTTACCGTTGACGCGAAGGGTGAATGGGCGATTAATTACCTCAATAATAGCGAAAATGCTTTCACAACACGTCTTGGTTATATCGGGTTAACTCATGAAGATCTTGGCCGCACAGTGGTTGGAACACAGTGGGCACCATACTACGATGTTGCAGGTGTTACCGATTTGCCGATTGCCTATGCGAACGATTTTCTATACCCAGATAATTTCGCCAAAGTTGGCTTATCCCGTGCGGATAAGATGGTGAGTTACCGGAATGACTTTAGTTTTGGTGAAGCAGGTGCCCTTAACTTCGGCCTAGCATGGCAAGGGGAAAACCAAGAAACAAATATTTTAGGTTCAACAACTCTAAGGTATAGAGACCGAACCCAAGCTTCAGCCAGCTATTCAGTGGCAGGTGCTATGTTTGGTTATGGTTACAACTCAGGTAAAGTTGGACTCAACGCCAACACTCGCTCGCTTGATTTCCATGTATTTAGTGCAAAATATGGTTCATACGGTAATGGATTATATGTGGCTGGTGTCTACCAGATGGCTGATAACAAATATGATGCCCTCGAAAGTGATTCATACGAACTGTTAGCGGCATTTGGCTTCGCTAACAGCTTAAACTTAAGCATTAACTACGAAACGGTCGAAGAAAAAGACAAGATTTCCAAAGAAAAATCCACGGAACGCGAAGAACTCGCCTTACAAGCTGAATACAACTTCACACCTAAATTTGTTGGTTATACCGGTTATCAGTTTGATTTGAATAGCAGCAATAACCGAGACACTGATGACAGATGGACCATCGGTGCACGCTATTACTTTTAGTGAACAACCTATTTCTTTTTACCGTCCCTTCTTCCTGATAGGGAATGCGGAAAGTCCTGTTTAATGATCATCGCCCGATAAAACAGAAACTGCCCGCCGGGCCTTTTGTGGCCTTAGATTTCTCATATCAGTCTATCAATGTGATAGCGCCTATATGTGATCATGTAGGCGTTTTTTTTATTCCATTCACACAATCAATACTATTGCGTTTGCATATTCACTTTTCCGTACTACGTTTTAATTGTTCGTGACGCTCATCGCACTTTTTAATGATAACGAACGTAATTAAAACTAATTATATGGAAATACAACCATGAAACTAAAACTATTAGCCGCAGCAGTGGCGGCAACAGCATGTGGAACGAGCAGCATCGCTGCTGAAATCTATAACAGTGATGGCTCAACATTGGCAATCGGCGGTTATGTCGATGTCGGTATCGGTGAATACTTTGAAACAGAAACCAAAGTTCACCAAGTATCACCCCGAGTGAATATTTCCGGAACTCAAGATGTAGGTAACGGCGTGACAGTCGATGCCAAAGGGGAATGGTCACTCAACTACCTTGAAGGGGGAGACACCTCTTTCGCAACCCGTCTAGGGTATATTGGCGCTACTCATGAATCAGCTGGCCGACTCGTCATTGGTACGCAATGGTCACCTTATTATGATGTGGGTGGCGTTGCTGATATGCCAATCGCATTTGCCAACGACTTCCTATATGGCACGGGGTATTACGAACTTGGCTCTGCTCGTGCAGAGCGAATGGTCAGTTACAGAAATAGCTTTGAAGTAGGCGAAAATGCTTCAATTGGTTTCGGTCTCGGTTGGCAAGGAGAGAATACCGCAACCTACGACACTCGCGGCCAAGCAGCAATTCATGCAAACTTTATGGGCGTTGGCCTTGGGTACGCATACAGCGGTGGTGACGTCGGGGTCGTCGATGCTGAATCACATGTTTTCTCCCTGTATTACGGCTCATACGGTAATGGTCTTTATGTCGCTGGTGTAATTGGTAGCAATGAATACTTTTATACTGGCTTAGAAGAAACGTTGCAGTATGAAGCGTTGCTGGCTTACGCCATGAATGGGGTAAATCTAAGCGTCAATTATGAAGCCGTTGAAGATGATAAGGCAAACCAAACGCTTTATAGCCAAAGTGCTCTTCAAGCGGAATACAATTTCACACCAAACTTAACTGGCTTTGCCGCCTACCAATTTGATCTTGGTAACGATGTGAATGTCGCAGAAGAAGATTACTGGACATTCGGTGTGCGCTACTTCCTATAAAAATAGCTAACCTACTGCCTCAACACTGACTTGTGTTAACGCCATCCCACTTTGGGTTGGCGTTTTTTATTAACGGCGCGTGTCTTTAGGACTCGCCATAACTACCGTCGTCACAATGGAGTTCACTTGAGGGCATTCTCCCAACACGTCCGTATGGAATGCTTTATAAGCCACAAGATCTTTAGACTCGACGCGAAGTAAATACTCACTTGTGCCGGTGACGTTGTGACATTCAACCACTTCATCGATATCACACACATACTCTTCAAACGCCATCTGTGCTGCCCGTCGATGATCACTCAACCCAACCAACACATAAGCGGCAAAACCGATACCTAATTTGCTGTTGTCTAATACCGCTCGGTAGCCACTAATAACACCTTGCTTCTCAAGTTCCTGAACCCGGCGCAAAGTTGCAGAGGGTGACAGACCAACTCGGTTAGACAGATCGACATTGGAGATCCTGCCGTCCATTTTTAGTTCACGCAATATTCTTTCGTCAAACTTATCCATAAGTTAAATTCATTGTTCAATAAGACGTTAATACAGCAAATATAAACACATAATTTATCTGCTATCAAAGTAATCTATTCCTGACCGGTCAAACAAATCATTCAACACACTACGGAGAGATGTTATGGAATGGCAGCAATTGAGTGCAGTTGTCGTATTCGCGTTTGTTTCGACCTTTACGCCAGGTCCCAATAATTTAATGCTCATGGCCTCAGGCGCAAATGCAGGATTCAGGCGCACTATCCCTCATATTATGGGGATCTCACTGGGTTTTTCTTTTATGTTACTCGTCGTCGGGCTGGGTTTGAACAGCGTATTTCATCAATACCCAATAACACACGTCGTCTTGAAGTATCTAAGTTTGGCTTATCTGTGCTATTTGGCTTTTCGTATTGCGATGAGTGGCCAAAGCAAAACAAAGCATGATTACCAACCACTCAGCTTCTTCGGAGCAGCAAGCTTTCAATGGGTCAACCCGAAAGGTTGGTCTATGGCTATGATGGCAATAACCGTGTATAGCATCAGCCACTCATGGCAAGAGCTGCTGCTTATCGCTGCGATATTCTGCATCGTCAACTTACCTTCTGCGAGTTTTTGGACGATCGCGGGTATGCAATTACAGCGCTGGTTGACCACACCAAAACGCGTGCGTAGCTTTAACTATCTAATGGCAGCAGCATTACTTGTTTCAACTATGCCGATGCTTTAACCCGCTATGTGTATAAAAACGTAAAGAAAGTAAAATTTGCTACCTACATAAGGGTTATCCTGCTAATTTAATGCGAAAGAGAATAATTATCAGGTAAGTATTCATGACGACACACAACCAGTTAACGGTTTTGGCCAATCACACTGTCACACCAAACATGCAACGCATGACACTTCAAGGTGAAATACTCGCAACGTTTCCGGAGCATTGCTCCGGAGGCTATATCAAGCTTCAGTTCAACCAACTAGGCGGAACGGATATATCGTGTCTGGCTGAAGGTGAACGTCCTGTTTTACGTACTTATACCATCCGTCACTTTGATCAAAGCAAACAACAAATTGAAGTTGATTTTGTTCGCCATATTACTCAAGACCAACAATGTGGTTTCGCTTCACGCTGGGCAATGCAAGCGCAAGAGGGTGATACCATCACGATTCGAGGTCCGGGTTCCATTCAGGAGATGAACGACAGTGCAGATTGGTACTTCATGGTAGCAGACATGACCGCACTGCCTGCTCTTTCAGCCAAAATTGCGCGATTGCCAAAAAATGCGCAAGGTTACGCTGTCATTCAAATTGAAAGTGCAGAAGACAAACAGCTACTTCAGGCTCCCGAAGGCATGACCATTTATTGGGTTACTTCTGACCTTGTCGATAGAGTACAGAGCCTTGAATGGAAAGCGGGACAAGCCGCTGTCTGGTGTGCGTGTGAATTTGATAGCATGCGTGCGTTGCGACAGTATTTCCGCAATGAGAAAGCGGTGGAGCGAGACATGATTTACATCAGTAGTTACTGGAAAAAAGGTGTTTCTGAAGATGGGCATAAGGTGATTAAACATCAAGATGCTGAAGAACAAGAGCGACTCACTCGATAACTGAAGACTTGTGCAGGCTCTAGCAAATTATTGAGCCTGCTCTCTGATATCAAATAGCAGATTAATTATTATGGTTAAGAGTTGATATCCAGAGAGACACCCAATGTATGAATACAGCACCAAGCTCATCGATGCGTTAACCGATCTATTTGAGCATAATCAAACCGCGATTAATGAAACCAGCCAGCTTTTTGCTAACGCCATTACCTCAGATGCCATGATCCAAATACTCGGTACAGGCCATTCACATATGATTGGGCTAGAAGGGTTCATTCGTGCTGGTGGATTGGGCAATATCAACGCAATTCTTGACTCAACCGTGCTGACTAGCGACGGCGCATTACGCGGTTCTGCGATGGAAAAGTTAGAGGGACTCGCAGAAGTTCTTTGGCACGATCAAAATATTTCACCTAACGATCTCATCGTCGTGATCTCCAACTCTGGTCGGAATACCCTACCGATTGAATTTGCCCAATTGGCGAAAGAAAAAGGCCACACCGTTGTCGCTATCACCTCAGTGACTCAATCTTCACAGCACCCCAGCCGTCATTCCTCAGGCTTAAAGCTCATGGATATTGCCGATATTGTTTTGGATAACCGCGTACCAAATGGGGATGGTCTGTGCACAATAAATGACCGAGTAACTGGTGCTTTTTCAAGTATCTCTGGCATGGCATTGATCAACACCATCTGTACCGAGGCTCAAAAATTAGCACTTGTACAAGGGGTTGAACCATTGGTGTTCTCTAGTCAAAATGTGGACGGCTTTAATAACGACGATGTCTATGCCCACTTCAAGGGGCGCTTAAAAAGCATGTAGTGACTGGGCGAGCAGCTTAAGTTGCTCCGCCTAAATGCTTTGCTAAGAAGTCGATGAGCAGTCGTACTTTCGGAGACAAATTACGGTTTTGAGGATAGAGTGCCCAAATACCTTCTCGTTCATCGCGGTAATCACTCAATACCTCAAGTAGCTCTCCAGACTTCAATGCTTTTTGAACGTAGTAGTCCGGCAGCTGCACTAGGCCTAGTCCTCGTTTGGCAGCATCAAGCAATGCAAAACCTGAATTGCATTTGATTCGTCCTGATACACGCAATGATTTCTCTTGGCTAAATTCTTTGAAGTGCCAATATTCAACCGACCCAACCAAACATTGATGATGCGCGAGTTCAGATAAGGTGTGCGGTTCACCGTGATGTTCTAAATATTGAGGGCTAGCGCATACATATAGCTGACGTGAAGCCAGACGCCTCGCGATCATACTTGAATCCTGTAGCCGACCTAAGCGGATTGCCACATCAATCCCAGATTCAATCAGGTCTAATTTTTGGTTCGTAAGATTCAACTCTAGATCAACTTGGGGATGCATCTCTAAGAACTGGTGCAGTAATGGGGCTAAATGAGTTTCCCCATAGGTTACTGGTGCCGTGACTTTCACCAATCCCTTAGGAACCGACTGCATTTGAGTCACAGCCAGCTCAGCTAACTCCAACCCTTCTACCAACTGTTTACACTGTTGATAATAAAGCTGCCCTGCTTCTGTTAATGACACCCTTCTAGTCGTTCGGTGGAGTAACTTAACTGCGAGCCGTTCTTCCAAAGAGGAAACACGCCGACTCACTTGCGCTACCGACGTATTCATTTTTTTTGCTGCGGAGGTAAAACTGTTCGTTTCCGCTACAGCAACAAACTCACTCACCCCTTCCCAATTAGCCATCTTCTGCACCCGATCATTGTTAATATGCATCCAGCATACCATCTATTATTACACATACGTAATAATGATTTTCAAAATGTACGGATTATCATTCATAAAGAAATACATAGAATAGATTCCATCGAATTGATGAGGCGAAGTTGAACCATGTTCAACTACGCTTAGCACAGACAAAAAAGACGTTAACAACGAGCCGACTTTGCTCTTTGTTAATCGCAAGTAAAACACTAAAAGGAAACTCCAATGGCGCTTGAAATCAAACCAGGTCAAACTCACATTAAATCAAAAGCAATGGTTGCATGGGCTGCAGGCGAACCACTAAAAATGGAAGAAGTTGATGTACAACTTCCAAAAGCTGGTGAAGTCCTTGTTCGCATCGTGGCAACTGGCGTTTGCCATACTGATGCATTCACGTTATCAGGCGACGATCCAGAAGGTATCTTCCCTTCAATCCTTGGCCACGAAGGCGGCGGTATCGTTGAAATGGTTGGTGAAGGCGTAACAAGCGTTGAAGTCGGTGACCACGTCATTCCACTTTACACTGCAGAATGTGGCGAATGTAAGTTCTGTAAATCTGGCAAAACAAACCTATGTCAGGCAGTTCGTGAAACTCAAGGTAAAGGCCTAATGCCAGATGGCACAAGCCGCTTCTCTGTAAACGGTGAGACAATCTTCCACTACATGGGTTGTTCTACTTTCTCTGAGTACACAGTACTTCCAGAAATCTCACTAGCGAAAGTAAACAAAGAAGCACCACTTGAAGAAGTTTGTCTTCTTGGCTGCGGCGTAACCACGGGTATGGGCGCAGTACTTAACACAGCGAAAGTTGAAAAAGGCGACACGGTTGCGGTATTCGGTCTAGGTGGTATCGGTCTTTCTGCAATCATCGGTGCTCGTATGGCTGGTGCAAGCCGTATCATCGGTGTAGACATCAACGAGAGCAAGTTCGAGCTAGCAAAACAACTTGGCGCGACTGATTGCATCAACCCACAGAAATTCGATAAGCCAATCCAAGACGTTATTGTTGAGATGACCGACGGTGGTGTTGACTACTCATTCGAATGTATCGGTAACGTAAACGTAATGCGTCAAGCACTTGAATGCTGTCACAAAGGTTGGGGTGAGTCTGTCATCATCGGTGTTGCGGGTGCAGGTCAAGAGATCTCAACACGTCCATTCCAACTAGTCACTGGTCGCGTATGGCGTGGCAGTGCTTTCGGTGGTGTTAAAGGCCGCTCTGAGCTTCCAGAAATCGTAAACCGTTACATGGCGGGTGAATTCGGTCTTCAAGAATTCATCACTCACACCATGGGTCTACAAGACGTTAACGAAGCGTTCGAATTGATGCACAAAGGTGAATCTATCCGTACTGTACTTCACATGGATAAATAATCTCACCTATATGACATCTGCCCTGCCATTCAGCGGGGCAGAATCAATCAGAGGCTTGATAATGACTCTCGAAAATATCAGTAAAAACAAAGTCTATGGCGGTTGGCATAAGCAATACACGCACCAATCACGTACGACAAATTGTACAATGCGTTTTGCTATTTACCTTCCACCAAGTGCAAGTAAAACTAATCCAGTTCCAGTCTTATACTGGCTTTCAGGGTTAACCTGTACCGATGAGAACTTTATGCAGAAAGCAGGCGCTTTTCGCGCTGCAGCTGAGCTTGGTATCGCGATCGTCGCACCAGACACAAGCCCACGAGGCGAAGACGTTGCGAATGATGAAGGCTATGATTTAGGCCAAGGCGCTGGTTTTTACCTAAATGCAACGCAAGAACCATGGTCACAGCACTACCATATGTATAATTACATAGCTGTGGAGTTACCAAAGTTAATTGAAGCAAATTTCCCTGTGTCTTCGATTAAGTCGATTTCTGGCCATAGTATGGGTGGACACGGTGCACTGACCATCGGTTTAAAGCACCCGGATCAATATCGCTCAATTTCTGCATTCAGCCCAATCAGCAACCCAATGCAATGTCCTTGGGGACAAAAAGCTTTTAATGCTTACCTTGGAAATGATTTTGAAAGCTGGAAACAATACGATACCAGTGAACTGCTTAAACGAGCGAAAGCTGACTTACCGATTTTAGTTGATCAAGGTGATGCGGATGATTTCTTGGTCGAGCAATTGAAACCTGAAGCACTACTGGCAGCGGCTGAAGTTCATGATTCGAACATCCAACTACGAATGCAACCCGGGTATGATCACAGCTATTATTTTATCTCTAGCTTTATTGAAGACCACCTGCGCTTTCATGGACAGTATTTGGAGAGTTAGTTGTATGTCGATAAAGGAAAGCCACCGTATGCGGTGGCTTTCGATTCTTGAACTTAGTTTGGCAAGTGATCCAGCACTTCTGTATCAGACAAAATACAGCTGTCACCAAACCAATAAGCATCAAACTGACTAGAGTCTAACCCTAGGCTTTCCAAGTACGCTGCTTGCCCATCATTTATCTCCTGTGCATAAGGAACGTCCATATTCAACTCAACAACGGTGACGCCTGTACAAACTAATCCATACTCCGACTCGAATTCCCCCCAATCAGACAGATCTTTTAGCATAAACACCGAGTCCTGTGACTCGTCAAAATCAGTGATCACTTCAAACCCAGAAATACCACCATCAGTCCAGAAGTTACCACCTGTCGGTGGGACATAGACATCAAGCCCCTCTCCACCATCAGCATGTCGATATTCTTCAGGGTGAACTTCTTGTGGTCCACCACCACTTGCATCCATCTCATTAATAAAAATATCGTTGCCGGCACCGAGATCGATATTGAATATTGTTCTTTCTGTACCATAAAGACTACCTTCCGGTGATGTATCATTAAGTGTAACAATATCGTTTCCATCACCAGTCTTTATATTAAAACCATGCTGATTACTTGGCCAAATGTTGTCATATTGATTCAAGTGTGGATTTACACCTATTGTAATGACATCATTCGAGCTGCCACCTGAGGTATCAATACTGCCACGTTTGGCATCAGTGACTGTAATATAGGTATCTTCATCTGTGGTGTTGGTAATATCAAAATCGACAAAATTACTTACCGTTATATCAGTTACTGAGCTTTCAATTTTCACTTCTTTAGTATGCCAATTGTTCCAAATATCAGCACTAATCTCGATATGCTCACGGCCATCCTCAGAGGTCCATTGATGTGCTGAAACACCAACTGGATGATAATAATCATCGCTATTGACAACAAAACCATTGTCTTCATTCAAATTAGCTGATGAACCATGACCACTTGTATTAGTTGTACCAAATATGATGCTACTCATAGAAAACTCCTTCGTTTATTCTGCGATAATAATTTTCATACTTATATTCAACCAAATCCATATGTAAAAATAACTTGGTACTGAATCTGGTACTAATATAGAGACTCACTCTTTTGCTTTAATATGTTTTAAGAAATAATCTAGATCTCCTGATATAAATAATTAGCCCTACCTTAGAGATAAAAAACCACCGCTTATGCAGTGGTTTTTATTAAATAATCTTATACATTAAATTCAGCATCATCAGTCAAGACTATATATTCTTGACCATCCGCTGCGAAAATACTCACAGAGCTAAAGCCACTTGAATCAAAACCTTCTTGATCAAGATAAGCAGCCTGTTCATCCGTTAACGCATGTGATTGGTAGGCATCAATATCAGCACCAAATTCAACATCAACGTTAGAGATTATTAATCCTAGTGCCACATCATTGTTATTAGCTAGTACGGAGTTGTCCACATTCAATACCGAGCCTTCACCTAAACCAGCGCCCACGATCACTTCCATCCCTGTAAATTGAAGAATCGAGTCACCATTCGTCACTAAAGTATCAAGGCCTTGGCCACCGTCAACCACACGGCTTTGCCCCGCATCTGTCGCCAGTTCTAATAAGGAAACATCAAGTTCATCGTTTCCTTCACCTAATTGAACTTGGAAATTAGTCCAATGTGAATTTTCTACATCAACAAAACTCACAGTGTCGTTACCTTCGCCGGTTTCAATGTCAAACAGGTTTTTCCAATGATTGTTATTTACTTTAACGCCAACCGTAATGGCATCAGAAGAAGCGCCGCCTGTAGTATCAATTTGCCCACGTTTTGCTTGCAACAGCTCAATATGTGTATCAACATCGGTACTATTAACAATGTTAGCGTCGACAAAATTTTCAATTGTGATATTTGAAGCACTTGTGTCTACCAAGCTGACTTCTTTTACATCCTTTCCATTCCACTCTTCAGCGGCAATAAATATATTTTGAAGATAAGAGCCATCATTACTAATGATCCCAAGCACACCTTGCTCTTCGAAATAACCACTTTCATTAACTACAAATCCGTTGTCTTCATTCAGGTTTGCTGAAGATCCTGAGCCATCAGTATTTGATGTACCAAAAATAATACTACCCATATCGTCGTGTTCCTTATGAAAGTACAGGCGACCATTAACATCCTTATTATCGTTCACCTTTTAACTAGTCTCTTATTTCCATATAGAGCTTTGAAATCAAAAAGATAATAGGAAGAAATAGGTTAAAACTCGACATTCACAAGGCAGATTAATTCTTTTTTGGTACCACAATGAAAACTAAAACTTTTGCTTATTATAGGCAGCTCATTCATTCACAACATAAAGAGATAATAAAAATTCTTATATCAATAAATAAGGCTGAAAAATTGATTCTCAGTCCAACATTAAATAGAGGTCGGTCTTTTGTGCATTGCGCGTCAAGAAATGTATCTAGTAATTGTAATGACGTGATGTAAATATATAACCTGATAGAAAATAAAAACTATCATTAAAACGATGGAATGAAGCCATGCCTTGCTTTAAAAAAAACAATAAAAAAGCCACCGCAATGGCGGTGGCTCAAGTAAGATTTCAGCGAATTAAGCTACGAAATCTGCATCGTCAGTAAGAATTGTGTATTCGTTACCGTCAGCACCAAAAACGCTTACTTCTACGAAGTCTGCAGCATCAAAACCTTCTTGATCTAGGAAAGCCGCTTGCTCTGCTGACAACTCATGCGCTTGGTAAATAAGTTTTGAATCCATTTCAACATCGATGTTTGAAATGATTAGGCCTAGACCCATGTCATCGTTGTTTGATAGTAGGTCAGTGTCTACTTCTAGAGTTGAACCTGCACCATCACCTGCGCCTACAATCACTTCCATACCAGTGAACTCAAGCGTAGAATCGCCATTTGTTACTAGTGTATCTAGACCTTCGCCACCGTCAACGAAGCGAGTTTGGTTGCCACGTTGAGCAACGTCTAACTCAGAAATATCGAACTCATCGTTACCTTCACCTAGGTCAACGTTGAATTCAGTCCATTTTGAGTTTTCCACGTCTGCCATCATTACAGTGTCGTTACCTTCACCAGTTTTGATATCAAACATATTTTCCCAGTGATCGTTGTTCGCTTTAACGCCGATCTGGATAGAGTCTGAAGAAGAACCACCAGTAGTGTCAATTTGACCACGTTTTGCTTGCATTAGAGAGATTTGAGTATCAACGTCGCTGTTGTTGATGATGTTTGCATCAACAAAGTTAGTGATTGTGATGTCAGTAGCTGTAGTGTCGATTAGACTTACTTCTTTTGAGTCAGCACCGTTCCACTCTTCAGAGCCAATAATGATGGTTTCAAAGTTCTCACCAGTCTCCCAAGTACCCACTACAACACCGTGGTCATTGTATAGGTTACCGTCAACTACGTAACCGTTACCTTCGTTTAGGTTTGCAGAAGATCCTGTACCGTCAGTGTTTGTAGTACCAAAGATGATGTTGCCGTTCATTATAGTATATTCCTATTGAAGACTAGACACTTACTTACATCCGTATTTAAAGTGACCAGTTTTATATATTCAGCTCTTTTCCAGCGAGCTCAGAAAACAGGTGCATATTAGGAATAAATATTTCTCTCGTCGAGCTAGAAGAAATCAATTAATTCTTTTTTGGTACTCATTAATTTATAAGGCATTAGGGTAATATTTCAAATATGATTTTTTTTAAATTTGATACAAATTTACACAAGCCATACATATAAGTTATTTTTTAAACTCACAATGTAGAAATGATAATTATCATTCGTAATACATAATGATGAGAATTCAACAATCAAGATAGAAAAAAATATTAGACAACTTAGTCAACTGAAATAATTATCCACTTGACTATATAGTCAAAAAAATACAAAAATTATTCAATAATATTTTATGCTGATCGATTTTTAATTGTAAGAAGTAACCTACATTAATAATTAACCTTAAGTAATATATAGTTATAAATCAAAGATATAAACGATAATAATTCTCACTTCCGTTAATGGTTACTTTAATAACATATCGTTTAAAGCCACCACACAAAGAACTAAAACTATACTACGAGGTATATATAAAGAGATGAGTGCTGTAAGAAACAAAAAAGCGCAATTGCTAAGCAACTGCGCTTTTTACTTACACGAGTCTATTAATCTCACCTGCATTATCGACACTTCGATAATAGCGGGTAAGACCTAACGAATTAAGCTACGAAATCAGCATCGTCAGTTAGGATTGTGTATTCTTCGCCATCTGCACCGAAAATGCTTACTTCTACAAAGTCAGAAGAATCAAAACCTTCCTGATCTAGGTAAGATGCTTGTTCTGCAGACAATTCGTGTGCTTGGTAAGCAACAATGTCTGAACTCATTTCTACATCGATGTTAGAGATGATTAGACCTAATCCCATATCATCGTTGTTAGCTAGTAGTTCAGTATCTACTTCTAGAGCAGAACCTGCACCATTACCTTCACCAACAACAATTTCAATACCTTCAAAAGTAAGATTTGAATCACCATTAGTTACTAGTGTATCTAGACCTTCACCACCATCTACGTGGCGAGTTTGACTCTCTTTATCTGAAAGGTTAAGTAGAGATACGTCAATTTCATCATTACCTTCACCAGTATTGATGTTGAACTCAGCCCATTGAGAGTTTTCTACGTTAGCCATTGTAACAGTGTCGTTACCTTCACCTGTGTTAATTTCAAACATGTTTGACCAGTGGTCGTTGTTTGCTTTTACACCGATTTGGATTGAATCGGAAGAAGAACCACCAGTTGTATCAATTTGACCACGCTTAGCGTTCATTAGAGAGATCTGAGTATCTAAATCACTTGTATTTGTAATGTCAGCATCTACGAAGCCATTAATGGTGATATTAGTTGCTGTTGTATCCAGTTTAACTTCTTTAGATGTAGAGCCATTCCATTCGTTAGCGTTGATCACGATGTTTTCGAAGTTATCACCAATTTCCATGTGACCAACTTGTACACCATTTTCATCGTAAATGTTGCCATCTACAACAAAACCATTATCTGTATTTAGGTTAGAAGAAGAACCAGTACCATCAGTGTTTGTTGTACCAAAAATAATGCTCATTTTGTATTCCTATTCTGAAGTAGTGAATAATTTCACGATGACTTTAGTAAATTACTTATTGGAGTCTTGACCCCAAGTGCTAATCATCTTAGCTAGTGATTATATTTCTCGTCGACCATACGACATTCAAATAAGTATTTTTTGGTACTGATTAAATTATTAATTCTTTCGCTAAATTCACCATGTCAATATAAACAAATAGAAAAATACCAGACAAGGAAACATATTCACATCACCCATCAGACAATACTTACAACGGTAAAAATCACATATTCACACAAGAAACCTAAACTTAAACTCTAGTCAAATTTTCATGATAAAAACTTTAGTTTAATAGCGGAGCAAACTTAAGATCTCTTAAGACAAAAATAGCAGCCAAATATCATTTGGATAATTAATTAAATTCATTGAACATTATGATTTAATATAACAATAAATCAGGCATCACACCTAAAACCAAATAGAAACAAGTTTCATATATGTATAATCAATGCATTATGTAGGAATAGTCCTCTTATATCTTTACCTATAGGATGACAGACACATAAGCGACTTACCTGACAAACAATCTTCTTCCCTGTTAATAGTGGTATTGATTTCTTAAACGAGTAAAATCGCGCTCAATTCTGTCGTTTGAATAAGTGAATCGCCCCATGCATCAACCTGAGCAACTGTTTACCCGTTTTACAACTTCCATCAGTGGATATGCACTGCCTGAGCGATTTACTTTCCCTTTTTACTATCAGCCACATCCTTTATGTGAGCTTGCCGCACATCAATTACAACAGCACTTATTAGAACAGAGGGAATGGCAGCATAACTTTGGGGTCGAAACTCAAGAACCCACTTCTACCAAAGCAGTTGGCAAAATGTTTGGTGTACTGATCGTTAAAAACCAACAGGGAGAGATTGGCTTTCTAAGTGCTTTTTCAGGGAAGATAGCCGACCAGAACCTGTTGCCCGGCTTTGTCCCACCAGTTTTTGACATGCTGACAAACGATGGGTTCTTTAAAAATGACTTAGCCGCTATCACGACCATTAACGAAAAAGTCACTCAGCTCACTACGAAATCAAATCTAGCAGAACTTCAATCGACACTAGAGAGATTAAATAAGCAGTACCAAGAAGCAGAGCAACAACAGCGAGCAAACATGATTCAGGCTCGCGCTGCTCGTAAACAAAAGAGGCATGAAGCTTCACGAGATTTAAACGAGGAGCAATTTAGCCTTGTACTAGATGGACTCGCTAAAGAAAGTGTTGCTGAGAAAAATGTACTGAAATACTTAAAGCAAGAGTGGGAAGAGCGCATCGGTGTTGTCCAAAATGAGGTCGATCATTTAAATCATCAAATTGATGATTTAAAAGAGCAACGAAAAAACCTCTCTAACGCTTTGCAACACAAGCTATTTACGCAGTATCGCTTTTTAAACGCTGATGGTGAGTATCAAGATCTCAATCAAATTTTTGCTGCGACTAGTAACCCTATTCCACCAGCAGGCGCAGGAGAGTGCGCTGCACCAAAATTGCTGCATTATGCCTACATGCATCAAATGCAACCTATCGCTATGGCTGAGTTTTGGTGGGGAACCTCACCGAAATCAGAAGTACGCCAGCACAAAAAGTTTTACCCATCTTGCCACAGCAAGTGTCAGCCGATACTGGGTCATATGTTAAAAGGCCTTCTTGTTGATCCAAATCCTTTAGAGGAAAACTGGGCAGAAGATAAAGAGTTAGAAATTCTCTACCAAGATGACGCCATCGTTGTCGTCAATAAACCTTCTGGGCTACTTTCTGTGCCGGGGAAAACTATTAAAGACTCGGCCTATACCCGCCTACAAACCCAATTTCCTGATGTTGAAGGACCTTACGTCATCCATCGATTAGATATGGCGACATCTGGCATTTTAGTATTTGCACTAACAAAACGAGCTAACAAAAGTTTGCAAAAGCAGTTCATCACTCGTGGTGTCGAAAAACGTTATGTCGCACTCATCGAAGGAGAATTGCAACCTGAACAAGGCGAGATATCACTTCCGTTACGAGGAGACCCTGACGACAGGCCACGCCAACTAGTTTGTTTCGAACACGGCAAACCCGCCCTGACCACATGGCAAGTGATTGAAGTAAAAGATGGACGAACTAAGCTTTATCTTCACCCGAAAACTGGCCGAACACACCAACTCAGAGTCCACTGCGCCCATCATCTTGGTTTAAGTAAACCGATGGTTGGCGACGGCTTGTATGGAGAAAAAGCAAACCGATTACATCTTCATGCCGAATTACTGCAGTTTGATCATCCATACACGAAACAAAGAATGACCTTTCAGGCTGACTCTGATTTCTAGCACACAAAAAAGAGCCACAGAAACTGCACTCTCTGTGGCTCTTTGCTTAGGGGAGATCAAAATCAAAAATTGAAGTCAGCAACCGCTGCAATGCCATTCTCCAGTGTTACCTCAACCAGCTTAACTCCTGGGGAAGCAAACGTTGGTGCCGCTGGAATAACCACCTCAGGGTTGTATTCAATTGAGTCGTCTGATTCACCATCACACACATACGCTGCGGTATAAGCACCAGCCGATAAAAAGCCAAATTCATAACTGCCATTTTCTGCAACTTCAACACTGGTAACAGGAACAATGCTATTTTCTGGAATAACAGGTTCCCCAGTAAAGGTTTCATCTTCAGGGTCAACGAGATCAATCAGTAAATCGGCATCTAACCCATTTCCGGAATAAAGATAAACCATGTTGCCATCTTGAGTTGCACAGTCACCCTCATCAAATAGATTCGGATCTACGGTACCAGAGAGCGAGACAGCAGAGTCATTATTGACGATAGTCACCCCATGAGGCTTGAGAATGTAACCATTATTATTTCCCAAATTACCTCTCATCACTAAAGACATACGCAAATCAAATTCTATGGTAAAGCTCTGCACCGCATCTTGCGTAACTTCAAAGCCACCCAGCCTTAACTTGTTGCTTGGCTGTTTAAGAGCAACTTGCCCTGTGTTGTCAATCACGTAATTGGCACCCGATTCATCACTGATATGCAAAATGAGATTTTCGTAAGTACCAGCGGGAATACTCTCTTCTGTTACCAATAACTTGGCATCCGTTCCCTGAAAATCGAGCAGGTTGACTTGAACGTAATCATTTACCCCATCATCGACGTCAATCAACACCGAGGTTTCCTCATCGACAACCAATTCAATTTGTTCGAATGCAATAACAACTTCATCCGCTGAATCAACAGGGGCATCAGACACAGAGAATGAAACTCGGGAAGTGCTACCTATTGTTCCACTACCTCCATCACCACCGCCACACGCACTCAGAAATATGATTGCAACCATTGCTGCCACAAGACTCAAGACATCACTACGCATAACCGCATACCTACATACTACTGCTTAATGTCACTAAGTATGGTTAAGCTCCGCGCTCTCTGCTGTAAACTACACAGCTAAGTACCAACAAAACACAACAAAGTACCAACCGATATAAGAAACGTTACGTTGACGTGTAAACTCACGAATCTTTAAATCATATTAATAGATAGTGAGACCTCTCTCTCTTTTTATAAATCAAGTGATTAGATATACATTTAGTTGATATACAACATGTTCTACAATGCTTTTTTGACCAAACAAACTCAAATACGATGAATAGCAAAGGCGATGCCCCTAGAAAAATAACTTTCTTCGAATTTCTTACCCCTCTCATTCTCTCAGGGCAAAAAACCATTACCATTAGAGATGAGTCAGAAAGCCACTATGTACCGGGGACAGACGTAGAAGTATATACACTAGAAACTGACAGAAAGGTGTGTGATATCCACATCGAATCCATCGAACCAATTCAATTTGATGAGATTGGTCAGTACCATGCAGAACAAGAGTTCATCGAGTTGCCTAAATTGAAGCAAATCATCCGTGATATCTATCCAAATACAGATACGTTATATGTGATTACTTATCGCCTTTTATCCGAATCGCAAACAGCAATTCAATAAATCTTGATTGATGAAGATCATCTGCCGTGGCTTCTCGCAGATGATCACTCCTTTCCAAACAGAAATGAGACGTCTCATTCCTTAAACAACAGCACATCGTATCCATCTTAGTTTCCACTCATAGCTCAAACCTATCAAATTGATAAGAAAGACCCATTATCAATAGGGTTAATCTCGCTCTATGATTTATCACATTCAGAAGAGGAAATTACCGCTCAATCCGTATTTTTTTAATGAGCTTCTTTTGATAAACAATTAAAAACCTGGAAAGGAAATTATCATGAGCAAAAAACTTACTACTGCTGCTGGCTGCCCTGTCGCCCATAACCAAAACGTCATGACGGCTGGTCCACGAGGACCACAACTACTGCAAGATGTTTGGTTCCTCGAAAAACTGGCCCACTTTGATCGTGAAGTGATCCCAGAGCGCCGCATGCACGCCAAAGGATCGGGTGCCTACGGTACGTTCACCGTGACTCAAGATATTACCAAATATACGCGTGCGAAAATCTTCTCGGAAATTGGTAAAAAAACCGAGATGTTTGCTCGCTTTACCACTGTTGCCGGTGAGCGTGGCGCCGCTGATGCAGAGCGTGATATTCGTGGTTTTGCCCTTAAGTTTTATACCGAAGAGGGTAACTGGGATTTAGTGGGTAACAACACGCCAGTATTCTTTTTACGCGATCCGCTAAAATTCCCTGATCTTAACCATGCGGTTAAACGTGACCCACGCACAAACATGCGTAGTGGTGTCAATAACTGGGATTTTTGGACCTCACTGCCAGAAGCATTCCACCAAGTAACTATTGTCATGAGTGACCGCGGCATTCCTGCGTCTTACCGTCATATGCACGGATTTGGTAGCCACACATTCAGCTTTATCAATGCAGATAACGAACGTTACTGGGTGAAGTTCCACTTCAAAACTCAACAAGGCATTAAAAACCTGACAGACGAAGAAGCGGAAGCACTGATCGGTAAAGATCGCGAAAGCCACCAGCGTGACTTATATGAAGCGATCGAAAAAAATGACTTCCCTAAATGGAAAATGTACGTTCAAATCATGCCAGAGCTAGAAGCGGATGAGGTGAACTTCAATCCATTCGACTTGACCAAAGTCTGGTCTCAAAAAGACTATCCATTGATTGAAGTCGGTGAATTCGAGCTAAACCGTAACCCAGAAAACTTCCACGCAGAAGTTGAACAATCGGCATTTAACCCTGCCGCTGTCGTTCCTGGTATCAGTTTCTCGCCAGATAAAATGTTACAAGGTCGCCTATTTGCTTACGGAGACGCACAGCGTTACCGCTTGGGTGTTAACCATCACCAGATCCCAGTCAATGCTCCGCGCTGCCCTGTTCATAGCTATCACCGTGACGGCGCAATGCGTGTCGATGGCAACTTTGGTTCAACCATCGGTTATGAGCCAAACTTCAAACAAGAGTGGGCAGAGCAACCTGATTATTCAGAGCCACCATTAAAAATCTCCGGCGCAGCGGATCATTATGATCATCGTGTTGATGAAGACTACTTCAGCCAAGCGGGTGACCTATTCCGCTTAATGGACAAGCAAGAGCAAAAACGCTTGCTCGAAAATACCGCTCGTTCGTTAGATGGTGTTCCAGAGTTTATTCAACAGCGTCATATCGACCATGCTTACCAAGCAGATGAGAACTACGGTAAGGGACTTGAAAAAGCGTTGGGTCGCAAGTAATACCCATCGCTGATAGCCCTTTGCAATAAACAAACGCAAAGAAAAGGGCGTGACAGATGCCACGCCCTTTATTGAATAATAATGTAAGTCAACAACGACCAATCGAGGGAAATACCATGCAACCAGAATCTTTCTTCAAACTGTTTGATACACGCGAATGGTTCATTTTTTACTAACACAAACCCCGTTGAATAGGTTTGTTATAAGTACCGAGTCTTATATTGCCGTATTCCTAGCCGGGCAAAAAAGAGCTTAAGAGCCGCCAAATCATCCCCTTTGACATAGAAATAACTGCCACCCGTCACATCAGTACACCAACGATATATTTGGCGCTCTTTCATCGAAATACCTTGGTCAAACAAAACCATATCAAATCGAATACCGTTATCTGCCAATGCACGGCATGTGCCATTCATAAAACGCTCAAAGTCGTTATCAGTTAACCCTTTATTGTTTGCTCCGTCGGTAAACAAGATAAGGCGTTTGCTTGGCTCTTCAAGTTCAAAACCGGGCTCTTCCCATACAGATGCTCGCCAGCGTTCATCAAACAAACGCCATCCCCATATAATGCCTTCATCTCCGCCTGTGGTGTGTGTCGCGTAATATCGCTCTGCTACATTTTTGAGAGATGCCGTTTTACCGCTGATCTCATGCAAGGTCATTGCAGGACATCCACCCGGCGTTTCGATGTATGGCAGTGCAGGATTCAGTGGAAACGACATCGCCTGCGTCACCGGCAGTAAGTGTCGCGGGATAGTGCCATTCGCTCGCTTGATCTCGTCACTCAATCCCGGCTCAGAGTCATGCTCGTCGGGATGATAAACCATCAAATCAAATCCTTCGCGAGCATTTCTGGGTAAATTCAATACCGTACTTACGCGATTCAAATTGACTGGTTTTCTTTTGACACACGCACCATTTCGTCGACCTTCCACACCACTAAAATGGAGAAAGTCTTGCTCATAACCATATTTGCGTGCAACTGGTGATAAAGAAGCAGGTATACGCCTCGATTCAGGCGTAATCAGACGATCTTGATAGCGCTGACCAACATTGACATTCGCCGAGTAAGGCACGAGACCAATATGGTGATCTTTTGCCAACTCCTGTTCGCCCGTCAGTGAATCAATAAAATCCGTCAATATGCCGGGCATCAGCTGTGAAGGCTTTTGACCCCCACCAATTTTATCGGACATCGAGCGCGAAGCATCGAGGGCAAGCACGGTCTCGGTCACGGGGTACTCCCGAACAAGACGCCGCTCAACAGCGACATTCAATTGCGGCACGAAACTCAGCACTGGTGCGATGGAATCCTCTAAGGTTAAACTCAGCTCCTGCGCATAGCCTAGTGGGCTTAAGGCTAAGTTAACTTGACTGGTTCTGCGCAATTCTTCACTACGTATACCTATCGGCATATTGTAGATAGCAAATGTTTTGCTCAGATATTGCCCTTCTTGCTCATCAACTGCCAGTCCTTCCCGCGCAACCAAAGCCAATGCGCCATCAGCAGCATGACTGAGCCGTGTATAAAGAGTCGCATACCTTGTTGTACTCACACTTAAGAAGAACAACACCATAATGATGATCAGGCTCGCCAACATTAACAATGATGCACTACCTTGCTGCGACTTGCTCTTAAAACCTGCTTTAGTCTTCAATGTAATCACCGTTATACCAATAGCGCCTCAAATTCATCGAGTCAGCGAACAGTTCTTTATTTAATTTGTCTTTCATCAACCATGCCGATAGCGAGCCAGCCAACGCACTGCTCTCGATACACATCGCCACATAGACAAACTGATGATGCGCTCGATTTTTCAATGTTACTTCACTGGTCGTAAGTGGATTCGTCAGATAGCTCGCGATCCGCACACCACCGGGAACGACAACCGGAGATAAGTCACAGTTACCACTGCCCAAAACTTCAGACTTTGCGTACTCCTGACTATTTGGAATTCCCGGATCACTAATAAACTCAAATCGCATCGCAAACTGGTTAGCATCATCAAGCCCTAAGGTTTTTTCCGCAACGGCCATCAAGAAATCACTGGTAGAAGATTGCGGACAAGCATCAAATCGCAGATCCGCCTTTGTCGTACCACAAAGCAATTGCTCAAATCGCGTATTGCTTTCGTTTTCCGGGGGAATATCTGCCGCCAATGCGCCAACGGTCGTCACCGCAAGATGCAGCCGATCTTGTATCTTAAACAGCCGAGTCACATCGACTGCCGCCCACACAATCATCAAAATCAGCAGTACAAACACCAAGGTTTCGACCGCTGCACCGCTTTGTCGTGAGCGAGTTACCATTTGCTCACCTCAAAATCAGGTTCGTTTCGTACAACCATTACACTTTCATGTTGCCAAAGTCCTTTTCCCGAACCTTGTAATAAAGGAATGATAGGTTGATATTCGTAAACCAAACTGTACTCCACTATGTGTTGAGGAACCCCCTTACCAAACGAGCACATATTCGCCAGATAGTGCACCATGGTTTCACATGCTTTACTGGTTAAGGAAACATCTTCACCGTCTATAAACTGCTGCTGCGAAAAGTACTTCTCTTTAAGCTTGGATAAAGGGGGGCTATGTAAGGTTCGGCTCTCATACACCAATTCTCGAAAGCGGAGGTCCACAATACTGCTGGTCAGCGTAAACCGCCCTACTTCAATGGCTAAGAAGATGGTTGAAAACAGGATCAGAAACGTCAATACAAACTCGACCGAATAACTGCCTTGTTGACGTTGCATTACGGCTTCCTCAATTGCTCTAACTGCGCGGCAAATTGATCGATTTCTAAAGGCGTCGAATAACGTTCTAAAGTACGTTTAGCCTCTTCATCATCCCCTTGTAACAGGATCACCATGGCATTGAGGGCATCGTAATTTTTGTTACGATAACCAAGCTCAAACAACGTATTCAGCTCCGACTCAGCTTGCTGATACTTTCCTGCAAGCAAGTACGAATAAACCAGATTTTTCCTAAGACGAACACTCATTGGTTTGTGCTGAAGCCCTTGTTGATACAGAGCTTGCGCTTCGATATGTCGCTGCTGATAATCCAGTGCAACGCCTTTCAAATTGAGCCATTCACTGGTGTTTGGCGTCTCAGGCATAAAAGCGAGTGCTTGCTCTGGCTTCATCAGACGTAGCTGCGTTTTAGCCTGCCACAAGTTACCTTGCTCTCGAAGCTCTGACTGCTCAGGGATTTGGTTCAAGTGAAGCTGAGCTTTTAACCACTCTTTTTGTTGATAATACAAACGCCCCAATGCCAAGTTAACCTCGTCACCGGGCCACTTGTTGTATACGCGCTGATAAATAGTCAAAGCAGCACTTAGCTGACCGTTTTCTTCAGATAGCTGAGCAATATTGAGCTGCGCTTCTACATCTTCAGCGATGTCAGTTTGCTGCGGTTGTTGTGTACATGCAGTACATAAGATCATAGCCATAAGCAGTATTAATTTGTTCATTTTTAGTCTCTTAAGAAAGGGCTTCCATCAAACCAATCATGGCTGGGGCCGCAATGAGAAACAGCGTGGGAAATAACACCAATAGGATTAGCGGCAGTCCCATCTTGGCCGGAACTTTCGCCGCCTGCTCTTCCATGCTGAGCAATCGAGTTTGCCGAGTGTCTGAGGCAACAACACGCAAGGTTTTCGCAATCGAAGAACCGTAGTTCAGTGCCTGATGTAAGGTGGTGGCTAGAATTTTAAGCTCTTCAACCTGAGTTCGGTTGGCAAGGTTATTCAATGCCATGCTTCTATCAGGCAAAAGTTTCAGCTCATCAACCACCAATGCGACTTCGTCACTCAATTCTGGGCAAATGGTCCGCATTTTCTTTGCCACTTTATCCAACGCGTCATCCAAGCCCGCACCAGATTCGGCGCAAATGACCAACATATCCATCATATCTGGACAATACTGGCTAAGTCGGCTTTGGCGGGTTTCACCGCAAACCGCTATTGCTTTTTCAACCAGCACACCTAAACCAAACACAATCATCACGGCAATTAACGTATTTTTACCACCCATCAGCTCAGGTCTGACGGCAAACACCATCGCACTAACAGCCAGCCCAATGACAACGGCACCGAATTTTGCAACCAAAAACAACGGCAACGCTTCCGGTTTAAAGTAACCAGCCCTAAGTAGCAGCAGTTTAAGTTGCGCTCTGTCTTTCTCTGAAACAAGGTATTGTTCCAACCAATGACCAACTCGCTTTGCGGCTTGTTGCAGCTTTACACGTCCAATACGACGAGGCGTAGACGTTGACAAAACCAACTGCTTTCGCGTTTGAAAGCGTCGGGCTGCCCATTGCTGCTCAGCAAACAATAAGAGGAGCACTGCCACCAACCCAACGAAAAGAAATACGTTCACGTTAACCAACCTTAGTGAGGCGTTTAATGATCAGTAAACCTGAAATGATACTGACCACGGCATACAACAAGATCTGCTGACCCGCTTCGTTTTGCAGCAAAAATTCAAGCTGTTCTGGTTGTTTAAAAAACTGCATGGTCAGCAAAACAATGGGAATGCCAGTGACAACTCGCGCTGCGGTTCTCGGCTCTGCTGTGAGTGCCAGTACTTTTTTATTCAGCTTGTGCTTTTCACGTAGGCTGTGGGAAAGGTTCGTCAGTACTTCAACCAAAGGCCCACCCGTTTCCGCATTTAGGCTCAAAATCGCCGTAAAATAGCGATAACTTTCGCTATCAACACGCGCGGATGAATCGCTTAGTGCTTGCTGGAAAGGCACGCCAAGCACAATGGCATCATGCAACTTGTTAAACTCATCTCCCAGATGACCATCAAATGCATTCGCAACACTACGAATAGAACGCTCCATCGGAACACCAGCGGCTATCGCTCTGGCAAACACATCCACCGCTTCTGGTAAGTGGGCTTCTATCGCTTCTATCTTTAGCTGTTTCAGTTTATGTGACTGGATCAGCGCAACCCCACGATAAACAACTGGAACAACCAATACCGACACCCACCAAAGATGAAACCCATTCCAACACAAATAGCTCATGCCAATGCTGGATATGGCCGGAATGAGTTGAACATGCTTAGCTACCCATTGACTGAGATGACGAGCCACCTTCGACGACGAGGAGTGAACGCTAACATGACTGTAAACTCCTAAATGGCGTTCTGCTCGGCGCTTTACTAACCCTTGCTTTTGTCGATTCTGCCTTTGCTCCAAAAACAAAATGAGTAAGATGGTTGCCAACACAATCGCTGCCAACATCATGACTCGACTCCTTTTAGAAGTTGTTCAACCGTCTTAAATAGACCTGCTGCCTTTAACTTAAGCACCTTACAGCTTTGTGTTTTTGGCTGTGCGTAGTAACCGCTGATTACTTCGCTTTCTTCGTCATGATCGTGGACAAATTCGAACAGAGTGTTGAGCTTAATCTGACCATCAACACAGCCATTGGTCTCGCTAATCTGCGTGATACGGCGCTTGCCATCTCTGCCACGTTCGATTTGCACAATCACATCAATGGATGCTGCGATTTGCTTTCGAACCAGATCAGAGCTGAGTTTCGCCTGACTCAGGCTCAACATATTCTCCAAACGGATCAAAGCATCATTCGGTGTATTCGCGTGGACCGTTGATAGGGAACCATCGTGCCCGGTATTCATGGCTTGCAGCATGTCGAATACTTCTTCACCACGAACTTCCCCAAGCAAAATGCGATCGGGCCGCATCCGAAGGGCGTTTTTGACCAAATCCGTTTGCGTCACTTCCCCCGAGCCTTCCACACTCGCGGCCCGTGTTTCTAAGCTGATCACATGAGGCTGTTTAAGTTGAATCTCGGCGGCATCTTCAATGGTGATGACCCGTTCATTTGCACCAATAAACTCAGATAGCGCGTTCAACAAGGTGGTTTTTCCGGCACCGGTTCCTCCCGATACCAGAATGTTCATTTTCGCTTGTACACTCAGCCCCAACAAGGCTGCCATCGGCTCCGACAAGTTTTCTTGACGTGCCATATCCAGCAGTGACAGTTTGTGCTTAGAGAATTTACGAATGGAGATCACTGTGCCGATGAGAGAAAGAGGCGGCGCAATCACGTTGACTCGACTGCCATCATCTAATCTGGCATCCACCATGGGGGAAGACTCATCAATGCGGCGTCCAACACGACTTGCTACCCGCTGGGCAATATTGTGGACATGTTCTTGATCGCGGAAAGTAATCTCTGTTAACTCCACTTGTCCATAGCGCTCAACATAAACCTGGCTAGGACCGTTCACCATAATATCGGCAACGGAGTCATCATGAAGTAAGGGCTCCAATGGCCCTAACCCACGGATATCGTCCACCAATTCTCGAGTGAGTTGCTGCTGCTCACGCAGGTTCATTGTCACTTTATTATCAAGAGCAATCTGGTTTAGGCTTTCAAAGATCGTATATTCCAGCTCATGCGAAGTCATTTTCAACGCTTCGGATGGATCTAACGACTCCAGCAACTCCTGTCTGGTTCGGTTGATTTGGCGAACACGCACCTCATCGTGTTTTTGCTTTTCAGCGGTAACCATCAGCGACCACCTCCGAACAGCTGCATCCAGCGATTCGCTTTGCGCCCCTTAGCTAAGCCTAAACAATCACGACTCAAGCTTTTCAGTGATTTTGCCCATGGTGAATCCCCCTGAGCAACCACATCGCCCAGCTCGTGGGCCTTGGTCATCAACTTAGCGGCGTGTGGCAATTGATAATCCACCGACACATTAAGTGACTTCTCTAGCTCTTCTTGAGTAAACCAATGGTGATCATCCTTACGTACTGAACTCACAACAATAATCGGGCGAACATGAGGAAAAGCCTCAAGGTGCTTAAGTGCCTTCGCAAGTGAACGGGTGGCATTCAAACTGAGATCCGTCACTAACACGCATACCTTACACAATCGAATAACCTCATCGAGACATGTCACGGATAGGTTGCCGCTATCCCAAATGTGCTGCGTGTAATTTCGATTAGCGTATTCAGCAAGGTTCTTCATCTGATAAGGATGAATGTCGATCATCTGACCAAGTTCTAACGTATCATTAAGCAGCGATAATTTATGACCTGCATCGACTAGACTGCGTTTAAACAGTAAGTCATCCAGTTCTTCAGCATAGGTAAGTACCGAAGACAACTGACCATAATTTTCCTGATTCAGCGCAAGACCGACGGCACCATGAAGAGGATCGCTATCGACGATGAGTGTTTCACGCGCATGGCTGGTTGCAATATCAAACGCCAAATTGGCAGCAATCGTTGTCGTGCCGACGCCTCCTTTCATGCCCCAGATCACAATACCTCTAGCCTCAGTCACCATCGCTTTATTCAGCTGACCAATGCGCTCAATCGTGAGCTTTAATGCGTCATGATCAATCGGCGTCGCAAGATAATCTTTAATGCCAAGATGCAGCAATCGACGATAACTTTCCGTCTCAATCGACTCACCTAACAGCACCACTGCCGTCGTTGGTTTTACGCTTTGCAGCAACTGCCTTGCAAAGTCTTCAACATCAACCTGCGGATCCATTTCAACGATTAAGATGCTTTCTCCACCGGAAACCAACGTTGTCATATCAGGACACGCTTTACTCACCGTCACAGTCGCTGAAATTGGCAGGTCAGTACAATGCTTTTGAAGTTTCTCGCCGTCTTCTTGATTCAATACGAACGCAGCGACCGTCAATGCATGGGATTGAGTAGACAAAGCCATGATTAATTCCCTCCTACTGAAATCGGGGATTCATTCAGCCCCATCACATTGCCGCTCAAATACGCCTGAACTGCACTGGTCGCGCTTACGCTATCGGTTTGTCTCAAGCTCTGGCCTTTTAATAGATCCCGAGGATCTGCGATGGTGGCGACTAAATTCTCCATCGTTGCACATTCCATCTGTGCGCTGTAACGCGTTTTACTGTCACGCAACTCCGGTTTTTGGCCGTTATTGCGACACCCTAAAACCATTGCCACTGCACGATGCAAGGTAACACCTTGAGGAGATGTCACATCATATTGAATGGTCACCGGCACGGAAGCCGGCACCATACGCTTGATCCGACTAGCCAGATCATTGTGCGATTTTTGATGTAAATTGAGCGTGGCGGCCATCACTGACGTATCCATCGTCTTGGTTAACATCGAACGCAACTGCGTGTGTGTGAACGAGTTCATGGCATGAAATTCTGTGGCCACATCCACCACGATTTGAGGCGATTGATAAGGGGCAGATAGTGTATCTTCAAGACCATTCATCGCTTTGCGCTCCAGAGCCGCACACCCTGTCAACACGCTAAATAATGTAGTAATCAAAAATGTTTGACGAAATAACATGTTGGTTCCTTAAAATTCAAAGCCTTGAAATACTTCACTGGCAATCGCAGCTGGCGGTCGTTGATAGTTCTCGATCGGTTTGAGCGTGCGCCCAAAAATCAAGCGCTCAAATGGACTCGCGAGATGTACTTCATCCGTTGGCAAAGCAAGTGGCGTTGCTGCGGGTTCAACCAAGTAAGCACTGGCAATGATCACCAGTTCCGTTTCGTTGTTTTTGAACTTTGAGGACTCAAATAATCGACCCAACACAGGAATTTGATTTATCCATGGCAGGTGTTGTAGCTCGTCAGACACATTGCGCTTTACAAGCCCAGCCAACGCAAAACTTTGTCCTGATCCCAGCTCGACACTGGTTTCAGCGCGTCGGATATCAAATCCGGATTGAACAACTCCAGCGGTATATACGCTGTTGGCAGCCGATAAATCACTGATTTCTGTTTTTACTTTCAGTGCAATGCGGTTCCCAGACAGAATAGTCGGCGTCACGGCGAGCAAGACACCAAACTGACGGTACTCTATGGTTGGCGCTTCATTCTCACCACCACCGATGACCTGAGGCACTTCTCCCCCGGCAAGAAATGATGCCGTTTCGCCACTGGTTGCAGTTAAGTTGGGCTCAGCTAAAACTGTCACCATGTTCTCTTCAGCCAAAATATCGACCATGCCGACAGCATCACCAATATCCCCTACAATCGGGTTGCCTGGCTTCCAAATCACGTCTCGGCTTAGGCCAAAAGTCAGGTTGTCCAAAGCCGATTTCACGGTGTCGGCCGCGTAGTTCCACTGAAAACCAAAGTTCTCTTTCACCTGTTTGCTTACTTCAGCAATACGCACACGAATATTGACTTGGGTTGGTGTCGAGATGGAGAGGCGGTTAGTAACCAGTTCTAACTTAAAACCACCACTTCCTTCACCCGCACCTATGCCATTTTTTTCCTCGCTGCTTGAATCCGAAGCTTCTTTTTTCGCTTTATCCCCCAGCACACGTTTAAGGTGTTCATTAGTTAACTGCACGGCTTGTGCTGCCGTCACAGCATCAGGAACCGTTCCTGTTAACATCACTCCTTGCCCATGTGCCCGTACGCGAATGTTTGATGTTGGAAACTCTCGCTTCAACATAGGTGTGAGATGTGAAAGATCATAAGCTACCGTGATCGAAGCGGAGTAAATATCATTGCCGTCTTTGTCTAAGACAAATAAGCTGGTCATACCCACTTCACGTCCAAATATCAGCAATGTGTTGGATGTTGGTGCCTGAAAGCTTGCGATATCTGGATCGGAAATAAACACGGTATGAACACGGCGATCAATCGTGATTTTTTTCGCCTTGCCGATAACCAGAGTCAACGCATTGCGAGTCGTTGACACTTCTGCTGCATTTGCCTGCAAAGGCACGATGAGCGTGATCAACGATAATAAAAGTCCCGTCAGCGTAAAGCGCATTGCTTTGCCGACTCTAAAACTCAACATATTTGAATTCCTTGTTAGATTACTCTGCTATGACCTCAACACCGCTGCCTGAAATACTCAGGTTGCGACGTTTCACCCCATGCATCAGCACCATATTTGGGCTATCAATGGGTGCTTTAAACTGTTCCAATACCTGGTTGGCTAATGTCGCCGTTTGTTGGTTTTCATCGTCATAGTCAGAAAACTCGCTACGCAAACTCAAAGACAGCTCACCCATTTTTCTTGCTACTATTAATAACTCTGCTTGTTCCGCGCTGGTTTCTAGCGTAGCGGTGCCGTGTTTTTTAATATCAAAGGCTTCCATATTGGAGAGGTTGTCGACACTTTGGTTGATTGCGAGAACACGGACATTTTTGAGCACGGTTTTGGCGATCAAACCAGACAGTTCACGCCCCGACATGCCATCACCTTCAAGATTGGTACTAAGAATGACATCAACACTGTTTCCCGGAGTGATCAAACCTGAACTCCCGGAAATAACATCAATGGGAATACTAACCGCGCGCATCCCAGGTCGTAAAACAGCGGAGAGATAATTGTGTTCACCGGGTTTGATAAAGTCGGCCTTCTTCAGCACCTTCCCCGTTTCAATATCATGCCTTGCTACAAAGCCGTCCAGCTCATCATTTTCCACCAATCCTTTAAGGAAAAACTGGTTGAGATCACCGGAAAGGTTATCGCTTGGCTGCCATTCAAGATCAGACGAAGAGACGATCGTACCTCGCTTAAGCTTACGTTTTGTTACCAAAAGATAAGCCGTACCCGTGCGATGTTCGACAGGTTCCGATTTAATGTTCACCACCGGAGAGTTAGCACTGGAGGGTACCCCTTGTGCTTGTGATTGAGAATAGAACCACCAGCCAACAACACCAAGGCCAGCAAGTAAACTATAGATTAATGCTCTACTTTTCATTACAAATTCTTACTATAACGTAAACCTAAGCCATCAAAAGCATGAGAAAACACCCCATACATTCCGATGCCTAACTGCTCAGGTTTACTTTGTTTTGCGCTTAGTTACTACGTGACGGTTTGATTGCTCATCAAATCGATCACCTGACGGTAACTTCAGCCATTAATTCCCTTCAGAACCACCACTGGTATTGGCCTCAATCACTTCAGCAACGTTGCTAAATGCATCCGCCAGCACCTGTGTAAACACACCATCTTCTCCCAATACAGCACCGATTACGACAGCGAGACCCGCAGCCAAAATCCCGTACTCAATTGAAGTTACACCACGCTTATTCGATAAAAACAAAGTTATTTTTTTAAACATATTAATTAGTCCGAAATACTTATTTACCACTAAATATTACGATTTCACAAAACCGCTATTGATAATGATAGTAATTATCAATAGTATTCACAACAATTATTTATCAGATCATAATATTAATTTATATAAATAATCCAGCACAAACAGCCACACATAGATCAAAATGCAGGCATTTAATCTATACAGGCAATCGTTCGGATTACTTAACTTTAATCATCAACATCAACAGTTCTCAGGACTTATTTCTCAAGGAAAATAAAATGATTTTTAAGCGTTCGCTCGTTTCTGTAGCTATCGTCGCCACTCTGATGGGATGTGGTGGAGGTGGCGGTGATGAGCCCACTTCTTCCGGTACAGGCACTGGTACTGACAGTGGTTCAACCCCACCAACAGCACCTACTGCACAAAAACAGATAGGTATTTTCACCGATTCCGCTGTCGCGAATCTGGCGTACAAAACCGCATCAACGGAAGGCTTCACCAACCAGAACGGCGAGTTCCAATATTTACCCGGCGAAACCGTAGAGTTCTTTATTGGTGATTTGTCTCTTGGACGCACTGAGGCCGTTGCTGTTGTAACCCCTATCGAATTACCAGCCCCATTAAAAATTAGCCAGCTACTGCAGTCATTTGATAGCGATGGTGACCCTTCAACCAATGGCATTGAAATCCCAGAGTATTTTCACCAAGTTCTGGAAACAAGCAGTGACGGTACGCCCCCAGCGATTGAAGTTAACTGGGATAGTGACGATCTAGCGTTCGAAACCGCGCTCAAAGACATCATCACGACCGCAGAAACTGAAATGCCGGAAGAACAGAAAAAAGGCACGATTAAGTTTGTCGAGATGGCTGATGTAAAAACTCACCTTGAACAGAATGAGTTTATTGTCAGTGCTGGCGGTTTATCGGGTAAAGCTTTTGACCGCTTAGAGGATTGGCAAGAAGATGCGCTTTCCGCCAAAGAAGTATTCCGCCTGCTTAACACATCGGGTGAATTTGAAGGCCTATTGAAACGCGATGTCGACTATACGCACGCATTGGTCATCAGCAATGATGCATTCTCTCTCACTGACACCAAGAATAAAATTCTACAATTCAATGAGTTATATTACTTTAACGCCTTCCCACAGTTATTGAATAATGCAGAAAAACAAACTGAATTTAATGCCTTATTAACCACGTTAAATACTAACCCGCTTGATTTTACTCACCTTACGCCAGAAGACGTAACGCCACTGTTTGTCACCAAGGGCCAATATCTAAACATCCCTTTAACGCTGGAAAAGATTCAAGCTTATGCCACCTTGCAATCACTTGCCGCTGATGCAACCCAAGCGGATCGTGAAACTGTCAATGAAGCACTGAGCCTGATCATTCCGACAATTTCGCTACCCTTTGATGCAAACTATGCTTCCAAAGTCACCTTCACTGACAACAAGTTAGATGTCGACGCAACTATCTCAGCGGTGAACAACGCAAACCGTTTTATTAGCATGGCGTTAGACCGACTCGATAACCCTCGTGCTGTAGCCTACGGATTGCAACAAGCCGGATTCCAAAATCTAGATACTCAGCAAGAATACCCTTTCCGCCAGTTTATTCATGACGGCGAGTTCGTATTTGATGAACTTCAAGCCATGATAGATGGCATCAACGAACTGGCAGCCTATGCGCGCGGTTATGTTTTATGGCCGGATCAAGGCCGATTTGATTCACCAATCACCAGTGTCAACAACCACACCAGTGAGGAATTACAAGCGCTGATACTAGCCGCTGGTTTCAGCATCCCAATGACTCATATCAATGGTCAAGTGGTCGATCACAAGCCTGATCTGATACTGCGCAATCTCAATAATACTCTGGATTTTGCCAATACTCAGCGCAGCTTGAATGCAATCAAAGCGCCGGGTGTAGCGTCACTGAAAGTGAACTACAACCCAATCATCGAAAACAAGTTCCGCCACTACGCACTTCGCAACGATGGCTCTATCGCCCTTTGGGGAGCGAAATGGTTTGACAACAACTGGGAAGATACACGCCCAGAAATCAAGATAATCAATCAAGGTCAATCTCCTGCGGTGCAGATGTTCTCAAATCAATGGTACGGTGCGGCAATTCGTGAAGACGGCTCGGTTATTTTCTGGCATAACCGAAACTTCGATCAGGATGTGACTGTCCCACAAGGCTTAGACGGTAAGAACCCTGCTGTTCATATTGTCGCTAGCCAAAAAGTATTTGCCGCTATCCGCTCTGACGGTTCGGTGGTGACGTTTGGCGATCCTGATTCCGAAGAACTCGATATTTCGAAATACCAAGCTGAGCTTGACGGCTCTAAACACAAAGTCGTGTCACTTCATGCCACCGAAAAAGCATTTGCTGCACTACTGGATAACGGTAAAGTCGTGACATGGGGTAACGTGTCGCCGGCAGATCAAGACAAATTGGAAGTTCAAGTTCCCGGCGAAGACCCGTTTAACCCATCTGGCAGCCAACACTTAAAAGTGAAAGCCATCTATGCCAATGCAGGCGCTTTTGCTGCCATTAAAGGCAACGATTCCGTTATAACATGGGGTGATGTTGCTTTTGGTGCCGATAGTTCTGATCATGCATTGCAACTGGATGGCAGCGTCGCAGTCGTTTCCATTGCACGTACTGAATCTGCATTCGCTGCTCTGCGTTCAGACGGAAAAGTACTGGCGTGGGGAGATGTCACCAATGGTGGTGCAGCAGCTTATAACAAAAAAGATCTTCCTGACTTCTTGTTTGAAGATCGTGCAAACAATGTTTACGCATCATGGTTGCTCGAAGCACCTTATGGCGATCCAAATGCACCAGACGGCATTAACTGGGACGAGGTTTACACACAGTTAGTTTATGTTGGTGCAGCGATGCCAGAAGATCCATCGGAGCTGGAATCTGGTGTGGTCAGCATTCACGCTAACCAAGGTAGCTTTACCGCGATTAAGTCAAACGGTAAACATCAAGCTTGGGGCCAAGATACGTATTTCCCAACTGCGATTCAAACCGAACTAGCCGCGCAGCCAATCAAACGCATATTTGCCGATGAACATATTTTTGTCGCTGAAATGAAAGACGGCTCATTAGTTCAATGGGGTCGTGAGTTTGGCCAGCTTGATTACTATGGCAACCCATACGGAACATCAATACCTACCGCAAAGCTCAATGGCGATATCAAGGTTAAAGACGTCAAAATTGAATCCAGTACCATTGCTGCATTACTAAACAACGGTTCAGTTGTACAGTGGGGTGTCCGTGGACTTGATATCATCTCAAGCTACGACATTACTGGCAAACCAACACCAGACATTCAACTGCCTGAAAACTGGTTTAACGGTACGTTAGAAAGTAAGAAGGCGGTAGCGATTTACAAAGCCGAAGGTGGTTTTTCAACTCTGAATGCAGACGGTTCAGTTACAACTTGGGGCAACAACAACGACAACCACAACTCATTATTTGCAGCGCGCGAGCTTGGGCCAAACACCAATGGCGTTCGCTACCCACAAACGCATGATAAAGATAGTGATGGATTGATGTCTGACAAAGAACGTCAGTTGGGTACGTCACCATTCTCACGCGATAGTGACTTCGATGGCGTCGACGACGGCACGGAAGTCAATCAGTTAGCAAGCGATCCGAAAAGCATCAAAACACTTGATGTAGAAACTGGGGAGCTCCGTAAGGATGATCAACTGCAAGTGGTTGATGGAGAGGCCCAACCAGCAAGCTGGTTGAAACTGTAAAACGAACTGAGGGTTTAGCATGTCGCTAAACCCTCTTTTGATTCAATGGTTCTAAACCAAACAAGTACCTTTAACTCATCAATCTTGCTTTAATGATTTGATCAAAACAGACGTATCCATTCTGCCAAGCCCTTCTTTTTGCAACTGAGCATATTGTTCATCAACTTGTTTGGTTAATGGTAGTGCAATGCCCGCTTTTTCGGCTTCTTGTAGGCAAAAGCCTAAGTCTTTACGCATCCAATCAATAGCAAAACCAAAATCAAATTTGTCTTGTGACATAGTCACCGCGCGATTCTCCATCTGCCATGAACCCGCCGCTCCGTGTTTGAGCGTCTCAACTACGGTGGGAATATCTAAGCCTGATTGCTGCGCTAAGATAAGCGCTTCGCTCAAACCTTGTAAGATGCCACCAATGCAAATCTGATTAACCATTTTACAGCGCTGGCCTTGACCATTTTTACCAAGCAAAGTGCTTTGTTTCGCATAAACACTCATCACCGGTTCTACAGCAGCAAACACTTCAGACTCACCACCACACATGATGGTCAATACACCATTTTCTGCCCCAGCCTGGCCACCCGATACAGGCGCATCAATAAATTCATTTCGCACTTGACGGCATGCATCCCCCAGCTCCTCAGCCAGTTCTGCGGAAGTTGTCGTATGATCGACCAAGACGGCTCCGGGTTTCAAACCAGCCAATATTCCCTCTTCGCCATAAACCACACTTCGCACGTCGTTATCATTACCCACACAAACAAAAACAACATCACAATCCAAAGCGGCTTCACGAGGCGTATCAGCAGCCTGACCACCATATTGCTCAGCCCATTGTTTTGCTTTAGCTTGAGTACGGTTGTATACCTTGGTCGTGTAACCTGCTTTTTGCAGAAATCCAGCCATCGGATACCCCATGACGCCAAGCCCAATAAAAGCGACTTTTTTCTCCGTCATTGTTGCTCTCCCTCTTTATTATCTTATTAAATTTGCTGACTTTTTATACTATAGCGACTGCCAAGTCTTAATGTCATCTTTTTATTCTGCACGTCACTTAAAATCTATTTTTCGGCAATGAGTGACTTGCGCGCCTGATTGTTACTAATCTACAAATTAATAACATTTATACAATCTTGTGATCATGATCGTAGATAAATACACCGTGTTACCGGTAACATCAACCAAAGTTACCGGTAACATAAAATAATAAGCCGGCCTCACCAAGGAGCAGGTCGCTGCGATTTGGATACGTGAAACTAGGGTCAAATGACCCGTTAAAAAGGACCCCCATCATGAACGCGATGACGAAACCTTTGCTTGCAGCCACCATTGCTGGGCTATTATCAACCTCAGCTTTTGCAGCAGACTTTAAGCTTAAAATCCAATCATCAGATCCATCAGGTGATCTGAACTTTAAGGTTCAGCAAAACTGGGTTGAACGGGTAGAAAAAATGTCTAACGGTCGAATTGATATCGATTTACTGCCTGTCGGTGCTGTCGTTAAACACACAGAGACACTCGGTGCGATCAAACTTGGTGTGCTCGATGGTCAAGTCACTGCAACGGGTTACTTCTCAGGTAAGGATCCCGCGTTTGGCCTTATTGGTAACATGGTTGGCGCATGGTCTGACACCACTCAATTGCTACAGTACATGAACTACGGTGGTGGTAATGAACTCATGACCGAGCTTTACAAGCCGTATGGTGTGAAATTCATTGGCGCTTCTACCACGGGTGTTGAATCCTTCATTTCGAAAAAACCACTTAACGGTGTTGACGACCTTAAAGGGTTAAAACTGCGCGCACCTGAAGGCTTGGTACAGCAAGTCTTTGCGGCAGCAGGCGCAACACCAGTTAACCTACCGGGCTCAGAAGTATTTACTGGTTTGAGCAAAGGCGTAATTGATGCAGCGGATTACACGGTGTTCTCAACCAACCAAAAAGCTGGTATGAACGATATCGCCCCGCATCCAGTTCAGCCGGGCTTCCACTCTCTGCCACTGATCGACATTTCTATCTCGCAAAAGAAATGGGACAAAATGCCGGAAGATCTCCAGTTGATCTTGCAAACGTCAGTGCGTGACTTCTCCTACGACATGACCACTCAGCTTAAGATCGCTGACCAAGCAGCGGTTAAAGAAGCCATGGCAAACCCAGACATCACCATTCATAACTGGTCTGATGAAGAACGTAAGAAGTTCCGTGAAATCGCAAAATCTCAATGGAAAGTGTTTGCTGAGCGTTCACCAAACGCGCAAAAAGTTTACGATTCCGTGACGACCTTCTTAGAGAAAAACGGCCTGTTATAAACCAAGCTCAATAGGAGGGCATTTGCCCTCCTGATGTATGGAAACCACAACTATGTCCAAACCGCATTCTCCAGCAGAACCTGATGAAAAACCCAAAAACGGGCTGGATAGACTGATCATTCGCATCAGTAAGCTTTTAAGTTGGCTGTTTATTCTGATTGTTCTTATCTCTTTTTATGAAGTTGTGATGCGTTATGTGTTCGATGCCCCTACTACTTGGGTACATGAAACCGCGTCTTTCCTTGGTGGCTCATTATTCATCATTGGCGGGATTTACGCGTTCGCTGCAGACAAACACGTTCGAGTTGTGTTGATCTACGATTCCGTTTCCGCTCAAGCGCGGAAATACCTCAATCTCGTCCACCATATTGTTGGGCTCGCCTTTGCTTTGATGCTGGCTTATGCCTCATACACCATGGCGAATGAAGCATGGTTTGCCCCGTGGGGAGAACTGCGCCTTGAAACATCGGGCTCTGTCCTCAATGCACCCTATCCAGCACTACTCAAAGGGCTGATTTTTGTCGCACTGTGCATCTTAGTCGCTCAGTATGTTTTACACCTCGTTCAAGAACTCGCAGGGCTAAGGAAGAATAACGATGTTTGATTTATCTTCTATTGGCATAGCATGGGGCAGCCTACTCATGCTGGTGATGATGATTGCGTTGCTACTAACGGGCATGCAGTTAGCTTTTGTAACAGGCTTCGTCGCCATTTTCTTTACTCTATTTTGGTTTGGGCCAGATGCCCTCCCTCTTATCGCGAGCCGTACGTATAGTTTTGCCTCTGGTTACGTATTTCTTGCTGTACCCATGTTTGTGCTGATGGCCGCATTATTAGACCGCTCAGGCATTGCCAAAGACCTGTTCGATGCCATGAAATCAGTTGGACGTAAAGTCCGTGGCGGCGTCGCCGTTCAAACCTTATTAGTGGCGGTATTGTTGGCCTCGATGAGCGGCGTGATCGGTGGTGAAACCGTGTTGCTTGGTATTCTTGCTTTGCCGCAAATGCTACGTCTTGGTTACAACCGAAAGCTCGCAATCGGCACCACCTGTGCTGGTGGCGCATTAGGCACCATGCTGCCACCAAGCATCGTTCTGATCATCTATGGTATGACGGCCAGTGTCTCAATTGGTGACCTGTTTAAGGCATCTTTCGTTCCTGCCTTTATCCTCGCGGCTTGTTATATCGCTTATGTGCTGATTCGTTGTAAGCTCGATCCTTCACTAGCCCCCATCCCTTCCGACAATGAAGAAGAAGCAACGCAAGCTCAGCCTAGCTATTTTAAAGCGCTGTTCTTCCCGCTGCTTTCAGTTGCTGTGGTATTAGGCAGTATCTATACCGGAGTAGCATCCGTCACTGAAGCTTCGGCATTAGGTGTTGTAGGCATTATGCTCAGTGCCGTGATCCGTGGAGAAATGAACCTTTCTATGCTCAAGGAAAGCGCCATTGCCACCATGCGTACCTGCGGCATGATCATGTGGATTGGTATTGGTGCAAGTGCACTGGTTGGTATTTATAACTTGATGGGCGGTATAGATTTTGTCAAAGAGATCATTCTGGCTCTAAGTGGGGGAAGCCCAATCATCACCCTCCTCATCATGATGGCCATTTTATTGGTACTGGGCATGTTCCTCGACTGGGTTGGTGTGGCGCTATTAACCATGCCGATCTTCGTTCCTATTATTATCAGCCTTGGCTATGACCCTATTTGGTTTGGTGTGGTGTTCTGCCTCAACATGCAGGTGTCTTTTCTGTCACCACCATTTGGCCCTGCCGCTTTCTATCTCAAGTCAGTGGCGCCTAAAGATATTAGTCTTGGTGAGATCTTCAGTTCATTACTGCCATTTATTGCAATGCAGATTTTCGTTTTAAGCCTTGTCATCTTGTTCCCGAACCTTGCCATGTGGTGGCAATAGTCACGATGAGTAACATGATGATTTATTCAGCCTTTCTTGCGTGAAAGGCTAAGGAAAGTTTTGTCCAATGAAACTAAAAAAGATACTAGTGATGGGTGTTTCAGGCTGCGGCAAAAGCTTGATTGGTAGCCAAATTGCCCATGCTCTCGACATGCCATTTTTTGATGGCGATGATTTTCATCCACCCGCTAACGTTGAAAAAATGCGTCAGGGTATTCCACTTAATGATGTAGATCGTCAAGGATGGTTAAAGACACTCAACCAGCTGCTTAAAAATAATCCGACAGCAGTGATCGCGTGCTCTGCCCTCAAACCCGAGTATCGCGCCACCTTGCGAGAAGGAAACCCAGAACTTGTGATTGTTTATCTCAAAGGGAGTTATCACACCATTTGGCAACGCCACCAAAAAAGAGCCAATCACTACTTTAAAGGTGAAGAGATGCTCAAAAGCCAGTTTGCGACCCTCGTTGAGCCAGATGAGTCTGAAGCGCTACATATCGATATTTCGGGCGACGCCGAGCAAGTTCTCACTCAGACCCTTTTGGCACTAAAAGGACATTCCGTATGAGTCACTATGATATCGCCATGATTGGACTTGGTGTGATGGGTAGAAGCCTCGCACTCAATTTGCTTGACCATCAATTTAACGTTGTCGGATATGATATTTCAGCTTCTCATCGGGAGCAGGCATTACATGAGGCAAACCAGCTCAACAGAGGGAAATATTTCTCCGCTGATGACCTAACAGCGGTCTTAAGATCGCTTAACTCTCCACGGATCATTGCACTTTCTGTCCCGGCTGGAACAATTGTCGACCAAGTCATCAACGAGCTCATCGAACATGGCTTAACGTCAGAAGATATCGTCATCGACACGGGCAACAGCCATTGGCAAGATACAGAGCGCCGCGAACGTCATTATCACAACAAACTTCAATTCTTCAGCACTGCGGTTTCAGGCGGAGAACAAGGCGCCCGACACGGCCCATCCATGATGGCCAGTGGCAACCAATCGGCATGGGTGCACATCAAACCCATGTGGGAAGCCATTGCCGCAAAAGTCGATGACTGTGGGCAACCCATTTCAGCGTTTTCTTCAGGTGAGCCATGTGCAGCCTACCTTGGTCCTGCAGGAAGCGGTCATTATGTAAAAATGGTACATAACGGCATCGAATATGCTGATATGCAGCTCATTTGCGAAGCGTACCATTACTTATCGCAAGTACTGATGATGTCGGCAACAGAGATCAGTGCGGTTTTTACTCGCTGGAATCAGGGTATGCTAAACAGCTACTTGTTGGAGATAAGCGCCGATATTCTCGCAACCAAGGACCCAGAAACTGGCACCCCTTTGGTCGAAGTTATTCTGGATAAAGCGCAGCAAAAAGGGACTGGCTTGTGGACGGCAATTAACGCTCTTGAACAAGGCAACCCTGCCACCTGCATCGCACAAGCCGTATTTAGCCGCGCCCAAAGTGGACAAAAATTGATGCGCGAAGCCGCTAGCCAACGCTATGGAAGCAGCATTAGTCACATTGAATCATCCGACAGAGCACTCAAAATTACACAGCTCGAATCTTCGCTCTATTGCGCCAAACTCGTTGCTTACGCTCAAGGGTTTGATCTTATGCGGACCAAATCCGTTCAAGAAGACTGGCAGCTCGATTTTAGCCAAATCGCTAAAATATGGCGTTCCGGCTGTATCATCCGCGCAGGCTTTCTGCATCATATTGCCCTCGCCTACCAGCAAACGCCTCAATTAGATAACCTGCTCTTTGCTGACTATTTTCAAAAGCAATTACAACACCACCTTATGAACTGGCGTCAAATTGTCGCAGATAGTGCTCTCTCTGGCTTACCAATGCCGGGAATCAGTACTGCTCTACAGTACTTTGATACGCTGCGTTGTGACGTGCTCCCTGCTAGCTTATTACAGGCTCAGCGCGATTATTTTGGCTCTCACACATACTCTCGAATAGACCAGCCGGAGCAGAAAAAATATCACCTAACTTGGAGCGAACAACCACGGCACCAACAAGCCATACCAAGCTAAACAAACCATAAACATAAAAAGAATGAGCATTCATGGAATTAGAGGTAACATGTTACCAGTAACACTTAATGTCACTCATCGATACTTACACTTATGGCTTTAAAGAAGAAAAGACCGACATTACAAGATATAGCCGACCGCGTTGGGGTCACCAAAATGACGGTTAGCCGTTGCCTACGTGACCCTGCTTTGGTCTCGGAAGCTTTGAAAGATAAGATCCAACAAGCCGTTGACGAGCTAGGCTACATTCCCAACCGTGCGCCAGATATTCTTTCAAATGCTAAGAGTCATGCCATCGGTGTGTTAGTCCCTTCTTTAACCAACCAAGTGTTTGCCGAAGTGATCCGCGGCATCGAATCAGCGACTGCGCCTGCTGGTTACCAGACGATGATAGCTCACTATGGATACAGTACTGCGTTAGAAGAACAAAGCATCGCCTCGCTGCTTTCTTATAACGTTGATGCCATTATTCTTTCTGAAAACGTGCACACCGATAAATCACATAAAATGTTGCAAACCGCTGGTATTCCGATTGTCGAAATCATGGATGCTTATTCGCCAAGAATCGAGCAAGCTGTAGGGTTCGATAATTATAAGGCGGCCCAAGCAATGACGGAAACCATGCTAAAAAAAGGGTGCAGCAGCGTGGCCTATTTTGCTGCCCGTATGGATGAGCGTACCCGTTTAAAAATGGCAGGCTATCGTGATGCACTCAAAGCTCGCGACATTACTCCGATATCATTGCAAACAGAAGAAGCATCGTCATTCACGTTAGGGGCAAAGTTATTAACTCAGCTGATAGAATCCCATCCTGATGTTAATGGGATTTTCTGTACTAACGATGACTTGGCCATTGGTGCCCTCTATGAATGTCAACGCCGTGGTATTCGGGTTCCGGAACAAATCGCTATCGCGGGTTTTCATGGTCATGATATCAGTCAAGTGATGATCCCTAAGTTAGCCACGGTGATCACTCCAAGAGAAGAAATTGGCAAAGTTGCCGCCCAGCAACTCATTGACAGATTAAAAGGGAATGAGAACTGGCAGCCTTCTATCGATTTGGGTTACCGTATCGAACTGGGCGAAAGTTTATAAACAACTTTCCAAGCAGTGATCGCCATGTACAGTAGAACAGCCACCACCCTCATCTAAGCCCCACGACGTAGCTAAAAGACATGGTAGAGAGTATTCGGTCAGCTGTTCTATTGCATTGATTTAATGTGGATGACAAAGGCTCTCAAAGTCACTTGCCGCAATTTCATAGCGTCCCGATAGTTGCTGCTCAGTTAGATACGTAAGCTGCAGCTCATCATAATGGCGTTGAGACACCTCAAATTCCATTGACTCACCATCGCCAGCGCACTCAAAGTACCAATCATTCGTGTCCTCATATCTCTCTCTGTTTCTCTCAACTCTTCCATATCGATCCGTCACTATGCTCGACCTCCAAGTATTTAAAAATGTACCCTCTTTAAAATCTTTAAGGTTGAACCATTGTGCAAACAGGAAAAACTCATAAGGTGGAATAGTTTGTTCAACCTTTTTCAACTCAACTGGGCTTGCACAAGCGTCAAAAACAATTGTTTTTTTAAACAACTTGGAGTCCGGCTCTTCAACGAGATCAGGCACTTTAACGTTAAATGGCAGTTTCTTTTCTGTAGACACAAGGGGGGTAAGAGTCATCTTGGGCCACGTATCCGTGTCATCTAAGTATTCAGAAATCCAACCAAAAACACCGTTTCCAGCATCAATAACATCATAAGCAGGCTCTTCATGAATCTGGTCATAGCTTGAGCTATAATCGAACTCAACTTTGAACAAGAAATCTTCCATCTCTGGCTTTGCAACTCGTGAAAAGCCTCGCTTGACTGCTTTTTTGATAAGATCAACTGTCGAGTCATGGCTAAGGTAAACTTCACTTAAACTATGCCCCAAAAGTTCACCTGTTCCTGGTACCAAAAGCACATTCGGAGTAGGCACTGAGAATGGACCCGTTAATTGGCGCACTAATAGAATAACTAGATCTGAGCTTGATAATACGTAGTCACTATTTGGGCTTAAGGTCGCTGAAGCAGGCGCAATATGGACCACATGAACATTATCTTCACTATATCCAGGCTGAGATACTGCTTGTCGATATGCTTTATTTGCCCATAAGTTCCCTTGAGAATGCGCAATATAAATCAGTTTCTTGCCCTTCCACGTCAGGGAGTCACTAATTAAGTACTGTTGCATCTCCGTTAACACACTGTCTGGTGAGTCGACGTACTGTGCGAGCTGATTTAGAAATTTCGCCACAATTTTGTTCATTATTTTGCTACCAAAATCCAAAACAACCGCAGAAAAATCAATAAACAGTGAATCGACTTTTTGAATGATTGAACTGTCACCTCTGCCATTAACCAACTCCCAGAAGGCTTCCCAACTTTTAAATTGTTTCTGTTCGAGCTCCTCTGTTCTTTGATCAAAGGTTTCAGCATAATCAGCCAACACATTAAAGGCACTACCTTCGATATAAGAGTCGTTATAAAACAGTTGGTATTCGACTGGCTCGTCATTGTATTTTGAAGTATCTAGCATTGACTCAATATTTTTTAATCCAGCAATACCTTGTTTACGAGTAGTTGCAACACCATTAAAAAAACCAACTGTATATCCTTCTACTTTGCATGAATTAGCAGTCGCATTAGAAGAAAGCACCATCAGAACTAAGTTTATTATTATCAATGATTTATTCACAATGTTGAGCCTCCGCCTTTAACAAGGTACTTACACTCCCATCTTGCAGGTGGTTATAGGCAATGTAGGCTAAAGTTCGAGCTTTGGTATTGTAGGTCAGAGCTGTAAGCGTTTGACCTATGTTTATAATGTCGTCAACTGGCACGCCCACAAATTCCATACATGCGATTACCTTTAAATATTTGTCACCAATGCTTTGTGCTTTTCTTCTATTTTCTGGTGTTTTCTCAGTAAAGTCGTAATAAAGGTTTTCTTGAGTTTGTCGCGCGTCTTGCTTCAATGCATTACGCACAGGTTCAGTCACTTCCAATGCATTGATAAAAAATTCAATATCATCACGGATCCCATCGTTATTGGTGTCGGGTCCAGTTAAGGAATCACTTCTATCAAGCATGTGCTCAAACTGGTCGTACAGCACACCAAATTGATCATCTATCGTCGGTTGGGCACGCAGCTTTTCAACCAGCTCCGGTGTTTTTTCTATGCCTTCTATAGGAATGAGAACGGCGGCAGTCTCATCAGATGAAGAATCTTTACAGCCTATCATTGCAACCAAAAGCGCCACTACACATAACATTCTTTTCATATTGCACACCGTTTTATTGTGATAGAAAACCACAATAAACCATCATCAACAATTTGAATAATAAATATATTGCATGGTGACATTACAGAAATGAATGTGTATTTCACTCTTCACAGTGCTGTTGCTCTGCTTCCAATAAGGTACTCACACTTCCATCTTGCAGATGGTTGTATGCAATAAAAGCGAGAGTACGGACTTTAGTATTGTAAGTCAGTGTTCGAAGTATTTCGCCTGTACGAACTCGATCATTAATAGACATGCCCACAAACGTTTTACAAGCGACTACTTTTAGGTATTTATCACCAATACGCTGCGCTTTTTTTCTATTTTCCGGTGTTTTTTCACTGAAATCGTAATATAGATTTTCTTGTGCTTGCCGTGCATTTTGCTTCAATGCATTTCGCACTGGCTCAGTCACTTCCAATGCATTGATAAAAAATTCAATATCATCACGGATCCCATCGTTATTGGTGTCGGGTCCAGTCAAGGAGTCACTTCTATCAAGCATGTGCTCAAACTGGTCGTATAGAACACCAAATTGATCATCTATCGTCGGTTGGGCACGCAGCTTTTCAACCAGCTCCGGTGTTTTTTCTATGCCCTCTATAGGAATGGGAACGGTGGCAGCCTCATCAGATGAAGAATCTTTACAGCCTATCATTGCAACTAAAAGCGCCACTACACATAACATTCTTTTCATATTGCACACCGTTTTATTGTGATAGAAAACCACAATAAACCACCATCAATAATTTGAATAATAAATAAATTGCATGGTGACATGATGAAAAGAAATACGTTCAATAACTAACATTAACTGTTTATCGGACTAATTGAACTACAGTAACTAGTCGAATTACCCAAAGCTTTCCGCAAAACGTTCAATCAAAAGATCAAGAAACACACGCAGCCTTTTAGGTTGATATTGACGGCTAAGATAAATCACATTCAGATCAGCTCCTGCAGTGGATGTCGATGCGTTAAAGTTTTTCATATAGCCATCGAGGACCGTCACTAAGCGTTTTTGTTTGATATCTTGTTGCACATCCAAAATCGATTTCAGTGCGATGCCTGCTCCATCTAATGCCCATTGACGAATCACTTCCCCATCATCGGAGAAACGCTTTGGCAGCACAGTTATAACATTATGTTGCTCCTCGTCTTGGAAATGCCATGTTTTGAGTTCTTCATTACTTCGAACCATGGCTAGACAATCGTGCTGTGCCAAGTCTTGCGGTGTGATAGGCATGCCTTTCTTTGCCAAATATTGAGGAGAAGCGCAAAGCACTCTACGACTGGAAGCCAGTTTACGAGAGATAAGGTTGCTGTCTGCCAACTCCCCATATCGGATAACAATATCCAACCCTGACTCCGCCAAGTTGGACAGGTTGTCATTCAGGTATAAATAAGGGACAACTTCAGGATAGAGCTCACTAAACTCTGACAATATCGGAGAAATATATTGCTTGCCGATGTCGCGAGGAGCGGAAATTTTGAGTGTTCCACGTACTTCCTTGGCTCCTGTTTGAAGTAAGTTTTCTGCATCTCTGACACTGTCGATGATTTCAAGACACGCTCGATGGTACATAGCTCCAGAATCTGTAAGCGAAATATGCCTTGTACTGCGATTGAGTAGCTTCACCCCATAGCGTTCTTCCAGCGACTGCAATCTTGCTGTCACCGTTGCTGGCGATAAGCCTAGTTCTCTACCTGCGGCTGCTAACCCTTGGTTCTTCACAATGCTGACAAACAGCGTCATATCCGAAAACTTGTCCACACTCCCTCCTCAAATCTCATTATTCGACTGAGATGAATAATCAATTCAAATATTACCCAATTATCAAGTTTCTTCTACTTAATATACTAAGCTCATCGAATACGATTGGATAAAAGATCATGAGAAAACTGTTTGAACCTACACAGCTAAAACAACTCGACCTGCAAAACCGTGTGGTGATGGCACCAATGACCCGAGCACGCACCAGTCAACCGGGTAATATTCCAAACCAAATGATGGCAACTTATTACAAGCAACGCGCGACTGCGGGCTTAATCATCTCTGAAGCAACCCAAATTTCTGATGATTCACAAGGTTACTCTTTCACGCCAGGCGTATACACAGATGAACAAGTGAAAGGTTGGAAAAACGTTACTCAAGCAGTAAAAGAACAAGGCTCCATCATGTTTTGTCAGTTGTGGCATGTCGGTCGCGTATCGCACCCGACATTCCAAAAAGGCGAACAACCGATTGCTCCATCAGCACTAAAACCAGTAGAAACTCAAGTGTGGATTGCGGATGAACAAGGTAATGGCAACATGGTTGATTGCGTAGAGCCTAGAGCCATGATGCAAAGCGATATTAACCGCGTTGTAAGTGACTTTGCCAATGCCGCTAAACGTACGATTGAAGCAGGCTTTGACGGCGTTGAAATTCACGGTGGTAACGGCTATTTGATTGACCAGTTCCTACGTACCAACTCAAACCACAGAACCGATCACTACGGCGGTACACGTGAAAACCGTATTCGCTTTTTATTGGAAGTGGTTGATGCAGTGAGCGATGCCATTGGTGCTAACAAAGTTGGCGTTCGACTCGCGCCTTTCATCACTTTTAAGGACATGAACTGCCCAGATATTGTTCCAACGATCCTCGAAGCATCTAAACAACTTCAAGCACGTGATATTGCGTACCTACATTTGTCCGAAGCAGATTGGGATGATGCACCAGTGATCCCAGAGAACTTCCGAATTGAACTACGTAAATACTTCACAAACACAATTATCGTTGCGGGCAGCTACACCCAAGCTCGCGCCAATGAGGTACTAGAGAAAGGTTATGCTGATTTGGTCGCGTTTGGGCGACCATTTGTATCTAACCCAGATTTGGTGGAGCGCTTGAAGCATCAACACCCTTTAGCAGAGCTGGATAGTTCAACTCTCTTTGGTGGTAATGAACATGGATACACTGACTACCCAACATACATTTGATGCAAACAAATAACACTTAAGCGTGAGCCAACATTACTCACGCTTAGTATTAGGGCACAGGTTTTTTATTATCAACCAGCAAGTATATGAAGCAGTCGATCTTGCAGGAATATCTATTAGGTCAAAGCCCTTAGCGAATCACCATCGCAGATTTACATGATCATGACATCAACCACCTATAAGAGAAGAGAGCGGCAAAGTTGCCCGCCCAACAACTTATCGAAACGTTAAGAGCCAACGGCCTTGCCAAGCTATTAACCTTCAATTTGGGCATAGACAACTAAAAAAACAGAACTTCACTCTACTGGCCGTTATTGTGACTTATCGAACTTTAAGAGGGCTTCTTCCAATTGATTTGAACTGGACAGAATATAGAGTTCTTTACTATTTGATGTAATCACTAAATAAGGGGGATATGTAGCCAGTACAAACGAATCCAATTTTTCATGAGTTTTGAACTTCCCTGCAAAGTAGTTGGGAAGATGTATGCCGTTCACTCTTTGTATCAAATAATACCGCGGTGGTAATTCATGTTTGAATATTTCGACAGTGTCTATATCCTTCAAAAGTACTTCAGACGAATAAAATAAACTACTCAATACTAATTTATTATCCGCAACGGTCACTTTTGTTCCATGCAGCTGGTAAGCCAATATGGCTGTAGTTATAGTCATTATTAAAACTGACAATCCACCAACTTTTAATGTGATTCGTTTAGTAAAAACAAATTCTGAAATTAATGTGATGGCAACAGGTATTATAAAAACAATGATAACTAACCAAATATAGATACTAGAATCAATTTTTAGACCTTCACTCATAACTTAGCCCCTAATGTGTAAAACTTGAGTCAACAACTTTATCTAAAACTAAAAATACTTGTTCCTTCTTGTCATCATCAATATAAATTAACCCTGTGTTTAGAGCCGCATTGATGATTGCTCGAACTTCTTTCTTTTGAAAGTCCTTATAAGCTAAAGACATAATTTCATGATTACGATTTATGGTGGAAAGATAAACCATTGTGTCAAAGTTGCGACTAGATTGAGCCGTCATGGTCGAAAATGAACTTCGATGACAGCCACCACAATTTGGTCCCCCATGAACGCCAGTCCCTCCAGCTACCCCAACATTACCTTGCACAGTAACAGCAGCGTTTACAGCAACCGAAAGATACGCAATAACATTACCTGCAGCCGCTACATTTACTGCAGCTGCTACATATGTCGCAGCTGCAACAGCCACCACCACCACCACCGCAGCAGCAGCTACAACACTCTCTTGCATATTAGGTTGAATATTACGTTGCAAAAACTGAATATCACTTTCAACCGGCATATTTCCAATTCTTGATAGGCTTTGCTGGACTTGATAACTAATTTGGCCATTATTGGAAAAAATCTCTTGGAACTTATTTTGTAAGCTAATTTCATCGTCATAATTCCATAGCCCTAGTTTGTCTAACTCAGTTAAAAGGCCTTCATAATCTCCCTGATTGATCATGTTCGTGACTAAGTTAGACGACATCAATGCCAACACCTTATAAGCATTATCTTTTGTTAGATCACTCTTGGTATTGGCATCTAACTGGGAATCGCTAAGCAGTTCCACATAGTTAACAATAGGTATCTTATCTCTTCTCATTTTTGACCAAATCTCGCCTAACTCCTCAATATCAGCCCAAACATGAGATGGTAAGCCAGCTTTAGACATAGACAGACGAAGCGGTGTAACCTCTTGCGTAGAAGTGGATTCTACACTTTTGGGTTTACCATACAGTCGATTTGAATCTTCATCTGATAACGCATTTACAGATGCACCAGTGGTACTAAATGTTCCTATTAAACCGTAGGTAATATATTTTTTATTCATAACTACTGATTCCTTTAGACGCTGACACCGTTTTGCTTCAAATTAAACTTCTGTAATGTTGGGAGAAGGTGCTTCTTCCAGTCACGATATAGCTTATTTCTAACGGCCATATCGTTATGTAAAACCACACAAGCTTGACATTGATGATGAACATTTCGTTTGGTGAAATAATCAGACCCCATTAATTTTTTGATGATCCTTATAGGACCATCGGTATATATCCAAAGCTTTAAAAAATCATCTTCTTGGTTCGAAATAAAGTCTGAAAGGTTGTTGAGGTTACCAACTTTAATTTCATTGATATGCTCCAAAGTAAGACCACAGCATGCTGCAACTTCCCCATTAGCAGTAACAACGCAATTATTAAACAACTGGTCACATCCGCCCTCGATATCCTCAATCTCAATAATTTTCCGAGTTATAGAATCTTTATGAAAAGGCATCCATGCATTTGTTTGTAGTGATAGCCTCTCTGGAAACTCTCGTTTAATTGCTAAGATGCGTTCACTTCGAGCTATGTCATTTAAGCAAGTTGAACTTTCTGTATCAGACTCAACTGTAATCAATGTAGGGATACAATTAGTAGTAAGAGCTTCTACTGCATTAATTACGGTTGTTTTCGAGACCCATTGTTGATGATCTAAACCTGTGCTTATGTTTACTTCTGTAAGCCCTGAACTTAGAAGTTTCTTAGCAATCTCATCAGCTTTTAAAGTATTCTTAGCCCAATACGCATTAGTAACGCACCTTGTTACTAAACCAAGAGACGTGGCTAAAGAAATAGAGCGGAACAAGATATCTTTCAATAGGAAGCACTCACCCCCTGAAAAAACCACTTGCCTTAGAGCTGGAAAGGTTTCTTTTGCTTGTAGTATTGCCTCTCTAATTTGTCCTTCACTTAATGTAGTCGTAATTTGAGGTGTGCATTCAAAACAGCAATCCTTACATGTAGCTGTACATCGGTATGTAACCAGTATTGTAAGAGTTTCTGGCGAAATTTCTGTTTTAAACATCGTATAGCTCTCATACCAATTTATGGAATTAAGCTAATTTAATTTAAATAAAAATGATACTCGTTATTATTAATATTAAGATCCATGCCAAACATTATGCATAATAACTCTTATTTTTTGATTAAAATGTGGAGAAAATCTATACAGCTTCATTCGGGCGTTTAGGTAGGATTAAATCCATCTATAACGGAAAACATTTGTTTTGCCCCATGCTCTTTTCTACCACATGTAACACATCCGTTTACGTATGCTTTGACATTACAAAGAAGAGAATAACGGTTCACACACCCAACGCAGAACTCTGGAAAACTTTTCCCCAGCTCACAATCTGTGTCAGAATGACAATAACTATTTGATGCTGATTAAGCTGTACTCATGAAATTTAAAGCTGCTATTTTCGACATGGATGGGCTGTTGCTAGATACCGAGCGGGTATGCATGCGTATTTTTAAAAAGTCCTGTGAAGTCCAAAACCTGCCTTTCTACGAAGACACCTACTTATCTATTATTGGACGTAATTCTGCCGGGATTGATGTCATACTCCGCAATGCTTATGGTGATGATCTTGACCGTCTTCACGATGAATGGAAACAGCGTTACAACAGTGTTGTACTGCACGAAGCCATTCCAGTCAAAGAAGGCGTGGTTGAGTTGCTCGAATGGCTAAAAGCCCAAAAGATCCCTATGGCGGTGGCAACATCGACACAACAAGATATCGCGTTAGTGAAGCTCAAACTAGCTGGGCTGGATAAGTACTTTGATTCCATTACCACTGGATGCGAAGTTGAACATGGCAAGCCAGATCCTGAAATCTACTTACTTGCCGCTAGCCGTTTGGGTATTCCAGCCCATCAAAGCCTTGCGTTTGAAGACTCAAACAATGGGGTACGTGCTGCTGTCGCTGCAAACATGATCACCTTCCAAATCCCTGATTTAGTCGAGCCATGTAAAGAAGTTAGAGCACTCGGCCACCGCATTTTACCGTCAATGAAAGACGTCCTCACTACGCTCAAAGCCTAAGAAGAGCTTAGGGTGCACAACGGCACCCTAAATACTCTTAGTTAACCACAATGACCTAAACTAACTCGGTACAACACACACTGGCGACCCTACCTCACAGTGATATCCTGTGGCTTCGAGTTGGCCAGTACTACTATTCCTGTGATAACTAGTGAGATTATTGCTGTGTTGATTAGCCACCACCAGCCATTGTTCATCATCAGACAACGCAAAATCCCGCGGAAATTGACCGCCACAATCCACATCATCAATCAGAACTGGTAGGTGTTGCTGTAATTCAAAACAAACGACTTTGTTTTGCGCGCGACAAGACACATAGATAAAACGCTCATCACGTGACATTTTTATTGCAGAAGCCGCTTCACCATTTTCGGTGTTCGGTAACAGCGGCACCTCATGAGCGATCACCCACTTCTGCTCTTGGCACTGCAGTGTCACTAACATTTCTGATAGCTCACACACTACATATGCGTGGGTTTCAGTGGAATTGAAGACTAAATGGCGCGGCCCTGAACCCGCTGGCATCACAATACTTTGTAGTAACGTAAAACTGTGAGATTTGCGGTCAAATTGATAGAAGTAAATCCGATCACTGCCTAAATCAACCACAGCTAAGTGGTCACTTTGCGTTAGAAACGTCACCTGATGGGCGTGTGGCCTTTCTTGCCGTTCGGCGTTTGCCCCGCAGCCTGCAACAAACAAGTCCGCTACACATTGCTGAGCTATCCCTTCATTATTTAATAAATAGACATTCGCATTCCCAGAACCATAATTGGCTAAAGCAAGATACTGGCCTTGTGGATCACAACTTAAATGACAAGGGTAGTCCCCTTGTACTGCAATCCGATGCTCCCCCTTACTGTTTACACTGTAAAGCTGGGCGCCTTCTTGCTGAGATAACTCGCTAGCCGTGTATAGAGTTTGCTCTTCACTGCACGGATGTTTACACAAGAAAGATGGATTTGTGGCTCGTAACTGCGTCCTAATATGAGCCAACTCACCGGTGGAAACATCAAGAGCAATGCGCTCAATGCCTTGACTGGCACCATCGGTATAAGTACCCACTAAAAAATGAATGTGATCTGACAATGAAACGTCCCTGAAGTCTGATGCGAAGGAAATTAAAATGCCGCCTGCATTTACAGACGGCAAATGGTTTTCCCCACAATAAGGTGAAAGTGTGACCTAGCATCCCAATCAAGGAAAAGTTATTTCACTAATGGCAATGCTTGTTGATTTGCATCGAACAGATGACAATATTGCGCTCGCAACTCCACATTCAGCACTTGTCCGTTATCAAGCTTTAGGTTCACCGCATCTTCACCGTCAAGCATTAAGCTAAGTTTCTCAAGATGGTTAGAGTAACAATGAACGTATGACACCGCGCCTAAATACTCCGCGACATTAATGGTCATCGGTACCACACAACTTTCCTCTTGCCATGTTTCCTGCACAAGCAAATGCTCAGGACGGATGCCAAGTGTAATGACGTCACCTGATGACAAATGAGCCCCATTCCTTGGCAAAGTTAAGGTGTAACGATCGGCAATCGTAACTGTTGTTTGTGTCGCACTGGCGTCAAGCACCGTCACTGGGATGAAGTTCATCTTAGGAGAGCCAATGAACCCCGCAACAAACTGGTTTTGTGGGTGATAATACAGTTCCAGTGGCGGCCCTACTTGCTCAACACAACCATCGCGCAGAACCACAATTTTATCGGCCAATGTCATAGCTTCAACCTGATCATGAGTCACGTAAACCATGCTGGTCGCCAATGTACGGTGCAATTCTGCGATTTGAATGCGCATGTCAACACGAAGTTCAGCATCAAGGTTAGAAAGTGGCTCATCGAAGAGGAACAACTTAGGGTTACGCACAATCGCTCGACCTATGGCTACCCGTTGGCGCTGTCCACCCGAAAGTTCTTTCGGTAAGCGGTCAAACAACTGGTCAAGTTTAAGCAGCTTCCCAGCATGGTCAACCTTCTGCTTGATTTCTTCTTTCGGCTGCTTATCAATGGAGAGTGCAAACGACATATTCTCTCGCACCGTCATTTGCGGATACAAAGCATAAGATTGAAATACCATCGCAATCTCTCTATCCGCAGGCGCTTCGTCCGTTACCTCTCGGCCATCAATGTAAATCTCCCCTGATGTTGGCTCCTCAAGCCCAGAGATCATTCTAAGCAAGGTCGATTTACCACAGCCTGACGGCCCGACAAAAGTGACAAACTCTTTATCATTGATTTCAAGGTCGATGCCTTTGAGAACATCCACTTTGCCGTACGATTTCTTAATATTTTTAAGTATTACCTGAGCCATGGTTATTCCTTAATTCCACCTTGAGTCAAACCTTGGATAAAGGCTTTTGATGCTAATAAAAACGCGATAAGAGTCGGGGCCATCATGATGATGAGTCCTGCAAACATCATGTGCCATTGAATCGCAAATTCGTTTTGAAACTCTTGTAGCCCTAGAGTGAGCGGGTATAAGTCTCGATCTTGCAAGAAAAGTAGCGGGAAGATGTATTCATTCCAAGCGCTGACAAACGACAACAAAGCGACGGTTGCAATTGCCGGCTTGACCAGTGGCAATACAATACGCCAGTAGATCTGGAATGGCAGTGCGCCATCCACCCGAGCGGCTTGTTCTATCTCTGGTGACAAGTTTTTGAAAAATGTACTGAGAATAAACACGGCAACCGGCATCATGCTGGCGGCCTGAACCAAAATAATACCCAACAGTGAATTGAGTAAATCAAGGCTCTGTACCACCACAAACAGTGGCGCCATGGCCAAACGAAGTGGAACAATTACTCCCAGCATAAATAAGATGAAAATCAGCTTATTGCCTCGAAACTGCACTCGAGCAAGCACGAACGCCACCATGGTACTGAACGCCACGGCAAGTACGACTGTGCCTAAGCTAATGATGAGCGAGTTAAGGAAATAACTGCTGAAATTGGCCTGCTCCCACGCACTTAGGTAGTTTTCAAAATGCCACTCTTGCGGCATGCCAAAAGGTGAGCGTATCACCTGCCCTAAATTGCCTTTAACGGAGTTAATGAATGCTAAGCCAAAAGGGAGCGCCACAATCACAGCCCAAGTGAGCAGCAAGAACTGCACGACAACTTGCTCTAACGGTTTGAGTTTAAATATACGTTCCATGACTTCCCCTATCGATTTCGCATATTGCGCAGTGCCAGATAAATCGACGCAGGCAAAATCAGCACAGAAATCACCATTCCAATAGCAGCGGCCATACCAAGGTCAGCCGTACCCGAACCACCACTGGTACCAAATGCCGTACGATACTGGAAGGTGCCCATAATATCGGTGGAGTAATATGGACCAGCATCAGGCCCCATCAAGATCAAGACATATTCCGCATTATTAAACACATCCACCATGGTCAGGATGGTTATCAGCACAAACGCTGGGGTCAATACTGGGAAAACTACATGGCGAATACACTGCCAGCGACTGGCACCATCCAGAACTGCCGCTTCCAGCAAGTCAGAACGTACACCGAGAATCGCAGATAAGATCAACATGATGGAGAAGCCCAGTTTTTGCCAAGACTGAAACAGTGCAATGGTCGGCAATGCCGAACTTTCATCACCTAAAAACATCAGCGGTGCAGAGATCACTTCCCAGTTCATCAACAACTCGTTCAATGGTCCACGCACATCCACAATAAGCTGACCTAAGAAAGCAACAGCGACAGCAGCAAGTGGGTAAGGCATAAAAAAGAGCAGCTTGTAGCCCGATTTACCTGCGGTATTCCAACTCAGCAGCAAAGCGAATGTGGTACCAAGAAGCAGGAAGATCGAAATACAAATACCAAAAAACAGCACGGTTTGATAAAACGCATTCCACAACTGTGTGCTCATATAGTCATCAGTGAGCAGCTTCGTGAAGTTATCAAAGCCGATAAATGTGGCAGGGCCAATGCCCGGCCAGTCAAAAAATGACAGCACTAATGTGCCGAATAAGGGCAAAAGGTTAAATACCCCGTACAACAAACAACCGGGGATCAACAGCAACATGTACTGGATCTTCTCTTTTTGCTTGAAGCTCAATCCTCGGGGGCGAGAAAACTCGGTCATACAGACTCCGACGCTGAAATAAGCGGCCTGAGTATCAGGCCGCTGTCCTTATTTACAGATTTTTAGCTTTAAAGCCTTTTTCAATCTCACTCGATAGGCCTTTGCTATCCACTTTCCCTGCTAGGAATTTCTGGAAAGCCGGACCAACGACTTCTTCATATTGAACATTGAACGGCCCTTTCCACGTCAGATGCGGCTGTGCCTGATTGGAAACAAAGGTGGCAGCTTCTGCCTGATGCGCACCTTGATAAGTAATGCCGTCGGCGTACGTCGATAGCTCACCAACATGATCAGCAAACAACTGCGCAAACTCTTTGGTTGCGGTATAAGCTAACAGCTTATCGGCTGCTGACTTTTTAGCACTATTGGCATTGACCAAATAAGCGCCATCGGCAAACGCATAGACCTTACCACCGGCACCCGGTACTGGCATAAGTCCTAACTTGGCATCTGGATTGGTCTGAGCAATAGTAGATAAAGGAGAGGTCGACCATAAACCATCGATGATCATTGCCGAGTCACCCAAGGCTACATTCGCACGCATGCCGTTGTAATCTTGCGCAGCTGCTGATGGGTTAATGTAAGGCTTCCACGTGGCAAACGTGTCCACTACTTTCTGGTATCCTTCCGCGGTAAATGGCTCATCGCGCGTGGCCACTTTTGCCATGCCATCACCAGATAGACCCGCTTCTAAACCAGCGCTCATCATTGCTAATGCCCAGCCCGCGCGTCCCGGTACTTCTAATGGCGTAACGCCCGCTGCTTTTAGCGTTTTCATAACCTGCTCAAACTCTTCCAAAGAGGTCGGCTCTTTGAGGTTGTGCTTATCAAAAATATCCTTGTTGTAGATAATTTGCACGGTTTGAACCGCAAAAGGTACACCATAAACCTTACCATCCGATCCCGTTGCCGCGCCGAGTGTTGCAGGTGAAATGCCTGAAAGATCCACGGCGTCACCTACAGGTTGGATCACCCCAGCTTTCGCATATTGATCGATAAATGAAGCACCCGGACGCCCCTGAAACAGATCAGGACCACCGTCACTCTGTAAACCCAGACGTAAACGAGAGTTGTAATCCACCCCTTTAAAAACCTCGACTTTGATATCAACGTCTTTCATGTTCTTTGAAACAGCTTCCCATAGAGGACGCTCTTGTTTGCGCCATGTCCATATGGTTAGGGTTTCTTCTGCAATCGCAGAGATAGGTAAAGCAACAGTAAAGGCGGTAAGTGCTACCAGCGCTTTTACTCCATGTTTAAACTTCATCGTTCTATCCTCTAGTTAGTTTACACTGGAAACTAACTATATAATTTAGGCTATTTTTTGTTCATCACAACGATCTTGCTCACAATTAGTTAACAAAATTATCAGGTAGAAATGAGAAAAGTTAACTCGGTCATGTTTTATAAATTGTAGGCAATCTGAGCTATACATTGTTGTTGCGAACTCATAGTGAAGTCGTTATAAATGAAATAATCATTTAGTTTCCACAATCAACTTAATAATGAAACCAAGCCAAAATAGTAAGATCGTCAACTTATCCAGAGTGTTAGATTGCATCTGGCGTTATAACCGCATTTCGCGTGTCGAAGTGGCGGAGCAGCTCGGTTTGGATAAATCCACCATTACTAAAATTGTTGGGCAACTGACAGAAAAGGACCTGATTTCAGAGGTCACTACGAAGCCTGCTCATAGTAAAGGTGGGCGACCAAAAGTCTCATTGTCACTCAACAATGATATCGGGGTATTGGTTGGCGTGGAGTTGACCGACAGTGCGATAAATGTGTCTGTGGTGAATGTGGAATGTCAGATTGTGTATCGCACCATCATCACTTTCCAGCCAACAGATAAGGTTGACCAAGCCATCATCGAAGCACTGACCCCTGTGATGCAGCAGATCGACGCCAAGTTTGACCATATTTTAGCGATGGGGATCGGCCTTCCCGGACTAGTGAATCCAGAAACGGGTCATATCTCTCTTTCCAACGCACTGGAGATTGAAGAGCCTCTTAATTTAGTGGCAGAGCTTAAGCAGCATTTTAATTGTCCTGTTTTTATCGACAACGACGCCAACTGCGCAGCATGGGGCGAAATGATGCAGACACGGCGTGAACCAACCAATAATTTTCTCTATGTGCTATTTACGTCGCACCATCGCAATACAGAGTCTGAGCATTTGGGGATCGGCCTTGGTTTTGTGCTAAACAATAATCTGTTTTATGGCGACGATTTCTCTGCAGGTCAGTACAAAAGTGAGTTGAAATTTGAACAAGGCACTGCCGACCTCTCGCTTGTTTTACAAGAATTTGCTTCGTCACTGGTGTTACTTGGACGCCTGATGAACATTCATCAAGTGATCATTGGTGGTGAAGCACAACATTATGGTGCCAGCTTAGTCTCTTACATCGATAACAAACTGTCAGCAGTACAAGGCCCAGCAACATGGGAGCCTCATGTCAGTTTTTCAACATTGGGCACCCAAGCGGTTTCCGCTGGTGCGGCAGCTATGGCATGGCAAAAACTTATTACTGAAGACATTGCGCTGTTTAGCGTACTGCCCTCTTCCAGCTGTACTTAATCGAGGTCAACATGGCAGACGTCTCCCCTTCTCTGTTTCCAGCACCAAAATCTATCACTTACCTAGCAGGAAAATGTTGTACTGATTTCTCTGAAAGTGCCATCCCGAATCAATTTGGGTCGCGCATCTCTTCGCCCATGGTTGAGTATCAACTGCGTCTTGATCTAGACGACCAAGCATTTGGTCTTCGTATATCTTCGGATCTGATCCTTATCCAATATATCGATGAAGAAGGTATTTTCTACGCCCATCAAATACTGAGTCAATTGTTTGCTCAATGTGGCACTCGGTTACCCTGTCTGGACTTGGTTGACCAACCCGATTTTCCGCAGCGTGGCATTATCCTTGATGTTAGCCGCGATAAGATCCCGACCATGGAGACCTTGTTTTCATTGATCGACTTCTGGGCAAAGTTACGGATTAATCAACTTCAGTTTTACACTGAACATACCTTCGCCTATCAAGATCATCGCACGGTTTGGCAAGGATACGATCCCCTGACACCAGAACAAATTCAGGCATTGGATGAGTACTGCAAGGAGCGAGGCATTGAGCTAATCCCTAACCAAGCCACATTTGGCCATATGGAGAAGTGGCTTTGTCATTCTGACTATCATCATTTGGCAGAGCAAACATCCGGCTTTTACGATCAAAGGGGAGACTATCGCCCAGAATCTTTTGGGTTAAACCCTGTCTCGCCTGAGGTACCCCATTTTATTGCCGAATTATTGGACGAACTGCTGCCTAACTTCACCAGCAAAACACTCAATATTAACTTTGATGAAACCATGGATTTAGGTGTCGATGGTAGCAAAGCCGCGTGTGAGTCCCTTGGTCAAGGTCAGGTCTATTTGAACTACCTGATAGAGTTACTCAACATTGCCCATGATCGTGGCATGTATTGCCAAATTTTCAGCGATATGCTGTTTCGTTATCCCGAAATTCTTCCTCACCTACCAAAAGAGCTGGAGCTGCTTAACTGGGGTTACGAAGAAGATCATCCCTATGATGAAGAGCATGAAAAACTGGCCCAGTTTGGCTACCCGTTTCAGGTGGTTGTTTCAACCAATACATTTGCCTCAGTCGCTGGTCGTTGGCAGGCCGCCAAGGTTCATATGCGCCGTGCGGCACACTCTGCGTTGAAGTACGGTGGACAGGGTTATCAGATCTCAGAGTGGGGCGACATGGGGCACGCGCAGCAATTTTCTACCGCGCTACCTGCCTATGTATTTGGTGCTGCGATGGCATGGGGAGAGGCTCAGCACCAAGATGTTGACGTGTCCCAAGTATTAGCTGACTTTTGGGGCAACGCTTATCACGAGCTCACCGACATTATTCTGGAGATGCAAGACGCTTATCTCAGCTCTGGTGTTATTACACCAAACTGCGCCTTTTATGGCCCATTTGTGTTTGACCAAAAATCCCGTCGTCATATTCGTCGCGCTCAAATTGAATCACCCCAAGTGATGCAGCGTAGCATCGAGCAACTGAATGAGATAGAGAACCGAATCCATCAGCACCCTGACAGTGTGTTGAAACAAGAGCTATTGTGGACACTCAAGGTCATGAAACTGGCCACCAACATAGCCATCGGTTACGCCATACATCAATGCCGAGAAGTCGAAGCCTTTCCTGTGGCAATGAAACATCAATTACTACCATTGTTGAACGAGATCGAAGCGCAATACACCACGTTATGGCAGCAAAAATTCCGTCTTGGTGGATGCCAACAAAGTATGGCTAGATTGCACTATTTAAAGCAGTTACTCACTGATTAGATCAATTTCGATTAACGCGGTTTGCGCTTCTACAAAAAAGCCCCCGATACATTTATAGGGGGCTTTGCTATCTGGTTTAGTTGACCAGTTCAACCGCTTCACGCACCAGTCGGCCTATCTCATCCCACTGCTCATTTTCAATCAGTGCGGGGGACACCATCCATGTACCACCACAGCAAACCACACGGTCAATGCTAAGATAATCATTGACGTTATTTTTGCCAATACCACCCGTAGGCATAAAGCTAACGTCAACATAAGGTGCAAGTAACGATTTCACCATAGCTACACCACCCGAAGCTTCCGCCGGGAAAAATTTTAAAAAGCTCAGCCCTAATTCTAAGGCTTGTTCTACCTGACTTGGGTTGTTAACACCAGGAACAATCGGCATGCCGATCGCTTGGCAACGTTTCACCGTGTTGGGGTTCAGTCCCGGAGCCACAACAAATTCAGCCCCCGCTTGCTGGGCTTGTTCTATCTGCTGGGGAGTTAATACTGTGCCAGCACCCACACACATCTCTGGGAAAGCGCTACGCATAGCATGAATGGCTTCTGCCGCCGCTTCAGTACGGAACGTCACTTCAGCAACGGGCAGACCATTTTCTACTAACACCTTCGCCAGTGGGATCGCATGTTTAACCGAATTAATTTGGATTACAGGGATCACTTTGAATTGTTTAAGTTTATTGAGTATTTCTTGAGTCATTTCGATTTTCCAATCATCGGTCGGTTTGTGGCCTGATATGCGCCATCACTGAATTGGGAATAATGGCACCAGCGTATTGAATCACAATAGATGCAAGCTGATGCCCTAGCTTCGCCGCCTCTTCACCATCATACCCAGCCAGCCTACCGGCTAAATAGCCAGCAGCAAATGAGTCACCAGCCGCGCAAGTATCAACAACATGCTCGACCAAAACCGAAGGCACCTGAGCTCGTTTAACCCCTTCGTTTCCGGCTTCTATCACTTCACAAGGCTTATCGCCACGTTTGATCACGACTTCTTGGCAACCAAAACGTAAGCAACGTGTTTCGACACGCTCTTGTTCACCCCAGACTTTCCAGTCATCTTCTTCGGTGACCAAGGCTATGTCGACCAGTGGTAACACCTTGCCATACCACTCCCTTGCTTGCTCTGAAGACCACAATTGTGGGCGAAAATTATTGTCAAAAATGACTTTACCACCGTTTGCAACAAACTGACTCATTGCTCTGAGTAAACGTGCTCGTGAAGCGTCATTTAAAATCGCAAGGCTGATGCCACTGATATATAGCCATTGGATGTCATGCTCTGCAATGGCTTGCTCCAGTTGGTTTAATTCATTGCCACCAAAGTAATACTTCACCGCGGCACTATCACGCCAGTAATGGAAGTGACGTTCGCCTTGTTCATCTGTCTGTACCATGTACAAACCGGGCAACTTACCTGCAATTCGGGCAACCAAAGTCGTGTTAATCCCTTCTTGCTGCCAAGCATCCAACAACTCTTGTGAAAGCTCATCCTCACCCAGTGCTGTGGCATAAGACACTTTAACTCCACATTTCTGCGTTAAACGAGCAAGATACAAGGCAGTATTTAACGTGTCGCCACCAAAGCCTTTTTTGAGCGGCGTGCCGCTCAGTTCCACCATGCACTCACCAAAAAACGCAATATGGGGACATTGTGAACTATCCATGTTTATCGGGAACCCTTTTTAGATAACGAAGAGGAAGAAAAGAGCGCCGAGAAATATTAACAGGGACTAAATATAACCCAGCGCTCGTGATTATTATCATTAAGAGGGGGAGAAAACTAACGGCGATCGTCGCGGTAACAAGTGACATCCACTTCCACTTTCACATCCACCACTAAGTCACACACCATACAAATCCGAGCCGGCGGATGCGCACCAAAAAACTCTTTGAAGACTTTGTTAAACGACTGGAAATAGCGTGCATCTGTCAATACCACTTTCACGTGCACCACATCCTCTAAGCCGTAACCTGCTTCCTGCATGATATCGACACAGTTTTGGATGGCTAAGCGAGATTGGTCAACAATACCACCCTCAACCACTTCTCCATCCGTCATCGGTGTTTGTCCTGATACATATAAAAAGCCACCAGCCTCAGTTGCTCGAGCAAAAGGAAGATGCTGCCCACCCGTACCAACACCACCTTCAACACCATAACGTTTAATTGCCATTTTCTTTCTCCAGATTTTCTCTCTAGTCATTCACTGTGTTTCAAAACGCGCCAATTTAGCTGCGATAAATAAATACACCATGTCTGTTATCGGTGACCTCACCTTTTGCATAAGATAATTCACCGTTTACAAAGACAGATTCAATGCCTTGCGCCATTGAGATCGGATTCTCAAATGTCGCTGTGTCTTTGATTGTCTTTGGATTAAATAACACTAAATCGGCGTGTGCCCCGATGTGGATCGCACCCCGCCCTTTTAAGTTGTATCGCTTAGCCGACATTCCGGTCATTTTGTGGATAGCTTCACTTAACGAGAACAGCTTTTCTTCTCGACAATAATGCCCAAGTACTTTGGGGAAGGTACCCCACAAACGGGGATGAGGATGAGGGTCGTTCGGCAAGCCATCTGAGCCCACCATAGTGAGGCGATACTTCAATACCCGCTTAACGTCTTCTTCATCCATGCAGTGATACACCGCACCCGCAGGTTGCAGTGCTTTTGCTGCCTCCATCAGCGAAAGATCTAACGCTTTCGCAACGGCTTTAAGCGTTTTACCCGCCATATTAGGCATCGGCTCAGACCAAGTAATAAAGATATCGAAATCCTCAGTGACTTGCTTTAAGTCCAAAGTGGAAGAGCTGGCTGAATAAGGGTAGCAATCACAGCAGACGTCTTGATGCTGAGCAACGGTATCCATCAAATCAAGGATCTCTACCGTTCTTCCCCAGTTCCCAGCCCCTGCACATTTGAGATGAGAAATCACCACAGGCACACGAGCATGACGGCCAGTTTCAAACGCTTCCTGCATCGCTTCCATAATCGCATCGAACTCTGTGCGCATGTGGGTGGTATAAATGCCACGATGCCCTGCCAACACTTCTGCTAGCCGCATCACCTCATGCGTCGTGGCTTGCTTGGCACTTGCGTAAGCAAGCCCTGAACTTAACCCAAGCGCCCCTTCCGCCATCGCTTGATTTAACGCCGCACGCATGGCAGAAATTTCGTCATCACTCGCCGTACGATCGAGCCTGTCCATCACGCTATTACGTAGCGTGGTGTGCCCAACCAAGGCCGCAACGTTCACCGCGGGCTGAGCTTTCTCAACTGCTTCTGCGTAACTTGCAAACGTTGGGTACTGAAAATCGTGTTGGCTTCCGAGCAAGTTCATTGGATCGGGCGGCTCTGCCGTCAATACCGTTGGACTCGCACTGATACCACAATTTCCTACAATCACCGTAGTGACACCTTGGCTGATCTTAGCGATACATTCGGGAAAACGAATCACATTGGTATCATCGTGAGTATGAACATCAATAAACCCCGGAGCGAGCGCGAGCCCTGTGCCATCAAGGGTATTTTTTGCTTGCCCATCATAAAGAAGCCCCAGCTGTTCGATACGGCCATGATGAATAGCGACATCCGCGATAAACGAGTCTGCGCCAGTGCCATCAAAGACTTCAACGTTTTTAATAATTGTATCGAACACCATGCCTTATACCGTTTATTATTCAGATGGCTTTTATCATAAGAAATCCTTTATCTGATTCAGTGATAACACACACAAAATAAAATCAATTATTTGATACTTTCTAACATCAAAAGTATCATTCATCTCAACAGGATAATAAAAACAATAAGTTACATAATGTTAGATACTAATATCTAGAACAGGAAACGACACAATGCATGATAAAAACTATCATGCCGACCACCTTACCTCTCCTTGCTGCGGTGAAAAAGGTCAGGCATATTCCGAGCAAAGCCACAATGATTTCCGTTTAACTCATGATGAGATTTCATTGCCAGCTGCGGTGATCAAGCAATCGGCTCTGGAGAACAATCTCCAATGGATGCAGCGCTTTGCCAATAAACATCAAGTGAAACTCTGTCCACATGGTAAAACGACCATGACACCAAACTTCTTCCGTCAACAGCTTGAACATGGTGCGTGGGGCATTACGATTGCGACGGCTGCACAGGCTCAAATCGCGGCACAAGCGGGGGCGAAAAATATCATTATGGCTAACCAGTTGGTTGGTGCCGCCAATATGGCCATTATCTCTGGCTTACTGAGTAATCAAGACATTCATTTTTATTGCTGCGTTGATTCGGCGCGCAATGTCGATGCGCTCAATGCCTTCTTTGCACAGCACAATCAAACTCTGACCGTATTGATTGAGTTTGGCGTACCCGGTGGACGTTGCGGCTGTCGAAGTGAAGAAGACGTGGTGACATTGGCAAAACACATTGCCACTCAAACCAATATCAAGCTCGCAGGTGTTGAAGTCTATGAAGGAGTCATTCATGGTGATAATGCAGAAACGCGCGTGCGAGAGTTCGTAAACGCTACGCTTAACGTCACGAAAAAACTGGTCAGTGATGGTCGTATAGCAGGAAAGCCAATGGTGACTGGCGCTGGTTCAGCTTGGTATGACGTGGTTGCGGAATGCTTTGCTCACCTAGTCGATTTCGATTCGGTAATTCGTCCAGGATGTTACATCGCACATGACACCGGCATATATATGGATGCCCAAAATCAAGTGATGCAGCGAGCTCAACAAAACCAAGGTACTGCATGTGAAATAGGTGGGGATTTAGAATCGGCCTTGGAAGTGTGGGCACACATCTTATCTAAACCTGAACAAGGCAAAATGGTGGCAGGCCTTGGTAAACGGGATGTCGCCTTTGATGCGGGATTGCCTATCGCTCAGCGCGCTTACCGTAACGGACAACCTATCAGTGTAAAAGGCATGACCTCAATTGCGGTCATGGATCAGCACACATTTATTGAAACCAGTGCAGAATGCGAACTCGATGTGGGGGATATTGTCGCCTTCTCAACATCACACCCCTGTTTAACGTTTGACAAATGGCGCTCCATTGCTATCTGCGATGACGATTATCAGGTGACTCACTGGGTCGAGACCCGATTTTAGTGACGCAAACGGTGAGTATTCATATGCAATTGCGTATAATCTCAGGTTAAACGAGAAGATACGCATATTGCCTACCCACCATAGATAACATAGGTTCCATAGTGAGTTTAGAAGTCGACATTATTTCCCAAATCACCGAGCGATATAGCACGCTGCGTGAGGCGGAAAAGAAAGTAGCCAAGCTGGTCATGGATGATATTCAACAAGCGGCAAACGCCAGTATTACTCAACTGGCTGAACGTGCAAAGGTCAGTGAAGCGACCATCACTCGCTTTGCCAAAGCGATCGGCTGCAAAAACGTCCGGGACATGAAAATCAAGCTGGCACAGTCACTCACTATTGGGCAACGCTTTATTCTTGAGCCACCCGATCAAGGCGGATATCAAGGAATTTATGAATCGATAAAACAAACGCTCGATCTCAACCGCAACTTGATCAACGAAAACAGCATTAACACTGCAGTCGAATGGCTACACAATGCGAGACAAACCATCTGTATTGGCATGGGTGGTGGCTCGACCATCGCTTCTCAAGAAATGCAGCACCGAATGTTCCGATTAGGCTATCCAGTCGTATCATACAATGATGGGTTGTTAGCTCGCATGGTGGCAGCAACCGCCGACAGTAAAGATGTGCTCGTAGTGATTTCTGCCAGCGGCTACACCCCAGCAATCCAAGACGCTGCGCAATTAGCCAAAGAATATGGCATCAAAGTGATCGCCATTACCCCAAACCATACGCCATTAGCAGAACAAGCCGATCTTGTGTTGCCGATCGTCCACCAAGAAACCGACTTTATCTATAAACCATCCGCCTCTCGTTACGCCATGCTCGCACTCGTGGACGTGATTTCCATGGCACTGGCTGTGAATCACAAGCGACGTTCACGCGATAAGCTACGCCGACTGAAAGTGGCACTTGACTCCCATCGTGGTGGTGGTGACAGGCAACCTCTCGGCGACTAGCTCACTACCGTTACCCTCTCAAAAGGGATGGCAACCAAAGCACGATAGACGGAAGGTAAGTCACGAGCATCAGCACAATCACCATGGCTGAATAGAAAGGCAACATTTGCTTGGCAGTCGTCTCTATTTTCACTTTTCCTATGCCACAGCCGACCATGAGTGAGGTTCCGACCGGGGGCGTACACACACCAATCCCCAAGTTAAGCAGCATAATGATGCCAAAGTGGATCGGATCAACTCCGATACTCTGTGCAATCGGCAATAAGATGGGAGTGAGGATCAGAATAAGCACACCCATGTCCATCAGCATACCCAATACAAGTAACAGAATATTGATCGCTAAAAGGATCATGTTACGGTTATCGGACAAGCTAAGAATCCAATCAGCCAGCAAAGAAGGCACGCTGAGAAACGAAAGTAGATAACCGAACGCTGAAGAGGTCATGATGATCGCTATCACCATGGAAAGCGTTTTCATGGTGTCACTCATGATGCGCTTCATTTTGATGCGATTCACGCTCTTATACACAAAGAACGTCACTAACAAGGCGTAAGCCACAGCCACGGCCGCCGACTCTGTCGCGGTAAATATCCCAAGCACAATACCGCCAATAATAATGGCTATGGTAAACAAGCCAATTGATGCTTCACCCGCAATAGCGACACCTTCCTTTAACGTGTATTTATTGCCTTTGGGGTGGCTATGACGCACAGCAAGATAAGCGCATAAGGCCATCAAAGACATGCTAAGCAATAGACCGGGTACATAACCCGCAACAAATAACTGGCTGATCGGCAGGCCACCAGCGGCCAACGCGTAGTAGATCATATTTTGGCTCGGCGGGATCAATACCCCTTGGACTGAAGACGTCACCGTCACTGCAACAGAGTATTCTCCGGGATAACCACTGCGCTTCATTGCAGGGATAAGAAACGAGCCGATTGATGCCACATCCGCCACCGAGGAGCCGGAAATGCCACCGAAAAAAGTACTGGCAACCACATTGCCCTGAGCCATTCCACCACGGAAGCGGCCCACCAACACCTCAGAAAAACGCACCAAGCGATCAGAAATGCCCCCTTCGGTCATCACACTACCGACCAAAATAAAAAAGGGCACGGCTAAAAAAGTAAAGCTGTACATGCCATTGACCATTCGCTGGGCAATCAGCATTAATGGTAAATCGATGTACCATGCAGTCAACACGGAGGAAACACCAAGCGCAAATGCAATCGGCACACGAAGTAACATCAGCCCCAAGAAACTACCAAGCAACAGCAAAATTCCAGCTTGTTCAACAGTCATTACTTTTTACCTCATGTTCTGTGACATCTCCGGTCAGCAAATTCGTCAGCGCATTCATGACCATTAACAAAGCCCCTGCAACTGCTGAGTAATAGAGTAATTTTTTTGGTAACCCCGACGCGGGCAGGATTTGCGCCCCCGCAATATCCACCAAGGTTTGTGCATTAAGCAGCAGTACCAGTGCAAAACCACAAACGCAGCAGTAGGCAAAATAATCCAATCCTCGACCTATCATTGCTGGGACTCGGTCTCTTAAATAGACAATCGCCACATGAGAGTGAGTTCGAACGCCAATGGCTATTGACAACATGCCATACCACACCAGAAATAAGAGCGTTACTTCTTCTGACCAACTGGTGGGCTGATTAAACACGTAACGTAGGATCACTTGCCCTACCGTGATCACCACAATTAACTCCAATAACCGGTGAGCAATCCAGCCAATGATGGCGTTGAGTTTGTCTATCCATTGCGTCATATTGTTCCCTACATATCCCATGAGGCGATGCATTGAGAGAGTGCTTCTAGCCTAAGCGCTGAAGCACTCTGATGGCGATTATTTTACCGCTTGGATCTGTTCCACCAGCGGCAGCAATTTCGGAAACTGTTCATAAACGGGTTGAACTGCTTGTTGGAATGGTGTGTTATCAATCACCGTTACTTTCACGCCTGCGGCAATGACTTTTTCTTTCGCCTCGATGTTGGCTTTAAACATCAGTTCTCGCTCAAACAACGCCGCCTCTTTCGCTGCTCGGCGGATGGCATCTCGTTGATTCTTTGGCAAAGCATCAAACTTCTTCTTGTTCATGATAAGAATTGCAGGAGGACTTAAATGGCCATCTTCCACATAGTTTGGCGCGACTTCATAGTGGCCTGATGTCAGGTAGCTTACATAGTCGTTTTCTGCTCCATCAATCACACCCGTTTGCAAGCTTGAAAAGACTTCACCATAGTTCATCGGCGTTGCTACACCGCCGACAAGATCCACCATGCGAATCGATATAGGCGATTTCTGGACACGGATTTTCAGCCCTTTCATGTCTTCAATCGACTTCACTGGTTTGCTTTCACGCGTATAAAAACTTCGCGTGCCTGCTTCCATGTAGTCAAACGCCACCAGTCCATATGCAGCCATATCTTCACGTACTTTTAGACCCACTTCGCCATCCAATACTTTGTATTTGTGCTCCGTATTTTTAAAGATATATGGCAGCGTGAATACGCCAACGCTTGGGGTAACGTTCGCCAATGTCACACTGTTTACTCGAGTTAAATCAATGATCCCAGCTTGAGTTTGCTCAATGGTTTCGCTTTCTTGCCCTAATTGAGCCCCGGAGAAAACCTTAACTTTGACTTCACCGTCAGAATACTTTTCCGTTAGCTCAGAGAACTTATGCATCGCAATCGTAACAGGGTTGGACTCTGGTTGATTCTCTGCCAGTTTTAGCGTCACAGCAGCAGCATGGTGTGCAGACAGCAGCGTGAACACTGCTGTTGTCTGCACCAGTACGTTTCTCAATTTCATATCCTTTGCTCCATGTAAGGTGTCGTTATGTCGGTTTCATACCAGCAAAAAAGAAACTACAAGTGGATTGTCCAACCACCTATATAAACGGTAGTTAATCTTGGGCCATCTGGTGTGATCACCCAGTGAAGAAACTCCGCATCGTCTCCTTGAACTGGTAAAGTCTTCGTTTGAGAAAGAAGGTAAAGTGGGTTATATCGAGTCATTTGCAAAATGGTGCTCAAGTCGTATCCGCACCAGCGCATGATGTCGTTTACCATGCGATCCATACGTGCAGAAGAGCCTGCAAAATACGGCGATCCGGGTTCACGGACGACACCATCGGCACACAGCTCAATTTCACAGTCTCCCAAGTGGAAAATACCCGGAACTTGTGATGAACCAGCAGCAGCTGTTGCATCCGTTGTCAAAATGGAATGCTCTGGTGTTTTGGCACTTAGCCACAGCTTCAATAGTTCGGGCTTTACGTGATGACCATCAGCAATAAAGCTTGCGAACAGTCGTTCTTCCGCCAGCTGCGTCATCAGTGGGTTGTCCACTTTATGCAGCTGATGAGCTAACCCATTGCCCAAATGGGTAGACAGTAGTGCCCCCGCATTTACGGCTTGCTGTATTGTTTGACGTTCGGCAGCGGTGTGACCCAGAGCCACTGTAATCCCTTGTGCCTTCAAATAAGGGATGAGCTCGAGTACACCCTCTATTTCTGGGGCTACTGTCATCAACAAAATAGGTTTAGTAATGAGCGATTGCAGCTTATCAACCAAACGCTTTGAACCTGCAATCATCGCCTGTTTCGGGTGCGCACCAACAAAGCCTTCCTGAGGTGATAAGAAAGGCCCTTCAATGTGATAGCCCATCACCATATATGGTGCGAGTTGGCTTTGCTGAACGGCATGGTCCAATGCAGAAAGCAGCTGACACAATTTCCCTTCTTCAGCCGAAATTAGGGTTGGCAAACATCGAGTAACCCCCGTTTCCAGCATTGCCATAAGGGCACTATCCAGCTTCTCTGCCGTTAAGCCAGGGGAATTAAAATCGACCCCGTTAAAGCCATTCACTTGAATGTCCACCAAACCCGGAGTCACAACCGTTTGGTGAGCGTGATCTGCTTGGCTCCAAGGGTGCTCAACAGAAACTTGTTGTACCTTTCCATCTGCGCCAAAGCGATAACGCATCTTGGGAACAGCATGACCACTAAAGACAACCAGCTCTTGCTCTTGATTCAGCGGTTTCAGTGCTTCTTTACTCTCAATCTTCATCATTGGCCTATTTTGTTAGTGCGCTCGCCGCGTCTTGATCGAGAAAAACATGCACAGACGGGTGCTGTTGTAAGACTGAGGCCGGATGCTCGGGCGACACTGCACCTTCAAAGCACTGTTGCACGGCCAGCGCTTTGCGTTTTGATGGCACAGTACAGACAATCGTGCGGCTTTTTAGGATTTGCTGAATCGACATCGAGATAGCGAAACTTGGTACCTTATCAATAGAGCTGAACCACCCTTCTCCTAACTGCTGGCGACGGCATGCTTCATCCAACTCAACCACAATGTAGGGCTCCGTCACATCAAAATCTGCCGGTGGATCGTTAAACGCCAAATGCCCATTTTCGCCAATGCCGACAAATGCAACATCGATAACAACATTTTCAATGAGACTGTTCAACCTTTCTAACTCCGGCTCCAATGGCACAGCATCCGCATTGACGTAGGTAAATGTTTTTAAATTTGGGAGCTTATCGGCAACACGCTCTTTCAGATAGCGTCTAAAACTGGCGGGGTGCTGAGATGACAGCCCTACATATTCATCTAAATGGAAAATAGAGACTTTTGACCAATCAATTCGTGGATCGGTAATCAACTTAGACAGCATAGAAAACTGGCTCGTACCCGTTGCTAAGATGATGTTTGCAAAGCCTTTTCTCTCAAGAGTTTGGCAAATCATATCCGCACCAGCTTGCGCTGCTGCATTCCCCATTGAAGCTTCATCCAACCATGTTGATATGTTCATACTTCAATCTCTCCCTACATTCATCGCCTAAAAGTGATTAATTAATCGCCACCCTCTCATTAATTACACTTGCTGTAAATAACTATTTTTTACACAATCCGTAAATAAATCATTCGAAAAATGGTGTACTGTTTTAGGCCTATCTCGATGACGTTAGCTAACCTCATAACATTATTGATAATTTAGTTATCAAACAGCTCACGGTAACCGATATTAACCATGCTCAAAAAAACATCTATTTTTTGAAGGGAATCACAACGTAGGTAGCGCAGGATGAATAACGAAACGGCATTTGATTTAACGTTTAATCAGAGATTAGCTTCATTACTCCAGCGACAAGAAGAAAACATTACCCCGCTGTCGGAAAAGCGTAAGAGCCTGTTATTACGTGCAATTTCTTGCCAAACCTCACCCACTCGAAAAAGCTTAAGTAGCGAGTTTAAACTTCGTCCTGCAACGGTTACTGAACTGGTGGGAGAACTGATTGAACTGAACTTGGTGCGCGAAGATAAGACCATCAACCCATCAAAGCCGGGCCGGCCAGAAGTCTACCTTCATCTTAATGAACGGGCCGCATCTGCGATTGTTATCACCATTGACTCTCTCACCATCAATGCACATTTGATCAACCTCAAAGGTCAAATCGTTTGCCATGCCAGTAAGACATTAAGTGACCATAGATTGTCGAATCAGGATATGTTGGAGCAATTTGAAGTACTGGCAACAACACTGCTTAACAAAGCCTCCGAAGAAAACGTGGTCGGCATTGCCTGTTCCGTTCCTGGGTTAGTCGATGAGCATAATGTGTGTTGGGTATTCTCAAATCGATGGCCTCAAATCAGCCACCTATCATTTGATGCCTTGGCACAACAAACTCGCCTACCGGTTCGCGTTGCGAAAAACCTAAATAACGAACTGCGCGCTCGATTGCTGCGCCACCCAGAACATGCGCAAGAATCAGTACTCAACATACATTGGGGTTACGGAATTGGCACCTCCTATGCCTTGCGAGGCGAAGTACTCCACACACCAACAGGTGGATTTGGGGAGTTGGGGCAGACTACATTGACGGTAGGCGAAGAGACACCTTCAATAGAGTCGGTAGCGTCATTAAGAGCGATGGAAGCGGCGCTGCGCCAACGCTATCAAAATGTACCGAATAATGAGGCAGACTTTGTTGATTTCTTCCAAAGCCATAACACACTTGAGGTACCGAATATTATTCAGGCCATTCAGGTCATGAGCACAACGCTAAGAAATGCTTTTCTTACCCTGTTTCCACAAAAGATCATCATCACAGGACCACTGGCTCAAAGCTCAGCTATTTTTGAACAACTAAAACAAACCTTTGTTGAGCAACTGCCTGAATTCGCCCGTGAGCACGTCTCATTACAAGTTGGACAACGGGCGAAAGCAGATGAGATTTTTGGTGCCGTCTCACCCCTCTTTCAATCTGCAATTAAAGCGCGACTTTCCTCTAGCTATAAGAAAACTTAGTCGCGAGCAGCATAACTTAAGCCTAAACAGCCCTGTTCTTTGACAGGGCTGTTTTTTTATTGCTTTAGCGTTACCACTTCATTTCACCCATGCTCACTTTAGCACCGATGAATAGGCCATCGTCGGCTTCGAATTGTGGGTAGGTTTTGGTGATTTTCTCTACCAGCTCTTTCGAGTTTTTCGACTGAGCGACAAACCCATCATACGCTCTGAGATAGTCACGTCCGAATGTTAAAGCCGCAATACCTTTTGGTTCCTCACCCACGTAGTGACCCGGGATCACACGTTTAGGATTCAAGTCAATCATCGCTTCCATGGTTTGGATCCATGCTTTTCGATCATTTTCCGTCGGAGAATCAGCCATCCAGATATGGCTACCTGCTGACACCGCAACACCACCAAGGATAGTTTTTTGCGATGCAAGCCAATAGTACGCCTGATGGGTCCCTGCTTCTTTCAGTTCAATGGTTTCACCATCAAATTGGATATCACCTGCAAATATTTTGGGGACATATATCTGGCTTGGCGCGTTATCCGCTAAAATTGGCCCCCAGTATTCAATTTTCTTCTGCTTGGTTTTGTTAATGTGGTCAACCACACTTTGTGTCGCATAGATTTCTGCTTGTGGATAGGCTTTGACTATCGGCTCTAATCCAAAATAAAAATCAGGATCACCACCAGTAATATAAATCGCTTTAAGTGGCTTGTTCGACTGTTGGATCAACTCGACCAGTGCCTGCCCTTCTTTAATACCAAACTGAGCATCAAACAGAATGACATCGTCTTTGCCTTCAAGCACAGTCGAAGTGACTGGAAATATCGCGCTGCCTTGTGGGTTGTAAGTGGTCAGGCGAATCTCTGCCATCGCCAAAGTGGAAACCATCAGACTTGATAGTGTCATTGCTATTGTCGCTTTCATCTTGTTTACCTCGTTAACTGGGACAAGGCTTACTCTAGTGATTTCAGCGCAGGAAAATAGGTAAAGTCTCACGCATAACTTGTGCAGATATTGCAACAATATAGCTAGGTAAATCAGGGAACTATTTCATATTTCACACATCTAATGACAATTTTACGAGTCAGTTCCACAGCGGATCACCTTCCATCCGCTCCACAACAAAATCGATAAACTGACGCAGCAATGGCGTCACTTGCTTGCGGTTGGAATAGACAAGATGCACACCAAGTTGCTTTGGCTCCCAATCAGTCAATAGTGGCTGCAAGTGACCGGATTCAATGTATGGCTGCGCCGCCGCGACGGGTTGCATGCTGATGCCATGGTGCTCTAATGTGGCTCGCAATAAGATGTTAGAGATGTTTGCCGTAAGGTGACCCATCACTTCAACTGATTCTGGAATACCTGCTTTTTCAAACAGCCATTCTCCTTTACCAAAATAACTAAAGCTCAAGCACTGATGCTGGCGCAGTGACTGTAACGTTTCAGGCCAGCCATTTTCTTCGAGGTATTTCGGCGTGGCAACGACAACAGAACGGCACACCCCTACCTGCCGAGCCACAATATTAGGGTCGAGATCATTGCTGATCCGCACGGCAAGATCGATACCTTCTTCGACCAAATGCACACTGCGATCAGCAACCACCAAATCAATAGCAACCTTCGGCCATAAGCAGCAAAAATCATTAATCGCACTGAGAAGAAAAGCATCAATCATCGAATAACTGCTGGTAATACGCAGCCTGCCAGAGAGCGTATTGTGCTCCTTATCGACAATAGAATGAATGTCATCGGTTAAATTTAAGATCTGATAAGCGCGCTCTAGTGTCTGCTCCCCAGCTTCTGTCAGGCTCTGTTTTCTGGTAGTGCGATGCAATAAGCGAGTACCGACCCACTCTTCCAATACCGCCAGATAACGAGACACTTTGGTGCGCTCCATATCCAAATGATTTGCTGCTCCAGATAAACTACCTTGTTCAACAATCGCTACAAACACTTTTAACGCGCTAATTCTGTCCATATATCCAATCTAACTTATAAAACCAATGCTCAATTTAGCTTTCGCCACCCCGTGACCTGAGCATTGAAAAAACCACACTCTTGTAGTGCCCTGACGATGGTCCCTTTCTGGCGCAGAATGTTAATTCCACGATCCAGTACTTCAGCAAGGCGCTCACTGTTTGGAAAACTGCGCGACAGAATAAAATGACGCGATCCACTGAGTCCAAGCTTTACGCCCTCAATTGGAAGGAACCGGTAACCCCGCGCCTCAAAAGATAAATCTTTACTGCCTTGAAACGGTGCCAATAAAAAATCTACCCGGTTATGTACCACCATTTCAACCATACTGCGCCAATCTGTCACATTGATTAAGTTTGTTAAGGGCAATTCAGAGAGGGTGTTCCAATCACTGACCCATTGCGAACTGCTCACGGCTGCCAGCTTTTCTATATCAATGCGATATTTTTCATCCAAAAGATCGTAACGCGTGCCCACCGTATATAGACCCGCTTCAAATTCACCATGACGAATCACTGGCGCACTCACCCACAACAAATCTTTGGTGTCATTCGCCACAGAATCCCAAACCGTATTTGCCGCCATGGCATAGCCATGCAGCATCACCATGCGCCGCATTCGCTCGGCACCAGGTGCAATGTGGAATTGCAGCTCAACTGGCACCCCACCCAACGCGAATGCTTGTTGAAGTAATACGATTTCGACGGTACTCCGACGAGCTTTGATACCACCAAACTGATTGATGGTCAGTGGATCTCTGTCTCCAACAAACTCGACATAGTCTTCATGAACTTTTTTTTCTATCACAACTGGCAGTACCACCGCCAAGGCTTGAGTAGAGATCAGCAACAAGAAACAAAGAGCTTTCATGGGTTCACCTTGTGTTAAGGCGGTTGGCTTACGTCAAGCTAACACGCAATAGCACCGTTGTTTAAAAGATAGCAGATGAAGGGGCCACTATTACTTGTCCAAAAATGGCCCTTCGACTTATGACAATTTGAACGTCGCGACTTTCGCACTCAGGTTTTCAGCCTGCAGTTTCAAAGCCCCGGACTCTTCAGTGCTGTCTTTGGAACTGAGTACCAGTTGTTCTGCTACATCTTTTATCGAGGTAATGTTTTGAGTAATTTCTCCGGTCACATGTGTTTGCTCTTCTGCCGCAGTGGCAATGTGGGTAGCCATATCACTGATTAACGTAACTGCCTCTCGGATCTCTTCCAACGCCTGCGCTGCATTGTCAGCATCAGTTACTGAGTTATTAGCGAGACGTGAACTGTTTTCCATCAACGAAACGGCACGCTCTGTGGTTCCTTGCAAGGTATCAATGGTCGATTTGATCTCTTCGGTTGATGAGCGGGTACGCTGAGATAAAACGCGCACTTCATCAGCAACCACAGCAAAACCTCGACCTTGCTCTCCCGCTCGCGCTGCCTCAATTGCTGCATTCAGAGCCAACAGGTTGGTTTGCTCTGCAATATCGCGAATGGTTGAAAGCACGGTTGAAATATCTAGAGCGTGTCGATTTAACTCACCAATCACACCATTCGCTTGTACTAACTCATTCGCCAAATAACTGATCGACTGTTTCGTATTTCCAACAAGCGTGTGGCCGTGATTGGTATTCTGAGCGGATTTTTGCGCGGCATCAGCGGTGTTATCAGCATGCAATGCAATCTCTTGTGTTGCTGATGAAAGTTCAGTGACGGCAGTAGCAAGCATGGTGATATCTTGTTGTTGATGATGCACTTCACTTTCTGTTCGCTGGGCACGTTGGGCACTCTGTTCTGAGCGTTCTGTGAGTAGAGAGGACTGATCACGAACATGACCAATCAGTTGCTGCAAACTCGCCACAAACGTATTGAAGTTTTGTGCTAATTTACCCACTTCATCTTGGCTTTCGACGGTGATTCGCTGAGTGAGATCGCCACTACCGTTTGCAATTTGCTCCAATGCTTCAGAAACATTATTTAAAGGGCGGAAGAAAACTTTGCACAATAGGTAAAATAATAAAGTACAAATAATAACGACAATAGCTGTGGCTAATATTTGGCCTAACATTGCATCATTCAATGGCTCGACAAGTGATGCATAATTAATGACGGTAACCGTGGATAATGTAGTACCATCAATTTTGTGTGCATGAATAACACTCTTCTCGCCATTAACATCAACGTATAAATCTTTTCCAGTGACACTTGCTTCTTTAATATCTGAAAAATTCAAGCCTATTTGCGCTACTGGTTTATTCAATAGCGTCAAATTTTGATGAATAAATATATTCCCTTCTTTATTGACAATAAATAAATAGCCATCTCCCGGCAAAATAGCATCATTCATACTGTTTACTAGGTCTTTTATTTCAATATCAGCACCAAGGACAACCTTTTCATTATTAAAATCTAGGGTTTTGCCAAGAGAAACTACATTCGCACCTGTGGCAGCAGCAATGGTTGGGTTATCCATAAACACTTTGTCTGGCACTGCCATGGCATTTTGGTACCAGCCCCATTCACGAGGGTCATCATTCCCTTGAGGCAACACCACACCGTTGGCATTGTTCTGGGAACCATCGGGATAAGCCAAAAAAACATTATCAAAGCCCGCAGAATCGCGTACTTGTTTCAGGTGATTGAGCACTGATAATGAATCAGCATTCGAGGGGAATGCCGTCAAAATACGCTCTTTTGAAACAAGCCAGTCTTGCACATTTTGATTGTAAGAAGCAGTTGTACTTTCCAAGCGTTCTAACAATTCAATATCCAGCCTTTTTAGAGCACCATTGAATGACAATGCTTCTACCATTAACCCGCCGATGATGATTGCAACACTAGCCGAAAACGCCAATTTGTTCTTTAGTGATAGTTTCTGCAACATAATGAAATCTACCTATTTAATTATGATTTTATAAAAATTCATACCGATTATAGTTACGGCATAATAATAATTTATAAAATATATAGATTTAATTTACATTTTGTGACATTTAACTCAAGACAAAGATTTAGACGTGACATTTTATTCATTATCCACTGATGGTATACACGATTTAACCTCGTTATTAATAAAATAAAGAATAAAGTTATCGCTCTATATTTAACATATTAAGCAGATATTAATTATCTCTTTATATTTAATTAAAACAAAATAGCCCGATATAAAACCGGACTATTTAAATAACTAATTCGCTATGATTAAATCAGTGCTTTCCATTACATTTGTCATCACAATACAAATATAACACTACATTCTATGCGCTCGAATTCATTTCCCTTCTTGCTAGCAAGAGTTAGCACCTCATTTCTCTGTTACGTTTGATGTCGAAATGCGGGATTGAAATTCCAGCACCTTTTCCGGACAGACATCGATGCATCGACCACAGCTAATGCAATTCTTATCCATCACTTTCCGCTCGCCTTCTTTTAATGGCTGACGCAATACATCAGGCTCAGGACAAACATAAAAACAGTCCATGCATTTAGTGCAATCTTCTCGTCGCTCAGCACTGACACGGATAATACTTTTACTGCCAATCACACCATAAGTCGCACCAAGTGGGCACAGGTGTCCACACCAACCATGCTCAACCAATAACAAGTCCAGCACAAACACCAGTACAACAAGTACCCAGCTTGCACCAAAGCCAAACACTAAGCCTCGATGCAGTGCCGCAACCGGATCAATCCATGCCCATAACACAGAACCTGAGATTGCACTTCCCAGCAGCAACACTGGAATGAGCCAATAACGAAGCTGAGGAGACCAGCGATAGCTCGCCTTCAAGTTCAGCTTTCTTCTTAACCAAGCCGCAAAGTCCGTCACTACATTTAGTGGGCAAACCCATGCACAAAACGCACGCGGCGCCAATAACGCATATAAGCCAACAACGATGAGCGCCCCAACCATCGCTGTCAGCTCCGGAAGATGACCTGCGGTTAGCGTTTGCAGCATGATCAGAGGATCAGTGAAAGGAATGACATCAAACAGTAAGCTTGATGAGAGGTTGCCTTTTAGCACACCAAGCGTTGGCCCTGCCATAAACAGCGCAATAATGGAGAACTGGCAGAATCTTCTCAGGATCAAAAATCGATGAGCGTGCCACCAGCCTAATTTTTCAATTGCTTCTTTGCCGGCATTTTTTGCAAGATTCTTTGCCATCATTGCCCCCGATTCAATGATTCAAGCGCGTCCGTTGGCACAAGATCATCGTCAGTAAAGGTATTTTCCAACGGCCTATCAATCTCTTCCCATCCTAATTGATAATGCGAGCCAAGTTTCCCTTTCGCCAAATCTGTGGGCACAATCTTAATCGCCGACACATCCAACACACAGGCCTGTTCACACTTGCCGCAGCCCGTACATACATCGGAATGCACGGTTGGGATCAACTTCGCGTGGTACCCCGTTCGCTCATTGCGTACATGCTCTAAGGTAATCGCTTTATCGATAAGCGGGCACACTCGGTAGCATACATCGCAGCGTAGTCCTTGCCAGTTGAGACATGTCTCATGGTCAATCAACACCGCCGTTCCCATTCGGGCGTCATCAATATCTTTTAAATTCGGATCAAGCGCCCCTGTTGGGCAAGCCACCACACAGGGGATGTCTTCACACATCTCACATGGAATACTGCGCGCATCAAAATAGGGGGTCCCCGATGCGAGCGGTGACAATAGCGTCGCCAGCTTTAAGGTATCGTAAGGGCATGCTTGTACGCATAAACCGCAACGTACGCATGCTGCTTCAAATTCACCTTCAGGAAGTGCTCCGGGTGGTCGCACTGGCACGCCATTTCGCTCTCTCGCGCTACTTTGTTGGCTCTGTAATCCAAGAACCGTTGCTGCAACACCGACGCCAGCAGCCGTTCTGGCCGTATCACGAAGAAAGCGACGGCGACTTTCGGAGGTTTTTGGTCTTGGTGTTTTCATCCCATGCCCCTCGTTGATGCCTCTATTAACCATAGAGTCTATAAGGATAAAAACCCAATCTAACCAAGCGAAAAGTGCAATCACATACCAATAAAGAGGTATACAAATCGTTGATTGATTTGCATCAAGCTAGACGCCCAACCCAACGCACATATTTTAAAAGTTATCGCAAAAATAAAACGAGAAACGACTTTTTCCTGACTTCATTCTAAGTAGATAAACACCAAGATTTCTGTCTCTATATTTATTTGATTCACATTTTTTCTCATTTGTTATTATTTTTGTCACCCTTACTCTTAATAATTCGTATTTTTACATTCCCGCCACACATTTATTAACAATAAATTGAGAATAGTTATTATTAAAATCAATCAATTCACTCATATTAAGTTCGAATAAGAATATTATTGTTTCCAAAATCAAACCAATCATCGCGTCACAGCCATCACAAAAACTCGTTAACTCATTGTTTAGTTTAAATAAAATATTAAAAACCTGGTAGTGCCATTAAGGTTTAAGTCACAGAATCATTTGTCGCCGTCATTTTGGTATTTTAAATATCAATAGCTAAATCCAATTCACTCCATAAAATACCCACAATAACGATAGGCTTTACATCAAAGTCAAATAATAAAAACAAAACACCTACAACCAATAACGAATAACGGAAGCCCAATGACGAATTTATTCATTTCGATTATTCCCATCATTCTGCTTATTTGGATGATGACGAAAAAAAATGCAATCCCCTCACAGATAGCTTTACCTGCCACTGCCGCTTTAGTCGGTTTAATCCAACTTTTTTACTTTAATGCTGATGTCACCCCGTTAATCGCCAACATAATCGCAGGCAGTCTGTCAGCTATCACTCCCATTTCAATCATCGCCGGAGCCATCCTTTTAAACCGCACAATTTCTCTCTCTGGCGCAGAAGCAGTGATCAAACGTTGGCTCGAAGGCGTTAGCCGAAACCAAGTTGCTCAGCTGATGATCATTGGCTGGGCCTTCGCATTTATGATTGAAGGCGCATCTGGCTTTGGTACACCAGCCGCCATTGCTGCACCTATTTTAGTGGGGCTTGGGTTTCCAGCACTACGCGTTGCAATGCTGGCATTGGTCATGAACTCGGTTCCTGTCTCTTTTGGTGCGGTTGGTACCCCAACTTGGTTTGGTTTTAGTGGTTTAGGGCTAAGCGAAGCCGATTTATTAGCGATTGGCCGAAATTCGGCATTACTACATACGGTCGCAGCAACGGTGATACCTGTTATTGCACTAAGCTTTGTGGTCAATTGGAAAGCCATTACGCGCAACTTTATCTTTATTCAGCTCAGTATCATGTCTTGCACGCTGCCCTACCTCGCTTTTGCACAATGGAATTATGAGTTCCCAGCATTGATTGGCGGGGCAATTGGCCTCACCATTTCTATTTTTCTAGCCCGTTTTAACATCGGAATGGAGCCACGCAAACCTGAAACAGGCCATGCCCAAACATCCCTTCCGGCTGCAGAAATCATCAAAGCGATGAGCCCAACACTGTTACTTATCGCTATTCTGATCATCACTCGTATCCAGCAACTGGGGATCAAACCGCTACTGACTGATGCCACACCGCTGCTTTCCATCCAACTCGGTGGATTTGCTGAGCTTAGTCTATCGCATGCGCTGATCATCAAGTTAAGCAACATTCTAAGCACGGACACGTCTTGGGCTTATAAAACCTTGTATGTGCCGGCGTTGATCCCATTTTTCCTTGTGGTATTGATTAGTGCATTTATCTTCAAGATGAGCCGGCAACAAATAGCGCAAGTGTTCACAGAAACCGCTCAGCGAATCAAAATCCCATTTATTGCACTGGTCGGCGCGTTGATCATGGTGAAGTTTATGATGATGGGCGGAACAAACTCTCCCATCATGACCACGGGCCGCGCCCTATCTGATCTATTAGGCACCAATTGGCAGTTCTTCGCCGCTTACCTTGGCGCACTTGGGGCATTTTTCTCCGGCTCCGCGACAGTGGCGAACTTAACCTTTGGCGGCATTCAACAAACCATTGCCCAGACTGTGGGGTTACCTCAGCACCTCATCCTTGCGCTGCAATCGGTTGGTGGCTCGATGGGGAACATGGTTTGTATTAACAACATCATTGCGGTTTCAACCATCCTAGGTATTGCGAACAAAGAAGGTTACATCATCAAACGAACCGTCATTCCGATGATGTTGTATGGCGTGATCATCGCAGGTGTCAGTTTAGTTATGTAAACACTTTTAGCCTATTCGAACTGTAGTAAGGGCTTTGGCAACAGAGTCATTTGAATAGGCTTATTTTTATAAAAATATAATGAGCCGCAAGCATGCTTCGCCTGACGGCCTTGACTCTCACTGGAGCATAAAATGAAGGTTAACTTTTTTGTCACTTGTTTGTGTGACTCTGTGAAATCAGAAGTTGCCAAGAAAACTGTCCTGTTGCTTGAGCAACTTGGATGTGACGTTCTATTTCCCAAACAACAAGGTTGCTGCGGCCAGCCTTCTTTGAACAGTGGCTACATTGAACAAAGTAAGCCAGCAATGAAAAAGCTCATAGAAACCTTTGAGTGTAACGATTTTCCTATCGTAACACCGGCAGGTTCTTGCGCCGCTTCAATCAAGAAATACCCTGAGTATCTAGCCGGTGAGCCGGAATGGGCACAGCGCGCACAAAAAGTCGCAGACCGTTTATTTGAACTGACCCAATTTATCATCAATAAACTGGGCAAAGAAAACCTAGGTGCTCGCCTTCCGGGCCGTGCGGTCTACCATCCATCATGCAGTTTGATCCGCAAGCTTGGTGTAAAAGAAGAGCCACTAAAATTGCTGGCAAATGTCGAAGGGCTCGAGATGTTGCCAATCAAAAACCAACAAACCTGCTGCGGCTTTGGGGGGACATTTTCAGTCAAGATGTCTGAGATCTCCGGAGAGATGGTTAAAGAGAAAGTTCGCCATATCAGCGACGCAAATCCCGACTATTTGATCGGTGCGGATATCAGTTGCCTAATTAACATTGGTGGCCGAATCAGCCGTGAAGGCAAACCTGTTCAAGTCATGCATATCGTCGATGTGCTGCTAAGTCGCTGAGGAGAAAATTATGTCGATGAAAACCAGCGATGTGAACTTCAAACAACGCATCAAAGTCAAAATGCAAGATGAATTCATGCGCCATTCTGTAGCGAACGCCCAAGAGCGCATGTTTAATAACCGCCAAATCGCCGCCGACAAACTTGGACATTGGGAAGAGTGGCGAGAAATGGGTATGGGTATTCGTAACCATGTGCTTGAGAATTTAGATTATTACCTCCACCAGCTCAGCGAGAGCGTTGCAAAAAATGGCGGAAGTGTTTTCTTTGCCTCAACCGCCGAGCAAGCAACGGCTTACATTGAAAACATCATCCAACAAAAAAACGCTAAGAAAGTCGTTAAATCCAAGTCCATGGTCACCGAAGAAATCGGTCTCAATAAGATCATTGAGCGCAATGGCTGTGAAGTGGTTGAAACCGATCTGGGCGAATACATTTTGCAAGTGGATGACTGCGATCCACCGTCACACATCGTCGTTCCGGCACTGCATAAAAATCGCACACAAATTAAAGCGATCTTTAAAGACAAACTGAACTATCAGGGCTCAGAAGATCCTGAAGAAATGACGCGTTTTGTGCGTCAGTACATTCGTCACGACTTCCTTGAAGCAGATATCGGGATCACCGGGTGTAACTTCGCTGTAGCAGAATCGGGAACCGTGACACTGGTGACAAACGAAGGCAATGCGCGACTGGCTACCAGTTTGCCTAAAACGCACATCGCCGTAATGGGGATGGAGCGAATTGTGCCGACATTTGAAGAGTTGGACATTGTCATCAGCCTATTATGCCGCAGCGCTGTTGGGCTCCCTCTAACTGGCTATGTCACTGCACTGACAGGCCCGCGAGAAGCCGAGCATTGTGATGGCCCACAAGAGTTTCACTTGGTCATTGTGGACAATGGACGCTCAGACATACTTGGCTCAGAGTTTAGCGCTATCTTACGCTGTGTTCGTTGTGCTGCCTGTGTGAACACTTGTCCGGCTTATCGCCATATTGGAGGGCAGTCTTATGGCTCTATCTATTCTGGCCCGATTGGTGCGGTACTGTCACCTTTATTGGGCGGATATGATGATTTTAAAGATCTGCCATACGCTTGTAGCTTGTGTAAGGCTTGTCACGACGTTTGCCCGGTAAAAATTCCACTGTCTGACTTGCTGATGAAACATCGCGAAAAAATGGCCAGCGAAAAGATCACGCCTTTGACAGAACGTGCAACTGTCGGCGCATTTAACTTCGTTAATGCCCGACCTTTACTTTGGGATATGGGGGTAAAAGTTGGTGCAACCGTGGCGAGTGGCATCATTCGCGACGGCAAAATGCCTCTGAGCCTTGGCGCAGTCAGCCATTGGAATGAAGCCCGAGATTTACCAACACCAGACGGCCAATCTTTCCGCCGTTGGTTCGCTAGCAGAAAACAGAAATAAGGAAGCAAAACATGTCAACTTTTGCATCAAATAACACAACCAGTATCTATAACCGGGATGAGTTTCTGCTTAACATCGCGAATAAACTTGGACGCAGCCAACCTTTAGACGCTGTAGAGCGCCCTGCTTTTAAGCACCATTGCCATCAGGCAGTAATGAAGGATTTTACTCAAGATCAGTTGGCTGACACACTAAAGCAATACGCACAGACGTCATTGGGCGTCAGTGTGGTAGAAACTACCAAATCAGAACTCAAAATGACATTGCGCGAGGTTTGCCACCAGTATTGCCAAGATGAACACGGTGCAGCAAAGCAAGGGGAAACCATCATCTCAGCCTCAGAAACGTTGTTGAATTTGGTTGACCCTCAAGCTCTGTCTAATGCGCATCACACTGTGCATGTTTGGGATCATCAAGCTGGCTACCAAACCAACATCACCATCGCTGAACGAGCTCAAATTGGCATTGTCATGGCTGAGCAAGCATTAGCAGAATCTGGCACGGTTGTGCTTTACAGCGACCCAAAGCAAGGACGAGCGATCAGCCTGCTACCTGAAACGTCCATCTTTGTTGTTGGCAAAAGTACCTTGCTTCCACGACTAACGCAGGCTACCCACGCATTACATCAAAAGGCCAAACGCGGCGAGCGGATTCCTTCCTGCGTTAACTTTATCTCGGGACCAAGTTCTACTGCGGATATCGAGCTAATCAAAGTGGTTGGTGTTCATGGCCCCGTTTCCGCCACTTACGTGATTGTCGACGACATGTAACAACGCATTCATTTTGCTCTTTGGGAACAGAGCATCAAGGCGCATCTGTTATGGGTGCGCCTTTCTTCTCTCCTGCAATTCATTAAGCTCGTTTGCAAACGAGTGAACCGTTATAATACCCACCAATCTTCACGATTCTGAGTACCGTTATGCCGCAAGTGGATGATCTTATTTTATTTACCCAAGTGGTCGAGTGTGGTTCTTTCAGCAAAGCGGCTGAGCACAACCACATCACCAAATCGATGATCAGCAAACGGGTTAGCAAGCTTGAGGCCGATCTCGGTACGCAACTGCTCTATCGTACCACTCGAAAACTGACCCTCACTGAAGCAGGTGAAGTGCTTTATCATCGCTCCAAAGACATTCACACCACGGCAAAAGCTGCGTTTGAATCGATTACTGGGTATAACGAGTCGCTCGCCGGGCACATTCGCATGTCAGTGCCAACCATCTCAGGTGAATTGCTATTGGCGGAGTCTATCTCTGAGTTTTGCAATAATAATCCAGGGCTAAGCGTTGATATGTCGATGGATAATCACTTCGTCGACTTGATTGCAGATAATTATGATTTGGTTATACGCACTGGTTACCTTGAAGATTCCAGCCTGATTGCGCGATTTATTTTTAATTCTCGCTGGATGATATGCGCATCCCCTGAATACATCGCGCAATATGGGGAGCCAGAGACGCCGAATACTTTACTGCGTCACAATTGCCTTGGTTACACCCACGAATCAGGGGGCACCTTTGATTGGCAGTTTAAGCGCAATAGCGATAACTATGTTCTGAAAGTGTCGGGGAATTTCTCGTCTGATAATGCTGCCGCCTTACGTAAAAGCGTGCTTGCCGGTAATGGGTTGGCTTACTTACCCACTTGCTTGATCTGTGATGATTTAAAACAAGGGAAGTTAGTTGAAGTACTGGCTGAACATACCAGCAAAGTGGTGGGTATTTACGCGGTTTACCCTTATACGCGCAAACCCGCTAAACGGATTCAAGCGTTGATTGAACATATCCGAGCAAGCTACCTCGAAATTCAAGATTGTTTCTAAATCTCTCACATACCTGATACAAAAATGGCCTGAAAATATTCAGGCCATTTCAATCAGAAATTTCGTTACCACATTAGATCATCAGGCACGACATAATCTGCATACGGATCATCTTCTACCGGAACTTCTTCTTCTGTCGTTTTCGTTTCGATGATGGTTTCCGCATCACGCATGGCGATCTTCTTCGCAACCACACCCGGGATCACAGCGTAACCTTCTTCGTAGCGCGCAATCGCAAGAATACCTTTGGCTAACTGATCACGAACCAATGACTCCACATACAGGGATTTCACAAACTTACCGTCGGTAAAATTGTATTTGATGTCGCCATCTTTCAGCTCAAGCTTGTTCATTTCAATCAGCTGTTTAACCTGCGCACGAATTTCTTTGCTGAGCAGTTGTTCTTTCAACTGCTGGTTCAATGCTTTGTCGCGCTCTTGCTGAGCCTGTTTGTTCGCTTCTGCCGCCGCTTTCGCTTCGCGAGCCTGCACGCGAGACTTTTTAGAGCCTTTTTTTGCCTTTTTCAGCTTCTTTTCGTTTACTAAGCCTGCTTTAAGCATCTGCTCTTGTAATGTTAGTTTTGCCATGTTCAGTCCAACTCTTCCAATTACAGGCATTCTATCGTTTTGAGTATGAACAGGTAAAGAGGGGGATTACCTTTCTTTTTATTCGGCTTTACCAAAGCTCAAATGAGCCTATATGACCAAACTGTGTTGGTATAACTGGAGGCGTTTGAAGCTGATTTAAACTCTCTTCTAAGCTATCTAACTGCTTTAAAAGGGAAGTGATATCCGTATCTTCTAGCAAATGTAAACTTGTTCTGAGTTGAGGTAGGTATTCGCCTAACGCCGCAATCTGCTGATCTTGAGAATCTAACTTCACATCAAAAGGGTGCTGTTTGAGTAGATGGGCAATGAGTTCAAATTTCTCATTGTCATAAAGAAAGGCCTTCAGTGCCTCAAGGTAAACACTTTCAGGCATCAGGACTTGTGAAAAGCCGCCAACCCAATAGCTCAACACAACAAGGTTATTTTCCAGCACGTCGTCATTTTGGTCGTAATAGCTGACGCCCGTACCCTCCTCGCTGAAACCCATACGCTCAATCGCATAGTCCACTAAAGTTGGGGTATCCAAATTCGACATTTGTAGCACGTATTCAGCTACTTCATAGACACTTCTACCGTCTTGCGTTGGTGCAAACTGATATGCAGGTAACCCCGTTTTCATCCATAACACGAGCTCTCGGATCACTTCGCAATCTTGCAAGTCTGGTCGATGAAAACGAACCGCAACTTCAATATCACTCAATACCTCTATCGCATGTCGAACCAATTCGTGATGTGAAACGGGAGCTGTCATTCCATGTACCCTACTCAATGCCAGTAAACACTGTTGCAAAATAGCTTATGTTGAATCATAGCAAATGCGCTCGATCCAGTGATGTTCGTAATTAATGGCTCCGGCGCTTAATCTAATTATTTATTAAGCACAGGAGCCATTGATCTACGCTTTAGTTAATACCGATTTTTTCGGCTATGTTTGTCATTCATCGTGGTGCGACATAACTTGCCAAACTCTTTGTCAATTGCACGCTGCTCAGCCAGTGTTGCGCTGTTACGTCGTTGCTCACGCAGCAGTTTCTGGTAGTTATTCAAGCGGCGCGTATCCAGTTGACCAGACTCTAGAGCCTGCTGCACCGCGCATCCAGGTTCTGTCGAGTGCTGACAATCAGAAAATCGACACTGTTTCGCAAGTGAATCAATATCTGCGAAGGTTTCACTGACTCCTTGCTCACAATCGGTCAGTTGAAGCTCTCGCATTCCCGGGGTATCAATTAAGATCCCGCCTGATGGCATCACGTGGATTGAGCGAGATGTCGTGGTATGACGTCCCTTGCTGTCATCTTCACGTATCCCTGCCGTAAGCTGGGCCTGCTCCCCCATCAGAGTATTTACCAAGGTTGATTTACCGACACCTGAAGAGCCCATGAAGGCTACCGTTTGACCAGTTTTACACCATGAAGTTAACTTCTCGACGCTATTAGGGTCGAGCCCGTTGACAGCTTCCACCATTAATAGCGGACTTAACGCCATGATTTGTTGCTTCTTCTCTTCTGAATCAGAGCAAAGATCCAACTTAGTCAAAACAATTACAGGCTCAACGTCAGCTTCATGAGCAAGTGCAAGATAGCGCTCAATTCGGCTGAGGTTAAAGTCGTCGTTCAGTGACACAACGATGAAAAGAGTGTCGATATTAGCTGCGATGTACTGCCGTGAAACTTTGGTTCCAGCCGCTTTTCGGCTAAAAACACTTAACCTTTCAAACAGTCGAACAAACTGATGTTGTGCGTTAAGCACCACCCAGTCACCTACTGTCATCGCGGGCAATGATGAGTGAACATCAAGGTTGATTTGTCCTTGTTCGCTCCATAATACATACCCGTTTCGGTGATGGGCAATGATGCGCGCAAAAACCGTGTTGTCGTAGTCGTCTAGCGTTAGTTGTTGTTGAAAAAAGCCTTTCCAACCAAGTTCATGGTTAGAATAGATTGTTTCAGATGAATTCAATGAATTTATTTGCGACATTGTCGAATTATCCCAAGCGAAGCGGCCATATAGCAGCGATCGCTCAATAGAATGAGTTCTGTAGGATCAAATTCGAATCGAGTGAGATCCCGGTTAATTCCGGGCAAGAAGAAATCTAGAGAAATGAAATATCGGTGAGTATCTCTAAGTTAACTGTTTCTAAGCCCGTTTTTTAAAGTCATTACAATCATCTTTTATCCTCCAATCAGTATTCGTTATTCAGTTACCCGCCAAGTATATTCCTTAAGCACCAACAGAGGCAACCTTACTTACCTAATTATGAAATTTGTCTTAACTGTTTTAAAGTGCCTTACAAACGTCAACGGCCTAGCATGTTTGCTAGGCCGTTAATTCATCAGGGCATGGCTATAAATATAGCGACAATAACAAACACACTGTGATTGCGATGGTGCCATACCAGAAATATTGAGATTTGGTGTCGGCGACGTAAACTCGAATGTATTGGAGCTCTTCATTCGCCATGGTGACAAAATCAGAGTAGCTAATTGCGACTTCACGACCCGATGCTTTAAGATCGGCCTCTAAACGGTTAAACGCTGAATCAACAAACTTCTTTGCTTCTTCGATAGGCGCTTTGGGCGAAATTAGGTTATGCCAAACTGCCATACGAGATTCATATTCACTATCACTGACGCAGTTTAAAACACGCAAATCACGTTCACGATGATCACGCGCTTTGTTCATTTTTACTGAGTTGATAGCCTTTATTCGTTCCAAGTTTCTTCTCCAAAAGGTCATACAGGTATAAAATGTGTGGAAGATGGAACGGCCCTTGGTGTTGTGGAAATAGTAGTGAGCTAAAGAGTGAACATCAAACTAGGGATTTTGTTCAGACGATAAAATGTTTTTGCGGCGCTGCGAGGAAAGTGACTAATGAGGCATTTACCGATTTTCATTGTATCAAGCATTCTTAGGTACCAAAACCGGACACCATTACGCTCGGGTTTCATGATAGTTTGATATATATCGAAAAATAAATTGTTATCAGTTGTAAATATGTCTATTTAGGACTTTTTCAGCAAATTACCTATAAATCGTAGATTTTTTCTAGTTATTGATCCCAAACCATTCTGATTGAAGGCCTACAATAAACTTAGTTTTAATTAATCAGGAAAATATTATGGAAAAGATCATTAATACGATTGGGCTGGCTATTTTAACCGCCAAATACACTTCGATATTACTGCTAGCGGGTATTACCTTCTCCACGGGTGCTATCGCAGCTGAATCTCTCATCTTGTTAGGCGGGGAGCCTGCAGAATAAAACAAAAGGTAAAGCTGCATTTTTGCAGCTTTACCTTCTTACCCTTTGTTAGCATTACGCTCTCTTGGGGACCATTGCCGTAACCCACCCTGCTCAAAACCTAAGCCTTGGTTGTAACTCACCAATTCAAGTTGCATCCCCCACGGAGAAAGAAAATACAACCAACTTAGCCCCTGAGTTGGGCCGCTATCTACCGTTTTTACATCCCCTAGAATCTCAACACCTTTAGACGCTAAATACTGGCGAGCAACATCAATATTCTCAACATAAAAGGCCAAATGATGACCCGCATAGTCACTGTTTTTTGGTTGAGCTTGGTTCTGATCCGGTGAACTGTATTCGAAGATCTCAAACGAAGGGCCAGTGTGACACTTCAACATCCGATATTTATGAATAACGGCTCTTGGATGGACATTCAGGTTTTCAGACATCCAGCCATCATCCGCTTGAAACGGCCCTAGTTCGTACAACACCTCACATCCAATCACTTCAACAAAAAACCGAGTCGCTTCTTCTAGATTAGGCACCGTAAAACCAATATGGTCGCCGCCTTTTAAGCCGGGAAGTCCAGTTTTCATACTTACCTCATATACCATGAAATAAAGGCTCGCTGCGCTACAGCCATACAACGAGCCTTATGATTTATTGTTTTAGGTCTTTATAAGCTGCGGGAACATTCAAGTCTGGATGCACCCAGTTAAACAGCGCATAACCTGAGAATTCAGGAAGCTTCACTTGCTGCACCGTTTCCTCTAGCGTTAACCCAGCATTCAATGCTTTTTGTACTTCACTCTTAACCGCTTCCAAGTAATCAATATGCCACTTGATATCTGAACGCTTGATCACTGAGCCATGCCCCGGAACGACTTTCGCATCTTCAGGTAAGAAGTGATAAACCTCTTTGAGGGTTTCTAGCGTTTCAAGTAAGTGTCCGTCTAGCAACCAAGGCAGAGAAGGAGCCATGGTGATGATAGGATTTCCCGTCCACATCGTTTTTGATTCTGGTTCCCAAACAAACAAGTCACCGCCCGTTTGTGCAAAACCGAAATCGATGATCTCCACATATTTATTGCCGAGATCTAAGGTCAGTCTCCCCTCTTCCGGCAGCAAAATATTGGCAGAAACAGGTTTTACCTCCTCAATGCCGCGGCCTTTACCGAAGTTAGCAATCATAAATTGAGCATCTTTTTCAAAATGTTCATCGATATAGTTTTTGGTATTAATATGTTGAATAATTTGAGTTTGGCTAGGCAAGTACATATTTCCATATGAATGGTCACCATGGAAACTGGTATTTACCGCAAACGAAATGGGTAATGTGGTTTGTTTTTTAATGAGTGATTCTGCTTGTTGATAAAGACGCTTATTTAACATGGTGTCGATCATTAATACGCCTTTATCACCGATAATAAAACCACCACTTGTCGCAACAGCTTTACCTTCCTTTTCAAACTCTTTCGCATTTTCAGGGTAATAAGCGAATACACCATCCGCTAATTTCTCTGATTGAAGAACCACTTTATTACCATCCCATACCGGTTCTTGAGCGAAAGATGCACCAACAGTGATAATGCTCACAATTGAAATTACACTCGTTGATATAAACTTGTTTACTTTCATACTTAAACCACTCCTTATATTTATTGTTATCACAATAAATTTCATTCAAGAAAACCTTATAAAACAATCGATAACAATTCATATAGAGTTCATCATCAACTATGTTTAATACGTTATTTTTAAACAAAATTTGCTTGAACACCTTATATATAAATAATAGTGATGATAAGACGATCATTTTGCATAGTTACTATTCCAGATTAGAATATATGCAACACAATCCATTGAATATTACCAAATAAATATTCAATTTAATAAAATTAGAATTCATTAAATTACATTACGAGCACCTTTTATTGCTATTTGATTATATCGGCAATAAAATCAATATTATAAATAACAAAATAACGTTCTCTTATTTCATCATTAATTAAAATAATAACACCGACAAACCTAAACTTAAATATTACCCATAAATAATGAATTTTCATTAAATGCTAAGTCGAGGCATTAGAAATAGAACGATAAGTTCACTTAGTATTTACAGGAGAGGCAATGGATCAAATAGCAGCAATGCGCGCATTTGTTAGAGTCGTACAAACCAAAAGCTTTTCTGCTGTGGCACGAGAGCAACAAACGACCCAAGCAACCATCAGTAAAAAAGTAGCAGCACTTGAAGACAAACTGGGGGTAAAACTCTTAACCCGAAGCAGTAGAGAAAGTTCATTAACTCAAATTGGAGAGAGTTATTATGAAAAATGCCTGTTTATTCTATCTGAACTCGATGAAGCTGAAGCAAATGCACGAATGGAGCTTTCTACTCCGAAAGGCATACTGCGCATCACAGCACCTGTCCCCTTAGGTTACTTCTTATTAACACCCATAATAAAAGAATTTACCGAGCAGTACCCAGACATTAAAGTCGAGGTGAATTACGTTGATAAGCATATCGATTTGGTTAGCGAGGGGATCGATCTTGCCATTCGAGCAAGCCGATTAGAAGATTCTTCACTTATCGCCCAGAAGCTGTTCGATAATCCGATGCTCATGGTGGCTTCCCCACAATACCTAGAAAGACAAGGCATACCGAAGACGCCAAAGCAACTTACTCACCATAACTGCATCGTATACTCTCTGTTTAAAAAGCATAATGTCTGGAGCTTTCAAAAGGATGGAGAGGTTCAAACCGTTTCTGTCTCAGGTTCAGTCAGCAGTAATAGTGGATTATGTAATATGCAATCCGCATTGGAGGGAGTAGGCATCACGCCACTCCCCATATGGATGGTCAAAGAGCATTTAAAACAAGGAACCTTAATCCAAGTACTAAGCGAGTATCAGGCCGACAACATCCCTTTTAGCGTGGTGTACCCACAAAACCGCTACATTCCGCTTAAGGTTCGTTCATTCATTGAGTTATTAAAAAAGCGGTTACTCGTGGATCTCTAGTCATCAGAAACTGCGTATAGTGGCAAATGAATACTTGATATAATAGATCTTCATACCTGTTGAATTCTACTTGCAGTTAATTGATAATAATTATCATTACAAGCAAGAATAAGTCAGCATGTACAATCAAGAAACCATCTACTGCACATTCTTTAAGGCTCAAGATCGCTTTCTGAAGGTGAATTCTGGGGAAGGGTTTGAGCCAGATATCATCTATGACTATATCCATTGGGGTTGTGTGCTCACTTCGTATTATGAACACGGCAGTGAAGGGGAGAATCCATTGCTGTTTGAATTGCACCTGCGCCAAGTTTACTTCCACCTTTTAGATGCGATTCAAGATTCCCAACGAAGCCGGACGTTTCGACGTGTCTGCTTAGATTCGATTCATATACCCCTACTCGGCTTAAAGCGTCATTACTATCATTTAGAGGATAGCGATATTCACTACCTATCATTACAACAACAATTACAGCGTATCCAAGCGCCCCATGACTAACAAAAGGAAACCTCATGACTCAAACATTTCGAATTGAAACCGACAGCATGGGGGATGTAAAAGTCCCATCAGATGCCCTGTATCAAGCTCAAACTCAACGTGCAGTCGACAATTTTCAGTTCAGCCAACATGTTATGCCAGTCCCCTTTATCCAGGCTTTGGCTTACATTAAACAAACAGCAGCTCTTACGAATGCACAACTTGGATTGCTTGAAGGTGACATTGCGAGTGCTATCGCGGATGCCGCGCAGCACATTATCGAGGGAGAGTATTTATCTCACTTCCCAATTGACGTTTTTCAAACTGGATCTGGTACCAGTTCTAATATGAATGCCAATGAAGTGATTGCAACGTTGGCATCTGAAAAATTAGGCGGTGACGTCAACCCAAATGATCACGTTAATATGGGCCAAAGCAGCAATGACGTGGTACCAACAGCCATCCAAGTTGCTTCGGCAATCAGCATCGAAAAACGCTTACTTCCAGCACTGCATCACTTAATTACCGCCCTTGAACACAAGCAAGCAGAGCTGTCAAATGTGGTAAAAACTGGCCGAACTCATTTAATGGATGCCATGCCAGTGACCTTTGCACAAGAGCTAGGCGGTTGGAAACACCAAGTTGAACATGCACTCCTAGGCATTGATCAGAGTTTGAAATCAGTAAAAGCCTTAGCTCAAGGTGGCACAGCGGTGGGAACTGGCATTAATGCAGATCCTCGTTTTGCAGAAGCATTTGCTCACAACCTGAGCCAAGAAACCAAAGTCACCTTTACGGCCAGTGACAATTTCTTCTTTAATCTCAGCAGCCAAGACGCAATTGTATCTTTATCAGGACAATTGAAAACGGCCGCCGTTGCTATCATGAAAATTGCCAATGATTTGCGCTGGATGAACTCAGGCCCTCTAGCGGGATTGGGCGAAATCGAGCTGCAAGGTTTACAACCTGGATCATCGATCATGCCGGGTAAGGTTAACCCAGTGATCCCTGAAGCGGCGGCCATGGCCTCTGCTCAAGTTATTGGCAACGACACCACCATTACAATTGCAGGTCAGTCTGGTAACTTCCAACTCAACGTCATGTTGCCCGTGATTGCACACAACATTTTGGAAAGCATCGAGCTATTGACCAATAGCGCTCTGGCTCTTGCTGATAAAGCGCTAGCTACTTTCACGGTACGTGAAGATAACTTGCAGCAAGCACTTGCTCGCAACCCTATCTTGGTTACTGCCCTCAACCCAGTGATTGGCTACCTGAAAGCCGCATCTATTGCCAAAAAAGCATACAAAGAAGGTCGCGCTATCATTGATGTGGCGGAAAAAGAAACGGATCTCGACCGAGCCACGTTAGAGCGCCTGCTTGATCCAGCGCAGTTGACCCAAGGTGGGTTAGCGAAGTAGCAAATTTAGAGCCGAAGGAATGCTACCTTCGGCTTTTTTCTTTATTTCAGTATCCAATTTGAGTGACGACCATTTTATGGTCGGAACCCCGCATGCTCGTTTTCGAGGTTCGGTTGCAGATCCGTCGACTCGACTCCAATGATTTCAACCACAAATGATCAATACTGAGCATGGTAAATGCGGGGGTGTCGAATAGGTGACTCCAGTTTGGCCAACTCGCGACAGGGGCGGTTTCAAATTCTGGAAATAGTGTCGCAAACCGTAAGCTGGTCGCGGAAAGGTTAAAATCACCAACAATCAGCATTTCATCTGACGGGTTAAACTCCACCATGGTTTGAATGGTTCGAATCACCGCGTTTCGCCGATGCCAAAGCTCCTCCGTCCTTGGTGACGGTGGGTGGGCTGTCATAAAAGGTAATTGTTTTTGCGGAGTTGGATGCCAAACGCCACTAATGATGTTGTGTCCATCAGGCGTGTAAAACACCGACATTTGAGTCAATGGTTTGCGGCTTAAGATCATCTGGCTAGACGGGTATCCCACACCTTCTTGACCACCATAACGATAAGGGTACAAATCATCCAAAGTGAAGAACTTAACCCCTTCTTCCGGCGCAACTTCTTGCAGCACCACTAAATCAATCTGGTTTTGGATCAAGTAATTAATAAAGGCATTTACATCTTGATTGCCGTAGTAAAGGTTGTATTGCACCACCGTCATGGGCGTATTGCAGTTTACCCAAATTGACTGCTCCGACTTTGGCGTCATCGCCAGATAGACCAACACCACCACGACACATACAATCAAATGCACCCAAAACCGCACCATCAAACAGATCAAAGCAATTACGGTGTAGTAAACCAAAAAGAGGCTAGGTGCTGAGACAATATTCTCTACCCACCAAATCTCGTGATAAAGATGGAAAGTCCCCCATGCAATCATGGGTAAGCCAATCATTGTCCATAGTAACCAGCGCAATTCCTGTCCCTCTCGGCATTAAATATAAACTTAAGTATGGTTCAATATTCAATGCTTAGCGGCGAGAGAAAATAAAATACGAGGGAAAAGGCGAAGTCACGTTCTATAAACAGCCATGATTGAGCCGTCGACTTAAATCACAACGTTTCCTTTATGGATATCATTTTTGAAATCTATGTTTTCCATATTTGAAATTACCGACACGCAACAAACGTGTTACTTTGAAACTCGTCAGTTACACTATTGTAAAGTTCTTCATAAGACCGCGAATGCTTTACAACAGTTTGGATAAGGAAATTTAACTGGCACTCTCCAAAAAATAATTTCAAATTGTTGCCCTTTTTTGCCCGAGCTCCCCATGCTCGGGTTTTTTCTATCTGTTTTTTCGATAAGTAATAAAAAACGCGGCATTATGCCGCGCTTTAGTATCAATACGTTCAGTTAGTTGGTTTGGAGCTTACGCCTTTTAAACAACCCTTTTACTTTGGAAACTCCATTACGAATGTCTTGAAGCATCAAATAAAGACATGGAACAAGGATCAGCGTCAGTAACGTGGCAAACAACACCGCAAACCCAAGTGCGACTGCCATCGGGATCACAAAACTTGCCTGTAAGCTGGTTTCAAACATAATTGGCAACACCCCGACAAAGGTGGTGATGGATGTCAGTGTGATGGCCCGAAAGCGCGCGCATCCCGCTTCAATCACAGCTTGCTTAATGTCTACACCCTGCGCTCTGACTTTGTTAACGTAGTCAGTCATGACTAATGAGTCATTGACCACCACCCCAGCCGCTGCAATCAAACCAAAGGTCGACATCATGCTGAGATCCAATCCAAACCAATAATGGCCCCAAATTGCCCCAGTTAAGCTAAATGGGATGACCGACATAATGATCAACGGTTGGGTGTAACTTTTAAGCGGCACAGCCAGCAACATGTAGACGATGATCATGCCAGCAATAAAGAAGACTTTTTGCTCATTTTGTTGTGCTTGCTGCTCTTCAATGCTGCCGCCCAGCTCTGAACGCACATCAGGATATTGCTGCAGTACCTCTGGCATAATAGTCTCATGAACTTGCTCAACGATTGCGTTTGGTTCAACACGCTCCTCATCAATCGAGCCATAAACATAAACAGACTGATAGCCCCCTTCGCGGCGTATATTACTCACACCCGGCTTTTGCTCTATCTCGACTACATCACCCAGCATCACTTTCTCACCAGTTGGTGTGGTAATTATGGCATAACGCAAAGAAGCAAAGGCTTCACGCGTTAACTTGGGATAGCGCACCATTACTTTAACTTCTTCACCATCACGAAGAAGACGCTGCGCTTCCCCACCATAGAAACTGCCGCCGACCTGCAACGCAATGTCTTGCAGATCGAGCCCGAGATCATAGGCAACAGGAGCAAGTGACAGCAGAACTTCCTGACTCCCTGAATCAATAGATGAGGAGATATCAAACAATCCTTCGGTTTGCTGAAGCTTGTCAATCAAGTCTCTTCCAGCGGCATTGAGGGTATCGATATCCGAACCAAAGAGAAGGAAACCAAATTCATCTCCGCCTCCGCCACCATTCACATCATCCTGAATGGTCATGGTTTTCACACCAGCAATCACAGGCAAGTGCTCACGCCAGCGCCGAGCCAGTTCAAAGGTGTTAAATGGTCGTAGCTCTTCATCCACCAAAGGAACAAGCAAAGTGGCAGAAGAACGACCTTTGTTAAAGGCTAAGGTGTCTTTCACCATCCCCGTACCGTAGTGTTCAACTGTTTCTTGCTCAACTTGTTTAATCACCGCTTCAATCGCTTTTAAGGCCGCAATTGTCTGTTCACTGGAGACATTGTTGTTCATTTCAATGTCGATACTCGGGAAGTCGTGCGGCACTTTAGGTGATGGCACAATACGAACATGGTTCGCCATCACGAGTGCAATACTGATGGCAAATAAAGCCACAAAGCTGGCAAAAACGCTCCAGCGCCAATGCGTACACAGAGTCACAAAGCGCTTGTATGGCCCATTCACCATAGCAAAAAATCGTTGGTTAAATCGGTCTCGCCAACTGCCTTTTTTGATTGGTTTGAATTTACTGTGCGCCAAGTGTGACGGCAATATGAGTTTGGATTCAATCAAGCTGAACACCAAACAGAGGATCACGATAGACGCAATACCAAAGAAAAACGCTCGTTCGATCCCCTTCGACATCAGAAACGGTGCAAATACCGCGATGGTGGTCAACACACCAAATGTAGCAGGTGTTGCAACCCTTTGTACCCCACGCACCACATTATCTACTCCGCCACCATTTTTCTCGATTTCAGAGTAAGCACTTTCGCCAATCACAATGGCGTCATCCACCACGATCCCCAGCACCATAATAAAGGCAAACAGGGAGACGATATTAATACTCACACCAATCACAGGCATCAGCATCACAGCACCAAGGAAACACACTGGTAAACCAATCATGACCCACATTGCGAGTTTAAAGCGCAAGAAGATGCTGAGCATAATGGCGACCAACACCGCACCTTGGAGCAGATTTTTCAACATCATGTCCAAACGAGCGTTGAGGTAATAGGTCATGTCTACCAAGGTATTCAACTTGAGATCTGCGGGCAATGTTTGGTTCTTATGCTCGATATAAGCTTTAACGGATTCCGCGACCGTCACCATGTTTTGATCTTTAGTAGCTTTCACGGAAAGATAAATGGCGTTTTGACCGTTATATTTGAAATAACGATCATCTTCCGTAAAGCCATCTTTTATCGTCGCAATATCTTGCAGAAGGACCTTGCCTCCATTACGCCCGATCTTGACAGGAATCGAACGAAACTCTTCACCGCTGTAGTACTGATTTTCAATCCTAACCGAGATCATGCCCGCACTAGTCCGCACTTCCCCTGCGGAATAATTGGCAGAATAACGCTGGATGGCACGGGAGATATCAGAAAGCGTTAAGTCGTATTTTTGCAGTATCTGTGGCTCGACTTCGATGGCAATTTCGTACTCAGGAGAACCGGAATCCACCAGCGCAACATGTTGTAATTGCAACAGCTCATCTTCTATCTGTTTGGCGATGGGTTTGAGCTCATACAAAGAACGGTCGCCAACCAACGCCATTTCAATCACATCCTGACGGTATTCATACTGATAGACCTGAATCGGCTCCATTGAAGCAGGAAAGCCAGAAGTGCTATCCACTTTCTGCTTTACCTTATCCAAGACATCATTAATGTCAGCGTCCACATCAATTTCCAACTCAATATGAGCAGAGCCACGAGATGCTGTGGATACGGATTTTTTGATCCCAGTAACGTCTTTTAACGACTCTTCTAATCGAATCAAAATGCTTTCCTCAACTTCTTGAGGAGAGGCACCCGGATACTCCGCACTGATGTTGACGTAATTCACTTCTAAGTTAGGGAACATTTGGCGCTGGATCAGGAAAAAGCTCACCGCTCCCATGATGAGGATAAATGCCATCATCAAGTTTGCCGCCACCGAATTGTTGGCAAAATACGCAATTATGCCATTAGGTTTATTTTCCATGATAAGCCCTTATTGCATTGCTACGTCGTTACTATCGCCCGCATTCGCCACTTTGACGGCCATTCCTTTTTGTGGAAATTCCGGTACCGTCGTCACGATACGATCACTGTCTTTTAAACCTTGATTGATCAACATGAATTCTTTTTCAGCACGCAACACATTCACCGCTCGTGGTTGCAAATTATCTTGTTCGTCTACCACCCATACTTGTTGATTGTTCACCAACTCCTGAGGCAAGCGAAAGACATGCTTTAGCTCCTTGCCGATGAACTTAACTTGAACATAAGCACCAAACTTCATCTGCGGTTTATCGCTGTCGATGGCATAAGGGTCTTCAACCCGCACCACCATATTGATCATGCGGGTAGCGCTATCAATAACACCAGCATCACGAACAATCACACCATTGAGCTGGACATTTTCAATACCGTGTTGCAGCACCTCAGCCGAGGTACCCACGTAGTCTTTGGGTAGAAAACGGCGATCAAAACCTGCAATAGGAATATGAATTTCACCCGCTTCCACATTATTCAAGGTGGCTACATTCGCACCTGCTGAGACATATTGCCCCACGCCGATCCCACGTTCGACAACAAGAGCATCATAGGGCGCAATCACTTTACAGTTTTCAAGATCCCGACTTGCGCGTTTTAGCTCCGCTTGTGCTGATTTAAGCTGCGCCTGCGCACTTAACAACTGAGGTTTGCGCAAATACAGATCCGTCACCTGCTTTGCCGGTAGCTTTTTCGCTTGACGCTTAGCCACTTCGGCTTTGGCTTGTTCTTCAATTAACGCCGCTTTTGCTGCCGCCAAGCCCGCTTCTGCCTGTAACACAGCGGCCTGATAGTTATCATCTTCAATGGTAAAGAGCACTTCCCCTCGCTTTACAATGCCACCAGCAACAAAATTGGGGTGCCAGCTGACAACTTCACCAGAAACCTGTGCCGACAGTTGCGTCACTTCTAATGGAGCAAGTTCGCCATGACTGGTGATCACCACATGGTGATCTTGAGACAATGCAGGGGAAACGGAAACAGTAAGCAGCTCTTCTTGAGTGGGTTGTAAGTCATCATCTGGAGCTGTTGAGGCAATCACAGCATAACCTGCATAACCCGCTGCTAAAATACCAATAGGAAGTAGCCAACGTAACGATTTTCTGAACATGGAATGTCCTTATAAGTAAAAAAAGTGGAGCAGGCAGTCGCTCCACAAAAAGTGAAAAATTAATTATCTAAAACAGAACCTGATGACTGGAGCGTTTGGTCGGAGACCGCTTTTATATGGTGAACAATCCGCCAGAAGAACACCGCATCAAACGCTAGAAATAGCAAGGTATCCCATAATTCAGATTCATCTCCCCACTCAGGTAATGCAAAAACCAGTACGATCATCAACGACATGAGCACAACAAAGAATCGAACAGACATCACCCAGCTCACGGCAAGAAATGAGCTAAGAAAGTTATGTCCTTTACTCACTTTAAACGCACATACAATCGCAATCACTGCCATCGCTGCGCTGCATGCTCCATAGATCAGGTCATAATGGTTCGACTCGTAAGAAATCGTCACGGCCAGCGTCCATACCAAACTGGTTGCGATCAAATACTTCATATTTTCACGCTCAGAGAGCGGGCCTTTCACTAAATCGCTTTTAAGTTCTTTGATTTTCCAGAAATACACGATTTTCCTTCCTATGATTTGAATTTCCACAAGCGAATCTGATTCATCAGAAAACCTGATAAATCACGATTAAACAAGCTGATATTGCCACTGTTCTTCGCATCATTTTTGTGACGATCTATGTCTAAATAGGAACACATCTCGTTCACATTAGCAAAGCAATCTCAATGCCAAAATAATTTTTATTTAAAATCAATAAGATAAGATGAATCCTATAGGTTTTATAGAATCAATCTGGTTAAATAAACCAAAAGTAGGTATTTATGACATGTCTCAACCAACATATTACAGTGATCAATACCTAATGATGTTACTGGCTGCACTTTCACCCACCGAGTAGCGATGCTATGAATAAAGAAAGATTCACGGATAAAAAAAGGCCCTGTTGAACAGAGCCTTTTTGTTAAAGCAGTCGTTGTGGAAGCAAGGTTACATCCGATACAAGTAATTCATTTTTCCTGACTCTCCACCAAGATAGAGGTAGTGGTTCTCATCAATATGAATCACTCTGTCGAGGCTGATGTCTGAGCCAAAACTGAATTCAATCACACCATCAGAAACGTCCCATTGAAACTCGATTCGCATCTCTTGAGCTCGGTACAAAACAAACCCTGTTTGGTCGCTTTTATAACGCACTAAAATGTTTTTATCCGCACTTTGCCAGTGCCCAACCAAACGCTGAGCGATCAACTTATCGGATTGACGGCGATAGTCTTGCTTCAAAGCAGCTTTCAGATAACCAATTTTCTTGTCATCAAGGTTGAGCTTTTGTTGGTTATCGACAAAGAATTGCGCCATAGAAGGGTATTGTTGAATAAGGGCATGCGCCGTATCTTGATAGTTATTGCTATATGCAGCCTCAAAAGCGGTATAAAACTGACTTGGCGCAACAAACTTTTCCGCCTTCACTGCTGAGGTAAATACCAGCCCCATTAAACATAAACTGGTAATAAAGGTTTTCATTAGACACTCCTTTTGTCTATCACTTAAGCCGCTTTAATTTGTCCTTTCGGCTGATAACGACCCGGCTTATGGTTCATCGCTAAAATTAGATTTGTCGCTACAGCACCGAGTACTGAAAGTAAAATGATCGAAATATCAACAATGAACAGCGACAATACAACAATAGTACAGTCTAACGCCATTTGTGCTTTACCCGCTCGGATACCAAAACGCTCTTGGAGGTATAAAGCTAAAATATTAAAGCCGCCAAGACTCATCTTGTGCCTAAAAATAACCAACATACCAATGCCAATCAAGCCACCACCCACAATGGCTGCATATAACGGAGCAATGCTGGCAATTTGAATAACATGATGGAGGTAGTCCACCGCAAACGACACTAAACTCACAGCGATAAAGGTATTCACTGTAAAACGCCAGCCCATACGAGTGAATGAAAGCCAGTAAAAAGGCAAATTAAGTAAAAAGAAGATCTGACCGAAGCTGAAATCACTTACCTTGGTTAGAAAAATTGCCAGCCCAGCAGTACCGCCAGTGAGCAAGCCAATTTGATTGAAGAAGATGACTCCGAGTGATACCAACGCACTGCCAAGTGTCAGCGCCAACAGGTTTTCTCGCAAGCTATGTTCGTTATCCATTTCTCATTCATCCTTTTATCGTTCCAACTCACTTTCTCCGTCAGAAAAAGCGGTCTTAAGATGGCGATTATTGAGAAAATTGTCGAGAAAGGGGGACTTATTGACACGTAGCATGGTGTTTAACATTTTTTACACATGCACGTTAAACGTTGAATCATAAGCATAAGGGAGAAGGAGCAAACTCGCATCGCAAGAGGCCCTATCTCCCTTTGACTTTTATTGTTCTAAAACCCTATTGACGCACAAGTTGCATTTCAACGGTTAGTGGAAGGTGATCGGTAAGTTCAGCAAAAGGAACGGACGCTACTTTATCCATCGGCTTAGGAATTTCCACTTTTTTGATATCCCACTCTTGTGCATTTGATGTCAAAATGTAATCAATCTTTCTGTCAGGATTCCAAGCAGGAGCCGTCAACGTGAGTGCTTTATCCGTTTCATTAAACCACGCGGTAAGTTCCTTGTACTCTGTTGATTGTGGCGGAAGATTTAAATCACCGATGATAATAGGGAGCGCATGCTTAAAATTCCAAGAAGAGAACTTAGCTTGCAGGGTGCGTACCTGCTCTTCACGTAATGGCTGCGTCGTATGATCTAGATGCGTAGTGACTGCCATCACTGGCGCTGGATAATTAGGCACATCAACTTCTACCGCACACGCAGAGCGCTGCTCAGCGCCTTCGATATTAGGCAACTCCATTCGCTTAACGAACTTTATAGGGTGCTTAGATAGAACGGCAGTCCCGTACTCACCACCATCATGATCAATCGCCTTACAGAAGTAGTAATTCATTCCAAGCTGCTTAGCAATATACTCAGCTTGGTTGATTGGGGAATGACCTGCTGCACTAAAATTCTTACCCGAACGGCCCGTTTTGTTGTCGACTTCTTGCAAGCCAATGATGTCGGCGTTAAGTGACTTAACCGCTTCAGCAATCACATCGGTGTCCCCCATTCTAGATGCCATAATGTTGTACGAACTCACGCGAATGTTCTCGGTAGAGACTGCTTTGTCGATAAGCGGTTCGTTCGCAAATGAAGAAAATGCAGCAGTGAGCCCCAGCGTGATTGCTGAGAGGGTGATGGCTTTAGACATAAAAATTACCTTATTTCTCTTTCAATATATGACTGTTAACAGTCGCGGTAGTGAACGTCACTCATGCGACTCAGGCGCTGAGCTGCTTGCTCCGCCGTTAAATCTCGCTGGCTTTCTGCCAGCAACTCATATCCCACCATAAACTTACGCACCGTGGCGCTACGTAATAGTGGTGGGTAAAACAGCGCATGCAGTTGCCAATGGTTGATCTCGGTTTTTGGATTAAAGAACGGCGCATAATGCCAGCCCATAGAGTACGGGAATGAACACTGAAACAAATTATCGTAGCGGGTGGTAAGCCGTTTAATGGCCAGCGCTAAATCATCCCGCTGGCTATTGTTTAACTCACTCATGCGGCGAATGTGCGCTTTGGGTAATAACATGGTTTCAAATGGCCATGCTGCCCAATAGGGAACCACAGCCAACCAATGTTCTGTCTCGACAACAATGCGATCTCTTTCTTTTTGTTCCGCTGCAACATATTCCAGCAATAGGTTGCGGCCATATTTGTGGTAATACGCTTTTAAATGATGATCTTTCCGCTCAATCTCGTTGGGTAAAAAGCTGCTGGCCCAGATTTGTCCATGAGGATGAGGCTGCGAACAACCCATGGCTTCCCCTTTGTTCTCAAACACTTGAACCCAAACATACTGCTTGCCGAGTGATTCAATTTGCTCGTCCCACGTATCAATAACATTGCGAATGCTCTTTATGGGCAGCTCTGGTAAAGTTCTACTGTGATCGGGAGAGAAACAGATGACTCGACTGACACCACGAACTACCTCTGTTTGAAACAACGGATTCACCGAGTTAACGACCTCTGGCGCTTCTTGTTTTAATGCCGAAAAATCGTTGTCAAAAACGAAGCTTCCTTGGTAACTGGGATTTAGATCACCAGAAGTGCGCGTATTCCCTGGGCAGAGAAAACATGACTCATCATAAGCAGGCAATGAGTTGATACTTGGCTGTTCATCCGCCCCACTCCACGGCCGTTTAGCGCGATGCGGTGACACCAAAACCCACTGCCCTGTTAACGGGTTATAGCGGCGATGCGGGTGCTCTGCCGGGTGAAATTTCATGGTTCGCCTCTTTCTTTTTGCTCTCCTTATCCTTTGGTAAGAACACAAAGAATAAGGAGAGTGCTTCGACTTACTGCATTAACACATTACGGGTGAACTGTTTCTTCAACTCTGCGGAATAGCTCGCACTGAATGGTTCTGTCGCATTGTTACGCATTTCCTTTGGCACGAGAGAGTTTGACGCGTCAGCGTCAGGATGCTGAGGAGCCGTACCAAATGTTGCGTTTAACTCTCCTTGAGTTTTCGCCGATGTTAGCCAGTTAACAAAGACCAATGATGCCGCTTTGTTTTTGCTGTTGTTTGCAATTGAAACAAAGTTCCCACCGCCCGACATACCAAATTTGGGTATGTAGAACTTAATTCGCTTGGTGATTGCCCCTCGCTCTTGGAGACCTGCCAAATGATCTTCCCAAGCTGGAGCTAAGATGATTTCACCATCATTTATCCGAGTTAGGCTATCTGCATTGGAAGCCGTAATAAGCACGTTCTTTTTGTTCGCTTGAAACCAAGCCCAAGTTTTAGACCACGACTTAACAACAGTTTGATCGGCCTGATCCCCAATATCTTCATCTCCGTTAATTTGGCGAATCATGGCTTCGATAAATCGACCTCCTGAACCACCGCCATTTGGATCATTCACACCAAAATTTCCCGGGTTTGTTCGAATATAGTTCTCAAGGTCCCCAAATGTTTGAGGTAAATCGGCAAAAGTAATACGTGCAGAATCATAGGCAATCCCCGTTTGATTACCCCAAAATGTAACGCCATACCCTTGGCTATTCACACCTTCTGATTTCATGGTGAGCTGACCAAACTCTGGTAACGGGTCCAGTTTCATCAATATTTTGCTGGCATCGAACGTACGTAATGTTGGTGCGCCAAGAGCCACGACATCCATTGAACCCTGCTCGCGACGTGATTCGGCAACCAGTTTATTTCGATTGGCATCTAGCGTCCCTTCTGGGATTCTTACTTTTATCCCTGTATCTTGTTCAAACCCCTTAATAAACTGGCGCCAAGCGGGCTGTAAATACCACACAGAAAAAGTGATTGCCCCTTCTTTTTTTGCTTGTGCTTCTATCTGTTCCCAGCTCATTTGAGTGACATCATAGGCGACTGCAGGTAACGATATCGATGCAGCAAGCAGCGACATTAGGGTGACTTTCTTCATTGTATATCTCCTTTTAACTATGCCTTCCCAGTTGATTGAGATAGATAGTTTCCTTTCAGCAACCGTTCGATCACCAGCATCAGTAACACATTAGGAATCACTAAGATCAGCGACACAACAGCGGCGTCTGGCCGAATAAAGGAATAGCCTAAAAACGAATACAAAATCGTCGGAACGGTAATAAAGTCAGGTGCTCCCAGTACGAAAGCCATATTGAACTCTTCAATACTGATCACCAGACAGAAAATGGTTGAAGCAAGTAGGCTGGGTTTAAGCATGGGTAAAAAAGCGTGCTTAAATGTTCCCCATTTACCAGCCCCCATATCAGCACAGGCATCAATGAGATCTTGAGGAATTGCATTAAAACCAGCGGATAAAATTCGAATCGCATACGGCAGTGCCAATACGGTATGAGCAATAACGATATTGAAATATGGATTGGTCAGTCCTAGCTCAAGTAACATTGAACTAAAGAACACCGCCAAAATCATGGATGGCATCACCATAGGTAACAGGGAGACCATTTCAGCAATCTTCTTGCCGCGAAATTCCATTCGGCCAAACGCATAAGCGGTTGGTAGTGCTAATGTCACCGTCAGCAATGCCACGGCAGGAGCTAGGGTATAGCTATTTTTCAATGCCTCAGGCAATGATGTAGTTGTCCATACCTCCACCCAGCGGCCAAGAGAGAGCACTTGGGGGAAAATATCGGGATAGCTCCAAGGATGGTCTGGGTCCACCACTGACCACAGAATAGCCATTGCAAAAGGAATACCTAGCCAAATAACGTTCACGATGACAAAAAAAGCAATGGAGATCATCATGACCAAACGGGCATTAGAGCGCGGTTTTGACATCAAATACTTCATGACTCTTTCTCCCACTCAACGATCGGCTTCTTGCGAGTTGCAAAAGGTTTGGTGATTGCTGTAAGCACAACCGCAGAAAACGCAGCCAACAGCATGATGACCATAGCGATCACCGCGGAGCTTTCCCACTCGTAATACTGAAGGGCTGTAATATTCATCAACATAGACAAGGAATAGCTGCTGCGAGAGCCGGCAACGGCCGCGAATGAGAAATCTCCCAGTGCTCCAATAAACACCAAAATAGACGTGGCTTGTAATGCCGGAATCGTCAAAGGGAACACTACGCTACGAAAGCGAGACCAACGCGTCGCACCCAAATCAAGCGCAGCATCCATGAGATCAGTACGAATACTAGCAATGGAACCTGTGATCAGAATCAGAGCAAAAGGTAAGTTCTTCCATATTTGCAGAACAATGATGCTCCAACCAAATTCATCATTGGTTAAACGCATCGGTTTGTCGATAATGCCTAATAGGATGAGCAACTCGTTAAAAATGCCGTGATAAGCAATCACGTTCATCAGCAAAAACGCAGCAACCAGTCCCGGGACAAACATCGGCGCACGCAACATCCCGATCACGGCAGGCTTTGCTGGGATATCTTTTTGTAACCACAGTGCAATGGGATAAGCAAAGGTCACCGCCCCTAAGGTCCCAAGAATCGAAGTGCGCAGGGAATAGCCGACTGAGCGCCATAAAATGGGGTCACTCAATGTCGTCGTCCAATGGCGCAGGGTAAATTCTGATTCACCCGACATCTGAAACAAGCCAAAACTCTGTGCTACAACGACATACAATGCACTGCCCATCAACACAACAATGGTCCCCACCCCGGGGATGATCAGTAAGTACGGTTTTAAATTCATACGGTGACCTCTTCCAAGAAACGAATACCGTATTCAGGTAATTGAATATGCAGTATGTCCCCTTCTTTTACTGAAAGTCTGCCCGCTAATTGCACTCTAATCTTGTGCTCATTCAGCGCCCCTACCCAGCCGAAGACATTTAAAGAATCACCTTGAAACGCAACCGAGCACACCTTCATCGCAAAACTGTTTGGCGCATCTTTAGCACAGACTGTGACATCCTCAGGACGCCAGCAAATATGAATGTTGTTCCCTCTTGGTTTGGTATCCGAACGTATCGAAAACTCTCCCATATCACAGGTCACGACATAAGAATCCGCTTCCGATGCGGGCTCGACAAATGCGGTATGCAGGTTAGCCGCCCCAATAAAGTCAGCAACAAAGCGGCTCGTTGGACGAAAATAAATGTCTTCAGGTGTACCTACTTGCTCAATTTTGCCCTGATTAAGCACAATGATCCGGTCACTCATTGCCAATGCTTCTGCTTGATCGTGGGTTACGTAAATCGAGGTCAAATTGTGGCGTCGCTGTAGTTCTTTTATTTCAAAGCGAACGCCTTCACGCATTTTTGCATCCAAGTTAGAGAGTGGCTCATCGAAAAGAATGATTTCAGGACGTGTCACCATGGCACGTGCTAACGCAACGCGTTGTTGCTGCCCACCCGACAGCTGAGCGGGCAGCTTATCTTTATGTTCTTTCAAACCCACTTGATGGAGAATTTCTATCAGCCGTTGCTGCTGTTCTCTTTTATCCATCTTTTGTTGCTCAAGGCCAAAGCAAATGTTGTGAGACACACTCAAATGAGGAAACAGTGCGTAAGACTGAAAACACATCGCCGTCTCTCTGTGCTCTGGCGGGACTTTAGTCACATTGTTCCCACTAATGAAAATGTCACCTTCACTAGGTTCATAAAAGCCCCCGATCATTTTGAGTAGTGTGGTTTTACCACAGCCACTAGGTCCAAGCAGGGTGACAAACTCCCCTTTTTTCACACTAAAAGAGACATCTTCTGATGCATAGAAGTCACCGTATTTCTTTGTGATTGACCGTAGCTCTAATACATTCATTGATTAACCTTTCCTTGAAAGCATTATTTTATAAAAACATACCTCCGGTTTATTTCAACATCAATAATTGATGACATTTTAAACTAAAAAATCATACATTGATCACCAGAGAAAATATAACCAATTGTTTTTAAATCTATTTTTATTTCAACTTTTATCAGTTGACACAAAAACACAATTACGACTAATCTAAGTTATCCTTTTTTATAAAGTTTAAATAAAGTAGGTTAAGAAGATATGTCTTTTAATTTCAATGTAGCAAAATCTGGGCAAGTGCTCGTCAACCCTCACCGAGGCGATTGTCTGTTTTATCCAGAAAATACCATGCCTGCCTTTCAAGGCGCGTTTAATAAGGGAGCGCGATGTATCGAAATTGATATCGCAATGACCAGCGATCAACACATCGTGGTGATACATGATCCTAGTGTCGACCGGACTTCAAACGGCACAGGTTATGTTGAACAAATGACACTAAAACAGCTGCGACAACTTGATTTAGGCGGTTGGTTTTCTGCTGAATTTTCTGGTACTCAGATCCCGACCTATGAAGAGGTGCTCGACTGGGCAATCCAACATGGTGTTGGTTTAGTGGTTGAAGCGAAACAGCGACGTAGACACCAAGAATTTGCTGAGACATACACCCAAATAATGAGGCGTAAGCCGGGCGCGATAGACCACACTATTTTGCTCGGGTTTGACCACTCTCTGATCAATAAAGTCAAAGTGCTACTGCCAGAGCAGTCAATCCAAGTCGTGACCTTAGCGCGTTATCTTGACCAGTTGAGCGCTGTGCAAACGTCCAATGCGGACAGCGTCTGCGTGGAATACCCCTTCACAACAGAGGAAGTATTGAGAAGTTACAAATCAGCTGGACTCACAACACGTTTGTTTCTTCCTAACAAGGGGGATGACGTTAATACCGCGCAGTGGTTCAATGACTATTATGGCTATGATGTAGAAAGTGAAATAACTGACTGGATCAGCAAAGGATTAATTGACATGCTAAGCCATGATGATATTGATATGCTTGTTGCCATGATCAAAAAGGCAGGAATGGAGCCCATCTAAGGAAACGTGCATGTTACAGCCAATCAAACCCGTTCAACTAGAACTTACACCCGGACAAAAAAAGCTTTTGGCAACCTGCCGTCAGCATGGCTCTGTCTCCAGAGCCAAAATAGTTGAATTGACAGGTTTAAGAAGTGGGAGTGTCACCAGCCTTTCAAAAGAGCTATTGGCAATGAACCTAATTCGGGAAGGACAAAGAGAACGGATTGGCCGAGGCCAACCCATCATTCCTTTAGAGCTGAACCCTTATGGTGCATTCTCATTCGGCGTTTCATTTCAAATCCAACGCATTGAAATTGGGTTGTCTAACTTTTGTGGTGAAGTGTTAGAGCAAGTCAACATCCCCTACAAAGAAGCCTCCCCCATCGAGGAAGTGTTAACGAGCATTCATGGACTCATTCAAGGCTTGATTGATAAACACAAGCTGCACCGAGCACGGGTTCTCGGGATTGGCGTATCCATGCCCGGTCCAGCCAATGGAGATGGTAAAACTATACATACCATCCAGCCACTAGCACACTGGCGAGCCGAACCTCTCACAGAGAAGTTTGGTGAGTTTTTCGACTGGCCAGTGTGGATAGACAACGACTGTAATGCGGCCGTTGTGGGTGAGTTTTACTCCGGTTGCTGGCCAGAAGTGAAAAATATGGTACTGATCGAAATCGGCCATGGGGTTGGGGGAGGTGCCATCGTCAATGGTCAGCTTTATCGTGGCAGCCGCTTGAATGCCGGTGAGATTGGCACCTATTACACAATTATCGGCGATGAAAAGAGGCCAACCGTTAGAAAGCTGATGCAATCGCTTGACCAATCAGGCATCGATTGCCAGTCTCCGGCCGATATTCCAGATTCTTCACATCCTATCGTCAGTGATTGGGTAAAAGAGACAGCCTATTATCTTAAACCATTAATCGTTCTGACCATCGGTTGGTTGGATCCTGACTGCGTCATTTTCGGCGGCCAATGTCCGCCCCATTTAAGCAATGCCATTATCAAGGAAATGAACATAGAAGCCAGTTGGAAGCTCTTCCAACGTGACTATCCAGTTGCTCAGATTTCAGCAACGCGTGTCGGCGTATCTCTTAATACTTATGGGGCGTGTATGTATCCAGTTTTCCGTACCCTTGGAATTTAGCTTTCCCAATCATGCTTCAGGAATAAGATGAAAGATCTCAACGCATTACATGTTTTTATTAGCTTGATGGACACCCGTTCTACTCAGCGGGCCGCGCAAAAACTCGGACGTTCACAGTCGTACGTTTCCAAAACGTTGGCACAGCTGCGTGATGATCTCAACGATCCGCTGTTTGTTCGCAGTCAAACTCAGCTTGTCCCCACCAGCTATGCGATGGCCATTGAAAGTAAGCTACGCGGTGCGCTAGAGCAGGTCTCCCTTTCTCTTGAGCCAGAAAAGTTTGACCCGATGCAAGTTGAAAAAATCACGCTGCATATTGTCGAACCTTTCCTTATTGAAATGGGTAAACCGCTGATCCGCGCCATACGAGAACAGTCCAACGCCATCATTGAGCTCAGACAATGGCACCACGGTAGTGAACAGATGCTGCTTGATGAAGAAGTGGATGTGGGCGTTCATATTTTGGGTGATAAGCCACAGACGCTCTATCAAAAACGGCTTCACACTGGTAGCGGTCACTTTAACGGCAACTTAAGCGGTGAATACGTTAAATACATTGTGGCGGGATTAAACGAACACGAAGATCACTTTAAAAAGCTCGATCCTTCCATTGAAGCGACGATCTGTGTCGATAACTATCAGCTCATGAACCAGTTGATGGACGATTGTTTTACCTTGCGTTATGAGCCGCATTTAAACCACGATGCTAAACAAACCCTGAATATGGACAGCGCGCTTATCATCAAAGCCTCTCGCCGCCAGTCCGGCAAGATCCTATGGTTGAGTGCTTTACTACAGGAAATGGTGGAAAGGCATATTATTAAATAATGCCTTTCCACCCCAATGCTTACAGTGCTGATAGATACGCTTTATAGGCCTTCAATCGAACCGTCGCGGCGCCAATAATATCCATAAAGCCGAGTGCTGCATGTGGTTTGCTGGCAGAAATCCAGCCAGAGCCTGTGGCTCCTATCGGCACGTTGTACCCTTCAGGCTCTTCAAATTCGATGATCACTGTTCGCCCATGGCTCCCTTGATTATTCCCAACATGTTGACGCACATGTTGGCTGCCATTGACCACGGAAACACGTGCTTCCCCCGTACCAGCCGTTAAGCTATGAACCCGGCCACGAAAGATCTCTCCCGGATACGCATCCACATAAAACTCTGCAAATTGTCCCGGCTGAATGTTGGCATAGGTTTGATCCGCAATGCGCATTTCAACAAACTTTTTCGATGTGTTGTACAGATGCATGTTCCCCACACGCGTTCCTTCCGCGATGTTTGCAATGGAAACCTGCCCATCAAATGGCGCGCGGATTTCACGTCGTTCATTTTGCCATTCCGCTGTCGCTATCTGTGCTTCAATCGATTTGATCTGGGCAAACACAGCCGCCACCTTGGCATTATTGGACTCAATACGCGTGCGAGCGTCATCACGTTGCTGCTCCTGAGCAAAGTCATTCAACTTTTCTAAGCGGGCTAAGGTTCGCTTGTCGTTATCGATTTGATGTTTTAGGGCGACAATCTCAGCTTCAGCCGCTAATTTTTGTGCTTGTAACCCACGCACTTGAGAATCGGTATCCTCCGATTTGAGCACGTAAATCAGATCGCCTTGCTTCACATGTTGGTTGTGAGTCACAAGCACTTGTTCCACTTCTTGACCAACTAATGGACTTAGCACCGCGTGTGGCGCTTTGACAGTTGTACTGTCGGTTAAGTCAGCCGGAGACCAAAAGCGATGCGCCGTAAACAGCATGAAAGCCAAAAAACCGCCTAGCCCGATCATCACTGTCGCATTACGTAGCGTCCACTGAACAAAACCGGTTTTCACCAAAACCCAACACAGCAAAATATACGGTAGCATGATCTCTTTCATCGTGATTTACTCCTGCGCCTTGTTGATTTTATTCAGACCATTACGAATGATGCTCGACAAACTATTTGCCACCACATCCCAACGGGTGAAAGCGATAATAATGGCAAGCACCCACCATGCTTTGTCGATGAATAGACCACAAAGTGATAGAGCAAAAACAATTTGCGTATGGGCAGAAGACATCTCTTTCGCTTTATGCACCGCCACTTCATGCAATTGCCACAGCAGATACAACACATACACGACAATCGCGAGAGTGACACAAGCAATGAAGCCCATGAAAAATTCTGAGTCCAGCAAGGTCAAAATGGTTGGATAACCATCAGAAAAGTAGCTTTCGGGCAATGACTTGCCATGCACTTTCCCAAGCCGAGAAAATAGCCAAGACGCGACAAATAAAACGCCAACGAGACAAATTGATTTAATTGAAAACGAGCCAATGCGTTTCATCATCCCTGTAAACCGATGTCCAGAAAGCTGCACTGAAGAAGATTTTGCAGGCATAGTGGTTTACCTAAGTTTTGAACAACTTAGCTAAGGTAACCCAAGCTCAATGTAAATTTGGAATAGAGGGTATTCCAAATAAAATTGGCCTGTCACTAAACAGGCCAAATACGCACAGTTATACCATCGCGTGTTAGCAGATATCGGCCAATTGATACAGTCGTAGCGACTCAGCAAATCGAGGATTACCATGGAAGGTGATATCAATGGGCTCACCCGGCAACAAAGTCATGCTGGAATCACTAAAGCGGCCATCCACATCGCACTCTAAATGGACAAAGAAGGCAGGTTTATCTGTGGAAAGTCGAATTCGATCTCCGTCAATCTCCATCTTGATTTTCGCTTTGGCGATAGGGACCGACTTCCAGTTTGAAGCCGCCATCCAGGTATTTTCAAGTACAGTCGAACCATGCTCTGTTTTCAGATAAAAGAAGCCTTTATCTGATGTTGCCATCGCCTCTTCACGCGCCATATGCCACACCATAATGTTGCTGTCGGGCTCTGCAACACAATCAATCGGCCACGCCGCTAATGTCTCCCCTTGCCAGCTCATCCATACCAAAGTGCCAGTGACTGATTGCTCTTGGTTGAGATCATTCACAAGTCGCAATTGAAGCTGCGTTTCCGTCAGTTCAAAGGGCAAATAAACCGGTGAGAAGAAGCGTTTCGCATGGTAGTGAAGCTGCTTCCAACGACCACTGTATTCAATGCTCGACCACGAACTCACAGGCCAATTATCGTTGAGCTGCCAAAATAACATCCCACGGCATACCGGAGAAATCGCGCGCCAATGATCACACGCCGTTTTAATCGCAATGGCTTGTTGAACTTGGCTCAGATACAACATCTGCTCGAACCCCGCCGGGAACTTGAAATAACGCGTAAACATTTCCGTGATGATGCTATTACCACGCGGATTTTTCTGGTGGTATTCGAAGGTGGGTGAAGTGACATTCCAATCTTGTTCAGGGACGAACTGTTTCACTTCAGCCAGAGACGGCCATGATTGATAACCAAATTCAGAGCAGAATCTTGGGTTAACCTGACGATAAGCATCAAACGACTTCCCAGAGTGCCACACATCCCAGAAATGCATGTCTCCTCGATTGTCATCATGCCATGCATCACCGAAATCCAAATCTCCATTGCACGGTGAACTTGGCCAAAAAGTACGGCGGCTGTCTTCTTGCGCCACAACATCCGCAATACGGCGATTTAACCGATCGTAGTTCACGGTATATTTCACTTTGTTGTGTTTGGATTCGTCATACCAACCAATGGCACCAATGACTTCATTGTCACCACACCAAAGTGCAATACAGGCATGGTCTTTTAACCGTTTTAGCTGATCTTGCAGCTCCAGTTCAACATCTGCCACAAAGTCGTCTGTTGACGGATAAAGAGAGCAGGCGAACATCATGTCTTGCCATACCAATAGCCCAAGTTCATCACATAATTGATAAAACTCGTCACTTTCATATTGGCCGCCGCCCCACACTCGGATCATATTCATGTTGGCAGCAACAGCACTTTCAAGTAGTTCTCGATAGCGTTTGCGCGATTCTCGGGACAGCATGGCATCGAGAGGAATCCAGTTGGCACCTTTGGCCACAATAGGGAAACCGTTCACCACAAACTCCATAGCCGAACCAATGTCATCTTCAGCAGTATTGAGCACCAGTTGGCGTAAACCGAGTTGTTTTTCCACCACCTGACCATCACACGCAACCGCCAAAGGATAAAGATACTGCTCACCGTAGCCTGCGGGCCACCAGCGTCTTGGCTCAGCCACTGTAAAACGAAAACGCTCCGTGCCACTTTGGCTCACTCTCGCGCTTTGTATTTGATCGGCAAACTCCACACGCAAATCCGATGCTTGCCAACAGCGACATTCCACATCGACCACCACCTCAACGGAACCATCCAGATGCCAATGTTGCTCTGTACTGACTTGTTCAATGTGCACCTTATCAACACAATCCAGTGCAATGGGATCGTAAATGCCAGACACCATCAGGCAAATACCCCAATCCCACCCAGAATGGCACTGCGTTTTGCGCAATGTATTCATGTGCGGGATCTGATTGTTCCCCATGGCAGATGGAATCGGAAACGGCAGCTTTTCCGCTCGTTTTCGCGCTTCTTCATCCGCTCGGTAAAACGTGATCTCAATGACATTCTCCCCTAAGCAAAGCCAAGATTTAATGTCTTTCTGATAGCGCCGAAACTGATTTGAACACTCAAAAACGGGCTGCCCATTGATCGATACTGAAACAACGGTGTCGACTCTCGACAGTGTCAGCAAGCAAGCATTTGCCTGTAAAGTTTGGGGAGACACAGTAAAGCTGCGCGAAATACGCCAGTCACACTCCCGTACCCATTGAACATCCGCCTCATTACATCCGTAATATGGTGGCACAATCTCTCCTGCTTGTAACAGCGCCGAGTAGTGGTCTCCAGGAATCATCATAGGATGCTGAATGTGGGGACTTTGGAGAGAACTGAGCTCCCACTCCCCATTGAGATTAATTTGCTGCATGAAACACCTAACTTAGTGTAATTCGCTAATATGATCGTGTGTCTCTCATATAATCAGTAAGTTGTTTCATCAATATCAATACAATGTAAAACGCTTCATATTTAAGACGCACTTCACAACATTCGATTCAGACCGCTAAGTCCGAAAAATGAAACAGCATTTTATGTGACGAATTTCCCGAATTGATGACATTATTATTGTCGATATTCGACATTTGTATATTTTAATAATGTCGAATATCAACGGAGAGATTTTATGAGTGAGTTGTCCTCCACCATCAACAAAGAGCAAAACCCAGAAACCACCAATCTATCTGAATTGCCTTTGCACGATGTGCTGAGTTTACTCAATGAACACGATGCCTCGGTGGCGTATTCCATCCGAGCTGTATTGCCAAACGTGGCAGATGCCGTGAGCTTAATTGCTCAACAGATCAAACTCGGGGGCCGTCTGTTTTATGTTGGCGCTGGAACCAGTGGCCGACTAGGTGTACTGGACTCAGCCGAGTGTCCCCCTACATTTGGAACCGATCCTTCTTTAGTTCAAGCCATCATTGCCGGCGGCTTAGAAGCAATGTTGTCTGCTGTCGAAAACATTGAAGACTGCATTGAGTCAGCCCCTCTTGAGCTTGCCAATCGCGAACTCAACTCCAAAGATATTGTTGTCGGTATCGCAGCCAGTGGTCGAACTCCGTTTGTCCTCTCAGCCCTCAAATACGCGCAACAAGTTGGTGCTAAAACCATTGCACTGAGCACTCGCGGGCCGAGTTTGATTTCGCAGAATGCAGACGTGTCAATCGCCCCCGATGTTGGCGCGGAGGTGCTTGCAGGTTCAACACGAATGAAGAGTGGTTCCGCCCAGAAAATGCTGCTCGGCATGATCAGCACAGCCGTCATGCACCAGCTCGGTAAGATACACGGCAATCTGATGGTAGATGTGAAAGCGTCAAACGAAAAATTACGCATTCGCGCCCAACACATGGTTTGTCAAATTTGTGAAGTTGAAGAGGCAACGGCTGAAGCCCTATTGGAAGCCGTCAATTACAATGTTCGTGCTGCTGTGTTGCTGCACACATTGGATATGTCGCCTTCCGCTGCACTCGCGCTTGCTGCGCAACCTTTCCAACCCCTGAAACAGCAGTTACTGCAAGGAAAATAACATGGCAAATAAGATAGAACATCTCGAAGTTATTGCCGATCACATTGAAAAACACATCGGCGGTTTTGATAACGTAGCGACTCTGACAAACTGCATGACCCGAGTACGCCTCGTACTTAAAGATCGCAGCTTGTTTGATATGGAAGCGCTGCGCAGTCTTGATGGAATCAAGGGCGTGGTTGATGCCGGCGAGCAGTACCAGATCATTGTCGGCATGGGGACCGCGGCGAAAGTCACTGGCGTTCTGAATAAACGAATGAAAGGCAGTGGTGTCGAACCAGAACCACAGGCGACACCCCAAGCGCAACCATTTTCAATCCGCCGTGCACTCAACACCTTAGCAGCGATTTTCGTCCCGACGATCCCGGCACTCATCGGCTGTGGTTTGGTGCTCGGTATGGTCAATATTTTCAAACTATTGGCACCTGAACTTGTCGCGACTCATCCTGATATTTTTGCCTTGTTTACCGTCGTCGGAAAAGCGGTATTTGCGGTATTATCCGTGATGATCGGCATGAACACGGCGAAAGAACTGCAAGCTTCTCCAGCAATTGGCGCCGTGATGGCTGCAGTCTTGGCCGCACCCGGACTGGCTAATATCGAGCTCTTTGGTAACGCATTAGTTCCTGGCGGTGGCGGTATGTTTGCCGTGTTGCTTGTGTGCGTCTTCTCATCAAAGTTTGAACTCTGGTTCCGCAGCCATTGTAAAGAGAGCCTTGATCTTATCTTTACTCCAACTGTTACTATTCTTGTATCCTCAGCCGTTGCCCTATTTATCTTGCAACCTATCGCTCATGCGGTGAATGTTTGGTTAGGTAATCTGGTTTCTGTTGCCTTGCTCAATGAGTCTGCTGGCTCAGTGGCTGTTGGAGGTGTGTTGGGTGGCGGCTTCCTATTTTTGTTGCTCACCGGTCTTCACCAAGGCCTCATTCCTATCCATGCACAGATTTTGGACACATTTGGCCTGAACTACTTATTCCCAATTTTGGCAATGGGTGGCATGGGACAAGTTGGCGCAGCGGCTTATGTGTACCTTAAATCTAAGAACGAACGTTTGAAAAAAACTATTGCGGGTGCTTTGCCTGTCGGGATCCTTGGTGTCGGTGAACCGCTGCTGTTTGGGGTTTCATTACCACTGGGTAAAACATTCATTGCAGGCTGTATTGGCGGCTTTGCTGGCGGCGCGATGATGGCGGCATTTAAAATCGGCATTATCATTCCATTTGGTACAGCAGGATTGTCCTTGATCCCACTCGTCGGAGAAGGCCAAATTCCATCCTTCTTACTCGCAGTCGTCTGTGCATGGGTGGTGGGTTTTATTGCCTCCATGCTATTAGGATTTACAGATCCAGTCGAAAAGCCTGCGCAAAGTCGTTAATATCATCCGTCGTATCATCAAGATACGACGGATTTTTCACTTACTGAGGCGTCAATGAATAGCATCATCAATAAAGTTAAGACACTTGCTCACTCAGCGAACAGTAATGAGCAAAAAATTTCCCAGTTTATTATTGAGCATGATTTCGACCTCTCAACGCAAAGCGCGACCAAAGTCGGGGCCGCGCTTGGGATCAGTGATTCTTCCGTTATTCGGTATGCTAAGAGTCTTGGTTGTAGCGGGTTTCCAGATCTCAAACTCAAGCTTGCTGCGCTGTCACCACACATGAATTCCGGCACCAAATCAACCATTTATGCGGAAATTGGTGCTGATGATTCTGCGAAGCAAATCATCGAGAAATCCAAGCATCTGTTTACCAATACGATCGATCAGTCTCTCAGCCTTATCGATGCTGAGACCATCGAACAGTGCGCCGATATCATGTTGAGTGCAAATAAGATTCTACTTGCAGGTATCGGTTCATCAGCTCTTGTCGCTGCTGATATTAACCACAAGCTGATCCGCTCAGGCTTCAATGTTCAGTTTAATCAGGATTACCATACTCAGATCGTCCAAGCCTCATTACTGAAAGCCAATGATGTATTATTGGTCGTTTCTGCACGTGGTAATACCCAAGAAGTGCTGACCGCGATTGAAAAAGCACGTGAAAATGGTGCAAAAGTGATTTCACTGACGCGTTATGGCAAAGGCAAGGTCGCTCAAGTGTCTGATTTTGTCATTCCCTACAGCTACACAGAAAACCACACTCAACTTGGCATGGTCACACCTCAGTTATTGCAGATGATCGCCTTTGACATTCTGTTCTTTAAACTCAACACCATGACTGGTTGTACTAGCATGCATAAAGCACTGGATTCCATCCGTAAAATTCAGCAATAAGGAATTTAGAACCATGAAAATGGGTAAAGACCCAGACTACCGATTCTCTCTTGCGAATGAGCGTACGTTTCTCGCGTGGATACGCACTGCGCTTGCTTTTCTCGCCACATCCATCGGTATTGATTTACTAAGTGCCACTCATGACTCTCCGATATTACGCCACGCAGAATGGTTAACACCCGGGCTAGCAGGTATAGCCTTAGCAACAGCCACTTGGGCATTTCTACGTTGGTATCAGAATGAAAAAGCGATGCGACTTGAAGCACCGTTTAAATACAGTAAAAGCCTACTGGCAATGACTCTTGTAGTCATCAGCTTTGCGATTCTCATCGGGTATTTAGCCTTATGAAAGCACACAGCGTGGAGCGCGATCCCGGTCTTCAACGAGAACGCACCCAGCTTGCCTGGACGCGTAGCGCCCTTGTGATGACCACTGGCACCATGCTGCTGATCAAAGTCGGTACGCTCTCAATGCTGCAATTTGGGTTATTGCTGATTGCGTTGTGGTTTTTCCTCAATCAGATCGTCAAAAGAAAAACGGAGATTGCGACTCAAGGACAAGTATTTCATCGCAAAATGATGGTGAGAAACTTATGGGTGGCCAGCGTGGTTGCTCTGGCGGCGTTGTGGGTATGTCTTCATTAAAAGTGGAAAGCCGGGCAAAACCCGGCTTAAACTTACGTTATTTAAACGCAATCACTTCAATTTCTACTCTCGCATCCATCGGTAAGCGCGCTACTTCCACACATGAACGTGCAGGGAATTTGGCGCCGCGCTGTTCAAAGAACGCCTGATAAGCTTGGTTGATCACCGTAAACTCATTGAGATCTTTCACAAACACCGTGGTTTTCGCAAAGTGATGAATGCTAAGACCCGCTTCTTCGACAATCGCCAAGGCATTAAGTAATGAACGAGTTGTTTGTTCAGCCACCTCTTCGGGCATCTGTTTTGTTTCTGGGTCAAGCGGCAACTGACCTGATGTGATCACCATATTGGCGAGGCTCACACCTTGTATGTACGGTCCAATTGCGGCGGGTGCATTTTCTGTGTTGATCGTTGTCATCTTAGTTCCTTAAAAGTTAACCGGTAAACGCTGGCAATAGGTTGACCATTGCCATGAAATGGAAGGCGGCGGTAAGCACACCAAATAAAATCACCACGCCGACCATCAATTGGCCGCCGGGTACAACAAACCCTTCACTCCCGTTTTCTTTTGAGCGAGACTTCAGCACTAATAGCGCAGGAATGATGCATGCCCAAACAGTGGCAGCTGCGCCGGCGTAACCGATGGCAATCACAAAACCAAATGGGAACAAAATTGAAAGCACCAGTGGTGGAATAAACGTCACCAACCACGTTTTAGAACGCCCTTTTTTGCAGTTTTCAAATTTGAACAGATCGGCTAAGAAATCAAACACCCCAAGGCCCACACCAATGAAGGATGAGAGAATCGCTGCCATTGAAAAGGCATTAATCGCACGCTCAACCGTCTCTGACTCAATCACTGAATCCAACGCCATAAGTAACGCGTCTACATTACCGCCTTGCTCAATCACAGGACCAAAGCTTTCACGAGGCAAATTGCCAAAAATACTCACCATCCATAGGAAATAGAGTCCTAGAGCAATGATGGTTCCACCTAGAATCGCCTTCTTGGCGCGACGCTCTTCACCATAATAAGCACGCATTGAAGACACCGAATGGTGATAGCCAAAAGACGTTAAAGCAACGGGAAGCATCGCCATCGCATAAGGGGCGTATTCGCCATTGGGGTTAATGGTATCCAACAGCACCGAGGTATTGACGTTAATGGCAAGCCCGGAAACACCAAAAATAAAACTCAGCACCATAAAGGCAATTAATACCACTGAGATACGATCCACAGCATGAGTTGAATGCCAAACGAATATGGAAAACACCGCCACAAAAAGAACAGACGCAACTTTGCTATCGATATCCAGCAGATCTTGCAAAATAAGGCCAGAAGAAGTGATGTATGCGTACAGCAGGATGCCGCCAACAAAGTAGACTGTCAGGTTGTTAAACATGTTGACCTTATCGCCCAACATATCTTTGGTTACGGTATTGAATGAGACTCGAAGATCGTAGTGTTTAAAAGCTTCAAGTAACATCCAACCAGAAATGGTCATTATTATCATCGTCAGGGTAATGGCAAACATGGACCACATTGTCCACGCACCAGCCCCCGCACTTGGTAGGCCCAACATACCAGCGCCAACACAGACACTAGCAATGATACAGGCCCCCCCGAGTAAGGAAGGTTTGGTTGTCATAGTTATAATCTCTAAATTAAGTTCACGTTATTAGCTTTTTTATCGATAGTTTGGAACAGGCCAAAAAAACGCAGCTCAAATAGAGCTGCGTTCAATAAAGGTTTATTCGCTGTCGACTTCTTTTAGACGCGCGGTAAAGTGGCGAAGCACTTCTGGTTCGTAGGTGAAGTCCAACCCTTTCACATTTTCTGCATTGGCTTTAACGTGCCCGAAAGCTTCAATGATGAAATCCATGTGGGTTTGCGTGTAGGTCGCACGTGGAATGGTTAAACGCATTAATTCTGCCGGACAAGGCATCTGTTTGCCCGTAGCGGGATCACGCCCAAGTAGCAGTGAGCCAATTTCAACTGCGCGAATACCCGCAACCTTATACAACTCACACGCCAGTGCATGTGCTGGGAACTGTTCAGCTGGGATATGTGGTAGTAGTTTACCCGCATCAACAAACGCTGCGTGTCCACCCGCTTGCTGGCAAACCACACCAATGGCTTCTAAGCCATCTACCAGATATTGCACCTGACTAATACGATAAGCCAACCACTCTTGGCGCATACCATCGTATAAACCAACCGCTAAACGCTCCATTGCGCCGCCTTCTAAACCACCATAAGTTGGGAAGCCTTCTTGAACCACACACAACGTGCGACACTCGTTATACACATCAAGCATGCTGTCATCTTTAAAGCAAAGCAGGCCGCCCATTTGCACCATGGCATCTTTTTTCGCTGACATGGCAAGCGCATCTGCGTACTTGTAGCTTTCACGCGTGATCTGCTCAATACTCCAATTCTGATAACCCGGCTCACGCTGCTGAATAAAGTAGGCATTTTCAGCAAAACGGGCAGAGTCCATGATCACTGGAATATCGTAACGCTGGGCAATTTCGTACACCGCTTTCAAGTTTGCAATAGAAACCGGTTGACCACCCGACGAGTTACAGGTGATGGTGCTCACAATATACGGCACGTTTTCTGCGCCCGTTTCTAAGATCGCATGTTCTAGCTTCTCTAAGTCAAAGTTACCTTTAAAGTCTGCGCTGACGCCGGTATCAAACGCGTCTTCGGTATAAACGTTTTTGGCAACGCAGCAGTTGATTTGAGTATGCCCTTGTGTGGTATCAAAGAAGTAATTTGATAGCGCCACCATCTTAGTGCGATCAAGGCCTTTTTCTTTTTCACGTTTTTTGATCAGTACAGGAATGTAAATCTGCTCTGCGCCACGGCCCTGGTGCGTTGGGATGGTATGTTGATAACCAAAAATATCTTTAACAGCATCTGCCAATGCGTAGTAACTGCGGCTACCACTGTATGCCTCATCACCTCTGAGCATTGCTGCCTGCATCTCTTGAGTGATAGCACCGGTACCACTGTCGGTAAGCAAATCAATAAACACATCTTCGCTGTCGAGTAGAAACGGGTTCATCCCCGCTTTTAAGATCGCTTGTTCACGATATTCGCGCGTTGTACGTTTTACTGGTTCAACAACGCGAATACGAAAAGGTTCAGGCAGGTGTTTAAAGTTTTCCATTATTCATTTCCTAATATTTAAGCAATACTTTTCCACCTCGGTTATTTAATTTAAAAACCAAGGAAATAATTAATTTTGATCAACAAGATAATCTTTGAAATATATTTCAAAGATAACTATTGAGAATCAATATGAAACAAATTGATAGAAACTCATTGATAGAACTTTCTTTAATATGAAGAGATATTTAAAATCAACAAATTAAAATCAATAAGTTATATGCACAGGACGTGCAGAAAAGATTACTTAACTGGGAAGAAGAATGAAATTTTATAATCGAGAGTAAACCAAATACTTGAATTGTTGTGATTTTCCATGTTTTCACCTATTTGAAACTGAAATATTATCAATCCCGCACAAGTAAGTTTAAGCAATTCCCCCACCTTGTCTATAAATTCTAGAATATTTTGAGAACCTATAGACAAAAAATATGGAAGCATAATAATAAATATATATCTTGTACTTTATTTTCAATTGGTTAATGTAGAACAAAATATTTTTTCAGATGCCATACCATAATAAATAACGTCATTTAATGAACTTTAATAAAACTTAACTCATGTTCATTCCATCTTAGGCGATAAAGGTTTAAACCAAAGAAGTTCTAAGAAAAGGACGAAACCATGAAGATCAAGTTAAATAACATTTCTATTCGATTGCAGATCTTGCTGCCGGTCATTTTATTCGCAATCGTATTGTTCATCACGCTATGGATAACAAAAAGTAAGTTAGATGGTGAACAAGAAGATGTGGCAGCTCAAACAAGCCAGATGATTGACTATAACGAAGCTTTAGACTCCATCGATGAACTGATATTTCCATTACGCATCCAAACCATCTACGCAATTTATAATGTGGATAAGCGGAATGAATATCTGGAACAAATTGAGCAAGCAAAGATAGATTTACCCGTATTGATGGCAGAGCTGAGCTCAGTAAATCAATTTGAATCAGAAATAGAGAGCGTCAATAAAGAGTTTGAAAAATACTATTCAATCGCAATCACCATTGCCAATCATTCATCTTCTATCTCTGAATCTCAAATCGACCAAATAAGTGGCCATGGCAGTAACATTATCGATCGCGTCGACGACCTGAGTCAGGCGGTCCAAGCCTATATCCAACAACAGGAAAGAAACAACGCAGCACAGATGGATGAGATTGAGTCTGATGCCATTATCGGTGTCATGCTGATCTTCATTGTCTCCATCACTATCGCGATATGGTTATCGACAGTGATAGTAAAACCGATACTTCACCTCCAGCACGTTGTTAAAAATGTGGCAGATGGCGATTTGAGTATCCGATTCGACCAAGATGGTAACAATGAAATTGGCCTACTTGGTAAAGATTTGAATCGCACGCTTCATCAATTAAGTTCGACCATTACCTCGCTTGTGAGAATAAGCGAAGACGTTGCGGCAGCATCTACCGAACTTGTTAGCGTTATGGATCAATCGGAAGGCAACGCAACACAAGAGCTCCATGAAATCGAACAAATTGCAGCAGCAATCACCGAGTTGGCTAGCACTGCAGATAACGTCAGCCAAAACGCAACGTCCGCAGATGACACCGCAGAGCAAACAGGTACATTGGCTCAAGACAGTTTGAACATATTTTCGCAAAGCCAAGATGCAAATAAAGAGATGGGTGAGAGCCTCAATCAAGCGGCCAATGTGGTTCTTGAGTTGAAAGAGCAGTCTGAGCACATAAACAACATCGTGGATGTCATCACGGCAATTTCCGAGCAAACCAATTTGCTGGCATTGAATGCTGCCATTGAAGCAGCTCGAGCCGGAGAACATGGTCGTGGTTTCGCCGTCGTTGCCGACGAAGTACGAATGCTTGCTGGTAGAACTCATGAATCAACATTGCAGATCCAAACCATTATTGAAAAGTTGCAGCAGCAATCGACTCTTGCAAACGAGAATATGGAAAGTTGCCTCACCTCGCTTGAGAGCAACCTGAACCTTAACCAGCAAGCGAATGAAGCCGTCACAGGAATTACAAGCTTGGTTTCAACGCTAAACAACATGAATGCACAAGTGGCGACAGCCGCTGAACAGCAATCTTGCGTCACACAGGACATTAGCAAAAACGTGAATATCATGCTCGATCTGGTCAATCAAAACGTACTCGGTATCAACCAGAGCACACAAGCCAGCCAAGAGTTATCTGTTCTTGCTGAAGAACAAAAGAAACAACTCTCCTTCTTTAGACTTTAAATGGTTTGAGCGTCACATGGTTATTTCGTGGCGCTCTTATTTTTCTGTGAGTGGTACACTGCAACATTGCACTAATAAGAGGCCTCTATCATTTCCACTTCTGGCACCAATTGCGCTGCTACCGCACTATTATCTGCGTGAGAAAGCAGCCCCCATGTCACCACCTCACCATTTTCATTAATCGCTGCAAAGGCATAGAGTGAACTGTATAGCTGATCTATGTCAGCAAGCGTTCCAGTGAGATTCAGTGACGCATCCCCTCCACGTGTCGCGTCTCCCCACGCCACAACTGAGCCGTCATTTTTTATCGCCGCAAAGGCACTTCGCGCAGCGGTAATACTCTGCACACCAGTCAAAGACGCACTCACTGCGCTGCTATCTCCACCCTCCGCAGCATCGCCCCAAGTAACAACCGTTTGATCGCTCTCTATTGCAGCAAAGGCATCTCGCGTCGCCACGATGGACTGAATATCCACTACCGTAGGTGTTAAGAAACTGCTGTTACCAGACACACCATAAGCAACCCCATCAACACTTCCCCAACTGGTGACAGAGCCATCATTCAACAATGCCGAAAAACCAAATTCAGAGGCCACAATAGACGCAACATTGGAAATACGAGCAGCTAACGTTGCCATGTCTCCACCGTAGCTTGCATTTCCGTAGGCGGTGACATCACCATTCGCTTTTGTCATAGCGAACGCATAATCATTTACGGTCACACTTGTTACGTCTGCCGCGGCATAATTCGGTACAACCCCAACCGGACTGCCTCCTGCAGCATCTAAGCCCCAAAATGTCGTCGAACCCGATTGGTCCACGGCGACAAATGCACCGACGTTACCAGATATCAGTGTGGTATTCGTAGGTGTTTGCCCCTCCAAGTCTCCACCACGTAAACTGTCTCCCCAAACCACCACTGTGCCATCTGCCTTTCTTGCTGCAAACGCAAAATTGGTGCTAGTAATCTCAACGATATTAGTGAGCTGCGCTTGCACAGCACTGCTGTCTCCACCGCGAGTTGCATCTCCCCAAGTCACCACAGTGCCGTCGTTTTTCAAAGCCGCAAAAGCAAAATCGTTTGCAGTAATGGTGGTGATATTTTCAAGTTCATCAGCAACGGCTGACGAATCTCCTCCGCGCGATGTTTCTCCCCACGTCACGACACTGCCATCACTTTTCAGCGCTGCAAATACGCCTTCTCCGGGCGTAATACTGAGAACATTAACCAAGTCTGAACTCACTGCGCTAGAGTCCCCACCATTTGAGGCAATACCCCACGTTACCACGCTGCCATCGGTTAAGATTGCTGCAAAAGCATAAGGGTTGGTTACTATGGTTTGTGTTTGTTGACGTCGAAATAACGCATACTGGGGTGTGGAAACAACACCATTTGGGTCTGTCACAGTGACTTCTAAGCGTAGTGTTTTGTCGCTATCGGCAGAGAGAAAGAGATACTGATCGCTTGTGCTGCGTAGCTCATCATCCAAATACCAACGATAGAAGATATCACCAGGGCAATTCTGACAAGAAATGGTTGCGGTGAGCATCGTCCCCGCAACCATATCACCCGTGAACGAAATATTGGTTACACGCGCTGTTGAAGTTGGTGCACTATCTGACAAGACAGGCTGCTCACCATTATATGTAGGTTCAATTGAGTCCCTATCATGTAAGTAAAAGTGGCAAGCGGTTAACAACATTGCCAATACACATACACACCCAGCGCGCACGGCTTCACCTCCAATGAAGACAGTAGCCAATAACGCTTTCGTTGTATCTTGCTCGATCATTTGCCGACGCTTATTACATAAACTTTAGCATTAGCTTTACTCAATGGTAGGTTTCTGTCGATTTAACTTCCGTCGCTACAGTAAATACTGCTCATCCACTCCGCACTCTTTCACAAACGCCTCATCATGGCTGACAAGGATAAAGCCACCTTGATAACGATTTAACGCACTGGCTAACATTAACTTTGAGTCAAGGTCGAGATGATTGTCCGGCTCATCCAACAGTAGAAATGGATGCGTCGCTTGATGAGTGACGATCAACATCGCTAGTTTCATTTTTTCACCCCCACTAACGTCTTTGACTAAACGCCAGACCGCATCACGACGAAAGCCGATACCAGCGAGTTGTGTTCTCACTTCACTCTCACAAAGATGAGGACAGTAATGGCTTAAGTTATCCAACAATGTCTGCTCTGGTAATAACCGGTCAAAATGCTGATCGAGATAGAACAACGGAACATTGACCCGCTTTTCTCCAGAGAGCAGTTCTACATCACCCAACAACACCTTCAACAGCGTTGACTTACCACAACCATTACCGCCACTTAGGTGCAGTTTTTTACGCATCGAACACGTGATATGAACGGGTTCAGCTGACCCATGAGGCAATTGAGCATTAATCAGAGAGACCGCTGTATTGCGGCTCGCCACACCCTGTCCCAATGACATACTCTGCGGCTTTAGTTGTTCAACTTGTTTTGCAACCTGATTGGCTTGCTGTGCCAACATGGTTCGTCGCACTTGCTCATTGGTTCTTCTCGCTCCAACCGAGCGTTCTGCTGAATTGCGCATACCATTGAGTAGCAGTTTGGCTTGGCTTCCCTCTCGCCGGAGTTTTACACCTTGAGCCGCTCTGCGTTGAGCCTTTTCATGGTCTCGCTGCGCTTGGCGTTCAAGTTGTTTTTGTTGGTTCTTTATCGACAATAACTGTCGCTCTACCGCTGCTGTCTCATGTGCTTTTTGTTGCCGATAAACATCATAGTTACCGCCATATTGTTGCAGCCCAAGACGAGAGAGCTCCCATATTTGGTCGACGTTTTTGAGCAACGCACGATCATGACTGACCAAAATAATCACACCTGAATAACGCGCCATCTCTGCTAACAACCACGCTTTTCCGGCACTATCGAGATGATTACTGGGCTCATCCAGTAACAACAAGTCCTTAGGGTGCTGAAACAGTCGCCAAAGCTGTAGCCGTGCTAGTTGCCCACCTGACAAATATTTGCATAAATGGTCCGGGTTATTTGGCAGCTTGAGTTGTGCCAGTTGTTGCGCCAGTTCTTCACGTATCAGCCATTGATCACCAATGGCTTCAAAGTCCGCTGGATCGCAACAACCATTTTCAACGCGGTTCAAAGCATCAATCACCACATCGAGTTTTAGAAACTGCGCAATGGTTTGGTCATTGGTTAAAAGATCAGAAGGAAGTTGACGATATTGAGCCACGCTTCCTTCACGTAAGAGATGTCCAGCAAAGGGCGAGCGTTCGCCGGTTATTAAGGATAACAACACTGATTTTCCGCTACCGTTGCGTCCAACAATACCAACACGGCGATGCTGAAGACGAAATGAAAGGCTTTCAAACAAAACCTCTCCATTTGCAAAACGAAAAGTCATATTTGATGCATGTAATAATGGCATAGTGCCTCCTGTGTAACAGGGGCATTAGACGCAGCTAACCTGAGTAAATCGATTCAGTGATGAGTAATGAGATTAATGACGAGCTACGCCTACTAACCCTGTAAATCCGAAAGAAAATGTAATATTTGGATAACAGGATTTAGTGATTCATATTGGCGTAAACTCCGAATGAAAGGTTGTGGCGAATTGTAGAAGAATTCGCCAGCAATGTGCAAGAAAAAACCGCCACAACTGTGGCGGTGATTGAAATGTATTAAACTCGGAACTGATTCACCATCGACTTCAGCGCCTCAGCTTTCGACGCTAGCATCTTGGCTGACGATGCCGCCATATTCGCCTGCTCATTGGCATTGCGCGATACTTCGGAGATCACTTCAACATTTTTGGCCACTTCGCTACTGGCCAGCGATTGCTCTTCCGCAGCGGCGGCAATACTGTCGATCATACTGGCGACTTGCTGCGCTCCGCCGACAATTTCATCCAAACTGCTGCCCGCTTGCTGCGCTAAGTCGAGCCCTTCATGGACGTGGTTGGTACCACTTTCCATTCGTTCAACCGCAAGCTGAGTTTCACTTTGAATGGCTTCAATCGATTGCCCAATTTCTTGAGTCGCTGTCGTTGTTCTGTCTGCTAGAGCACGAACTTCATCCGCAACAACCGCAAAACCTCGTCCCGCTTCCCCTGCCCGAGCCGCCTCAATCGCAGCGTTAAGCGCGAGTAAGTTTGTTTGCTCTGCAATGTCGTTGATCACATTGATGATTTCGCCAATTTCAGCACCGCGTTTACCCAGTTCAGTTACGCTACTCGATGATGCTGACACCGCCTCATTAATCGAATTCATTCCCTGAATGGTATTCTGTACTATCTGGCCACCAGAATTTGCCGTCACCCCTGCACTTTGCGCATTCGACGTCGCATCCGCAGATTTCGAAGCCACTTCTTGAATACTGACTGCCATCTGTTCAATGGACGCTGATATTTGTGCGACTTTATCAGACTGCTCCTCAAGATCTTTTGCCATTAAGCTATTAGCTTCGGTAATGGCAACTGAACCTTCAACCACCTCATCTGTGGTCGTGAGTACTTCTTTCATCGCTTGATTGGTTTTGCTGACCGCCTGATTATAACTATCCGCCATCACACCTAATTCATCTTTGGACTCCACTTTAATCGTTGCAGTCAGGTTGCCATTCGCTAATTCCTCAAGGCCTTTAGCTACTTCAGCAACAGGCTCAGTGATCGCTTTTAACACCACCCAAGAAATTACCACGCCCAATGCAATTGCAATGAGTGTACCGACAACAATGGTGCTTGTTGTGGTACTGGCTGCATCTTTCGCTGCGGCTTGACGCTTAACCATCAAGGCATCTTCCATTTCAATGAAATCGGCAATTTGTGCTCGGAATTTGTCAAAGTACACTTTACCTCGCGCCTCACCGACAAGATCCGCCATATCGTTCATGGTTTTGGCGTCGCCTATCTGGGTGCGCAGTGCGATCATGGGCTCCACAATATTCACTTGCCACTCATTGATGGTTCTTTTCATCTCACCTAAGAGCTGTACCTGAGCTGGATTATCACTCACGGTTTTTTTCAATGCCGTAATACTTGATTCAAACGTAATACTGCCCTGATTGTAAGGTTCCAGAAACTCCTCGCGACCTGCTAATAGGTAGCCACGCATACCCGTTTCCATATCTGCCGCCGCTGCCAATACACTCTGCGCCGCTTCAATGACTTTATGGGTGTGATTCACCCAGCCGGTTGCATCCTTTAATTGGCTTAGTGTAGAGGACAGTGCGTTGTAATCTTGGGCAGACATAAAGCTTGCATCATCAATTCTCTTAAGCAGTTGAACACTTCTTTTGAAGTTGTCTTCATTTTGCTGTTGACGCTCTTTTAATAGCTTGGTTTCGCGTTCAATGAATAAGCTAACCTGCTCTCTGAACTTATCGAAGTACACTTTACCCCGAGCTTGTGCAACCAAATCAGAGACATCATCCATGGTTTTCGCATCACCAATGACTCTTCGAAGCTGAATGGTGGGTTCCGTTACATTACTTAGCCAAGCGCTAATGGTTGATTCAATGTCCCCTAATCGATTGACCTGTGTCGGGTTATCACTCACCGTTTGTTTTAGTGCGCTCACCAGAATTTGGAACTCTTGTTGACCATTTTTATAAGGAGTCAGAAAATCTTCTTTCCCAGCTAATAGATAGCCGCGCATCCCCGTTTCCATATCTACCGCAGCGGCTTCAATTTTCATCGCTTGTTGAATCACTTTGTGGGTATGGTCCACCATTCCACTGGATTCCACTTGCGAGCTTGAGCTTGTTATCGCCACAAACGATAAAAAAGACAATAAGACCAATGGAATGCCTGTTCCTAACGCAATTTTAAATCGTAAAGGTAGGTTCTTAAAAATCATGAAGTTGTTCCTCGACTTATTCTTATAGCGGGCAACTCCAGAAAGAGGTGCCAACAAAATCCTTTCTGTAAACAACGTATTTGTGCAAGAAATCACATGTTATCTACTTAGGTATAGACCCAATCGAAAGACAAATCGAGAAACACCCAAAAGTATTAAGGAAAAAGAAAAGGTAGAGAAAGCAGGCTCGGGAAAGAGCCTGCTAAGAAAGGCTTACAGTTTGAAACGAGAGACAATTTGTTCAAGGTTACGGTTAATCATCGCAATGTTCGAAGCTTCATCCTTAACTGATGATGCACTGTCGTTCATTTCTCCCACGATGGTATTAATCGCGGTCAGATTGCGGCTAATTTCTTGAGTGACACTGCTTTGCTCTTCAGATGCAGTCGCCACTTGAGAGCTAAGATCATCAATTTCAACCACACGATCAGTAATTTTCTCAAGGCTTGCTTCAACATTGCCAATATCAGTAGAGGTTTCTAGACAACGTGTTTTGGTCGCTTTGATTGAATTCACTACGGATTGATTACCTGACAGTAGCTCTTTGAGCGCCGCTTCAATTTCTTCAGTGCTATTTTTGGTACGACTGGCAAGGCTACGTACTTCATCCGCAACGACGGCAAATCCGCGTCCTTGCTCACCCGCACGAGCAGCTTCAATCGCTGCATTGAGCGCTAACAAATTGGTTTGCTCAGCAATGTCACTAATCACCGTTAAAATCTGATTGATATTCTGGGTTTCATTGCTCATGTTAGTCACATGTTCAGTGGCTTCTTCCATATCATTAACAAGCGCTGATATGTTGCCTTTCGCTGTCATGACTATTTCTTTGGAGGTGGCCCCAGCGATATTCGCTTCAGCTGTATGATTAGCGGTCGCAACAGCATCTTTCGCAACGGAATCGGCTGTTGCACTCATCTCTTCAACGGCTGTTACCACCTGCTCTGTTTCAGTCGCGTGCTGGGCTAGAATGTCGGCATTATGATTACTCTGTTGATGCAGCTGCTCCACTTTCTCCGATAACTGGATACTTACCGTTTGCACCTCAGTGATGATGCCTTGGATCTGTTCAATAAACAGGTTAAAACCATGAGAGATTTGTCCTAGATCGTCGTGACTACGCACTTCTAACCGCTGCGTTAGATCCCCTTCACCTTGCGATAAGCTCTGCACCGTCTGTTTTAATGCAACGACTGGGCGATAAAGCAGTTGGATCACGACAAAAACAATCAAAGCACTAATGATCGTCGCAATGAGTGTACCCATAATGGCGCTGTTTCGAGCTCCTTTCAAAACGGCAAATTCTAGCTCTTTGTCTAAACCGATTAAGAAGTACCAGCTTTTGTTCTCGATATCGATGCGATAGCTGAAAAACATTTTTTCGCGCTCATCCACAACGGCCTGAGTCACAAACTCTTGTTTTCCAATTGATTGATTCGCAATATTCTTTAGCCATTCATATTGAGTTGCATTGTTGCCCGCTTTTAGATTGGTTTCTGACGAAGCTAAAATTGTTGCATCATCAGTCAGAATCACACCTAAGGCGCCTTCTCGCTCTTTCACTGCTTTAGCAAGTTCATTTAAAAACGACAATTGCATGTCGACAGAGATCATCCCATTGGCCGTTTTCTGAACTAGGCTGATCCAATAGATATCTGAGTCTGTTCCTAAGTAAGGGTCGGTCATCGTCGCGGTATGGCTATTTTGCCCTTGTTGATACCACGAACGAGTTCTTACATCGCGATTAAGCTTGTGATTCGGCCAGTTAGCGGATGTTTGGTTCCAATACGCATCACCATTATCAAACCCGACTACCGAACTATTGAGATTCATGGCCGCAGCAATTGTGTGAGTCAAATTGATATGATCTTCAGCGCTACCTATAATTTCATTTTTCTGAAAAAGTTGGCCTAGCTTTGTTAATCCCTCTGTTTTTTCAAGTAACCGTGTCTGGATAACACTGGCCTGCTTAAATACATACTCTGATCCTGAGTTATTGATGGCTTCAATGAGTGCATCCTTGCGTTGAAGATAGAAATAGTAACTGGTAAGAGACACCGAAAGTGTCACTAACACGGTTACTGCAATCAAAACGTACTGCTTAAATCCAAGATATTTCATTATGTATCGCCTATGTTGGTCACATTAGGTTGGTCAAAACCTCATCCCGATCGCCAGCAAGCAAAAAGTATTAATCTTTATTTATAAATATATTAATTATTGATAAATAATATCAATTAAAGAAAACTAATCAACAAAATGAATGGGGAAATCAGCCAAAAACTAGTACTTAAGTTTACTTTTAGTGATTGTCTATATGAGAAAATCATGTTAGTTAAAGGATATTCTTGGATGTAAGTGTTCACTTACAAAGACGTTACAAAACTCATCAGCAGCTGAGGCCAAAAACCAGTATTGTTAGCAAATCTGAAGTATCCAAGTTGGCTGCACTGCCGAATAACTGCACCTACCCCCTTACTTTGGTGTATTGCCCCGTATCCATGCGGGGCTCTTTTTGGTCAGTGGTTTGCGAGGGATTCAACAAGTTAAATGAAACATTGCAAGTCTCTTCACAGTCATGCGTTTGTAAGTAAACCCTTACAAAAAAGGCACCACTCATACAGCAATTTATATTTCCATCAATTGAGACCAGATCGAACTTGTCGCATCATTAGCGGCGGTATGACTGGGAGGTAATACATGGACGATAAGTTGATTTTAGTCGTGGACGACAACGCTGAGCTTCGCGAAGCACTTTCCGACTATTTAGGTAAGGCCGGTTTTCTCGTTTTAGGGGCTGAGAATGGTGAGGCTATGTGGGCATTGCTTGGCCAACACAAGCCTGATCTGATTATTTTAGATATTATGATGCCCGGCGACGATGGATTTACATTGTGTCAGAAGCTGCGACGTACCTCAGACGTCCCTATTATTATGCTCACCGCCGTTGCTGAAGAAGCAGACCGTGTCGCAGGATTAGAAATGGGAGCCGATGACTACATCACCAAATCTTTCAGCCCCCGAGAGCTACTTGCGCGCATCAAAACCATCTTACGTCGTAGCCAGCTGACTAGCAGCTCAACGTTAGCAAAGAAAGTCAGTTTTGCTGACTGGCAATTGAATACCGTCACACGCCAACTCATTCATTTGCCCACCAATCACATCAAACAACTTAGTGGGGCAGATATCTCTTTGCTGAGCCTCTTTGTCACACATGCCGAATCCATTTTATCCAGAGATGATATTGCTCGTGAAATATGGGGTCGAGATGCGGATCCATTTGAGCGTGGAATCGATGTCCAAATCAGCCGTTTGCGTCATCACTTGGAAGACAAAGATCGCTCCTTAATCCTCACAGTACGTAACAAAGGGTACATGCTGACCACGGACGTCCATTATGAACGTTAGATTCTGGTCCAACTCCCTTGCCACCCGTACCAGCTTGTTTCTTCTTACCGTGATCATTCTTGCGCAGTTGCTTGCCGGGGCAATTTGGTATCAACACACCAGTAATCGCGACAAGCAAGGGCTAGTGACAACAGTGCGAAGCCTTGCGATGAGCGCATCCTCTACCGTCTCTTTCTTCCAGACGTTGCCTGTGGAGTATCGCCATTTAGTACTCAACCAATTGAGGAACATGGGAGGCACCCGCTTCTTTGTCTCCCTAAACAATCACCAAATCGATATGGCTCCACTCCCCGAGAGCGAACGTAAGTCCCTTGTAATAAACGAGGTTCATGACGTCCTTGCAAATGAATTGTCTGAAATTGGCAATATCCATGTTGAGTTTACCCGTCGGGATAAGCTCAGAGTCTTCAATAATGAATTACCTATCGATGAGCTTCCTATGTTGTGGGCTCATTATTCGCTCTCGTATGGTGCACTCAATCCTCCCATTCTTGTCATCCAAGTCGAAGTCGCACCGAATGAATGGTTTTATCTCGCAGCCGTACTTCCAGCTCCTTATATCCAGCTTCATACCCGTTATTTTGATGTTCGAGAGTGGCTGACCTTAGCTTTGTCTGCACTATTGCTCTTAATTTGTACGTGGTTTGTTGTACGCAAAGAGATTCGCCCGATGCGCCGTCTCGCTAAGGCGGCAACCTTGATGTCGAGTCGCTTAAACGTGCCTGAAGTAAAAGAGGAAGGCAGTAACGAGCTGCGTGCCGCCGTTCGAGCTTTCAACAAGATGAATCGTCGTATCGACAGCTACATTCAAGATAGAGATATGTTATTTGGCTCGATCTCTCATGACTTAAAAACCCCTATTGCCTGCCTTAAGCTACGAGCAGAAATGCTGGATGACGATCGTGACAGAGAACGATTTTCACGACTCGCGAATGACTTGGATCTCATGGTCAAAGGGGCGTTGCAGTGTATACGGGAAACGGACATTCATGAAGATGTCGAACCGATTGACATTAACCAAATGCTACACCACATCACTGAGAACTTGCCCTATAAACAAGAACAAGTTGTTATCTACGGCCAAGCAGTACAGCCTTTTATTGGTAAACCTCTTGCCATGAAGCGTTGCCTACAAAACCTTATCGATAATGCCGTCAAATATGGCACTTGCGCCAAAATCAACATTGAAGACGGTGAGAAAGCGTTAATCCTTACCATCACCGATGAAGGGAATGGCTTAACAGCCGACGTACTAGAAAAGCTGTGCGCTCCGTACTTTCGGGCGGATTCAACACAAGAAGGCAATGGACTTGGCTTAACCATCTCTCAAAGCATTGCTAAAGCGCACGGTGGGCATTTACAACTCAGCCTCACTTCAAACGGTGGGCTTAACGCAAGTTTGATATTTCCAAGAGGCTAATATGACAAAAACAATGGCACTGATGACTTCTTTGCTATTTAGCCACACAACAATGGCCCAAGTAGAATTCCTCCATTGGTGGACATCACAAGGTGAACAGCGAGCTCTCAATGAACTAAAACAAGAGTTAGAAAAACACAATATGCCCATTTCGATGTCGCCAGTAACCGGAGGCGGAGGGGACAGCGCACTTACTGTGCTTCAAGCACGCGCATTGGCAGGGAATACTCCCACCTTTGCACAAATCGAGGGACCCAGTATTAAAGCGTGGGATGCCATTGGCATTCTCTACAACTTAAACCCAACCGCAAACGCTCAGCGTTGGGAACAAACCTTGTACCCACTTGCCATTGATATCAATAAGACCATCAATGGTTATGTTGCGCTCCCCATGACATTGCATCGCTTAAACTGGTTGTGGGTTAACAACACCTTGCTCAGCAAACTTCAGCTCACTCCGCCACAAACGTGGGAAGAGATGTTGTCCGCTATGGAAGCCGCTAAAGCTCAAGGAATTATCCCGCTGGCAATTGGCGAACAACCGTGGCAAATCGCCCAGCTTTTTGAAAGCTTGATCATTGCCTATGGTGGTGTTGAGTTTTACAAAACAGCATTGGTGCAGTTAAAACCGGAACAGATTGATTCCCCTCAAATGCGCCGTGCGCTTAAGAAGTTTCGCCGACTCAGTTTATTACTTGAAAAGCTCGAACCTAATCAAAAGTGGGATACCGCCACCCAAGCACTTGCAGAAGACCGTGCGCTGTTTCAATTGGGAGGAGATTGGATTCTCGGAGACTTACTTGCCCGCGGTAAGTCAGTCCCCCAGCAGATCGCTTGTTATCCAGCACCACAATCCCATGACATTTTCCTCTACAATATGGACAGCTTTATCTTCATGTCTGGCAACATGACCTCCCATCAACAAGCGAATAAGCTGGCGACTATTATGGCGAATCGTGATTTTCAGATCCGCTTCAATAAGCTTAAGGGTTCCATTCCACCTCGGCTTGATATTGATATGCGCCATTTCAATGACTGTCAGCAACAATCCTATCAAGACTTCAAACGCGCAGTTCAACAAGGGCGTGCGGCCCCTAGTATGACTGACTCGATGGCGCTTAATCCCGTCGCTCAACAAGCCATGAACTCCGCAATCTTCCGCTTTTATCGAGACAAAAGTGTTACTGCCGATGACATGATTAAACGTATTATTGGTATTGCCGAAAGTAATTAGACCAAATGTTTATATTGAGAGCTCAAAAGAAGTGAACCTTATATGCAACATAGTGTGAATTTACAATGTAAATTCACACTATGTAAAATTAACCACATAAAATATATGCTTTTAATATCATAAAAAGCTAAATATTGACGTATTTTTGACGCCAAACCATATGTCGGCACTATGGTTTTTATAAAAACGCCTGATAAAATTAATAATAATTAAACTATAGACTTGAAAATGTAACATCTTTACTAACCCAAGTTTGTGGACTTTTATTAATAAATAAGTTGATAACATTATTCAGGTAGCGTGTGGTGATGAAAAAGTGGGTACCAAATAGGCCATTATTTGTGGCCTTTATTTGCGTGTTTTTATTTAGCTGCTCGCCAGCGAAAGAGCCGATAAAGGTCGGAGTGGTGTTGCCGTTAACCGGAACATTCGCGGTATATGGACAACAAGCATTAAAAGGCGCTCAGTTAGCGGTGGATCAAATTAACGCTCAAGGTGGTGTGCTTGGTCGACCGTTAAGCCTCATCGTAAAAGATAATCAAACAGATCCAGCCAAAACCGTCGCCTTTAGCCGTGAGCTCGTTCAGGTTGAGAATGTGTTCGCATTGCTTGGGCCAGTGAGCAGTTCATCACGCTATGCAATGTCAGAGATCGCCGATGAGTTTAAAACACCAATGCTTTACGGCATCGACTATGAAGGACGACATTTTAGTCGCTACTTGATCTGCTACAGCACCATCCCTGAACATTACATTACTCCTGTCGTTCCTTATCTAACCGAAAATGTCGGTGATAAATTTTATATCTTTGGTTACGACTATATTTGGCCACATAAAATGTCGGAGCACATTGTTGAAGAGGTTGACCGAAATCATGGTCAGGTAACCAACGTCGAGTTCACTGCATTTGGTGTAGAAAACTACCAGCCCGTCTTCCAACGCATCAAAGACTCGGGCGCCCAAACGCTGATGCTAATTTTGCCTGGCGCAGACGGCTTCCAGTTCCTCTCTCAAATGGCCAATTTTGATTTTGGTCGCAACATCCAAGTGGTCGCATTTGCAGCCGATGAAACCTACTTAAGTAATGTCGACAGTGCGGCATTAAATGGGGTACTGACTGCGCTCCATTTCTTTAATGAACTCGACACCTCTACGGCGCAAAAGTTTGTCGAGGATTATCGCAAGTTCCATGGTTACGAAAGTGTCGTCACTTACTCAAGTAAATCGCATTATGATTTGATGTTCATTCTTAAAAAAGCCATTGAAGCTTCAGGAGAATTCAATAAAGAGACAACCGTTAATCAGTTGCAAAATATAACGCTCTATGACGGTGATGCTAAAGTCAGCCTACGGGTCGATCATCACTTTAATTTGCCGATGTATCTAGGGCAGTTTAATAACGGCGACCTCACTGTTATTAAGAATCTCGGCATCATTACCCCACAAGATCAAAGAAATATAGTGGATGAATAAACTCAGTGTTAAAGTGTTTTTGATATTGTTGCCTTTGGCAATATCCATAGTTTTGTTTAGTTATGCTTATTATCAAGCACGAGAAAAAATCATCATTGATCATGTGTTTCAAAGTAGCCAACTTGCGGCCACATTGGGAGCACACGAGCTTGGTCACTCGATAGAGGGGCGTTTTGACGAGTTTGATCGCCTGAGTCTGGAGCTTAACCGTTGTTTTGAAGGGCAACGCCCAATCGCGGAAATGGCTTCCAGTGCATTGAGTTATGGCAATGGTTTTTCCGCGCTTATCGTGTCTGATCTAAACGGGATAGTCAGTTTTTCGACACTCTCACCAAATAGCAGTAACCGTTACGTGCTGCGGCAGAACATTCTTAACACGCGAGTATTATCCGACTTAACTGTCGATCGACTTTATGATTCTTATGAGCAGTGGTCCAAGCAATACCCTGAAGCCGTGCGCCAAGAGCGTGAAGTGGAAAATGCCATTTATGCGCTAAAGAACCGGGGCGAAGAAAACTCGGCCGCCAATCGTGAGTTAAACAGCCGCTTACTGGTACTGCGGGAACGAAAGCAGTTACCAAAAACAATCGTTGAACTTGCAAGTAGTGACAAAGTCGCCGACCTCGGACTTATTTTCGAAACAGAAACCTACTTTTACTCGCGCCCAATGCTCAATTGTAAAAAAGAGTTGATTGGCTTTTACACCGTGGTGCTGGATAAAACTCAAGTTGAAGACCAACTCTTTGAGATCAAGAAAAACCTATTGGCGAACGACTTCAAAGAGGTTGATGTGGCGCTGGTACTGAATGAAAACATGCAGCTCCTATCCGCCACCAGCTACTTAAAAGAGGAGCAACTTGCTCGTCATAAGATCAACCAAACAAGCCAGCCGCAAATACGCAATGATTTAGGTGGTGTACTGGTCAACATTAATATTCCTGTCTCCTTAAAACGGCACTTAGTCCACTTTAGATACGCACCGAACGCTCCTGACGCACACAAATACGGCGTCAGCATGTTGGTGTTTGTTCCCATGCAGGAATTGGAAAAACAGTGTGATGAACTACTACGAGAAGTGCTGTTGTACCTAATGATCACACTGATCCTGTTTATCATTCTTACCTTGTCGCTATCACGCTATATTGCCGCCCCAATTGCCATATTGCGCCGCCGTGTGGGCGATCTTTCCATGGGGCGAAAAGTGAAAACCGAGTACATGCTACGAGACGATGAAATTGGTGACCTGTTCAATGCATTTTCAAGCATGGCCTCAACCATTAAACACAAAGAGTCACAGCTCGTAGAACTCGTTAGACAAGACCCATTAACGGGCGTATTAAACCGACGAGCCTTATTGTCCATGGCAGATGATATCAGGCGAATGAATATTCCCGCCTGTGTGTGTATGCTCGACCTCGATCACTTCAAAACCATCAATGATACCTATGGGCATCCTGCTGGCGATGCGGTTCTTAAAACATTTTGTACGTTAGTATCAAGTGAAATCCGGGGCAATGATGTATTTGGCCGGATGGGCGGTGAAGAGTTTGCACTAATTTTGCCAGAAACAAGCCTTGAGTATGGCGTTATCATCGCCGAGCGAATCCGTCATCGTGTCGAAAGCCAATTGCTCTATTCTCTTGGGCTAGAGCATGCCGAGCCCGTCACCGTAAGCATCGGCATCACTGAATGGCAGAGTACTGATGTTTCAAAAGCACTTTCAGCTGCTGATCGTTGCCTCTACAAAGCTAAAAATCGTGGACGTAACCTCGTGATCGCCTGCGAATAATCCAACTAATCCCACTCTAAAGCCAGAATCTGCCATCGGATTCTGGCTTATAAGAACTCACCAACATTTTACTTGCTTAAATCATCACCAGTGAAATAAGTCACATAAACAATAAGGATATTACTGCATACTGAAAACTCTCATCCTTGTTTGGGGAGTGTATGTACCGAGTCATCCGCAAAATGACATGGAAGACGGGCAGGCGGTAATCCCGCCTACTCCAAGGTCTTTCGTCTTTCATTTTGTAAGGAACTCACTATGCCCATCAACAAGATCCGTAATATCGCCTTTGTTGGTCAATCTGGTAGTGGCAAGACAACCCTCATCGAAAAGCTCTTGTACACCACTCATACCACCACGCACCTTGGCAGTGTCGACAAAGGAGATACCGTCACCGACTTTGATAACCAATCTATTCATTACCAACACAGTATTGAAGCGACTCCAGTCGCCCTGAGCTGGAAAAAACATCGCCTCAATATTATCGATACCCCCGGACAAGCCGAGTTGCTTGGTCGAACACTCAGTATTTACCCTGCGGTTGAAACATCGGCTTTGGTTATCGATCCTCAAATGCCAATCAATCAAGTATCCGATCGGTTATATGCCTTCGCTAAAGAGCAACAAAAATGCCAGATGATCATCATCAATAAGCTCGACAGCCACGCCAATAAACTTGAAGAAATTTTACAGCACATTGAGCACCACTTTGGCGACAGTTGCCTCCCCATCAACCTACCCTCTGCTGATTGCACCGAAGTGGTGGATTGTTACTTTGAACCAAACGAGCAAGCTTCAACCTGTATTTCCGACGTCACTTCAACGCATGAACGCCTCATTGACCAAGTCGTAGAGTTAGATGAAGACTTAATGGCACTTTACCTTGAGCAAGGTTCTGCTCTCACCCCAGAGCAGTTACACGACCCATTTGAGGAAGCCCTGCGTACTGGGCACGTGATCCCTATCTGTTTTGTTTCAGCACAAACAGGCGCTGGGGTTGAGCTGCTACTTGATGTACTTTCTGAAATTATGCCAATGCCAAACGAGGGCAATCCGCCACTGCTGGAGAAAAATGGGCAAAAAATCAAAGTCAATTGTGAAACCTTGGAGCACAGCGTTGCTCACGTATACAAAGTCAGCGTCGATCCTTACATGGGGAAACTGGCCTATTTACGTGTCTATCAAGGTGAGATTAATACCGGTAGCCAACTATTCATAGGCGACAGCAATAAAGCCTTCAAAGTCGGTCATCTATATCAACTGCAAGGCAAGCAACGAAGTGAAATTTCACGTGCATTGGCGGGAGATTTTTGCGTATTAGCTAAGGTCGATGACCTTGAGTTTGATGCAATTGTGCACGACTCCCATGAGGAAGATGATGTCAGCTTAAAAACACTCAACTTCCCTGAATCCATGTACAGTTTGAGCATTAAACCCGTCAAACGTGGCGACGAACAAAAATTAGGAGAAGTACTAAACCGTATTGCCAGTGAAGACCCTTCACTGAAAGTCGAGCATCGTAAACGAACCAACGAAACCGTCCTCAGTGGACAAGGCGAATTTCATCTCAAGGTAGCCTTGGAAAAAATGGCTGATGTCTACAAGCTCCAGCTAGAAACCAGCCAGCCAAGCGTGGAATACTTTGAAACCATCACCAAGCCAGCCGAAGGCCATTACCGCCATAAAAAGCAAAGTGGTGGTGCCGGCCAATTTGGCGAAGTGAAACTGAGTGTACGACCACTGGAAAGAGGCAGCGGCTTCAAGTTCATTAATAAGGTTGTGGGTGGTGCCATCCCAACTTCTTTAATTCCTGCGGTCGAAAAAGGCATCCTGCAAGCAGTTGAAGAAGGCGCGATATCCGGCAACCCAATCAAAGATGTTGAAGTCACGGTGTTTGACGGCAAATACCATTCCGTTGATTCGAAAGAGATCGCATTCGTTATTGCTGGGAAAAAAGCATTTTTGGAAGCCGTTGAACAAGCCGCCCCTATTGTTTTAGAGCCCATTGTTCAAATGGAACTGACAATTCCGACCAACAGTGTTGGTGATGTTTCTGGCGATCTCTCTGCCAACCGAGGTTTAATCGAGAGCACCGAACCACAAGCAAATAACTTTACCTTAATGCAGGCCAAATCGCCTATCAATGAACTGCAAGATTATGCACGACGCCTTCGTTCACTCACCGGCGGACAAGGCATATTCAATATGACATTAAGTCATTACGAACCTGCCCCTCCAGGAATACAAAAAAAAGTATGCTCTGAACTGGGATAAATAGGCAAATCGGGGCAGAATAGGATCCTGCCCCATTTAACATCACAAGGAAGCGAATGAAGGCCGAATACGACTTAATTGCCAGCCAATGGCAAGCAATGCGCACTACGCTGCCCAAACCTGACCAAGCCCTATTCCGTTGTTTTTTGAACCAGCTACCTCAAAAGAGCGCTATCTTAGACCTTGGCTGCGGTACCGGTACTCCCGTCGCTCAGTTGCTGATTGAAAACGGCCACCGGATCACAGGGATTGATCGCTCAAAGAAATTGCTGGCAGTCGCCCAAGAACGCTTCCCACTCCATCAATGGCACTTGCAGGATCTGGAATCATTCAATACCAATCATACATACAATGGTGTGGTGATCTGGGATAGCCTGTTTCATCTACCTCGCGAACAACACCTCCCCTTATTGATCAAGGCTTATCAAGCCCTCCCTCCGGAAGGGTTACTTATCTTATCCAGTGGCGGTAGCGACACCAACATCGCGCCTTTTACTGGCGTTATGTTTGATGTCGAGTTTTTTTATGATGCTTACCCTGTCGCAGAGCTCATTACCCTATGTGAAAGCATTGGCTTTACTGTGATCGATAAAAAAATGGTCAACCAGCCAGACGGAAAGAAAGATAAAGGAAGGTTAGGGCTAGTGATGAAAAAAACAGGGTAAAGCAACGGCTTTACCCTGTTGTGGCTATCCTCAACATTTGGAGGAAATGGCTAGGAGTTATACGTCAAGCGACATCCCTATTTGATTAAGCTTCGATTTAAACTCATCGACGCTATTCGCTTGATAGGTTGGTGACCCATTAAAGTAGCGCGGCTTTTCTGGAAGCATCGCGTTTTTCAATGCGTTTTCCTGATCAAGATCATCATGATAAACCGTTACTCGATTCGGAATGTCCTGTTTGAATGTCGCCATCGGATTCTCCTTTTTCTGACGTTGTCGTAATACTCTTGCTGCTGGTTGCTGTCCTCAATACATCTCGTTTCGGATTTAAGCGCATGACATTAAGAGTAGGAAATAACTCACCACTGTCAAAACAAAAAAATACACATCACTATCATTAAAATTGCACATAACAATTTGTTTAATAAGAATAAAGCTAACAATCCAACACTTTCTTGCTGTTCTGCTTTTTTGATATTTTGTGAACACCTATCCAGAGTTGCGACAAATGAAAAAAACGTCTCGTGGATTTTACAACTCTCTGTCACATTCCCCCTGTTCAGAATTACAATTTGTCTCAAATGAACGCCATCAAACATCGAGATTATGAAAGCTGTAACCCGACTTGCTCCTCTACTCCTTACTGCCACGCTGTCTTTACCTGTCCAAGCCTCAAGCTCGGATCACTGGGACACATTTAGTGATATTGGCGCATATAGTTTGGTTGGTGCGGCGCTGGCTTTGCCTGCCTACAAAAAGGATTGGCAAGGCTTTCAGCAAGCTGGTCTTAGTATGGCAGTAGCAGGCGGAACTGGGTTGCTAGGCAAAGCTTTGATTGAAGAAGAAAGGCCTGATGGCAGCAGCGATGACAGCTTTCCTTCCAACCATACCGCCATGGCTTTTTCTTCTGCCACGACTCTACACCTTCGCTATGGTTGGGAAGTTGGCTTGCCCGCTTATGGCGTTGCCTCTCTCGTGGGAGTTGGCCGCGTCGAGGCCAATCGACACTACTGGCGAGATGTTTTGGCAGGAGCAGTGCTTGGCTCTGTTTCCGCATGGATATTTACCGACGCATTCGATAATAACGTCCAGCTTGTTCCATGGGTGGATGATGAATCAGTCGGTTTGCATGTATCCATGGCTTGGTAAACAAGAATGACGTGCTCTTTGCAAGCACATCATTTTTGTTTGGGTTTGGCTGTTAATCCTCATGTTCAATAAAGATAGGAAGGATGTCGTGTTTCATGATGCTGAAATCATTCGTCTGCCCTGCATAATTGGTGGCTGTTTTCACTACGATAAGATCCAGCTCTTTCACCACAGCAATAACCTGGCCGCCATATCCAAGGCCATATACAACACGATACGTTTTACCATCAACAAAATGGTCATTTATCCACCAGTAATAGCCATAACCACTACCGTCCCAATTGGTGGCGACATAGGACTGGGTTGAGCGTTCAATCCAATCTTTACTGACGATCTGCTTTCCTTGCCATTGACCATCATTTAGCACCAGCATCCCAAGTTTCAACATATCTCTTGCGCGTAAAAAGCCACCTCCTGCAGCGTTACTCACATTCCCCATTTGGCCTGACATATAAGCATTTTTAAAACAAAGCTCTGCCATTTTGCTTTGCGGAATATAACCAGCTAAGTTCGCTTTACGGTCCCTATCTGCCAGAATTTCCCCTACTACAGTCACCAAGCCACCGTTATAAGTAAAGTGAGCCCCTGGAGATTGAACGAGTTCTCTATCGAGGACAAACTTCACGGGCTCTGAGTTGAACATTTCTTGATAGCGGACGTTATTTGGATCCGAATAAGGTAAGCTCCACTCATCCCAATCCAATCCAGAACTCATCGTTAGAAAATGCTTTAACGTCAGTTGGCTCTTATCTCCTTGCAAAAATCCCGTGTAATGCGGCAAATAGGTCGATAGCGGCGATTCTTCATCTTCGATAAGCCCCTCTTCAATGGCTACACCAACCATTAACGAGGTCAAACTTTTTGATATCGATTGAATACTATGAGGATACTCAGCCTGCCAACCATTCATGTATTCTTCTACAATCAATTGGCCCTGTTTCATCACAAGCAAACTACTGGTTTTTTGATAAGGGTCTTGTTCGCCGTTGAGCTTCTCCAACAGTGCATCCAACTTGGTATGATCAAAGGTCACCTCTTCTTTTTTGACCAACCAATCATCATCGCAATCATCAAATGGCGAAATTCGGGTAAACCAGTTGGAACCATACAGCAGCTCGATTAACGCCTCCCCTTCAGCATCTTCAACGCGCGTTAACTGATGGCTCTCACCCCAATAATTGATCACCACCTTTTGGTACATCCCATCTTCCAACAAAGATAACGTGCCGGTAGCATCCTCACTACCTTCAATCGCGTCAAAGGTACCGTTTGGTTTAATTTGAATTTGCTGGTGCCCCCAAGGCGTGATCAGATAATTTTTTCCTTCTGAACGATAGAATTTCACATGAGGCAAACCGGGATAAGTTGAAGAATAGACGCCTAAATGTGATTCAGAGGTTACAGGTTGCTCGCTACATCCCATTAACAAAACAGCACCTAGAGCAGCTCCAGAACCATATATCAAAGCGTTAAAAAACCGTTTATGCATTGCACTAGTATCCTTAACCAAATAATGGTCAAGGTATAATATAAAACACCACTCATACATTGATATTGTAAATATATATTTTGCGAGCCAACAGCGTAATATTTTATAAAACTAGTACTAACCCAGTATAAAGCTTCAGTACCAAAGCATGAAAACCGTTCAATCTCCCTCACAATTTCTCATGCCTATATCAAACGCTAAGCCTATAAATTACAACAGTATTATTGAATACAGAAGTTGTTGATTATGCGACATTGGTGTATCAACTCTAATCACGTTGCATTGCAAAGATGCCAATTGTTTGATGTCAATTCATTATTTAACAAATTAATAACTTAGTTACGTATTAATCAACCTTATTCAAGGTAAGAATGGTTGGGATTCATAAACACAAGGAGTCACAAATGCAAGTAAGCATAACAACAACGAAAACAATCCTCGCAACTCTGATTAGCTCAACCATGTTAACAGGGTGTTTCTGGAACGATCCCAGAACAGCGGCGGAACACGTCAGTGGCAAAATCGATCGTGAAGACGTCGTCGAGCACTTAGCAGAGCTCGAAGCACGCGCTTCAAAAACCAGCGACGGGAACTCTATTACCCGTGCAGCAGGTACAGTGGGCTACCAAGAGTCATTGGAATACATCATTGACGTCATGGAAGAGCATGGCTATGAGGTCACCACTCAAGAATTTGACTTCCGCGCATGGGAAGAGTTAGCAGGCAGTGCGCTGAATGTTAATAACGCCGATTTAGTCGGTGTGCGAGAAGCAGGTGAAGGCGTGGATCCTGACTACGCAGTCATGTCCTACTCAGGTAGTTCAAATGGCGAAATTACTGGTGAAGTAGCATTTGTGACACCAGATTTTCGTTTTGACGCAGCAGATTACGACAGTACGGATGGCTGTGAGGCATCAGACTTTGAAGGCAAAGATGTCGCAGGTAAGATCGCGGCTATCCAGCGTGGTGGCTGTACTTTTGATGCGAAAGTGATGAACGCTCAAAACGCAGGCGCGAAAGCGGTTATCGTCTTTAACCAAGGTAATAACGAAGGCCGCAAATCTGTGGTTAACGGTACCTTAGGCAGTGATACCAAAGTGACCATTCCTGCCATGGGCGCACGTTTCGATCTGGGTGCCGAATGGCGAACTCTGGTGGAACAAGGGCAAAGCGTTCCTGTGAAGCTTACTGCGAACGTTCAGGATGAAATGGTCGTAACACAAAACATTCTTGCAGAAACCAAACGCGGTAACCCGAATCAGGTTGTGATGTTAGGTGCGCACCTAGATTCGGTACCGGAAGGCCCGGGTATCAACGATAACGGTACCGGTACTGCTGGTCTACTTGAATACGCAGTTGCACTGGCAGAAACAAAAGCACCAGTGAAAAACAAAGTCCGTTTCGCTTGGTGGGCAGCAGAAGAAGCAGGTCTTGTTGGCTCTGAGTACTACACCAATGAATTGTTTGGTCCGTTGTACGATCAAGCACAAACTGAGATCATGGCGGAGCTAGAAATTACCGATCCAAATGCATTGACACCAGAGCAAGTGGATATGGTTGAAGCACGTTACAACAAGCTAAACAAAGTTAAGTTGTACCTAAACTTCGATATGATTGGCTCTCCAAACTACATCTACGGTGTAATGGATGGTGACTTGTCTGATACCAAAGACAGCCCAGACAACGCCTACACAGGTGATTTTGAGCCACCACACGGTACATCAGATATCGAATCCATTTTCAATGAGTTCTTTACTTCGAAATCTGAAGCGACCGTACCTCAAGCACTATCTAAGCGTTCTGACTACGCAGGCTTTGCGGATTGGGGCGTGGCATTTGGTGGCCTGTTTACCGGTGCAGAGAAAGTGAAATCAGCGGAAGAAGTGGCTCAGTTTGGCGGTGAAATCGATGTCGCTTACGACAAGTGTTACCACCAAGCGTGTGATGATCTCACAAACGTGAGCCAGCAAGCGCTGTACGTCAACACTCAAGCTCTTGCTTATGTCACCACTTACTACGCGTTTAGCAAAGAGCTGTTCCCAGCGGAAGAAGCAGCACCACGTATGGCTCGTTCATTGAGCTACGAAGCGCCGGCAGAAAAACTGCGTATCGGTGAGAAGCTGAAAGCCGCAGACAGTGTGTCAGATCACGACCACTTCCATGGCGACTTCGACCAAGATCGTAAGTAATCTTGTTGAACAGAACCATTTCCTACTATACCAACGCCGCATTTCGATGCGGCGTTTTTTCTATCACACTCACAAAAAAGTTATCTACGCCCCCTTAACGTAAGCAGAGGATGAGGGAAAATCCTCCGTGCTCTTCTACGCTAGAATGAAATCACTTTCACAGCGTTAGTCATGAGCAAATTCAATATTTATCAGGTTTTTACCCGCCTCTTTGGCAATACCAATACCACCAATCAAGCGTGGGGCACCATGCAGCAAAATGGCGTGGGTAAGTTTTCTGATTTCACACCCGAAGCGTTAAGCGCCATTCGCCAGCTCGGTATCACACACATCTGGTATACCGGCGTGCCGCATCATGCGCTTCTCACCGATTATTCCGAATTTGGGATCGCGGTAGATCACCCAGATATCGTCAAAGGTCGCGCAGGCTCTCCTTACGCCGTCAAAGATTATTACTCCGTCAACCCAGACTTGGCTGATGACCCAGCACAACGAAACCAAGAGTTCGAGGCGTTAATCAAACGGACCCATGAGGCCGGAATGAAAGTGATCATTGATATTGTTCCTAACCATGTTGCTCGCCATTACCAAGGGCTGAATAATCCCAAAGATGTTCAAGATTTCGGTGAAAACGACAATAACAAAGTGGCTTACGCTCGAGACAACAACTTTTATTACATCCCTGATCACGCATTTAAAACACCAGATCTTCCCCCTCATATGCAGCCATTAGGAGGCAAACAGCCCTCAATACAAGAAAATCCGTATGCAGAATATCCAGCAAAATGGACGGGTAATGGCTCACGGCTTGCCAAACCACAAGCCGATGATTGGTACGAAACCGTTAAAATTAATTACGGTATCAAACCTGATGGTAGCAAGGACTTCCCGACACTTCCGCAAGGGTTCCGAGACAAGAATCATGCACAGCACTATCAGTATTGGCAAGCACACGACCTACCTGACTCTTGGTATAAGTTCCGTGATATTGCTTTATTTTGGCTAAGTAAAGGGGTTGATGGGTTTCGTTATGACATGGCCGAAATGGTGCCTGTTGAATTCTGGAGCTTTCTCAATGCCACCATCAAACATCACTACCCAGATGCATTCTTGATGGCTGAAGTCTATCAACCTTCGTTATATCGAGATTATATCCAGCTTGGGAAAATGGATTACCTGTATGACAAAGTGGATCTCTATGATCAACTCAAAGCCATCATGCAAGGAGACGGCTCCACCAGCGATATTGGCCGTATCGAATGGGAAATGCGCGATATTGAGCAGCATATGCTGCATTTTCTCGAAAACCATGATGAGCAACGCATTGCTTCTCCCGAGTTTGCTGGCTTAGCTGAAGCGGCTAAACCTGCCATGTTGGTATCAGCTTGCTTATCCTCAGCGCCGACACTGCTCTACTTTGGCCAAGAAGTTGGTGAACCTGCCAACGAAATCGCAGGATTTGGCCAACCATCAAGAACATCGATTTTTGACTACATTGGCGTTCCCCATCACCAACGCTGGATGAATCATGGCAGATTTGATGGCGGTCAGCTTAACCCGCACGAAAAGGCGCTGCGACAGTTCTACCAACAATTATTGAATCTCTGCTTAAACAGCCCTGCATTGCTTGGGGAATATCATGATCTTTACGCAGAAAACCATAAGAACTTTGCTCCAATGCAACACCAACTCTATGCTTTTGCCAGAAGCTGTAAGCGCCAGAAGCTCATCTTAGCCACTAATTTCAGCAAACAAGAGGGTCAAACCATCGCTCTCACTTTGCCTCAGGCGCTCATCCACCACTGGCAGTTAAAGCCCGGCGCATATGCGGTACTCGACAAACTTTCACAGCAATGCTTTGAGCTGATCGTCACTCCATCATCAGCTACTATGCAGCTTGATTTGCCTCCTTTGTCAGCACGCTTTCTTGAATTATCCAATTAAAAAAACGCTATCGCAGTCATGCGATAGCGTTTTAATTCTTGCTAAAAGTCTCTATTTCTTATTCACGGCCTGAACAAAGATCTGCTGTGCACCTTCGATATTCAGGGCTTTGGCTTCTTCAAGTAAGCTGAGGGCTTTATTGAGGTCATTGGCTTCAACAGCCGCTCGAATGGCATTGTGGTAAAACGTTTGTGTCTCTGGTTGTGGTGCAGCGATACGTTTAGCAGGTGGTGTATCAGTTTTTTCCGCCTCAGTACCAATCCGAATAAAGCCAGCCCCTTTTACGGCAACTTCAATTCGACCTGTGTTAGCATGGGGTTTAGGGATGTCCTTGATCTCTGGTAGATAGTTACCACGAGCCTCCGCATCCAAACGAGCGGGGTGGATCACCCCTGTCGTTCCTTTCAATGCTTCCTTTGTGGTGTAGACGATTAAGTACACACTCTCTTCACCATAAGGAGGAAAAAAACGCTTTTCAGCTTCAATGCGATCACCCAGATTCAAACGTGGCTTTCGGTATTCAAAATCCGCACCTTGGTAAGACTCTAGAATTTTGCCGCTTTTGCTCATGATTACTGCCGATGGATAAAACACCGAATCTTCAATCAAAGATGTAATGGTAATGTCTAACTCACCACGATTTGCAGGGATCTCAAACGCCGCGACCGGGCTCTCAATACCATTCATGGTTAGGATCTGGCTGCCTTGGGTGATGTCGACCACCACGGAACTTGGTAGCGTCAAAGGCAACTTACTTAAGCCTTCAATCGAGCTGACCATTTGAGCATTTGCAGCGGGCACTTGTTCAACAACTTGCGTTGTTTGACAGCCGGTCAGGGCAACACAACCACTTAAAATCAAAGCACGGAAATACATAAGCGATTCATCCTTCTGGTTATTTTTTTAAATCCTCGGGGGAGAGGGCTTAAAAAAATAGCCGACGGAAAACGCCGGCTAGTAATGACTTAAGACAGTTAGGACAAAGCTGGGTTTACCACCAAGCTTCTACTTGGATACCAACCACGTACTCGGTATCTTCGTTAGTACCGAACGCGTTGTCGTTTTCAGTATCAAGCAAGTATGAACCGTAGACACGTAGTTCTGGACGAGCCCAGAAGCCGTTACCCATCGCCCAAGACTGAGCTACCGTGAACTTACTTAGACCGAAATCTTCTGTTGCAGCACCCGTGCCATCCACACGCTCACCTGCGTTGTAACCTGCTTCAAATACTGTGCGCATAGTGTCGTTCCACTTGTACATTGGACGCGCCACAATCGAGTATTGGTCAATATCTAACTTGCTCGCACCGATGTCAGAACCAGCTAAGTAAGCAAGCTGGTGGCCCATTTCCCATGATTCACCAAGGTTAACCACACCCCAGTTAATTAAACGGTAACCTGTTGCGTCGTTTTGATCTGCGTTACCACGGTTGTAGTAAGAGCCAGCGCCCCATAGGTTAGCCGCTTGAACACCATAACCATTCGTACCGTATTGCAGTACAGTTTGGTTAAAGCCCATTGACATATTTTGGTGAACAATTGCAGAACCTAAAACGCCATCTTTTGCTGCTTCTGTTGCATCACCTTTATCAGTCGCAAAGTTGTAAGCCAGTGCTAGTTCAAGGCTCGCATCTTGCCACAAACCAATGTTTGCCAAACGTGCGTCAAAGATATAACCCGTTGAATCATCGTGGCTACCATCTTGGATCAACGCAACAGATAGTTTCTGATCACCAACAGAAAGGTTTTGGATACCACCACCGGTACCTGATGTGTTCAAAAAGTAAAAGTCTGTGATGTGAATGTCTTTACGTTGGTAGTATGTCTTACCTGCCCAGATTTCAGCGCTGTCGTCACCGGCAATCAAACCTTTCGCTTTCACCGCAAACTGAGCAACGTTGAAGTCACTGTCTTCCCAGCCGTTTGCACCTTGCGTACCTGAAGCGATCATCGACTCTAAACGCCAAGTTTGCTCACCTGTTTTTAGCTCTTCAGCAAAACCAAACTCATAGTAGTTGTCGTTTTCGTTACCCAAACGACCCACACCATTTTTGTCTACAGAGATATCACCATTGCCCTGACCACTGATTCCTGTTCCAGCGCGGAAATAGCCGTTAAAGTCGACTGCAAACGCCGAACTTGCAGCGAGAGTCGCAGCCACTGCAGCAGCAATTACACTTACTTTTTTCATTATTAACTCCATTTAGGGTTTTGTTTTTTTAGTCTCTTCCCGACAGAACCCATAAAGGCAGAAATAGGTGACATCGAGAAGAGAGGTAAGACGGGGCAAGCCCCCATTCGTTTCAACTGTGAGAAAGGTTACCTAAGGAGGAGAAAGTGCACTTCCTCCACCTCTTGTTTATTTCAGGGGGATGAGTAAGGAGGAGAAAATTTACAGAACACGATTTTATTGCCGCGTGTCACAATATTTGGGTGGAGATATTTGCTGACCGATCAAAATAATCAGAACAAAACGCCAAGCCGCTCACTTTTTTACCTTTGAGCGTCATCAAAATGAAAATAAATTACACTTAAATTAATTGCCCTAGGGTGCTTGACCAAAGAAAGACAAAGACATTTACTTAAGATTCAGAAATACAAAAATAATATTGAACAATGACAGTGACGAATTCTCGCCCGTATCCACTTGGAGCCACACTCGATGAAACGGGGTGCAACTTTTCGATTTATGCCCCAGACAGCCAAGACCTCCAATTGGCGCTCTTTGACGATCAAGGTGGTTACACAACCCACCCGCTGGGCAATGAACAAGCTGGAGTCCGTTATACTCATATCGAGGGTATTCAAGCCGGGCAACGTTATGGCTATCTCTGCTCTGTTGCAGACCTAACCCATTATATTTCCGACCCCTATGCCAAATCGCTCGACAAACCACTGACGTATAAGCTGCCTTTTACCGCTGACACCAGTTTTACCTTAGCCAAATGCGTGGTGATCAAAGACGATTTCGACTGGCAAAACGTTGTGGCTCCTAAGCGTTGCAGAAATGAAATGATCCTTTTTGAAACGCATGTGAAAGGCGTCACTATGCTCAATCCACAGGTGGAAGAAGCCTGCCGAGGTAAGTACCTTGGCTTAATCAGCGAAAGCATGCTCAGCTTCTATCGTCAGCAAAATATCAATACCTTACAGCTACTGCCAATTACCGCTTGTATGCATGAACCACACCTTCTGGAAATGCACAAAACCAACTATTGGGGATACAACCCGTATTTGTTCATGGTGCCCGACCCTCGCTATGCAGAGCACGATGCGGTGACTGAATTGAAAACCACAATTCGTGAACTGCATCGACATGGCATTGAAGTGATCATGGATGTTGTCTACAACCATACGGCTGAAGGGGGAGAAGGTGGTCCTACTTTCAACTTAAAAGCATTGGATCATAAGTATTACCTCAAACACGGACACCATTACGCCAACTACACGGGGTGTGGCAATACCGTCGACTTATCGCATCAAGCCTCTCTCAATTTGGTTATGGACACACTGCGCTACTGGGTGAAAGAGTTCCATATTGATGGCTTTCGTTTTGACTTAGCGGCCACACTGGGGCGAGAGGGAGATAATTTCAATTCTGGCAGCGCTTTTTTTAAAGCCGTTGCTCAAGATCCTATCTTACGAGAGGTAAAGCTGATTGCAGAGCCTTGGGATATTGGCCCCAATGGTTATCAGGTCGGCCATTTCCCGTTTGGTTGGAACGAGTGTAATGATCGCCTTCGTGATATCACACGAAGTTTCTGGCGTGGTGATAAAGGCTATTTAAAAGAGTTTGCGACCCGATTAATGGGCTCTCGCGATCTATACAGCGCCGCCAATTGGCCCTATCGGATGACGGTGAATTATATCACCTACCATGATGGCTTCTCTTTGCAAGATCTGGTGTCTTATAAGCACAAACATAACGAGGCTAACGGCGAACAAAATCGTGATGGTCATGGAGATAACCGCTCCGATAACTATGGCCACGAAGGCCTCACGACCAGTATCACCATTCAAAGTAAACGCGAGCGACAGAAACGCAACTTCATGGCCAGCTTACTGTTTGCCTTTGGTATTCCTCATATTTTAATGGCTGACGTGCTCTCTCACAGTCAAAAAGGTAATAACAACGCCTATTGCCAAGACAACGCCATCAGTTGGCTCAATTGGCAAGAAGCACCATTAAAACACACATTCCGCACTTGGCTTTCTGATATGGTCGCTGCTAGGCAGGAATTTATGGTGCCTTTTATCAAGGCGTTTAGTGGTAAACAGCGTAATTTTAATCGTATTGTTTGGCGCAGAATTGATGGCACAGTGATGGAGCATGACGACTGGAATCAACTTAGTGCGGTGTCATTACATCTAGGCATTAACGAAAAGGGGCAAGAGCTGCTTTATCTGATCAATCAAACCAATGCCCCCGCACGATTTACCCTTCCGAGCGATAGGGAACAGGACTGGCTAGTGATCTGCGACACCAATCAAACCAGTGTGTTAACCGGACAAGCACATAAACAAGTGCTTCAGCTTCCGATGTCGATGAGCATTTTGTATTACCAACCCACTGAGCTGTAACATACATTGAAGAACGGCCACGATAACGTGGCCGTTTTGCACTTTTATTGGCAGGCGTTGCCCGTTTTGGTCCACACTGGGGCACTTCCCGGAACCTCACCTCGGGTCCACCATTGCGCTTGATATTGATGGCCCTCATAAGTCACTTCATCACCTCCAGAATATGCAGTCGATACATCCCAAGGCAGTGCAACATCACTTAGTAATGCCCATGCATCACTTGTGTCTGGTTGATTGCCTTTGGTCCAGTATTGTGCTTGCCAGACTAACTGATTGTAACTCACTGTATCCCCAGTGTTGTACGTTTTACTTACACTCCAGCTCTCATAGGAACCGGCCGCAGGGTCACTCACGCTACAACTGTCATTGCTGGTTAAAACATTTAGGCGGGTTGAAGATGAATCCGCCCCCCCCTTCCCATCGGTCACAGTTACTGAAATGGTGTAACCCGTGTCGACCTCCACTGTTGGTGCCATGATACGGATTTTATCTTTCGCCAATGATGTATATGCCAAGCCAGACGTTTGCCACTGATACTCAAGTTGATCACCATCTGCATCGCTCGCAGTGGCCATAATCTCTACAGATTCGCCAGCTTTGACATCCGGTAGCGGATTCAGTGAAACTTGCGGAGGTTGGTTAACCTCTGCAGCGCTTTTCGCTGTAATCACAACCTCATCACGGCTCGTTGCGGAGCCATCAGAGACTGCTAGCGAAAAGACATATTGTTGGCCACTCGACAGTTCCGGTAGCTGCACGGTCATCCTTGGTGCAGTTGGATTAGATAGCGTTATTTTCTCACCAGAAACCTGTTGCCATAAAAAGGTCAATGAGTCACCATCCGGATCATATGACTTCTCTCCTGATAACACGACTTCCGCTGGGGCTATTACCGTCATATCATCACCAGCCATGGCTACAGGCTTGTTATTAACCGATATCTCACTCTTGTCATAATGGGTACGAAGGTCAAATCGACCAACTTCTTTCCACCAGCTATTGTTCGGATCCGACGATGCTTCAAATGGGAAGTAATAATAAGGGGACTTCACCAACTGATAGAAATACAACCCACTTCCTCGAGCGTATTTGTAGATTTCACCAACTTTGGCTGTTTGTCTGTCGCCCCAAATAGAGTCGGCGTGATCCCACTCTTTGATATCACTAACCTCATATTTGCTTTTCATTAAATCAATCAGATAGCTGTCGTTTGATTGATGGCGATTTGGCAAGAACACCCGGGTTCCGTTGGCGGCAGGAAACGTTCGAACTCCATCACTCACATTCACCCTAACCATAGAAATGGCATTGTGTACCAACCCACTTTCTGGTGCTTTTAATATCACACTGTTACCTTGCTGAGACAGTAACTCAAAGCCAGTCGGTACCTCAAACTGGTAGTCAAGCTCATCCGCTTGGGTACGGTTAGTGACGTTAGCCGTGACCGTGAAGGTTTCACCAACACTGACTGATTTGGGTAATACGATTTCTGCGTTGATATTTTGTTGAGACAATGGATAAACGTACGCTTTATTTTCGTCCGTATTGTTCCAAATTGGTTTATCGAGCTTGGCGAGATTCAGAGCTAAGATCTGCTGCTTCGTTTCGGGCGTAACTTCCAGTTTCCACTTTTCAAAGAAGGGAGTGAGGTCGAAACCAGAGACTCGGCTACTCTCTAAAATGAAAGCTTGCTGACGCTGGTCATGGGCATATGGGAACGTCGCATTTTCAAGCGAGCGAATATGTCGACCTAAACGTGCATAGAAATCTTTACCAAACGCAAGATCTAACTGCCAAAACATCCCTACTTTCATGAACAGGTCATTGGAATCATTATACTTTTCAGTCGTATTGAAAAAGGTCTGAGCGCGCGGCCAAACATCGTTGAGCCGCGATACACCTTGCAACTCACGCTGCACATACAATGACGTCAGGTTCACCGTTACTTCAGTTAAGCCATTCCAAGTCATAAATGGCATTTGATAGTGATGTCCGAGTTCATGCCATGGTCCCCATGAATTAGAGAGCTCAGTCGTCACATCATAGAAACCACGCTCATTGGTGCCCAACCAGAAATGCGAGGCCGACATGTACCCCGGAGTATCATCCGGTTTCGACTGAAACATATACTGCAGCTTGGTGCCTGAGTTAGGTGGGTTGTTTTGTTCATCTAAGCCATATTGTTCTTCAGCCAAAGATACAATACGGTCCCACGTTGCCATGATCTCTGTCGGGTTTGAGATTTTGTTCATGTGAGACATTGGAAGCGTCAATATCATTCGCTCACCAACAAGCTCACCATATGGGGAACTGTTATAACGAGACAGCATGTTTTGCCACTCGGCATCCGTATCTTTGTTCAAAATAAAACGTGGCATTTCTCGACCACCATTTTCCATCTTTAACGTCAGTGAACGATCAGAAGGCGGACTCATCGGTGCATAATAAATGACACCTTTCTCTCGAACCTTAATGATGTTTTGTCCCGGCTTCAATGTCACTTTCTGTGGTGATGACTTGATTTGATCTCGGTACTGAATTGGCACAATCCAAACCTGAGGCTTATCTTTGATATCTATCCCTTGATACTCGTAGCTAATCACCAACTCATCGTTGGCATCCGCCCAAAAACCTGAAGATTGAATAGGATGCGTCTTCATTAAACGTCTTTGTTCTTGGTAATAGCGTTCCGAGTTCCAACGTTGTTCAACCGTCACTTCCCGACTTGGTTCAGCCGCTACTGAAATAAAAGAAGACGTTGTAGATAGAGCGAATAATAGAGACTGAGATATAAAGTTAACTTTCATTACTTTCCCTTTTATTATACGTACAGAGTTAGTCCAGAAGTTTGAATAAACCTAGACACTGATATTGATTAAAAATATTTTTATTCTTCCTGAATCAATCAAGATTTTGATGCACTGCTTTACATATCTATCTTAAGTATTTACAAACCTCCCAAAATAGAATTAATCATATATTCATGACTACTCTCTTTTATATATAAAAAGAGAGTAAATCAATTTATTGAATCGTTATATTAATCTGACTATCTTCAAACGGATTTTTTACACCAGAGGCTAATATATTATTGTGCCATAGCAATGTGCTGCCTTCTTTTGCTTCAACACGAACAAAGTACTTTGACTTCTTGTTTAGCTGAGCTTGATTATAATCCAGCGTATACTGTGCTAGAAAACCAGTATCATAACTGGCTTTCACTATCGTAGATGCCAGTACTTTATGATCGCCGCCACGATTCATCTCTTCTAGCGTGACCTTTGCCGGCACTTCAACAAATGGAATATTTCTATTTTTTGGCTTAATAAAGCCTGTGATCACGACATCTTTGTTCTCTGTTTTAACCATAGGGTCTTTTGTTACTTGTGGTTTATTATTTTGTTGCTCGCAACCAAATAAACCTAAAAGCGCCAATACTGATAATAAAATTCCAGATACGTTAATTTTCACACTGTTATTCCTGATATAGGGGGAAGCAACCTTCCCCCTTATTACTTATAAAAGTTAAATGACTATGTAATATTATTAAATATTCCAGGAACTGTACTGATATTTCCTCCATATGGAACAGTCGTACCACCCACAGCTTGAGCCACCGTAGCCCAGATCCGCTGCATATCGACTTGTTTTCCTGCTGCCCAGTGGTTTCTGTCACCATGTTGGGCAATGTTGTAGTACCGGCCCTGACCACTACCATTATTGAGCAAACCTGATGCCCCACCGACCATCAACATAGGCATGTTGTATTGATGCTCCGGCGCTCCATCTGACATTTCAGAGGTGATCACCACTAATGTATGATCCAACAATGAGTCAGACGGCACATCTGGGTCGGCGTGTCGGGACAATTCATCCAGAAATAACTTAGCTTGGCGTGCATACCATTTACGACTGGCTTTCCATTCCGCTTCACTCTTATAACGGTGAGCAAGGTCATGGGGATTTGCATTGGTACTGGCTTCTTTGATCACCACTTGGTCTGCTGAACGTCCGACTTGCACTGTCGCCACTCGCGAGATACCACAACTTAATGCTGTCGCTACTACTTGGTGATGACTTGCCTGAACTTGATTACGAAAATCCGGAGACATAATTGGATTGTTCTCAGGCATCACAGGACGACATTCTGCGGTAACTGGAATAGTATTTTCCATGTCTGAAATCACTTGTTCCATCGAGTCGAGGTGAGTATCAAGTTTCTGTCGCTCTCGCCCTGAAAGTTTGGAACGTAAGGTCTGAATGTCCTGATTAATCGGATCAAACAAGTGTGTTCCGCCATTGTTTGCTGTGGTTCTAGTTTGCGTCCTGCTATACGCCGTGCCGAAAATATTCTCAAATAGCAATTTCGGATTGCCCTGTGGGACACGTTTATTGGTACCGTTCCAAGAAACGTACCAGTTAACACTGTCTGTAGCATGTGGCCCTACAAAAATAGCTCGTTGAGACGGGTCTGTTCCCGGCATCACCTGACCAAGTAAAACATCGATGGAGGTTTGAGATTTAGCGCGATCGCGCAGTACTTCTGCCCAACCACCGTGACCCGCATTACCTTCCCCCAAAATCATACCCTGAAGATACAATGACTGGTTTTTATAGGCTGCAAGCTCCTGACTGACTTCATTAAGTGTAAATGCCCCCGTATCTACCTCATTCGGCGTTTCCATTTTTGGAAACCAGAGACCTTGGTTAAAGCCAGAATGGAAGCTATCAGTCGCAAATCCATCCGGTACCACAAAAAACACCACTTTAGTTTTCGCATGTCCGGTAGTGGCGGCTTGCGCAACTCTCGTCAACCCAGGTAAAGAAAGCGGAGCAAGCACACTCGCCCCAGCAGCAGCTTGAAGAAATCGTCTACGACTTTTTAGAAAAGGCATCAGTTACTCTCCTTTTTAAACTTGAACATATGAGATGTGGCAAGCTTCTCTAACATCTCCTTAATAGAGCCACTGTTTTCAAGCTCCTTGGTCATGTTTTGAACACTCGATATGGCTGAACTGTCCACTTCATATCCCATGGCATAACGGAAGTAGCTATCGGCTAAACACTGTAGAACCGTTACATTGGTTGGGAAGTTAGCAGAGATATCACGCGCATTATTGAACTCCAGCATGGTATGCATTCCAGTGTTATCTGTTAAAGGACCGGAGGCATCAATCGGCAGCATGACTGAAGGCTCATTAAACGCAGGTTCTTCTGTTCTCCATTTACCTGTTTGGTCGTAGTTCTCAAGTGAAGCACCCGTGTCATTCATGAACTGGTGACACTCCCAACATTGACCTGCTGACGCAAACTCACCGTTAATGGTGTCCCAGCGCTCCCGGGTTGTAATTGGAGTATGTGGCAATTCAATTGAATCAGGATCCACATCAACTGGCACACCAATGGTGCGACATAACAGGTTTTGTCTGATCATCAAACCTCGTTTAACGAGTGACGTCGCAGCGTAATCTGAGTTCACTACCTGTGTCAGGCCTTGGTGCAACAAACCACCTCGTTGGCCATTTGTGACGGTAACCTTTTGGAACTCATCGCCACTGACTCCGCCAATGCCGTAGTGGTTAGCCAGTACACCATTCACAAAGGTGAAGTTTGCATTGAACAGCTCTTGAACTGTGCCCTTTCCTTCCGTTAAGAAGTAACGAATAAACTCCGCCTGCTCCTGAGCCATAGCGTTCACCAATTCGTTACTTAGCCCCGGCTTCACTGGCAACTCTTGAACTTGCGTGTGAACGTAGTAACCAACAAAGTCAGTAAATCGCTGAATACCCCGTGGGCTCTGGATCATTGCAGCGACTTCAGCAGCGACTTGTTCGTTGGTTGCTAACTCGCCACGTTCTGCTTTTGCCAATAGAGATGAGCTAGGCGTTGTGCCTAAGAAGCTATAAGACAGCGCCGTTGCTAATTCATACGGTGTCAGCTCATACACATTCGCTTCAGCGGTTTGCTCACCAAGTTCAGAGCGATACAGGAAGTTAGGTGATAACAACATCGCCGCCAACATATCGCGAGCGCCATATTGTTCAATAAAGCCAGTAAAGCGAGTGACTTCATCGGCCGTCAGTGGACGACGGTAGACCTTAAGCCCCATCTCATTAATGTACTGCGCCTTATTAATGCCATTGCTATAACCCAGTTTGTCTTCATCAATACGCTGGGAAATATCTACGGCCATTGCGTGGTATTTCTTCATATCTTCCGTGAGAACGACCCCTTGGCTTGATTGCCCTGCAAACTTGAATTCACGGCTGTATTTGTCTTTAGGGAGCTTATTCTTGTCGATATCAAGGCCAAATAGGTCTTCGATACTGTTGGCGTACTCCAAAGAGCTCAGGAGTCGTACTTGACGTGAACCAAATGAATCACCGACGTTCAAATACTCATCCCACACTTCATCAAACAGGTAATCTGCGATTTCCTCTGCACATTGACGATCGCAGTGACCGGCAACTGGCATCGACATAATCTTGTTGATCAGAGCCTCATAACCAGCGTTTTGCCAAGTGTTGGCTTTATTGGCGTTATCAAAGAAATCGGTTGAGTGACAAGCGGTACAGTTTTGCTTCATCAAATCGGCACCAGAGCTATACCCAACATAAGAAACGTTCAAGTTATGCTCTAAACTGGACTCGTTAATATTGATGTTTTCTTTCAGTGGGCTTGGATAAAAGCCTTTAAGGTATGGGTATAGAATTTCGTAAGAACCATAGCCTAGCTGCGCTTCTAACGTCTCACCCCATGCTACTTGACGTTCAATGGATGTGTGATCAGCCTGATTAACAATCGTCAACAACAGTCCCGACTCCGTTGCACCCGTTGGTTTACTTGGTGCTGTAAATGACACTGTGCCTTGAAGATCAACGGGTTTATCAATGTATTTCAGCGCAACCGTCGCCTTAGGCGCGGCATCTGAAATGACAATATCCAAGTTACGCTGCTCTGGGATATAGTCCCCAATATCATTCAGGCGAACTTTGTAAGTGCCGTTCTTCAGCCCATCAATGATCATGTCGGACGCGCCCCATGCAACATGGAACTTGCTTTCATGGCCATTAGGATGGATCAACGCACCGGATACCATTTCATCTTGAACCGACACATCTGGCGCTTCTGTCGTCGTAAATGTAACTTGCTTGATATTGGCTAGTGTTGCGTCATAGGCAACACGGTAAATCACGCTGGCTTTATCATCTGAAACCAACATTGAACCGTCTGGCATTTCTAAGAATTCAACGGGGCGGCCAATACAAGCATCCGTCAAACATGCGTAAGATTCCACTGCATTGCGATCACGCATCCAGCCTGTAACCAATGGACGCTCGTGAATGATCTTGTTGCCATTTTCAATGGTCACCATGCGAAGCTCTAAACCCGGATGCTCCGGCTTGCTGTTACCATGCGTGGCATACACCAGATGCTGCACGTTGTCAGATTTTGAAAAAGCATTCCAGAACTTAACCCCTAGCGGTGCACTGTTCGTGAAGATATCAAAAGCAGCACCGGCAAAATCTGTCGGTTTTACAACGTCATAATCAATTTGCGGCAAAATGGCTTTTGGCGGGATAATTGGATAACCCACACTGCCTTCACCACCGAGCAATAAGTCTTCCCAATTCGCCATTTCTTCATCGGTGAGTCCTCGCGTGTCTTTACCAAAGAAAATTGGCGCACCAAAGTTCTGGTTACCCGGATTAGAAATGTGGTTAATTTCATCTGGGTTATCAAACTGCTGACGGTTGTTATCACTAAACCAGATTTCACCCGTTTTAGGGTGCCAATCAAAACCAACGGCATTTCGAATACCATTGGCCAAGATGTCATATTGGCCCGTCTCTAGGTCAATCGAGAAAATTGTTCCGTAGAGCTCCTCTTCCGGCGTAGTACAAATATTACAAGGAAGGCCTGCCGCGGTATAAAGCTTCTTATCGGTTGGATCAGCCGTGTTAAATTTCAGTGGATGCTTCTGGTGTTGCATCCGCGTCCACCATTGCTCGTTAGGAATTGGCGTTTTTTCACCATCAGCAGGATAGGTGAAGATCTTTTCAGCCTTAGGACGATTCTTAAAGCTCTCTTTTATATTTTCAATTTTATATAAAGCGCCAACCGTACTGTAATAAAGTGTTCCATCCCTATAGGCAACGCCATGAGGCTCTTCGCCTTCGGCAACAATATAAGTGCCCACTGGTTTCTTGGTTTGAGGATCCAACTCAACAGCGTAAACCGTGCCACTCAAAGGCTCATTATCAAGCATGATTGAAGAGGACCCAACAAACAGCATGTTGTCGCCCATTGCCATTGAGCGCGGTTGATAAATACCTTCTAGGTAAGTTTCAACCTGAACTCCTCCAAGCGGAAACAGGGCGTCAGTGTCAATAGGAGCACGATACAAAGCATCAATTTCAATTTGACGTTCTTCTGTCTTACTAAAATCGATCACCCACGGTGAAAAGCGAGCAACATAACCACTGAAACCATCCAAGTTCAATTGATATTGGCACTCACTCAATCCATCAAGGTGAACCGTTTCTCCCCAAGAGCCCTGAACTGGCGTTCGACTGCCGTCCTCCGGACAATATAACGAACCCGTCAAGATCTGATTTTGCAGCTCTGCTGGTGGGTCTAATAGATCTTTATGATCAAATGCTGGGAAGGTCAGTGTCAGGCGATTGCCTTCAAAGCCGGCTGCGACATTCAAAGTCAGCGTTTCTGAGCGTGTTTGAGCACCTAGATCATCGGTCGCAACGGCAAAAATGGCATATTCACCTTGGACTAACCCTTCATGCTCAAGCGTAAAAGGCGATGTTGTCACTGATCGGTAAAGCGCACCAGAAATGTAATAGTCTACGCCAACAACACTGCCATCATCATCATTGGTTGCAGCTGTAATATGGAAAGGGGCACTGTCTGTGACTTCTGGAGCCGTTAGCGCAATAGTAGGCGCGTTATTCGCTTTTGCGTCACAAGCGCCTTCAAGCGTCCATGCATCTTTCCAAAATTCGGCACCTTGCCAATTAACACCCGGTTCATACGGTGCTTGGCCACACCAACCAAATTGCTTACATACGTAAATCGAACTGTTATTTTGTACTTTGTCACCCACTACATATGCGGTTCCATTAACATACTGAGGCACATCACATGCTCCACCTTCACCGCTACCGGTTCCTTCGGACAAGGTGTTGGCCACGACAGAAATGCTCCCTGAACGTGTCACGTTACCCGCATTATCTTCCGCTTCAACATAAACAGCGGTTTCTCCTTCCTTAGCCGTCATGGAGGTCGCATAAGGCGACTGAGTCATTTCAGCAATTAGCGCTCCATTAGCAAAAAATCGGACTGATTTTAAATCACCGTCGGCATCTGAAGCCTGAGCGATAAGTGGGATTTGCTCATTAACTAACGTGACGATGTTTCCAGCAGGAGATTGTAGTGATACAACTGGTGGGATTGTTTCCACACTAGGTTTAGCCACCTTGATAGAATACGAAGTTGAAGACGCTTGGTTTCCAGCAGCATCAACCGCTACCACGTGAATGGCAAAAACGCCCTCATTAATTGGTGTAAATTGAAATTGGTAAGGTGCTTGGTTGACAGTCTGCATTTTATAGCCATCAACATAAAGCTCGACAGCTTTTAAATCACCATCAACATCGGTAGCGCTTGCGGCAATCAGAACTGAATCGCCCAGCTCAATCTCAACATTTCCGGTCGGAGCTGTTAGCGCAACTTCTGGCGCACTACCTTTGCCAGCTTCCACCGTAATTTTTCTCACCGCACTTTGAGTCGTGTTGCCATCAGCGTCATAGGCTTTGACATAAACAGAATGAGTACCGACTTCTAGTGAGGAAACAGACAGCTCGTAGGGTTCATTTTGGTCATCCGCAAGCAAGTGATCATTGGCAAAAAACTTCACACCTTGGAGATCGCCGTCAACATCATCAGCATTGGCTTGTAATAATAATGGCTCACCAGAAACAATCGTCAGATCCGTTTCGGGCTTGAGCAATGTCACTGAAGGAGCGTTACTTATGTTACCTCCTCCTTCACCAAATAGGCGGAATGAAGATTCAACAAGCTGCTCATCCAGCGATTGACCGTAACCAAACTCCATTGTGATAGCAGCGCCCGGCTGCAACACCATTGATACGCCATCAAACGCTTTAAACAGAAAATTATTTCGATAACCTTCACCTTCTGACGTAGTCGGTTCAAGCTGTAGTGAGCCAATTCCTAAACCCCATGGTGCCGCCGTCAGAGCGATAGGAGTTGTGAAACTAAAAGTTTGATCATGAAGTTCTAAAGGAGTGTCAGAAGTGTTTGTTAATACGATTTTATAATTGTTCCAGTGTCTAGAAAGGAGGTTGGGTGGAATTAAATCCCCCTTAACTCCTGAAACAATCATAACTTCAGCCGACGCGCTAAAAGAACTACCAGCTGCAAGTACCATCATGGATACTGAAATAGGTATTTTTTTCATTTTTATCTCATCTGTTATTTGTTTCCCATTTAGCCGACAAAAAACTAACATGTCGAAAATATTAAAAAAAATCCACGACAAAAATAATACAGAGGCAAATAATAACCCAGAAAAATACCAAACTAGAGATAGATAAGTAAAATTACATAAAAATCAATGACTTGTGAAATTTTAGAAATAATGATTGTTTTTATTTTTTAATTATTAATTACTATATATCGATTGTGTTTTGTGACTGTAATTCAAATTAATAATAGTTAATTAACTTGCAGACTAATTGCTCTAAACTAATTAATTCCATCAACATATCAGCTTGATAAAAAATATAATCAAGTCACTATAATTTCATCGAAAAAACATTATTTACAAAAAGGATAGACTGTAATGAATTTACAGTTTTAGGTGGGTTTAAAAGATTCTACGGAGGCTAATTTTGGAAATGGGAACGCGTAGGATTTCGCCAGTATCAAACGATACTGGCTCTCCAATTAATGATGCTCAGACAGTATACTGAACCTCTTTATCATCCTTGTACAAAATCGCTTTTGACGTAGGAACGCCAACAGGCCACCACTCTCGGGGCTCAGTAATAGTGATGATTCCTTTCATCCTATCTTCCGTTTCTCCACAACGAAATGTTGTTATCTTGCCAGTATAGTGACATAAGAACTGATAACGCTTATCAACGATGAAACAATGTCCGTCCATGTAGACTTTATGTTTCTTTTCACAACAATCACAGTGGGTATTTAATATACAAAATTGCATAAGGCATTCTATAAATTTTATGAAAGACAATATGTTAGTTATAGAATACTTCTGCTTGTGTGCATCCACTAATTTTGTTAATTCGACACAAACCTCAAATTAAACATCTGGCTGAACTGTAAATTGTCACTATTGAGACGAAAAATGGCGATTTAATAGTCAATTAAGCTCATTTATCAATAATATCAATTAATATTCTCTATACAAAAGACTGATTTATAACCCATACGACATAAACATAGAATATAAATTTGTAGTTCATCGCAATAATAGTGGTAATAGTTTGTTTTTTCCCGCCCCAATATAGACGTAGAGTCCAATTTGTTAATTTTATGTACTATTAACTCTGGACTAATATAATTTGATGTGCATGACGAACAAGTTTAAGATACGCGACCAACTACTATAAATCATACAGTTGGCTCCAATCATGGCATTACCTAAAATACTACTCCGCATTCTTAAGCCATATTTGATATTGCTTGTTGTCGGAATGGTATATCTCGCTTACCAACAATTTAAGTCTTCAGAACAAAATGCGTATCAGCAATCTTTCGCCAACTTAAAAACATCTTCACAGTTAATTTCTGCCCAAATTGAAGCTGCCGCCAGCAAGCTTTATTTACTGGATGAAAGTGAAAATTATTCCGATTTTGTTACGACGGCACAACGCTTTCTCAAGCACACTTCGGTTTATTCGGATATTTACTATTTCGACAAAACAAAACAAAAAATACAGTCGATGGCCAATCAACCCTTAAATTCCGATACATTAAATTCTGTAGTCTGGAATTCTCTGTCAAAGCTTTCTCCAAAATTAGAGCTCTCTTCTATTTACGAAAAGCAACCTGGAGATTGGGCGGTTGCAGTTCGTTATACACCAGATTCCATGTACCAAATATGGATTGAGTTTGACTTATTCCACGCAACACAAAATATGCGAGGGTTAAAAACACTCAATCACGGATATGTATTTGTGGTCGATAAAACCACGGGACGTTTGGTATTCCACCCAAATCCTGAACGAATCGGGACACCTTCCATCAGTTACCATGGTGGGATCAGCGAACTGGTTGATTCAGGTCGTAAGTTTGGTACCCAAGAGTACTATTACAAAGATCAGTTCAAGATTTCAGCTTTTGATGCAGACAATCAGCTTAACTGGGTATTTATTTCTGGCACGGATCGCTCTGATATTCTCGCAACGTCTTATCAGTTTTCATTGACTGCCATTGTGATTGCGTCTCTATTGTTCCTTGCGGTGGTGTTTAACTACCTTACTTATCAACTCAACTTGTCCTTAGTTATGTTGAACCAAAAAGAGAACGTTGCGGATTTTAAACTTCATTTAAAAACAATTCTTGACCGTTTTTGCCATCATGATGGCATTCAGTTTTGTCTTTATGATGCCGATTATGGCCACTTCAGCACGGTTGACTACCACGGTAATACCAAGGTTGTGCTAACTAACCCAGACTTAGCCAAACGCTTCACACCACACAGCTTTAACTACCTTGGCAAACAGGATGCAGACCCACTGGCCAAAACATTAAAAGTAAAGGGACGCCACTACTCTATCCCATTATTCGATAATGACCGATTGATCGCCGTGCTCTACATGAAGGCGATATTCCCGACCTACCGAAGCATTTTAACTATGGTTCGTAACTATTCCGAAGTGGCCTTATCGAACCTTTTGCTTCATAAGCAGCTTCGATCCAAAGACGTCATGACTCATCTCGATAATAAGCTAACAATACGTGATGTGCTTGAACAACATTTGCATACTGAGCAAGTCTATTTTGCTCTGATTGATATTGACCACTTTAAACGCATTAATGACAACCATGGTCATCAGTGCGGTGATCACGTGATCCTACATACTGCTGATCTGATGCAGAAATGTTTCACCAAACCAGGCGCACTGAGTTTGGCTCGCTACGGCGGCGAGGAGTTCTGTGTGTTATTTCATGCAAATGATGAAAACGATGCCTATGAACAGTGTGAGATGCTGCGCCACTTGGCAGAGAAAGCGATCATTGAACACGAGAATGAAGAAGTAAAATTCACCATCAGCATCGGGATTACATCAGCTGAAGAGAGTCAGCATGCCACTATCGGCCGGGCAGATAAGGCGCTCTTTCAAGCAAAAGGGTTGGGCCGCAATCAGGTAGTACTCAATACGTTTTAGCGCACAAAAAAGCCTGTCGAAAGACAGGCTTTTTAATTTCCACCAGTAACTTAGCCCATGAGTGGCATCACCACTTCCGCAGTCTCTACCACCGCTTCAGAATATTGCGGGTATTGTTCTAGCAAGTTATTGACTAAGACATCCACCAAAAGCAACGCACCTACCTTTGAGGCAAACGCCCCACCAGTCAGTGGGCCTTCTGGCCTAGCAGCCACTAAAAGCTCTGTAGAGACTGACGTTAGTGGGCTATGACTGATATTAGTTAAAGCCACAACAGGGGTACTGCGCTTTGAAGCTTGTGTCGCTGCGTGGAGCACTTCCTTCGTCGAACCAGAGCTGGAAACCACAAACCATAGGTCGCCTTCGCTGCTTTTTACTGCATTCATGGCTGCCATGTGGGTATCTTCAAACATGGTCACTTTCTTACCAATGCGCAGCAGACGATACGCTAGGTAGCGACCGACAATACTGGAAGCACCGATCCCCAAACAACTGATGTAACTCGCGTTATGGACCAACTCACAAATGCGTTGCAGCGACTTACGATCAATCAATTTAGCCGTATCTTGCAAACTGGCTACCGCACTTTGAGCAGACACTTCGCAAATATCACCTTCGATATTTTGTGCTTGTTGACCCGCGTTTTGGCTTAAGTCTACTGCCAGCGCCATACGAAAATCGGAATAGCCTTTGTACCCTAAATCACGACATAGGCGTACAACGGTTGCCTCACTGGTTTCCGTATTGCGTGCTAAGTCGGTGATGGTCTGGAACTGCACGTCATTGGCATTTTCCAGAATATAGTCTGCGACAATACGCAATTTTTTACTGAGAGGTTCAATGTTCGACCTTAATCGAACCAATAAATTTTTACGCGAGCTCACTCTGGCCCCTTATGACTCTCGAATGTGTGCTAAAAGTATCAAACTCATTGACACTTTGATACTGGTAAGACGGCTTTTATCATTAGCAAAAGTGAATATTTTCCAATATTTTTTCAAACTTTTGCTTATGGGTTTGGCTCAGCGGTAAAAACGGCTCTCGGCACACCCCGTAATCAACACCCAGTTCTGTCATGGCAAATTTGATGCTTTGATATAACCCACAATCCAGTAGTTGCTCCGTGACTCGATTCACCAGATGTTGAAGACGCATAGCTTCTTCAAGTCGGCCCTGTTCCATCGCATTATATATAGCGACATACTGGCCAGACATCAGGTTATACGTGCTACCGATACCACCACTTGCTCCCATTTGTAGCCCATTGACCAACATGGTGTCTTCACCGTGAAAAATGACTTGGTTTGCATCGGCATTGCGTAAACGCTCGATAAAGAACATATCAGTCGTGGTATGTTTAATCCCAATCACATTAGGCATTGATGACAGCTCAAGTAATTCACTGTGCGAAAAATTCACCCCTGTCGTGCCCGGAATGTTATAGAGCAACAACGGCAGTGCGGAGTATGCACTGAGTTCACGATAATAATGCTCGACTTCTGATTTAGAAAAACCGTAGTAAAAAGGCGGCGTCGCTGAAATTGCCTGATAGCCCCAATCACTTGCAACGTCTGCCAGTTGTTTGGTTTCAAATAGCGAAATAGCACCAACATGAGCAATAAGTGGCACTCGTCCACCATTAATCTCTGCAATCGCTTTGAGCACATCTTTACGCTCAACCAAGCTCATCATAAAGCATTCTGATGAGCTACCACCGATATAAAAGCCATGCACACCTTGGTTCAGGTGGTGTTCAAACATCGCAGCTAACTTACCAAATTCGATATTCCCTTGGTGGTCAAACGGTGTCATTAAAGGTAAATATATCCCTTTCATCTTGCCTCCTGATTACAGAAAATCTGCGTCACGTAATTTGGTGAGTACATCTTCTTTTTGTTCTGCGGTTAATGCACGAATTGGAGTTCTCGGGTCACCAACATCAATCCCATGCAGTTGCATCGCCGCTTTACCCGCAGCGACACCGCCGTACGCTACAAGCACACGAATAATGGCGATAACTTTATCCATCAAAGAGGCGACTAATGCGTGGTCGCCAGCATGGAAAGCATCAATGACCTTCAAATACAGAGGAGCGGCATAATTGTATGTACTGCCGACAGCCCCAACGGCTCCGACGGCTAAACCTGCAGGTAGAAATTCATCCACACCAAACGGAACATCAAACTTACCATTGGCAACCCGCACACAACGCTGATATTCATACAGATCCATGTTGTTGAATTTGGCACCCAATAAATTCGGGATACGTTGTTCACCTTTGATCAGAAACTGCTCCAAATCGAGATTTACTCCCGACATTCCTGAGTGATAGTAATAAAAGCCTTTGGAAGGCGCTGCTGCTGCGATCTGAGCGCAATACTCAACCAAATCATCCACACTGCCGGGTTTAAAGAAACATGGACCAATGGCCGATGTAGCAAGAACATCGAGCGTTTCAGCATGACGCGTGAGTTCTAACGTATCGACAATGCTCAACGCTCCGGTATGTACAATTAGATCCAATTTACCGTTACTGGCTTTTACCCAGCGTTCTGCGATTGCTTTGCGTTCTTCAACGCTACAGTGGATCCCTTCACCGGTTGTGCCACAAATATAAGCTCCTTTCACACCTTGCTCGATCAGCAATTGTGCAATCTGATCAATCACGGCAAGGTTGACGTTATTATTGCGATCAAAAGGCGTGTGAGGTGCAGCGATCAAGCCTGTTAGTTTTTGCATTTTTTTGTCCTGCGATAAGGGGTGACCAACGTTGTCGGCCACCTGTAAATTATTGTCCGTAACCCAGCATTAGCTCAGGAAGCAGTAGCGTAAATTGAGGGAAAACAGCAACTAAAATGAGTACGATGAATAATGGAACCAGCAGCGGGATAACACCGCGGGTCAATGTGTGGAATGGAATATCTCCAACACGAGAAACCACATAAAGCGCCATACCCATTGGTGGTGTAAGAATGCCAATCATCAGGTTCAAAATAGCCATCACACCGAAGTGAACCGGGTCAATGCCAACCGCACCCGCAACCGGGACTAAAAATGGCACTAACAGTAGTAGTAAGGCGAGCGACTCAATGAAAGTTCCAAGGAAAAGCAACAATAGGTTGATGAGTAGCAGCAATACCAATGGGTTTTCACTGATTGTGAGGAAGTAATCAGCCAGCATTTGCGGTAGCTGTTCACGTGCGACAATCCAACCAAATACGGTTACACCCATCACCATCAAAGCAACAACTGCGGTGGTGTTGACTGTTTCTTTTAGGATGTCGACAAAGCCTGAAAAAGTCAGTTGCTTGTACACGACCGTACCTAAAAACAGTGCATAGAGTGAAGAGACGACCGCCGCTTCTGTTGGGGTGAACTTGCCTGAAAAAATACCACCAATGATGATCACAGGTGTGAGCAATGAAAGAAACGCTTCTTTAAACGATTTGAACTGCTCACCGCGCGTCGCTTTAGGCAGCGTCATGTAACCACGTTTTTTACAAATGAAGTAGCTCATTACCATCAATGCAACACAGCAAAGCAGCCCTGGAATCGCGCCAGCAAGGAACAACGCCCCGATGGATGTATTAGACACCACACCATAAATAACCAATGGAACTGAAGGTGGAACCAACGGGCCAATGATGCAAGACGCCGCGGTTAAACCACCAGCAAAGTCATCATGGTATTTGGCATCGCGCATTGATTTAATTTCCAACTGGCCTAAGCCACCTGCATCTGCCAGTGCAGAACCTGACATACCAGAGAACAGAAGACTTGCCATGATGTTTACATGACCTAAGCTGCCTGTGATATGACCGACCATAGATTTAGCAAAATTGAAAATACGCTCAGTAATACCGGCACTGTTCATTAAGTGCCCAGTTAGTACGAAAAATGGGACCGCTAGTAGCGTAAAGTTATTAATACCTCCCAGCATTTGCTGAGCGGCAAAGTTAATGCCTGTACTTTGCGTGAGTAACAAAAAGACCAGAGCAACAAAAATGAGTGAGAAACCCACTGGCATCCCTGCAAATAGCAGCGCTAGCCAGCCAAATATTGAACCTGCCATGACAACTCCTTAGCGCTGGGCAACCTGTGATGATGAATCCGATGTTTTACCGCAGTGATGCCACTGCTTGGCAATACCCCACATTTTTTCAGCCTGACGGAGCAACATAAATACCCCACCCAGCGGCAGGCTGTAGTTCATCCATTGGCTTGAGATCCCTAAGGTGATCAGCTCAAAAAATGCGGTTCTCTGTACGTGCTGATATCCGAGATAGATAATCGCAACAATAGAAACGAGTACCGCCGCTTCCAATGAAAGCACCAATGCAAGGCGAAGTTTTTCTGGCAATTTGTCAGAAAAGAAAGTGATGTTGACGTGCGTACTGCGTTTCACCGCAATCGCACATCCAATTAACGACATATACATGAATAGAACGCGAGCAAGCTCTTCGCTCCAGAGGGAAGGATCATTTAATAACCAACGGGTTCCAATTTGCCAAGTAAGGACAACCAGCAAAGCCGCCATTAATGGCACCGTTAGGATCTCTTCAAAATTATCATAAATCTTACGTAACATCTTAAGCTCCAAGGCTGGCCAATATTGGCTAGCCGAGAGAATGGAATTGAATTACATTGCAGCCAATTTCTTCACGATTGGCTCACCAATTTTGTCTTCAAATTCTTTATACAGCGGCGCCATGGCATCGCGGAACGGTGCTAAATCAGGATAAGTAACGTTCACCCCTTGCTCTTTAAAGAACGACACCAACTCTTGCTCTTGTTTTTTCACTGAAGCAGTATGTGCCTCACCGGCTTTATGAACGGCTTTGTTGATGACATCGCGTTCTTTGTCAGACAATTTCTGCCATGTCGTTTCTGAAATGATCACCATTTGGTCGTTCACGATGTGATTCGTCATAGCAAGGTTGCTCTGAACTTCGTAAAACTTCATGGTCTTAATTGTTGGCAATGGGTTTTCCTGACCATCAACCGCATTGGTTTGCAGTGCTAGGTAAACTTCAGAGAATGCCATTGGTGTTGGTGATGCCCCTGAAAGTTTGGCGTAATTTAGGTTTGGTTTGGCATTTGGTACACGCAGTTTCAAACCTTTGAAATCTTTGATGCTGTTTAACGGACGGTTCGACGTGGTTTCACGCGTACCATTGTACCAAGTGTCCAACGCGCGCCAGTTAAACTTCTTCAGCATTTCATCGCGAACGCCCTGCCCAAAGTCAGAATCGAACATACGACGTAAATGGTCAAAATCGCGGGCAACATAAGGTAAGGTCACCGCTTCTGCTCGCGGAATCCAAAGCCCCATACGACCAAACTCCGCATACGTAATATCCAGATCACCTAAGCTCAATTGTTGCAGCATGGCGCGGTCATCACCCAATTGTGCACTTGGGTAAATTGCAATTTTCAGTTCACCATTACTCATCTGCTCAACGGTGTCTGCCATCATCTTTGCAGAGGTATATTCAACCGAGCCTACTGATGCCTGCATCCCCATTTTTAAAGTGGTTGCAGCTTGAGCTGAAACAGCAAATCCAACAGTCAGCAATGCAAGCGTAATTTTGTTTATGGCTTTCATAATGTTCCCTTTATTTATCTGTATTTCACGTTATACGAAAAATTTTTTATTTAATTTGAAAAAAATCTTCGTTTTGGATTATTATGCCCATGAAGATTATTTTCAAACCATGTGGTAATGAAATGTGATCACGTACAAATATTCGCCAGCCTTTATCGTTAAAAGCAGTAAATAGCTTGCTATAACGTTAGGCCAGCTTTAAGCCTTACCCGACTGGAAGGCCCATTTAAAAGAGGCTCAATGTGAAGAATAATTATTTAAATATTAATGACTTAAGAAAGTCGCTTGCAGGTCAAACCGTCGTATCTATTCAACCTGTTACTGGGAGTCCTTTGGAGAAAACGGAGTTTATCGTGGCCATGGCCCTTGCCGCGCAGCAAGCCGGTGCAAAAGCTCTTAGAATCGAAGGAGTGTTAAACGTTCGCGCGGTTACGCAAGCGGTCACTATTCCGGTAATTGGTATTGTAAAACACGATTTGGAAGACAGTGATGTACGGATCTCCCCTTTCATTACCGATGTTCAGGCGCTCGCTAACGCAGGAGCAACCATTATTGCTTTTGACGCAACCAATCGACCTCGCCCGGAGCCGAGAGACGTGATTGTTACTGCAATCCAACAATCAGGCTGTTTTGCGATGGCTGACTGCAGCTGCTTTGAAGATGGTGCGTGGGCGAACTTAAGTGGCGTCGACATTATTGGCTCAACCCTTTCTGGCTATGTAGGTGGCCCAGAGCCAACGGAGCCAGATCTTCAGCTCGTCAAGCAATTTGCTGATGCAGGTTTCTTTACCATGGCGGAAGGCCGTTACAACACCCCCGAATTGGCTGCTGAAGCAATTCGACATGGTGCCGTTGCCGTCACCGTCGGCTCTGCTCTTACTCGACTAGAAGTCGTCACTCAATGGTTTAACTCAGCCACTCAAGCCGCAGGAGCTCACTAATGCATACTCTCGCTATTGATATCGGCGGCACCAAGATCGCACTCGGATTATTTGAAGACGGAAAAATGAGAAGCCGTCGCCAACTCGCGACACCAATTGCAACCAACACCATCATATTTGCAGAAGAAATTCTCGAGCACTGCCAAGACTGGCTCGAAGTGGTCGACAATATTGGCATCTCGACCACTGGATTAGTCACGCCAGAGGGCATCAGTGCGATCAACCCTGATACACTAGACTTTCCTACTCCCTTCCCTCTGCATACCGCATTAAACGCCATTACCCAAAAGCCGGTTGAAATGCTCAACGACGCACAAGCCGCTGCATGGTTTGAATATCGCCAGCTACAGAGTCGCTATCAAAATATTGCTTACATTACTGTCTCAACTGGTGTCGGCGGCGGCATTGTCCTTGATGGAAAACTGCTGAAAGGCGCAAGTAATTTAGCGGGACATGTTGGCCATACGGTGCTTAGCCTTTCTGGTCCTGAATGTGGCTGCGGCCAACGTGGCTGTGTTGAGGCGATGGCTTCGGGCACGGCTATTCACAAAGCCGCTCTCGAAGTGTTCGATGAAACAATCTCCAATATTGAGCTGTTCGAATTGGCAGAAAAAGATCTCGCTGCCGATCACTTAATTTGTCAAAGCGCCGCCGCAATTGCCACCTTATGTTGTAACCTCAAAGCGTCGCTGGATCTGGACGTAGTGGTATTAGGCGGAGGGATCGGGCTTGCTAAACGCTACTTACAACGTGTCGAACACCATATCTCACAAAAGCCCGCCGTATTTCAGGTGCCCATCATCAGAGCTAAAGGTGATTATGATGCCTGCTTATATGGTGCCGCGCAGCAGTTTCAGGAGTAACTAAGATGTTGAAAGCAATCTCTGCCCCTAGGATTTTTGACGGAGAGCACTACTATACCGACTCTGCTCTACTTTGGAGCAAAGGTCAGATCGAAGCTATCGTCCCCATTTTAGACGTTCCGCCTCATGCCGAACACCAACACTTTGACGATGCGCTGATCGCTCCGGGTTTCATTGATCTTCAAGTTAATGGCGGTGGTGGCGTGATGTTTAATAGCGACACCAGCGTTGAAGCGATCGATGCGATCTGTAAAGCACACCGCCGCCACGGCACCGCCTATCTACTACCCACTTTGATCAGTGAAACACCAACTCAACTTAACCACGCGTTAAACAATACCGAGAGAGCAATCGAACTCGGTATTCCCGGCGTACTCGGTGTTCATTTAGAAGGACCTTGGCTCAACCCTGACAAAAAAGGGGCCCATGACGAAACACGTTTCTACGCCCCTAATGTTGAGCAACTTGAAGCCATGCCGTGGTTAAAAAATGGCACCACCTTAGTCACACTGGCTCCCGAGAAAAACACACTCAATGCAATGAGGTGGTTAAAAGAGCATGGTATTCATCTTTCCTGTGGCCACAGCAATGCAACAACCCAACAACTGACCCAAGAGAAACTGCATTGCCTTGACGGATATACTCACCTTTTTAATGCGATGTCTGCGTTTGAAGGTAGAGAGCCCGGCGTAGTCGGTAGCGCACTTAGCCAAGACAGCGCTTGGTGCTCCATCATTACTGATGGCATTCATGTACACCCGCAAAGTGTCTTGCTGGCATACAAAGCTAAACCGAAGGGTCAATTAATCATCGTGACCGATGCCATGGCAACAGTAGGCAGTGATAGCCCTCATTTCGAATTAGACGGTGAGATCATTTCTGTCGTCGACAACAAACTTGTTAATGCCAATGGCAGCCTCGCTGGTGCTCATATCGGCATGGATGAGTCCGTGGCGAATGTTATATCTTGGGGAATTGATGAAGCAGAAGCGTTAAAAATGGCCTCAACCTATCCTGCCCAAGCACTAAAACAGAATAACCTTGGTCACTTTAAAAAAGGAGCCACCGCTGCGGCGACGATTTTAACCTCGCACTATCAAACTGCTGGCGTGATGGTCGATGGTCAGTTGTTCACAGATTAACGTTCTTTCCTTTACATAAACGGAGGCATCACCTCCGTTTCTCTTCCTCAAGTAAGGCATTACTTAGCTTCATCACTCCTCGTGTCATTCCACATCTGTTATTTATTCCCTTTATAAATGCCAAAAGAAAAAAGCTCGACTTCTATGGAACCAAACGATAGTTTTGTTATCTATCAATTTTATAAATGATAATTAACTACAAGAAATAATACTTATGTTTAAACACATCATTAAGCCTGCCGCTGTATTTTTGCTTGCTAGCTGGTCGTTCACAGCGCTGTCGGCACCCTCTCTCAATTCACTCTGGTACCCCAGCAGTGACATTCCGATTGACGAGCAATTTAAAGTCTCCATGCTGAGTAATGGTATGCGAGTGGTTATGACCGAAAACCACTTACCAAAACAAGGCCTCTCGATACAAATGTTTATTGATGCAGGCTCTTTTCAAGACCCTAAAGATTATCCCGGACTTGCGCACTTCTTAGAGCACATGGCGTTTAACGGTTCTACTCATGTCGCGGAAGGCGCTATGATTCCGATGCTGGAAAAGCATGGCCTTGCTTTTGGGGCGGATACCAATGCCACCACCAGTCTGGGTTACACCTCTTATGAGCTTGATCTACCAAATGCAACACCTGAAGCAATTGATACGGCGCTGTTTTTGCTGCGTGAAACCGCCTCTGAACTGACACTCGCACCGAAAGCGATTAAACGCGAGCGTGGGGTGATCCAAGCTGAACGTAGAGTACGAAACAGCCATGATTTTCGTAGCAGCCTGTCAAGAATCCAGTACTTACTTGGTGACACCAATGTGTATCAACGGTTACCTATTGGTACAAAAGAAGCCATTAATCAAATCGATCAGGCAGCCTTAAAAGCGTATTACCAAAATTACTATACGCCAGAGAACACGACACTGGTGATATCCGGCAATATCAAAGACAAACAGCTTGAACAGAAAATTGATAAGTACTTTGCCAACTGGAAAACCAAGTCAAGCTCGCATGAAATCGTTGACCCAACGGTGACCTACTCACTACCCAATAAAACCGAAGCCTACGCCAACATTAGTCCCAAAAACCAATCTGCTTCCGTTGGGCTCAATTTCATTGCACCAGAAGAAGACAAACCTTATTCAAAAGCCGAGCATATTGAATTCCTCAAAGAATATATCGGCATCAGAGCACTGAACTATCGGCTCGAACAATTCGTTAACCAAAGTGATGGCAAGCTTCGTGACCTAAGCGCCTCACTGTCAACAGAATCCGATGTGGTAAGCATTCGAAATATCTCTGTCGAAACAGAGCAAGGGGAATGGCGTCATGGTTTACAAACCATTCAACGATTGCTGAAACAAGCAACCACTTACGGCTTTAGCCAACAAGAAATCGACCGCCAGATCAAAATCATCGAACACAGTCTTCAAGTGGATATAGAGCAGTCAAGCTATACCAACAATTCCGTTTTATCGGATCGCGTTGTCAATGCATTGGATTCGAAAGAACCCTTAATATCAGCAATGACATACCAAAAGATGTTCAAAGAAGCGCGACCGTTATTCACACAAGATGCGATTAACCAAACTTTCCAACAACAATGGACAAACAAGAATGCGCGGATCTACCTTGCTGATCGTCAAGCACCTGAAGACATCAATCAGCAACTGATTCTGGCCTATCAAGCCGAGCAAAAAGTCGCGGTAAACCCTTATGAGTCAAAGCAGGCCACAGCGTTCGCATACACAGACTTTGACCCTGCGGGTAAAGCAACACCATTAGCACCCACTCAATTTGGGGATATTCAGCGATACCAATTCGATAATGGTGTACGACTTAATATTAAACCGACGGACATCGAACCAAATACAGTTTATCTGAACATTAACTTCGGTACTGGGCGCCTTGGTTTAAGCAACGAAAATGCCCCTCTGTCAGCGATATTTGGCGTGGCAGTCGCAATGAGTGGCATGCAACAGCACAACATTAATCAATTGCAGGATTTATTTACTGGTCGCTCTATGGGGCTCGATCTCGCAATAGGCGATTTCCACAACATCAGTAAGATAGTGCTGGATTCCGCGGATGTTCTAGACCAGCTACGAGTCTATGCGTCGCTGTATACCGACAATGGTTTCCGTCAAGAAGCTTGGGAGGCTGGGATTCGTCAATACCAACACCAACTTGCGAGTGCTCAAAATGACCCTAATGCGGTACTAAACAATCACTTGTCTGCATACCTTTTCAATCAAGATGCTCGCTGGACAATGCCAACCGTTGAACAATTAAATCAGTTCAATGTTAAGGATTTAAAACCCTTACTTGAGCAAGCCATTTACGCAGGACCTGTTGAAATCTCACTGGTAGGAGATATCACAACCGAGCAAGCCATTGAAGCGGTATCCAGTACCTTTGGTGCATTGAGCATCACAGCGCAAGCACCAGCAAAACCATACTCAGTTGCCATGGGGCCAATCAAAACGAAGACTGTGACTCTGTTCCATACTGGTGAAGCCGACAAAGCCGTTGTCGCCGCCTATTGGCCAATTCCAGACGGACGAAACCCTGAACTCAACGTCAAATACACCGTATTAGCACGAGCTTTGCAAACAAAACTCGACAAGATCGTTCGGGAAGAGATGGGAGTGTCGTATAGTCCATGGGCTGGCATCAACCAATCAAATTGGTTTGCCAACTTCGGTTATATCAGCCTAAACAGTAATACAAATACAGAAAATGTTGCGGCTGTCGAACAGGCTTATAAAAAAATCTGGCGATCACTTCAGGCTACCACGCTCACACCAGAAGAAGTGGAACAATTGAAAAAGCCAATACTGGAGTCTTTGGCCCATAATCAGCAATACAACCAATATTGGTCGAACCTATCGACTGTAGCGCAATCACAAGCTGATTTGGTTGAAAACGAAACAAAATATACCGACGCGTTAAAAGCGGTAACCGCTACCGATATCCAACAACTCGCAAAATCTATCGATATCGATAAAGCGCTTAAAATTAACGTTCTCCCCAAAAAATAACCGACAAAGGAGGCATCAGCCTCCTTTTTATTGCTCTTCATCCTAACCGATACAACTCTGAAATCCGGATTTAAATGATTGATTCTATCCAAATCCATCACCACAATAGAGCATCATTAGGAGAGAATTATGGCCGATAAATTATCCACTACAGCGCTTGCAAAGCTGCGTGATATCGACGCAAAGCAGCTATTCACCGACTTAAAAACCGCTGGATATATTAACCGGGATGCCGAACATTGGGTGCTGACAGAATTGGGGGTTAAATTTGGTGGTGAATATGCCTCCCACCCTAAATTTGGCCAATTCATTGTCTGGCCGACAAACCTCTTAATTGATATGGAAGCCACCAGCGGGAAAACCCTGAGCGCTACCCAAATTGGTGAACGTTTCCAGCTCGCCGCGAAAAAAGTGAATCAGCTGCTCAGTGAGCTAGGATGGATAATAAAAGTAGAACAAGGCTGGGAGGTAACAAAGGCAGGGCTGAAAGTTGGTGCTTACCAACGTGAAGACAAAGCTAGTAACAATCAATTTGTGGTCTGGCATGATTCTATTGTACGCAATAAACGGCTAAAACAGTCGGTGATTGAGTTTCTCGGCCAAGATTCCGAGGCTCATGCAACCGACAAGTCTCTCTCTAGTTTTCGCCAAAAATTCGAAGCGAAACATCGTACACTTGATGGCCATTATGTTCGCTCAACTGGTGAGCTGATCATCGATAATTGGCTCTACATGAACGGGGTGGCTCACGCGTACGATCGACAACTGCCAATCGAACAAGATGTACTCAGTGACTTTTATTTGCCAACAGGCAAAGTCTACCTCCAATATTGGGGCGATGATCACGGCCCAAGTGATCCAAAAACCATCGCCGACCTGAAGTCCATTTACCAAGAGCACCAATTTGCTTTGATTGAGATTTACCCCGAAGAGATTGCTCATCTGGACGAAGTACTCCCCGCTAAACTGCGCGAATATGGGATTAAGGCGTATTAAGCTGCGTTATCCGTTTTATCTCTTCTTTGGTTAGTGGCGTAAAACGTGCTGGCGTTCCTAAAATATGCTTTAGCGCTCCAATCGCGACGACTAGAGCCTTACCTTCAAAGCGAACTTGAATCGAGTGATAGTAAACATCATCACTGAGATAATCCTGAGGCTCAATATCAATAAAATACGTAAATGGTGTTAGCGGGTAGCCCGTACTTAATTGCAGTAGCTGCACCCCTTCAGCCGTGTAAAGCGCAACTTGATCATTTTCTTCATCCAGCAAGAAGTAAAGCGCACTTTCGCCATAGTCACTTAGGTTCAATGTCGCTTGCCAATACCTAAGCCCTGTTCGTATGTTTCGGAGGATCACCCTATCGTCTTTTTCCCGGTAAAGCAGGCGATCATTTCCAACAAAAACAAGGCTTTTATTTTCCGAATCATCAACAAAACCACCACTCAGTGGCTCACTCTGATCGTAGCCTGAATCATACAACTCGGTATTGAATTGTTGCGCTAATTGGAGCTTGCCAGAGTGATACTGGTAGAGATACACCGATTCATCATCAAACAATGCAAAGTGGCTTTCATCCGGACTGAATGCGATATGACTCTTGCTGTTAACATACAGGTAAGGCATCTCTTGCGTGGCTTTGACCTGCATAGTGTTTGATTCCATTAACGTCAGCCGTTGCCCTCCAGAACCTGCGTATAGCGTTAATATCCAACGCCCACTTGGCGACAGTAAGCTGCTATCAAGCATGTCTGTATATACGACTTGCGAATGGCACACCTGGATCTGGTCCTGTTTCTCATCCAGCAAACAATACGTCAGTTCCGCAGTTTGAGCACTCATTAGTTGATAACTACCTAGCACCACTCCGGTTGCAGTTCGCGACGCCCAAACCTCTCGTGCTCTGCGCAGGTTATCCGCTTCTTTTGGCCATGGCTTGTCCGGTGAACTTTGCGTTAATATCGCGTCCACTAACAAGTGGGCACCAGCGATACCCCACCCCATTAAGTCCCAATGTGCGTTTTTGGCCAATGACAACAACTCAGCCGGTGTCGCACGTTGTAGCCGCTCCATCGCATAATCTTGTTGGGGTGTAATAGATTCAACCGTGGTTTTCCATTGAGATTCAAATGCCAGTACCTGAGGCAATTGAAGTACCTCCGTCGACTGATCTCGGCTGCACCAATCCGTTAAGCCATCCGCGACCCATTGACCAACAAACTCGACATTGCGGTTATAAAGCGAGATCCCTTCATCATCTTTAATGTATATCAACCCTTGCGTATCAATTTGTGCCTGCAGCGCTTTTCGTAGCTCTGCTTCACTGGGTACAGGCCCATGACCGATGTCATAAAAGTCCTTCGGCAGATTACCCGTTAACAATTCATACGACAGTTGATGAAAGTGAATTTTGTTCTGTTGAATCGTGATCGCGCTATCGCACTGTTCTGAGGCATAAAGCTGACTAGGCGACTGCGCTTCCCAACGGATCATGGGTTCAAGTCCGGTTGGTGTCACCTTGAAAAAATCTGGGTATTGATTGGGCTGACCCTGTTGCACCCGATGCGCACTTAAAAACACGCTGTCATTCTCTGCCAAAGCAATAAATGTCGGGGCCTCCATTGCAATATCATCTAACGGATACTCCACTTCAAGAGTGAAGTCACGCGTTCGATAAATGCTGAGCCACAATTGCTGCTGGCTATCGAGACTCAACACATAAAGCGTGTCACCCATGTCGTCATGGGTGTAAGTCACAACCTGTCGCTCCGGTAAAAAATGGGCCGTTCCTTGCTCTGGAAGATAGAAAAAACGCGAGCCCCACGAATAAATCTGATAAGGCTTTAGATAGTCCAATACTTGTGCCGCGGGGATTAAACGAGAAGACCAGCGATCAGCCAAAGGTTGAAGATAAGCAAGATCTGGCTCAGAAAAATCCACGCGAGCCAGTGCCAACGCCCCTTCTGCAACATCACCACTTTGAATCGCCATGACCGCAGACTCAATTTGCTGTTCTGTCACTTGCCGTTGTGCTTGCCGATTCTGTTGCCAATAATGATAGCTTGCCGCTGTAATCACTGACGAACCCAGTGCAATCGCAACCAGTAAAGCTAAAGATCGTCGTTTGTCAGGTAAGGATGAAGGCGCTTGCTCCATAAGCTGGTTGTTTCCTAAATAATTGATACCTTAATTTAAGCATCAAAGACGACATCGCTAAACTGGCAGCAAGCAAAAACTCTAGGTGGATACCAAGAGTTTCCTCTTTTCAAGGTGGCATTGTTTATTAAGTCACATAAGAGAATGAGACGAAATGTTTACGAAAATAGATAGGAATGGTACTGATGAAAGTAATAACGGGTACAGTATGTACCCGTTAGTTAGTGCTCTACTTAACACATGTTGTCATTAATACGGCTGAATCGCTCACATACCCTTGAGCTGCACCAGTATTTAAACTCACCGGACGATGAGTCCCTGATTTTGCCGCAGTTGCACTATTGTACTGATTATCGACCGGCCAGCCCCACGTGAATGAAACACCATCACGGCTTGCACCACCAGATATCACCGCATCGGCAAACGTATCAAGGTTTTGTCCAAGCCCAGTTGGCGCCGCATTACCTCCATTTGAACCAGCGTGACTGTCAGTATTGAAACTATCACTGGTCACAGGTAGCGACCAGTTGTCTGCGTCCGCACTGGTTAAGTTAGAGCAAAAATCCAGTGCTTTCGAAGAACCCGCCATATTCGATGGCACACCATTTCGGTACATTACCCAGTCGATGCCTGTTTGCATCGTAGTGCTATCTGGCTCGGGAAGATTTCCTAAAGCCAATACGTATCTCATCTCATACTCGGCCATTGAAATCGGACGGTGGAACGTTGTCGGTGCGGCAATTTCAACCACATCGTGTGGTTCTTCAATCGTAACGACTCGGGTTGGCTCCACACCGCGAGCGGTGATACCTACCTGACTGTCATAATACACCCCACCGACAACACACGCTGTTGCATCACTACATAGAGTGCCATCAGAGGCTTGCGTTTCGGATGCAAGCTGACATTTCTGGGCTGGAGTATAGCCTGCTGGCATGTCCACACAAAACTGAACATCTTTACCAATGTACTCGCGTGCCGCTGGTATTGCTAAATCACCGGCGTACTGCCAATCATGGTCATCAACAATGCCATTGCCATTCACATCCATATAATATTGCTCATCTTTTAATGCCTCGATTGAGCCCACATTAAACTGAGTGGTAAACAAGGCTCCATCGACGGCACCAGTACTTTGATCAGCATATGTTAGATTGCCTTGCGGACCATCATCATTACTCAAGTCCATTTTCCAGTGAAATGTAGAGCCAGATGGCAGGCCAAAGACATCAGCTTTCAAGTCTTTGCGATATTGCAGCTCACCCGTTAATGCGATGCCCGCCCCTAACGTTTTGTCACACACTAACGGACCCGGAAGATTATTTTCATCCACGGGGATCACACACGATTCGATCACTTTGCCATTTAGCGCGTCAGGCACTGGCAAGATACAATCTTGATTCGCGCCAGTGGCACACTGTTGTACCGTTGGGAAATTATCCGTTAACTCAACCCATAGAAAGAGGGATTGCCCTTCATTGGCCGATACTGGAGAACTGTAGCTATAAGATGAACGGATCTCTTCTCCAGCAAACGGGATTGTTGTATCGTCAATGGTGACAACCGCTGTTGGCGCATCCGTCAAGTCAATCTCACTCGCCACTTCAATTTCGGTACAGGTTTGTTGTCCTTCTCGTACGCCAGTTTTGGCTCTCGGTGTCACACAAGCAGAAATGGTGGTATTCGCATCCGCTTTAGTTAACGTGTACTTGTAGCTATCCGCTCCGGAAATTTTATTGCCATTGCGCAGCCAAGTGAAAAGGTGCGTATCACCTTCATCACCCTCTGCATCGTAGTAATTTCCGCTCAATATTACCGGTAAACCGGGAATAAACAGATCAGCCAGTGCACTATGAATCTCAAGGTTCTGAGCTTCAGGCGCATGATTTCCCCCAGCTGGGTCAGTAGGAAAACCATCATCACCGTTGCCACAACCTTGCAAAATACCCAGCGCAATTACCGGAAAAACATACGAAAGCTTCATTGCACATCCTCCGCTTGTTGTGAAACGACAAATTCTGGGATCACAATTTCTACGCGGCGATTCATGGCTCTGCCTTCCGCAGTCTGGTTATCAGCAACTGGAGCCGCTTCTCCACGGCCAATCGCCGTAATACGGTCACTCGTAATACCTGATTCAATAAAGTAGTTGGCAATGGCCTGAGCGCGTCGTTCTGACAATTGTTGGTTATAGCTAGCACTACCGACACTATCGGTAAAGCCTGCAATGCTCACGTTAGACTGAGGATAACGAAGCAACAGATCACGTACTTCTTCAAGTGGACCAGTCTGAGCCAGTTCACTGCTGTCAAAGGCAAATAAGGATGTATCGACCACAGTCTGATGAGACTTAACCACGGTTGTCGGCATAGGTTCAGGCGGCACTTCATCAGGAATCGTCGGCTCATATTCTTGATGACGTTCAACAGCTTCTTGTGTGCCAAACAGATACGCCAGACCAAAGGTGACTTGATGATGATCCGACTGACCAACCCATTCATCACCAACACCATCAATAAACTGGTATTCGATTTGCGCTTGCCAATCTGAGCCTAATCGATAACTCAAACCAGCACCAACGCCTAAATCCATACCATCAGCACTGCGTGATTGAAGTGGATGAGAGACTTCAGCATCCCAGCGTACCGCACCTATTTTTGAAAATATGGACCAACGCTCCGTCAACGGGTAAGAAGCTTTTGCAAAAAGGTCATAGGAATACATGGTACCTTCAGAAGTACCACTGCGATAATCTGCGACCGCTTCCCCTAAGTACGTATATCCGCCTTCCACACTTAACCATGGTAAAAACTGATAACCTGCATATACACCTCCGGCAACCGAATGACGATCACAGCTTAGCGACCAAGCTTCACATCCGTCTTGGAAATATGCAGCTCCAACTTTTCCTCCGATATACCACTGATAAGGGCTTTCTGTATTGAGTGCTTGCTCAGCAATGGCATAAGGAGAAGTTAAAACAGTAACGAGTAACAACTGACGACAGGCGCGTCGTGAAAAGTTCATTTCATCTTCCTCGAGTTTATTGGCTAACCGAACGCGTAATAAGCGTCATGCTAAAAACAGTTACCCAGAAGATTGCGAAACAGTTGCAGGAGGGGCATTTAAGAAAAACTGTCATGTCCACAGTTTTTAAAAACACATGACCTTCCCACCACCGAAAAGTACGCTGGGCAGCTCATATATAAGTTAAGGAGATGAACAAAGTAAAATCAGGGTAAGAGCATAAATGACGCAGTGAGATATTGAGGCAATTTACGATTATTTAATAAAAGTCTCGCATTAGTGACAAGTAAATCAATAGTGACAATATAACCGTGCAGTGCTTCATAATAATTGCGCACATATGAAGAATATTTCTATTTCTTTCGTATTCATACCGACTTGGTGCCCGTATCTGTCGACACGTACACTCTTTGGCATTATCAACAATGAAACACCAGTGTCATTTTTGATACAGGTTATATGAGAAAAATGAAGGATGGAACAACACGAGATAATAAAAAAGCACTAGTGAGAACCAGTGCTTTTTTGGTGAGGTAAGTTTTGCTCTTAACGATTATTCATAAAACGAGCAGCGGCCGCTTCTTCTTTTGAAACGACAGTTTTACCGATCGGCGCTAGAGAGATGTACGCCAGTTTCAAATGCTGCAACGCAAATGGAATACCAATGATGGTTACAAAACATGCAACCGCAGACATGATGTGGCCAATTGCCAACCAAATACCTGCAAGTAAGAACCAAATCACGTTACCAATGAATCCTAGCGGGCTGGTACCAATATCTGACTCATTAGTCAGCTCGTCACGTCCAATCGCTTCCTGACCAAATGGGAAGAAAGAAAAATTCCCCATCACGAAGCACGCTCGGCCCCATGGAATACCAATGATGCTAATAAAAGCCAACAAGCCGAAAAACCACCACAATAGCCCCATGATGACACCGCCAAACAGGAACCAAATAATATTACCTAATGTACGCATTGTATCTCCTTAGAAAACCCGCTCATAATGCTCTACGTTCGGGAATGGATCGTAAAAATGGTGTAAAAGTTTTTTCCATTCCTGATATTGAGCTGACTGACGAAACCCTTGTTCGTGATCTGCCAATGTTTCCCAATTCACTAATAAAATATATCGATTAGGCGTTTCCATACAACGTTGAAGTTGATGAGAAACATACCCTTGCATCCCGGAAATAATAGTCTGCACCTTAGCAAAGTTTTGCTCAAATGCCTCTTCCTGAGCTGGCTTTACATCCAATATTGCAACTTCCAGTATCATGATCTTCCCTTAACCTAATATGAACAATGGCTTATCTTAACAAAGTCATGCGATACCGCGACTTAAAAGAACAATAATAAAGCTACAGTTGTAGCCCTTGCCATACTGCCGTCGCACCACTGATTGAACATAACAGGAGCGCCCCCGTACGTATTTTCTCCTTGGGAAGTGAATGCGTCGTTACACGGGCCAACTTATACCCAAACCAAGCGGCTGGCAGTAAAGGAACGCTGATCCAAAGATGGTGTAACGTAAAGTATCCCGCCGGGATTTGAATGATCAGTGAAATGATTGAGCTGAAAACAAAGAATGCCGATAAATTGCCACGAAGTTGATTCGCTTCTTGATGTTGCAGTAACAATGCCATTGGCGGTCCACCGATAGCGCTGCTCGTACCAAAGAAACCAGAGAAGAAACCGGCTACCCCCATCCGTGTTGGCGTCGGTTCAATTCGAAATGGTAACAAGCTCACGACAACTGCAAACAGCACTAATACACCCAACCATAGAGCCAATACATCGGTCGACACCATGACTAATAGTACCCCACCCGCGATAGAACCTGGGACTCGACCGATCAACGCCATTTTTAACCCACCAATAGAGACACTGGCGCGATGTTTGAGTGCATTAAGGATCGAAATAAACAAGGCCACCAGACAAATGGGTGCCGGCACATAACTAGGAGAGATCAGAATAAGCAAAGGAGCAGCCACAATCGCCAAACCAAACCCGATTGCTGTCTGGACAAATGAGCCGAGAAAAATCAGAAAGGCAGCAATCAGCGCTGGTGTGGTAAACCATTCAGAAAACATAAAACCAACCGCAAGTTATTATTTGCTACCATCATAAACAATCACGCGACAATTCAGTTATCAATTTATTCAAGACGTAGCCGGTTTTCTGAAACGAACGGACTTTTAGTACAGGATGCGTGAGCAACTCACTTGCTAAGAAGACAAAAGATGGAGCCGATTAGCAGCTCCAACACCCGATTTCTTCCTTATAACAGTAAACAACTAGCTTAAGTGATTGTTCTAACAAGAGTGCTATTTGGTTATCCCCTATGGTTTTACTTTACTGTCTTCATTTTTCTATAGAAATAACAACAACACTTATTAAGAAATCTCATAATATAAGCGTCTCAAGACTATTAATTTTAAATTAATAGTCTTATTATAAAAAATAACAAACAGCTGATTATTTTCACCGAAAATTGACAATATTAGAATTCAATAAAGAAATACAGATATGTCAGAGCAAAAACAATAGTTAATAAAAATAAATCAAAATAAGATCTCAATTCACGAAAGCTTATTTGCATAACTATCACCCCATAAAAAATGGAACCAAGATCAATTTATTCAATTTATTTCATAAAGTTATTCGTATATTGTTCGCATCACCAATATATCGATGAGGAAATATAATTGAAGTACCGCCCATCCATTTCAATACTGTTTATTTTTTTAATTATCATTACTTTCGTATTTATCTTTAATGCAAAAATAATTGGACCAGATACCAGTATTAAAACAAAAGAAAAACAATCTACCGATGTTAATAAAACAACTAAGGAAGAAAACACTTCTAAAGTAAGCTCAATTAATACACAAACACTCCCAAGTCCAACAATTGATGAACTTAACAAAACAGAGCGAGCAGCAATAGAAAAACAACGAACACCTGAATCTATAGGGCATGCTTGGCAAGACATCCACACAACGCCAGAACTGGATAAAATCAAACCACACAGCCCTCTCATTAACAACATTAAAGCAATTAAAATCAAAGATATAGACAAATTCAGAACATTAAAAAAAGGAGATGAACTCATACTCGATCTACCAAATAACTCCAGCATTAATATCGTGATTAAATTTAGCGTTTTTCAAAATCATGGTATTCGAAGTTGGTCTGGTTATTTTGAAATAGAAGGCAAAAATTACCCAGCAACTTTCACCTTTGGTGAATCTTCAATATTAGGTTTTATTGGCCATCCAAACCGTGTTATTAGAGTAGAAGGCAACGGTTCGAACGCCTGGGTATATGAAGTACCAAATAAACAAGGCCAACGTCATAATGATAAAAAATAAGCCTGAGCTATAGTTTTGTTATACATTTCATTCAAAATTAATATATTTCAAATAAAATACAATTATAATCTTATAATAAAATATAACAAACTATTATCATGATGATTGGTATATCTCATGTACTAGTTCAATATCAAAGTTGGCATTATGGATTTATATATAGAAGCACCTCCAAAATAATTAAAAATAAATACGAAATTAATACTAACGCATTAAATTTTGTAATACTGATAATAAATAATTGACGAACAACCATGATATAGCTCCTTTTTACAGGAGCTATTTTTACACTTAAGTAAACGGTCTTTTAACTAATAACATTCTATTGTTCAAAAGCTTAACGTTTCATGAAAACGACTATTGGTTCTTACTCCACACATATTCCATTTGCTTCGCTGTTTGTTGGGCCAGTGACCCAGACGCCAGTTTACCGACCAAACCAAGGCTCATATCGATGCCAGCAGATATGCCCCCAGAAGTCAGCACATTACCTTGCTCGACCCAGCGCTGGTTTGCTATCACATCAAGTGCAGGATATCGCGATTCGAGATCAGCTAAATCTTCCCAGTGGGTAGTCACTTGAAGGCCATCTAATAACCCAGCTTCGGCAAGTAAGAATCCCCCTGTACAAACCGACGCTAAATATGTCACTCGCTCGGCTTGCATTTTCAGCCAATGAAGCACTTGTTGATTTTCTAATTGCGCGTGATGTTCGCCTCCTGATATTAGCAATAAATCATACTGTTCATGATTGCTAAAATCTTGATGAGGTATAACTTGAAAACCACCACGTGCAGCAATGGGTTGCCAGCTCTGTGCAACTAAATTGATGTTCCAATCCTTTCCCGCCAACCGTTTTGCCGTACTGAAAACTTCAAATGGTCCCGAAAAATCGAGTACCTCGGCACCATCATAAATATAGATACCGATATTCATTTCGCTTCCACTGCCTCACTTTTAAGCTCAAAGCCTTCATCCAACCACCCTGTGATACCGCCAATCATCTTTTTTACTGGCCTTTGTAACTTTGCCAATCGGATTGCCGCTTTCTCCGTACCATTACAGTGAGGTCCGGCGCAGTAAACAACAAACATGGTCTCCTTGGGGTAACCTGCTAATGTCTTCTCATTTAATCTTGGGTGGGGAATATTCACGGCCCCCTCAATATGTCCTTGTTGAAATAACGCCTCCCCACGAACATCAACTAACACAAAATCTTGTTGCCCATTATTCAACGCATGGTGTACATCCCAACAATCCGTTTCAAAACGTAGTAAAGCCGAGAAATGGGCGTGTGCTTCTTCACTGCTAGCAGCAGGTATCCGAGTAACTGCACTCATCATGTCCTTCCTTTCCTTGATGCCTTTGTAACCAGTTTGGACACATTTCCTTTGCTCAAAAATTGGCTTATTAGACAAGGTTCGTTAATATCAAGCCAAATTGAAGAATGTCATATCGAACATCAAAACTGGAAGTGCTAACCAAGGAGAGGTCATGCATCGAGTAGCAATTTTAAGTCACCGTCACGTGTCACTGTTTGAGCTTGCCTGCGCCGTCGAGTTGTTTGCTCTGCCACGGCCAGAATTTAATCCTTGGTACCAAACCGATGTGGTTAACCTCGAAGATTGCGCCATCAATAGTACAGGGCAAATATGCCTTAATACGCAGTTTGTTGAGTCATTAGCGCCATACGATACCTTAGTGATCCCAAGTTGGCCGACGGAACGTTATCCCACCCCCAACCGCATTCGAGAGCAGGTTCAGCACTTTGCACGGCAAAACAAACGCATCCTCTCATTTTGCTCAGGTGCATTTTTGCTTGCTGATTTAGGACTACTTAATCATCGAAACGCGACAACACATTGGATGTTCGAAGACAAATTTAGACTGCGTTTTCCTCAAGTTAGCTATACCGCTAACGTGCTGTATGTTTTTGATGGAAAGATAGGTTGCTCTGCCGGCAGTGCTTCAGCGTTAGATCTGGGGCTGGCAGTGATCCGGCACGACTTCGGTTACCACGTCGCCAATCAAGTGGCGAAAAGGTTAGTTGTCTCTGGCCACCGCAATGGTGGACAAGCTCAGTTTGTCGACTCCCCTATATTAGAAATCCCCAACCAGTTTTCACAAGCACTCGAATGGGCATTAAGTCATTTAGATCAACCAATATCCATCGATCAGCTCGCCTCACAAGCCAATATGTCGCGACGTACATTTGATCGAAAATTCAGAGCAAGTTTTGATCTCTCAGCCAAAGAGTGGCTGACTCTCCAGCGAATTGAACAAGCGAAAGGGTTACTTGAAAGTGCTGAACAAAATATGGAACGACTTGCGCAGCGTACTGGCTTTGAAAATGCCGTCACAATGCGCCACCACTTTCGCCGTGTTGTTGGTGTTTCTCCAACACAATATCGGCAACAATTTAGCAAGTAAGCGGCTTTGTTGCGTAATTCAGACGAGAAACCAAACCGCCTAAAGTTGAGTGACTTTTATACAATGCACTGAGTTTCAGGCATACCAAGCCCTGTAAGTTTGTTCAGTGCTTTGATCATGGCGTAAGTCTCGCCAACCTGAGCATTGTAATTTCTTAGGCTCAATTTCCCACCTAGTAGTTGTTTTACTCTGTACATCGCTGTCTCTGATAGCGAGCGCTTGTGATAGCCATACCGCTTTTTCCACTTCTTGTTGGAGCCGTAGAGCTTCTGACAACCTACCGCTAAATTGCGAGGGTGTCCTTGCTCCAAAAAGGCAGCACCTTCTCGTGGCGGGATGAGCGGAACCGCTCACTTGATCCGTATAGCATCATGGCAATTCCTTGTGTCATAAGCGCCATCACCTGATATCTCAATGATTTTACGACGTGTCTGCTTGAGTAAGTTGGGGAGCACTTCGGCATCGGTTACGTTAGATAAGCTCAACTCTGCTGCGACTATTTCGTGGGTGCTTGTATCTACTGCGATATGCAGCTTACGCCAGACTCTGCGCTTCCCATCAGTACCATGCTTCTTGACCTTCCATTCACCTTCGCCATAAACCTTGAGGCCTGTGGCATCAATGGCCAGATGTTGTATTGCTCCTCTGGTTTTGGGTCTAAATGAAACCTCCACTTCCTTAGCTCGGCGGCTTATATAGGTGTAGTGCGGGCAAACAAGTGGGATGTTAGCCAACTTAAATACAGAGTCTAGAAAACCTTGCAGCGCTCTCAATGGCATAGAGAAAACGCGTTTCACCATCAGTGCGGTAGTAATGGCTAAGTCGCTGAATCGACGAGGTCTACCGCGCTTACCTTGTTTGTTTTGCTTCCACTCGGCTATCGTATCCTCATCAATCCAAAAGGTCAGAGAACCACGGTTGATTAAGGCTTTATTGTACTGCTTCCAGTTAATTGTTTTGTAACGAGGTTTCGGCATGAGGCTACGACGATTGATGGGTGTAGCCGATCAGATCGTAGCTTCTTGATTTAGTTCTATTGATTTAAGCAACAAAGCAGGCTTATTATTGATATTTAACTTTAGGTGTCATACGAACCTATTTTTGATGACTACCATTCCAAAGTTTAGGCATAATTATGTTTGTTAGTAGATTCATATTATTTCTCTTGTGTGGGGTCGTAAGTATACTTTGTCCTTTTTATTTGAATGCAGTAGAGCTTGATGACCTTGAATATCGCAATGATATTTATTACTTGAATGATACCCCTTATACGGGGTCTGCTGAACTGAACCGAATTGGTGATAATATATACTATCGACGTAATCCAGATTACGAGGTAAAGGTACGTTCTTACCTGAAGTTTGTAGGGTATTTTGAAAAAGGGAAACGTAATGGGGAATGGACTACCTATCTATTAGTTAACCATATCCCAATTAAGATTGTAGAGACATATGATGAAGGAGAGCTACGTCAAGTAGAGCACCTTCGAGCAAGCCAGCTTAATCACTATGACCAAGACAAACTTTATCGACGTCACCTTATTGGTAAACGCTTAGCTAACACTCAGCACTGGGAATGGAAAGTTCAAAAGAGTACAGATGTATACTATACAGGGCATTCAGTTGGTGTTTCTGCCCCGGATAAAGTGCTCTACTTTGCTAAACATCTAGTTTTTAAGAAGAAGTCGATGACTTATTTAACTTTGTATCCTGAACGCGTCAAATATCAGTTGTTTCATATTCTACCTGTGCTTCAGTCAGAAGATGCTCACTCCATGAGTGAAGGGCCTGTTCTTTCTACGAGATATGGGAAATGGCGATATTTTGAGAAGAATGAACTCACGCATACTAAATCTTATATACATGGACAAGATCCCACAAGTTATAATATCGAAGAACATTGGGGGGAAGATGGCGGCACTTGTGTTCGAAAATTCACAGATGAAAATATGCGAACTAAAAAGAAAGAAAGTTTATTGTTCAATGAAAATAAACAATTAACTAATGTAAGAAGTTATCAAGATGGAAGCCAATTACTGTTTGACTTGCGATTTTACCCTAATGGGAACAAGCAATGGTTGATTTCACTTCTTGCTGACAAGCAACACTATCTCAAATTAGAGTATTACCCTACCGGGGAGCTCTATCGTGAAACCTATTTTAGTGATATTAGTTTTTTTGATTTTATACCGAACAGCTTTGATGGTGAACGCGCGGGACCAGATCGCTACTTTGATAGAACCGGAAAAATGGTGATAGAAACTATCGCTAGAAACAACCCACCTTCACTAGAGTATTTCGACCAAAACAAAATGAATCAAAAAACGATGCCGGAGCCTTTTTATGAAGGATGCTAAGTTATTACCTAAAACTTGGGAAGTTGATTCTGGCACAATAGCCTCCAATGGAAAACTCGCTACTTACATCCGTTGGCTTGGATATATAGGTGTCGTAGGTATGGGAGGTTGGGGATTCTGGCTGGTATTAGAGCTACCTTATATGGCTTCTCCATTGCTAATTTGGATTACCGTGCTACTAATTGCTATTGCTCTATATGAAAAGGTTAGCCGCCCATCAATGACTCGACAAATAGCCTATAAACTTAAGGAAGACCGGCTTACCCTTACTGCCAAACCAAATGTACCCGAAAATTGGTTATTAAGACTATTCCGCGGGCTATCAGCTTTAAGCATCGTGTTTTCCATCATCATATTGATTTTTGGCTTTCTATTTGATCCCCTAGCAACTCTAGTTGCAGTCATCGCGTGTCCTTTTATTATTTGGCAAAGTCACAAGTTGTTTAACCCTGATCACTGGCATCATATTGAACGCACATTTGATTTCAAACCTGTAAAAACATCCAACTCGCGAGTTTGGTTAAAGTCCAACCTAGATTCTATGCAAGTTCACTTATTTTCAACTCTAAGCTGGCATCAAATGACGCTATGTTTTAACAGTGAGCAAGAGCTTAAGTTAGTTCGTCAGTTCTTGCTTGAACAGTATCCTGAAATGAATAGTGTTGATGAAAAACATTTATTTAAATGGGTGTTGTGATGCGGCCTTTATATTCCTTGGTTTTATATTTAGCTCGTTTGATAGGTGTTACTGCTCTTGGGATTATTCTTGCGCTAGGGTACAAACATTTCCCTAATGAAGCACAATTCGAATCTGCAAAAGGTGTCAGCGCGGTAAGCTCTGAACTTGAAGAACTATTAAAAATTGAAGTTATCACTGCTCCACAACACGATGAGATTGCTTGGCATTCTATTATGCTGCTGCTACAGAAACAACAGTGGAAGAGCGCTTTAACAGCACTAGAGCCTTATGTAAATAAGATGGAGGAACCATCTTTGTATTGGGCTGATTATGCTATCAATTATGGTTCTTCTAGTGTCACAGGTAGAATTAGCAATATCGGCCTTTCAAAATATGATTTGCTTGAAATGTCAGCGGCAAACGGAAACCCTTACGCTCAACTTCGCATGTCCCATTTATGTCGAGAATTAGAGCAAGCCCACTCATTCGAAGTAATAGACGACAAATCAAATAACTGCAAAAGTGATTGGTTAAATTTAGCTCGTGCAACATTAGAAAAAAGGCAACTAGCTGGAGATTTGCAAGCTGAATATAGGCTTTGGAAACTAGACAAGAATATTGTGACTAAATCAGACTATCTTAAGAGTTTTGAATTTGCGGTTAACGCAGCAAAAAATAACTATTATGTGCCAATCCTAGAACGTTTATATGATCTAACTTCACCAAATGGTCCTTTTTGGGACAAACGAACTTCATTTAACTATAGTGAAGAAGAAAAAGAGTTACTAAAAAGGGTTTTGCTCTGGCTTCTCGATCATGACGTCGCTGTTTCTGAGTTTCTCTTGAGTAAATTAAAAGTGGTATTTAATCGTGACGAATATCTCGACTATCTTCGACGCTGGTTATTGATGGCTCCGGACGGCTTTGAACACACCCTCCACACTTTTTATACAGACGCTGATCTACCCCTAGCTATTGAAGGCCTAGCTTACGCAAAAGCACTAGATGGTTATGCATATAGTGGTTATAGTTTTCAAGATGACAATGCGGAGCCAGAAGCACTCGTCATCAGCTATATTAATCTCGCAAGTGTAGGGGCTTATAGGTCAACTGGAGAGTACAGTAATGTAGAGTTCAATGATGAAGATATTCGAAAAGCCGATATTTTAGCAGAGAAGCTTAAACCGCAAGTCAAACCCACCATATATTTACACTAATTAAGGTCAACGGAAATAAAACAAACATCATGCCAGTTAAGCTATCTTTTACCAATTAGACGGTGAGCCTCTTTGTTTATCTCCTGTTTTGATTAGTGGTACGTATCAAGGTGTATTGCCTAGATCCTTGCTCTATTTTTCGAAGAGCTCCGGAGCTTTGACGCACAACGTCATAGTACAAGGGTATGGAAACTTAATAAATTAGGACACCTAGTGACACAAAATTCAGATGCTACTCGATTACCTGATGATCGATTCGAATTGTTAGATATCGCTTACGAGCATACACCTTGGTTTCGCCGCCGTTGGTTCATTGGGCTAACATTGCTTCTCTTTATGCCTTTAACGCTTTGTTTAGTGTTAAGTGGCGATGTTTACCTCAAACGTCAGGGACTGGTGTATAAGATGTTGCCTAAACAGAAACGGGTAATAACCATTATGTGCTTTATTTTGATGGGGATAGGTTTGATGAGGGCGACTTTAACGTGATATTAAGCTGTTATTGACTATCAAGATTTTCTCGTTTGTTGATATTCCGAATATAGGTTCTAACGGGGTATGCATAAGCATGAAGAGACTAGTCAAATCAGGCGTGATCTCGTTTTAGTAAACTTTCAAGCAGGAAAGCCCATAAAGAGATAGCCCAAGAATGGTTATACGCTCGTATTCCTTTGGATCAAGTCAGATGTGTGAGATTAGCGATTCAAAGTGACTGCTTCATAAGTGTTACTATGAGAGACATCAGGTGAGTGGAGAAAATATGAACTATTACACTCTTTTTGAGAAAGGCAATCAAATCTCAGCGGTAGAATATGATGAGTCTTTCTCGAATGAAGTTATTCTTAGATTCAAGCAAGCTGGCTTTTCCATTTTAGTGGAGAAGCATCCATCTTGCTCAAAAGAAGAAGCAATTTGCTTTTGGAGGAACAAAAAGCGTAACGGTGTTGGAGATGCAATACAGATATTAGCTTTATTTTTGACTTTACCCGGTTGTTTTATCTGGTCTGTGATTAGTATACGCTCCGATGCTATTCTGTCTCTAATGATTCATTTTTACATCGCTTATGTTCCTATTGTTGGTTTTAAACACTCTCAAGTAACAAGTTACATATCATTATTATTGGTAGCGCACTTTAATTATGTACTTATTACAAAATATGCATCGGATTTTAGCGACCAGGCATACATTTCTGCTTGGGGTATGATGTTAGGTTCCATGATTCTTTGTATTTGTCATTTATTGTTGTTCTTACGGTGTAAGCAATCTATGTCCTTAACGTAAAGGCAGGTCTAACTAAGTCGACAAACATCCTAATACATAGCGCGTCAAGGCTTATTGAGATACACATTAAAAGGAGTATGAGGAAGTATGAGTTCTGGCCTCGTTTTTATGCTGTTGATGTTTGCGTTTATCTCGTGCGCGCAAGTGTTGACCTATATGAAACAACAAGCTTTGAGCCATGAGTTTTATTTACGCGTTCGATCATGGTGGTGGATGTTGTTGATACTGACTTTGTTTGCGCTGCTTCCTATCTCTATGATGCCGTTATTAGTAGGGTTTATGGCCTTTATGGGAAGTAGGGAGATTGCTAGCGTCTGTCAGCTAAATGCTTTCACGACCAAGGTTTTAGTTATCACGATGACGCTTTCTATATTAATGAGTTATTGGTCTGTTGATTTGATGTTGATAACGGGGGCTTTGGGTGTAACTGTCACAGTGACGTCTTTGTTTTGGTATAAAGAGCAAGGAGTACTTGGTGAATGTAATGCGCTCACGGCTTTGGTCAGTTTAATCATTTTACTCGCTGTCTGCCTATATTCTTTAATATTGTTGCTTAATCAACCTAATAGTGAGCTTGCACTGAGTTATGTGTTGTACTTGATCTTTGCGACGCAGTTTAACGATGCGATTCAATATTTTATTGGTAAGAAGTTTGGTAAACGCCCATTGTGTTCCACCATCAGCCCTAATAAAACGATAGAGGGTGCGGTTGGCGGTTGTGTTGTTGTGTCTCTTTTAGCGACGGTAATTGCTTTATGTATCACGCCCTTTTCTTTGAGCGTTGCTCTTACCATCAGCGTTGTTCTTACTCCATTAGGGGTATTGGGTGATGTCTGTGTATCGTGGTTTAAGCGTCGAGTCGGTGTTAAAAATATGGGCACGTTGATCCCAGGCCATGGAGGAATCTTAGATCGTATTGATAGTTTACTTTTAGCCACTCCTACCTTCTTGCTTATCGTCGGGTCTTCAATATTTTACTAATAAAGTGGGAGGGTAAACAGTTTAATAAGTGGATCAACCATTTCATTCTTAAAGGAAAGATCACTAGCTGTTTTTCCTTTTCAATTGCGGTGATAATACGTTTGACCGCGTGAGACTCCTCGAGTAGGAAAGGCTTGTGGGAGGCGTCTCCGTCATTGAGATCACGCAGCTTTTGAGTATTTATGTATCCTGGGGCGATCACTGTCACCTTAATTCCATACGAGGCGAAGCGTTGTGCATACGCTTGTCCCTGAATAATCATTTGGGCTTTTAAGTGACTATAAAGTGTCGGAGATGAAGAATTGACTAACCCAGCTATGGAAGCAATTGTCACTAAGTGTCCGTGCCCTTGAGTGATCATTCTGTTTGCAGCAAGATCAAAACAGTGACGAAAACCTGTTGCGTTAACTGCTTCCATTTCCTTTTGCTCATCTAAGCTGAGTTTCCAACGGCGTTCATTAAAGTACTTGCCAGCACAGTAAATGAGCATGTCGATAGGTTGGTTATTTAGTGTATTGAAAAACGCGATGATGTCGTTGGGTTTGCTGACATCGAGGCTCATCATTGATAGCGATTTCGTGATTAGATCTTGTGGGACTTTACTGATATCTCGGCCGCATATGACAACTTGGTGACCCGATCTGAGGTAGTGTTTTGCGAGCCCGAGCCCGACACCACTTGTGCCGCCAATAATAACGACATTCATATGCTCACCGATTGATTGTGGTGTTGAAATGCTTTTAAAGTTCGTTGATAGCCATAATCCCATTGAGCTTGCATCATAGCTCGGAACTGATCGTAGTTAGGTGATTTAAGCGCTATTTTGTTTGATAACCAATGTATTTTTTTATGAATTTGATGGCCTTGAAGCTGTTGTGGAGAGTCCGCAGTATTAATCCTTACGTCTTGTGCCCTAGTTGGCAAAGCCCGTAGAACATCATTTGGGTTGTACCCCAAAAGAGTGTAAAAAGCTGGCACTGCTGTGACGCTAGAAAAAGCGTGTTTCGTTTCCAAAGACAATGTAGCCGAACAGTGCTGTGCTAGATGGAAAGGAACCAAATCCAACATCCCCCCCATATAATATGAGCCTGCGATAGCGTAAGGTGGTAGATAATAAATATCGGACACCGATATGCGAATAGCTTCTTGAAATGCGATCGAAGATTCTCTTACGAAATCACTTTTAATCAGTGACGAAGGAGGAGAATAGGGCGCGTTTGATAACGCATTTAGAGCGGAACTATCACTCAAAATGACTTCCTCAAACAGCGGGGAAGATTTTCTAAATTGCCCTACCTGACTCTGGTCAAAACATAGTTTTGAACCGACAATATATATGGTGGCTTTAGAGGATGTATAGCTTGGATTGAAGGGAAACCAAGGCTTTGATTCATCGTGAATTTCAAAAAGTGCATCGTGCTCTAAATCAGGAAATACTTTGGTTACTCTGCGTAACAAATAGCGTTTAGTAAGGTCGAACAAGATTGTTGTAAGCGCGTGCTTATTCGCATACTGAACTCGTAGAACCATCTGATGGAGTTCGTGGCTTAGCAATGCTTCCTTTTGTTCTTTCACACTATCAAATTCACCGATCAGACCGGCAGCAATAGCACCACCACAGGAAGCAAAAATAGCATCAGGTTGCTTGTGATACTCAACCGCAGCCGCATACATGCCGAGATAATAGCCAAATCGAGAGCCTCCCCCCGACATCAGCATCGCATGGCTAAACGGCTTTGTGATTGGTGCCCCTGAATCCGCCGAGAGCTCGTGATTAATGGTCATGGTTAGTCACACTTTTGCGCGATAGAAACGCTGAATATGCCACTTGAATCGATTATCATGTCGACTTTTTTGAGTCCAGCTTCAGTAATCAATGAGTCCATTTCTGCTTGGGAGCGGCAACGCATCACCCACGGTTGACCTCGATGATTGCGTAGGGTTTTGGCGATAAATTCTTGTTGTGGATGCCAAGGTTGATTGGTGTAAAGCAAATAGCCTCCCGGAGCTAATTGATTAGCCATTCCCTTTATGGCAGTGGAGATTAAGTCGTTATCAGAGAAAAGTTCAAATAATCCGGAAACGATAGCAAGATCAAAATTAGATTCGCTATCATAGCTATCTTTATTAAAAGCATCAGCTTGAATTGCTTGAGCACGTTCACCTAGCGCCATGCTTTCAATGCGTGATCTCATAATATGAACATTGGTGTCGTCAAAATCTCGCATTTCTACAAAAATTAATGGGTTAGACTGCATCAGATCAAACAGATAGCGCCCATTACCGCTAGCGACATCAAGAACACGAGAGGTTTGTGTTTTCTTTAGATATTTATCGAGGAGTTGGTTGATGATGGCTTTTCGACAACGAATACCTAGCCAACCAGGACTATCAAGGTAGATTCGGTCGATGATTTTTCCAACGAAGGAGCGACCTTGTGCTTGATCGGTATAAACATAATCAAGCGATTGGCCAGAGTCGAAACCGTGCTTTAAACCAATTTGAATGCCTTGGCTCAGGCGGCCCAGAGAGTTTAATGTTGCTTTGGTGATGGGATAAATCGGATTTAGACTAGGTAGCAAACACGAATCCATCTTGTCTTTGCTAACGCCATAGTTATCGGCGTTATCATAATTTACTTGAATCAATGGTTGTGAAAAGCATTCTTCAATAAAGTGCTTGCAGCGCTGATATACTTCCTTAGTTTTATCTTCGTGGAAAATCGCATGGTAAAGATCAGGGTAATAGCACCATTCTTTTTTGTCTGAAGAGAGGCGATTATAGAAGCGCCGTTGTGCAGACCTACTGACCACCCAATCCTGCCCTGCACAGAGGAGCAACGTAGGAGTGTGGATCGCGCTGGCGTCATCGATGAGGCGTTGTCCTGTTTGGTAGGTATCGATCAGCAGGTCTGTGGATATCGAGCTTGAAATAAGTCGGTCTTGGTTATAGATTGCCTGCTGAGCACGATCATGAGTGAGTACTTTTGATTTCACATAGCTCGATACCCGAGGGAGCAGTGACAACTTTCTAGCGGCTTTTAGGAGTGGGATTGCAAAAGGTACATAAAGGCGAATGTTGAATGCAGGGGTTGCTAGAATCATCCCACGAATATTCGGCGCGTAATCGTGCACCCAGCTTGTTGCTATCAGGGCTCCCATACTACTTGCGACAATCAACATTTCTTCAGTAGACCATTTAGTTTCTTGTGTAATTACTTCAACAAAAAGTTGCAGGTCTCTAGCAAAAACGGAAAAGGACTCTGCGTCATCTCTAGGCCCTTCTGATAATCCATTGCCACGTGCATCCCAAGCATAAACTGTGTAATTTTGTTCCACAAAGAAATCTGCCATTGCGGCCATTCTTTCTGAATGCTCATGTCCTCGGTGTAGTAATAAGATGATCCCTTTAGTATCAGGTTTTAAGTTCCAAGAACGGTAGATAATTTTTGTATTATCCCAAGAATTAAAATACTGGTGATCTAGTGTCATGATTTGCCTAAGTAATGGTTTGTAAACGTCGGTATATTGTGATGATTAAAGTGAGTCCCGCGAAAAGTAATATCCATGACCCGCTTGACGAGAAATCTACCCCAATTGCAACGAGCAAGCCCAGTAACCCGAATAAGAACGCGCGATCACTTTTTCCCATGGGGCCCTGATTAGCGCGTGTTTGTGTGATTTTAAAAGAGAGAATGGCAATAACTTCACTTAACCATGCTAACAGGACAAAGAAAAAGATTGCGTAAGCATGAAATCCAGCAATTGCGATGAAGCATAGATAAATCGCTGCATCTGAAACCAAATCGCATACTTCGTTCAAAACGAACCCGAGCGGTGAAACCATATTGTGTTCGCGCGCAAGCATCCCATCAATAGCATTCAAGGCCATACGGATGAAAAGTATTAAGGGTAAAAGCCCCCACCAGACGCTCGCACCTATTGTAAAGAGTAGTGCTGCACATGAGAGTGTCACCATAAGCGCAAAGATGGTGACTTGATTAGCCGTGATTCCATTATCAGCCAAGCGTACAACATAAGGACGCAAGAGAGATTGAAACTTAGGTTTAAGTAGGTAAATACTCATTAGTTGCTACAGGTTTCTGATTAAGTTCTACGATTGATACTAAGTTAAATACATGAAAATGAATACAAAAGCGATCATCAAAAGCTTTCCTGTGAGTGTACTTCATCTCACTCAGCCCATGGCCTTGAATGCGGTGTTGGCGACCTCTGCAAATCCCAAAAAAGCAAAAAATAGCGTAGAAGCCAACACGAGTAACACCCTATGCGCACTACTTTTTAATATTTCACAAAAAAATAAAAGCATCAGCAGTCCGAAAAAAAGTCCAAATGCTCCAAATTTGAAGGCGTTTATAGAGCCTAAAAATAGTATTGCCATCCCCATTTTTATTTTTCCTTTTTACTGATGTTTGTCGTTCATGTATCTGTTTGATGTGCTGGCCGATCGTAAGAACGGAATCACAATGAGGATACTGAAGATCTCTCAAATGCATTCAATGGTTAAAGGTGAATACTAAGCTGATAATATTACACGTTAACCTCGGTGGGCAAAAACTGGCCCAAATAGGTGGCTACTCGATGTTTTGGGCAAGAGACTACTAGCTGATAGGATTGTTCACTAATATTTGCGCATTAAGTCACATGTTAGCCTCCTTTGGTAATTTCCGGCAGGTAATAAGCTGCCTGGGATAATGTTATTTTTGTGAACATGAGCCAGAAAATGTGTTCAACGTGAATATTTAAGCTGTTATTAGGTTCCTCAAAATTGGTTGCTTTCGCTCAACGTTGATACCTAGGTTTGCAAACTATTGTACATATAGAAGCCATGTTTACTTGTTTGATAGGCTTCTTATTAGTCACGCGATAAGTGGAAATAGGGCATTTTCTCTTTCCAGGCCTGCTATGCGCTTTAAACAATATCAAATAGGTAAAAAACATCCTGATTGTGCAAAGTTTTGCTCTAGAGTGGTAGTGATTAGCTAACCTCAGTCATGCCTTCCCCGCTTCCTTCAAGAGTTCGTATGAATTGATAAAATGGTACGAACATTGCTATTAACTGAGAAGTGGGGCATATACCTATCAACAAAATTGCCCTTTGCAGTGTTCTACTGAGGAAAATATGAACAAAGATACATTCGAGCAAGCGCTGATGTACCGTTTGCTTGTGGAGCAGAACTATTCATTATTATTAGATGCTGATCAACATTCTTCTCAGCTTCCAGAACAGCAAACTTGGGCTGACAAGTTGGAGCGCAGTGATTCGGAATCATATGAACAAGATATTATCGATTATTTAGAGGCTTGTGAGGCTCATCAAGAAACACTACCGGTTATAGGAGGTGAGCTTATCAATACGATATTGCGACAAGATGACGAGGTTGTTTGGAAGCCAAGTAAATCGGTGATTCCATCTTTACAGCCCCTCAAGAATTACGCTAATCGAGTGCTAGTAAAGATAAACCCTATGGGGACTAAAGTACTTTTGTTTACAGATGCCAACTGTTCTCGTGTTGGTAAGAAAGAGCTTACCCAGATTTGCAATGAAGCGCGCAGTGAGGTTCTAGACTTTTTCGGTATAGAAAAAAACAACCTACATACGGTGATGATTACGGTAGTCATGGTTCGTGAACTGGATTGTGCTGCACGTCAGTTTGCTAAACAAAACACTAAGCGTGTCGCTCTAGATAAGAATTTCTTTCATTACCTTTGCGTTGATCTCCAGAATAAGCGAATTTGGACGCCAACGTCTATTCGAAGCTGGACCGAAGTTAATACAATTAAAAAGGTTTTTTCATCCAAAGATAGTAGTATTGAATCCCTATACGCTAACTTTAACGCAGTAACCTTTAGTTGGTGGCGAGTAATCCTATCTGGTTTAGTTGCGTTCACTCTTACGCTGCTATTGAGTATCGTCGCGCTTTATTATGAGTCCGGCTTGTTATACACCTTGGGTCAAGCATTGACTCCTATGGTGGTTTTTACCCTATTTTTTGCCACAATGAAAAATAACAGCCGAGTCTATAAGCAAGTCTGCTATGGTATTTCAATCTATGTATTACTTGTAGTATCGCTATATTTAACTGTGACTTTTCCATCTGACTTTGGTGACTGGCTTAATCTAGTGCAATTAATATTTATATCAGCGGGGCCTAGCCTGTTGATTGGTCGTACGATTGAGATAATGAAATAAAAACGTATATACCCGTGATCATTGAAGATGCTTGATTTTCAATAGAATCAGGATCATGCTACACATCATGAAAATTACGCTGACTCCTCAACAGAAATTACCACTCGAACAAATGCATGGTATTGAACGTGATAGTCGGGTCTGCGACCGTATTAAGGCTGTTTTGCTGGCTTCTGAGGGCTGGAGTCAGACTATGATTTCACAAGCTCTTCGTATTCATGAATCGACCGTTGCACGCCACCTCATTGACTACGTGCTTTCTGAAAAACATGGCGGAAGCCAAAGCAAGCTTTCTACTATTCAAACCACGCACCTAATCGAGCATTTGATTGAGAAGACTTATTCTCATACTCATCAAATTGTCACCTACGTTGAAGAGACATTTGGACTTAATTATACTGTTTCTGGTATGAACAAATGGCTTCACCACAATGGTTTTAGCTACAAGCAACCGAAAGGCATTCCACACAAGTTTGATGAGGCAAAACAACAAGCTTTCATAGATGCTTACGAAGCGCTAAAGGCAAGCTGTGGCAAGAATGAATCGATCGTCTTTATCGACGCAGTTCACCCAACACTATCAACAAAAATATCTCATGGCTGGATACGTACTTGTAATGGTCAGGATAAAGCGATTGAAACAACGGGGAATCGTAGCCGATTGAACATTATTGGCGCACTGAACCTGTCAGATATCGGGATCGGGGCTACTATTGTTCATGATTATGAGAGCATTAACAGTGAAACGATTGTTCGCTTTTTCTGTAAGTTAAGAGAGAGTTATCCGTTAGCTCATAAGCTTCATATCATCTTAGATGGTGCGGGATATCACCGCAGTAACTTAGTCAGAGATGCGGCGTTTGTCCTTAATATTGAACTGCATTATCTTCCACCTTACAGTCCAAACCTCAACCCAATAGAGCCGCTATGGAAAGTAATGAATGAGAAGTCGAGAAACAACGTTTACTTCAGTAGGAAACGCGACTTCAAGGCGGCAATAGCCCAATTTTTTGCTGTGACTCTTCCAGAGAGCGCAGGCTCTTTGACATCTCGAATTAATGATAATTTTCAGGTTCTCAAGCCCGCATCTTCAAGTTGATTCGGTATAGGTGCTGATATATATAGATTTTGACGCACCTATTTCAGAAAATAACAAGAGCAGCCAATGATCTGCTCTTGAATATAGATGTGATGAGCTGATTATTAGGGATTTAGGCTCGCGAGATAAAGCTTATTCTCCGATACGTGGGTATAGAGGACATAAGGTACATTGCCAATACGGAAAGCGTAGGGTTTTACAGCATCCTCTACTGGCACGATTCGCTCTAGGCGTTTATTTAATAAATCCGCTCTCCAGATACAGGCAAAAGCAGAAGAGTTATCGAAGTAAAACTCATAGTTATCTACACCCCATCCTAGGTAATTGATAAGCCAGCCACTCCAACCGTTATTCCCTTTTCTTATATTGATTACTACAGAAGTGCCTTGGGTATCCTCAATTTTTAGTACTCCATCATCTAGAGTTAGCTTCGCATCACCATGAGGTGAAGGAATAGAGCCACTCGCATGACCTGTGATTTTCTGTGGTGGATTGACTGCTAATACGGCTTTTAGCTCATCTTGGCGAAGGTCAATCATTAAAGTGTTTTGTGGATCATTGTTCTGACTTAAGTAGACTTTTGAGCCAATAACAGAAGATACTCGAATGTCTGATTTTGCCACAAACAATACCGACTCTTTACCCGTGAGCAAATCAATCATACGTACTTCCGGTGATGAAAAGTACGAGAAGATTACTTTAACTTGATTATCATATTGAGCAACTGCATAGCTGTTGGATGAGCTAAAAGGCCGTTCTGTGACCAACTCTTTCCCAATCCAAGTCGCATTAAAGTCAACAGTTAAACCGGGCATGACAGAAGCTTTCATTGACTCCATATATTCAACCGAAGCTTGCGCTTGTTTGTCGGCAACGATAAAAGTCATACCACGGTTTACAATGTCAACTTGATCGATTTGCTGCTGACTTTGTTCTGTATTTCTTGCTGTTAAATACTCAACTGGCTTATCCGTAGGTTGTGAGCTATTTGCATCTGCTGGGTTAAAGACATTAACCAAAATTGACGGTTTCGCTTCATCAAGAAAGAGTAAGCGGGTTTTTCCATCTTCAATGTTCTGGTCAGGTTGAATAGCGCTTTTTTCAAACTTACCTTCAATATTCTTGGTGAGTACGCTCAGGTTCGAATCAGGTGTCAGTGTTTTCGGGCCAACGCATTCGACATTATCATAACCTGCAAAGGTTGCGTTCCACGCTTCAGGGAGGGCAAGCATTGACTTATCTTGCTTACAAGTGCGACGAGAATAAATCTGCTGGGTTTGTCTTTCTATCTGTTGAACAGAGCAAATGCTTAAATTGGTTAAGAAAGCTTGCTCAATGGACTCTTTCCTTATTGGTGATGTCGCGTGCACGAGCCTAGCAGCTTCTTCACAGCGCTGAGGATCAGCTAATTTAGTGGCAACTAAGGCATAATCACTGATTAGCCACAGACTTTTTTCATTGGCAGACCACCGAAATAGTTCAGGGCAGGTATCTGTATACAAATAAAGTGAGTAGTATGCCGCTGCGTAATCTTTTCTCTTATAGTGTTTAAGAAACAACGCTCTTGCTTTTTCGGTAGCTTGGTCGCTACATTCGAAAGTGGGTCCAGCCGAATAGACAGGAAAGCTTAAAACTAAAGCGGCTAGCACGTTCAAGCGAAACGGGGATTTTTTCATAGCAATCAAGATTTAAAAATGAGGCTAGTAACTTATCACATTTGAAACAATCTGTAGCTTCAAGCATTTTATAGCTTTTGAACCACCTTAACAATTTTTATCAAAAAATTATATCAATTGACTTTCCGATAAATAACCTGAACCCCTTCATCAAATATTCCCTCATTAATTAATAGTATTGACTCTGTAATAGTCACATTAACCAGACTATTACATTGGAAGAATACTAAGCGAATGAATCGTGCTTCTATAAAGACGTTATGGCAAGGATGATTTAGGTTACAAACCATCATTGAAGGGTATGTACTGGCTAAGTCTTTTGATTAACTAGACTTGCGCTCAAGAGACCAGCTTAATAGCTGACCTTCAGTGTATTCACAAATTACGGCACCGCCATTGTATTGTATCCAGACAACCTGAACGACTTTTATAAAGAGTCAGCAACAGTAAGAACGATCTCTGCCTCATGAACATACTTCCTGATAATCCCTCCAAATTTTGTCTTTTGCTTGGTTGAGCTAACACTCCTAAAATAGCTACTTTTCAAACGATTATTACGATCAAATTTATTTACTATTAATCTCGTAGCGTCTCCGCTTTCCAGTTCATAAGTCAACCTATCTGCCCCTGATGATAGCGTCCAATTTCCTAAATCCGATTCATACTTTTCATTAGCAATCATGGGTTTTAATGGACGAGCCATCATCATTGTAAATATCGGAATGATTTTTTCCTTCCCCAGATGCAGCTCAATTTCCTCATGAGGAGAATAGGGGTTATCTACAACTTGAAAAGAGTCCGGAAGTAGCTGATAACTTGAAATAAGATCAAAAGTCCCTTCTGCTAGGTTTGTATCTCTTCCTAGAGAGAAAGAAAAGCCCTTAACTTTTTTTAACGATTCAAGCGCAGTGGCGAAGTCTTGTTTACCCTTATCCGTAACACTAATAGCAACACCATTAATTTTATTCTCGATTGCCACCCTATCAGTTCGAGTATCGAATACTAGAATATGAGAAGGAAATTCATACTCATAGTGTAGATCGACCAAATTAAACTGATAATAATCATCCTTATGAGTCAAGTTCCACTCAGTGTAGCTTTCAACAATGAGAGGATTATCTCGAGTTTGAGCGAGCTGAGGTGTTGTAGTTATAGTTCTTGTATGAGTCTGTTTCAAAGAAACCTTATACTCACCATAAGGAAGGTAACCAAAACGAATTGGAACGGGTTCATTATGCTTCTTTACTTTAGGCTCTACCCTTACACTTTCATGATTATCGCAGCCTAGAATTAAAACTGAAAATGATATAAACAAAAGATAGCCATACTGTCTCATTTCAAATGATTCCAAAATAAAAACTTATATTATTTACATAATATTGAACTAAGTGGAAGGCTTTGTTGCGTAATTCAGACGAGAAACCAAACCTCCTAAAGTTGAGTGACTTTTATACAATACACTGAGTTTCATGCATACCAAGCCCTGTAAGTTTGTTCAGTGCTTTGATCATGGCGTAAGTCTCGCCAACCTGAGCATTGTAATTTCTTAGGCTCAATTTCCCACCTAGTAGTTGTTTTACTCTGTACATCGCTGTCTCTGATAGCGAGCGCTTGTGATAGCCATACCGCTTTTTCCACTTCTTGTTGGAGCCGTAGAGCTTCTGACAACCTACCGCTAAATTGCGAGGGTGTCCTTGCTCCAAAAAGGCAGCACCTTCTCGTGGCGGGATGAGCGGAACCGCTCACTTGATCCGTATAGCATCATGGCAATTCCTTGTGTCATAAGCGCCATCACCTGATATCTCAATGATTTTACGACGTGTCTGCTTGAGTAAGTTGGGGAGCACTTCGGCATCGGTTACGTTAGATAAGCTCAACTCTGCTGCGACTATTTCGTGGGTGCTTGTATCTACTGCGATATGCAGCTTACGCCAGACTCTGCGCTTCCCATCAGTACCATGCTTCTTGACCTTCCATTCACCTTCGCCATAAACCTTGAGGCCTGTGGCATCAATGGCCAGATGTTGTATTGCTCCTCTGGTTTTGGGTCTAAATGAAACCTCCACTTCCTTAGCTCGGCGGCTTATATAGGTGTAGTGCGGGCAAACAAGTGGGATGTTAGCCAACTTAAATACAGAGTCTAGAAAACCTTGCAGCGCTCTCAATGGCATAGAGAAAACGCGTTTCACCATCAGTGCGGTAGTAATGGCTAAGTCGCTGAATCGACGAGGTCTACCGCGCTTACCTTGTTTGTTTTGCTTCCACTCGGCTATCGTATCCTCATCAATCCAAAAGGTCAGAGAACCACGGTTGATTAAGGCTTTATTGTACTGCTTCCAGTTAATTGTTTTGTAACGAGGTTTCGGCATGAGGCTACGACGATTGATGGGTGTAGCCGATCAGATCGTAGCTTCTTGATTTAGTTCCATTGATTTAAGCAACAAAGCCCAAGTAAGCCTGTATATCTTCTCCTTTTGAAATTACTTTTAATTAATAGTGTTTTTAAATTAATTGTTCTAACGATAATAAAATAATCAACTTTTAATCTTACATTAATAATAAAAACACTAAATTAAGCTGTTCTTAATATGTCAGTATAGAAACAATAATTTAAAAGTTAATTTAAAGTGAGAACCTAACCCATAAAACTATATTTGTAGATTCATTACTCTACAAAATATGGAACCTATATCAAATCAATTTTATTTATTTTAAAAAATTTATTCTTATATTGTCCGAATCTTGGAAGTTTACAGATGAGGAAATATACATGAAATATAAACTGTCCATCTCATTACTACTTATTCTATTGGTTAGCGTGCTTTTCGTATTTATCTTTGAAGCACCATCGTCCAACCCAAAACAAAATATAAAAACTAACAGCAAGCAGAATGAGTCATTTGAAGTGATTAAAGAACCGAGTCAAGCAGTCAGCACTTCTAAGCCGTCCCAGCTAGATGGCAACAATGAAGATGTCATGATCCCTAATAAAACTGATGAACCTGAGTCAATGGTTCAACCAGCGATGACTATAGAAAAAAAACGCGCACCCGAGAATTTAGGTAGCGCTTGGCAAGACATTAACTCCACCGTTGAACTCGATGTCCTTAAACCAGAGAGTTCACTAATTGAAAACATCAAAGCCATTGAAATAGAAAACATTTCTAAATTCCGCGCACTCAATCAAGGTGACTCACTCACGCTCAATCTGCCGGATAGTTCTGATATCAATGTCGAGGTGGAGTTCAACGAATTTCAGAATCAAGGCATTCGTACCTGGTCAGGCAATTTTGATGTAGAAGGACAAAATTACCCAGTGACGTTTACCTTTGGTGAGTCTTCAGTTCTTGGCTTTATTGGTCACCCAAATGGCGTAATTAGAGTTGAAGGAAAAGGAAGTAGTGCTTGGATATATGAAGTACCAACTAGACAGCCTCAACCTCATGATCACAGTCATGATCTCCCGGAGGGTATGTCTCACTAATTTCCATATTTAAACTAAGTCTATTTTAAATCAGAAAATTAAACATAGAACTTAATAAAGATTAAACACAACACTTAGGAAACTATTATGAAAAAAGCGTTATTGGCTGTAGCTGTAGCGGCGGGTATTTCTGCGCCTGCGTTTAGTGAAACGACAAATATTGATGTAATGGCAGTATATACAAAAGGAACCGCTGAATGGTTTAAAAATAAATCGAAAGATCATATTGCAGAGATGCAGCACCGTTTTAATGTGGGTAACCAAATATTGAAACGTAGTGGTCTTGATGTGCGTGTTAATATGGTTGCAACCAAAGAGTACAACTATGACTCATTACCAGGGCGTAAAAAATCACAAAGTGAAGCCCTCAGTGACTTGACCCCTGACGGATATTTCTCTAATAAATCTGCGCAAGATCCTGCGTTTAAAACCGTAGAAGCCGATCGTAAAGCAGCAGGTGCAGATATGGTTGCACTTCTGCGTCATTTCGATTTAGACAATACGCCTCAAGACTATGATCCGGTAAGACGATTATTCAGTTGCGGGCTTGCGTGGACCACATTCAAACAACCAGCGAAACAAACCATGTTTAGTCACTCGTATATGAGTGAGTTGTGTGGTGAAGATACCTTAATCCACGAGCTTGGTCATAATTTCGGTCTACAACATGCTCGCGCCCAAGGGATCGATCAGCGTGCCTATCCTGATGCTTATGGTCATGCCTCACAGAATAAATTCGCAACAACCATGGCTTACGGTTTCAAATTTGGTGTGCATGGGCCGTCTTACACCTTCTCCAACCCAGATACACTTTGTGGCCCAACGGGTGACCAAGAGCCTTGTGGCGTGAAGGGCGAAGCAAACTCAGTACGTGTTATCAATTTGCATGCACCAATCATTGCTAACATGTTTGAGAGCACTGGCACCGATACAGGTACTCCACCTCCAACAGAGCCTAAACCTGACGGACAATCTGAGTACTCTATTTCTAAGCCTGTTGCTTTATTGGATGCGCGCACAACAGAAGTGCCATTTAACGTTGAATATAACGGTGAATTAAATGGTGTCTTTTTCTCTATTAATGTTAAACACCAATATATTGGCGACTTAGACATCAAACTGTACTCCCCGACCAACAAGTTCCTCCATCTTAAAGCGAGTAACGGCAACGACTCAGGTAAAGTATTCGAAACTAACACTCGTATTACGGGATTAACTAAGGCTGATATCAATGGTCAATGGCGTTTAGTCATTGAAGATAAATACGCCGACGATGCCGGTACATTGAACAGCGCAACGCTTTCATTTAAGTAATTACTGGCAATTTTTATATGGCTCCTTTCAAGGAGCCATTTTGTATACAAAAACATCAGTTTTTTTAGCCTATTTTCAACCTGATGTAAGCACACTGTCAGAAAACTTTTTTCTAAGCAGTCTCTCAACTTAGATACGCACAATTCGAGTCGGAACTCTATAGAATCCCATGCGCAAACGCAAAAAAGCATTTAGTTAACCGGAGATTCCAACATGAAAACTATGTCTCGCAAGATGGCAGCATCAGCAATTGCAGCCACATTGTTGCTTGCAGGTTGTGCAACTTCAGAAAGCCCATGTAGCACAAACTACCTACTACCATCTCAAATCAGCGATGACAATTTCCAGTGTCAGGAAGCCTATAGCTCAAGCGAAACAAGCACTGATAGTGAATACAACTACGATTACGACGCTGGCCTGAATAACCAAGATCCAGCAGATTCAGCATTGGTAACAAACACCATCCCTGAAGATGTTGAGATCAGTGAAGAAAACTCCGTTTCATCAGAAGAAGCTTACGCAGACTTAAACCCAACACATTACACCGTACAGGTACTTGCTCTACAAAAAGAGAAAGATCTGCGCAGCCAACTTAGCTTTTTACCAGGCGCAGACCCAGTTTGGGTAAACTGGACACGTTCAAACGGACAAAGTTGGTACGTGGTCATTTACGGTGATTACAGCAGCTACGAGCAGGCAAAACAGGCAATCAACCGCTTGCCAAACCAAGTTCAAGCGCAAGGCCCATTTGTACGCAGCTTCTCTGATGTACAGCGCGCTCAAGAAACGAACGTTGTACGATTACGATAAATCATGAATAGGCTGGAATTATATTCCAGCCTATATTTTATAAAGTCTCACAAATAAGACGGGCTTGTCGAATCTCTTTCCCTACACTTTGATCATAGTGATCACGTAATGAGAGGATATCGTGCAAGGACAGGATGTCGTTATGGAACCGAGCAAGTCAGGTAAATCAACACCGCAGTGCACCGTCAGCTTACCCATCGATTTTTTCGACGAACTGTCACGAGCCAATTCACTTGAAGAGCTGCTGTCGACAACCACACACTGGATAAGACAAGTTTTCCGTTCAGACCGTACCAGCATTACGTTTAGTGCTGATAGCGAACACTTAAGACTTTATAAAGTTGATGGCAAAAACATCATTCCTCAAGATACATTGATCCCCATTTCTGAAACCTTTGTCGGTCAGGTATTTTTGCAAAAATTAGTCGCCATTTGTCCTGACACTCGGGAATGCCAATGGAAAGACTGTCGCTGGTTAGAAAGTGCAAACTTGCTTTCATGTATGGACGCCCCTCTGATACACAACCAGAAGTGCTTTGGTACGCTAAATATTGCGCATCATAAATCCGATGCGTACTCACAACATGACGCTCTGATATTCTCGACCTTAAGCCAATGGATTTCTAAGCAAATTTACGAAAAGCAGCATCTGGATGAATTACAGCTACTAGCAAACTTGGACCCACTCACCGGGATCCTAAACCGCCGAGCATTTCTTGATGCGACCAAAACCATCGGCCAACAACCGCGCCATTATGATGTGGCTAATGCCATTTTGTTTATCGACATCGACAGCTTTAAGCACCTCAACGACACTTATGGTCATATGGCAGGGGACGAGATGTTGCAGGCGATTGCTAAAGTTGTTGAGCAATACAAGCGAGAGGATGATCTCTTTGCTCGCTTTGGCGGAGAAGAGTTCACGCTCCTACTGAGAAATGTCGATAAGGATAATGCGCTAAGAATTGCGGAAACGTTAAGAGCCTTAATCGAAGGTACTTATATCCAGAATAACGGTAAACGTATTCACTGCACGGCCAGTATTGGTGTCACCGTACCCGAACTTTCCGACTCTAACTTCCATCAAGCTATCGCAAGAGCTGACGAAGCTTTGTATGAAGCAAAAGGACAAGGTAAAAATCGCGTTGTCTTTAAATGCTCTTGAGACTATTAGTTATAGCATTCTATAAAATAGCTTAATTTATCAACAACCAAATTACATTAAAATTTCGACATATAAATCCATTAAATACTAATAATCCAGAGTAATTAATTAAAAAATTAGCTTCAGTTAGTGAGACCGTAAAACACACGTTACATATCCAGCACATTCATCTAGCTCCCTAAAATGATCCACCTCACTAATTTCGTTACTATCCACCGCCTAAAATTCCAAAACAAGTTAATAACGAAGTGCAAGAATCTAGAAAAACAAGATATTTCAGTGAATTAACCAATAGCTCTCATTGGTCAAAGCTGGATACTCACTGGATGCTCAGTTTATTTGGCACCGCCGTTGGTGCAGGCATTCTCTTTCTTCCAATCAACCTCGGTATTGGTGGGTTCTGGCCGCTCATTCTGATGGCCCTGTTAGCTTATCCGATGACCTATCTCGCGCATCGTGGTTTAGCGCGCTTTGTTCTATCGTCAAAGAATAAAAATGCGGATTTTACTGATGTGGTCGAAGAACACTTCGGCTCTTATGCAGGCCGGTTAATCACCTTGCTTTATTTCTTTTCCATTTTTCCTATCTTATTGATTTATGGCGTAGGTCTTACCAACACTGTCGATAGTTTTCTGGTCAATCAGGCAAAAATGACACCACCGCCTCGAGAGCTCTTATCTGCAACGCTTGTCTTTAGCTTGATTGCGATTATGCTCGGTGGGGAAAAGTTAATGCTGCGTGCCTTTGCCATCATGGTTTACCCTTTGGTTGCAATTCTGGCGCTGTTATCACTGTATTTGATCCCAAACTGGCAAATGCCAGATCTTTCAATTCCTGATGGGCAACAATTTATCAGTACCGTTTGGTTAGCGGTCCCTGTGATTATTTTTTCATTTAGTCACACACCAGCTATTTCAAGCTTTGCGAACAAGCAACGACGCGAATACCCAAACAACTATCAGAAAAAGAGCGAGCAGATCTTAAAGCGAACCAGTTTGATGCTGATGGCGTTTGTCTTGCTGTTTGTATTTTCTTGTGTGCTGGCGTTATCACCAGAGCAGCTACAACAAGCCAAGTCCCTCAATGTTTCCGTGCTTTCTTACTTAGCAAATGTTACCGATAATCCGTACATCGCAACATTAGGGCCTTTAGTTGCATTTATCGCGATAACATCCTCATTCTTAGGGCACTTTTTAGGGGCTCGCGAAAGCATGAATGGCCTTCTCACCAAATACACCAAGTTGACTGCGATTCAATCTGACGCTGTTACCACGCTGTTCTTATTTTTGTCCATTTGGGCAGCAGCGGTACTTAACCCAAGTATTCTTGGCATGATCGAAGCCCTATCAGGGCCTGTCATTGCGATGATTTTGTTTATCATGCCGATGGTTGCGGCTTTCAAAGTAGAAGCACTAAAACCGTATCGTCAAACTGCAGCGACTTACTTTATTTTACTCACTGGGCTTGTGGCTATTTCTGCACTGATCTACAACTTGCTTAGTTAACCCAACGAAAAAGCGCTTACGGATAGTAAGCGCTTTGATAATCCTCAGCGAATGCCCGTTTGCTTAACACCCCTTCCCCCTAAATGCTTTACAGCAAAGTGGTAAAGCTTCCTTGGTTTAAAGTCACCCAACATCTCTAAAAACAGTGAATCAATCTGTTCTTTGGTGACCGGAACGGTATCAAGATATTGATAAAGCGCATCATGTACTAGTGATGCATGATAGGTATAAGGGCGCATGGTGCGGTAATCGATGTGCCCATCTGGCACCCCTAGCACCCATAAATTACAAATACTCCATTTTGGGGTACACCCATCCCATGCATAACCCGTGCGGTTGGCTTTTACGGTAATCACACCATCGACAGAAATATTTAACCATTCTGAGTCAAAGGCTTTCTCCAACTTCCAATTGGTTTTCTGGGTGAAATCCTCTTCGATTTTGAAGATATAGGGGAAGTTACCACTTCGCATGATCTCCCTCGGCTGTGGCCACTCTTCCATCGCACGTCTCCTGCAGTTACTTAACGCTCTAACAACTTTACAAGTGAAACACGCCAGCAGGCAAGCGGCTCCCCTTCAATCTGTGTAGCTTCACAAATAGCTCTGTCATAGCCATATTCACTCAAATAAACCAAAGTCGTATTTAATCCAACAAGTGAACCAACATAAAGTTTAACCATCTAAAGGTAGTGCATTGTGTGATTTTCTAAATAAAGCCGATGACAAAATGATTGTACCAACTAGATTTATTATGCAACAAAGTGAAATTCAAGTTATTGAACTTGATTATATAAACTAAAAATACATACGAAATTCAATAATTTACATTTCACTTATTAACTCTACAAAAACTTTATTAGATGATATTATCAGCACTTACTCAAAATTAGGGTACATAATTATACAATCACCATCTGATAATAATAAGTTTAGGCGTGTATGTTGAAACTCGTTAAAAATCGTCAGGAGCTGCAATTTACTGACTCTGAAAACATCATAAAACAAGTCCCTTTGAACTTGGTTGAATATAATGTCCTTAAAATGTTATCTGACGCATACCCAAAGACTTGTGACCGTGAGCAGCTAATGACATGTTGGGAAGGGAGAGTGGTCACACAAAGCTCTTTAAATGTACTCATCAACAACATACGCAAACATATTCGTGGCTTTACGCCAGACGAAGTCGTCATGACTTCTCGAGGCAAGGGTTACTATTTAGCGGAAAAAATCGAAGAAATTGAAATCAAAACCCCTATTCTCCCATCAAGCGAATCAACATCACTGCCATCATCACAATTTCACCGAGATAAAGTGGCAAATATATTTCAAAACAAATTTACCTATTTAAACTTAGTGTTATTAGTCATTCAGTTTTTGATCATAGCTAAGTATTGGCAGGTATTTCAGTTATGAAAAAGTTTTTTATTATCAACTTATCATTGACCACATTATTAATCACTTACGTCATAGTAAAAACATTTTTTACGTACCAACCTATGACGGCATATTATGATAATGCAGGTGAAATTAGGCTTGTTATATCAAGCTACAAAGGGTTTGATTACACAGCAATCGCTTATGTTGACGGTGAGATACACCATGCTAATAAAGGTGTTTTTCTTAATCTGCTCTTTGGTAATTATATATTTATCGTGACTGACACCTATATATACAAAAATGGTCAATTTTCTCCAACCATAAAAGGACTCAATGTTAAACTAAATAATGATCTTGGGTTAAAACGCTACTACGATTACGTTCACGATGACGGCAATGGAAATGTTTGCCTCATAATAAAAGCAGAAAGAAAAAAGCTATGCCTACAAGCAGGAGAAATACCCAAGGATATTCTATCTAAGAAGTTTGATATCGGTCATAACACCATGCTGTAAAGCAATATTGATATCTGCCACCGCTTTATTCAAAACTGCGCCTCTGAGTTCAGAACTTAGGAATTCAGAGACGCACATAACGACTCTTGTAGCTAATCTTCGGGAAACTCTGCACTTTGGGGATGAGCTTCACTACTTGCATGCCATCGCTCAGAAGGATCAAACGACTCATCGCAAATATCGATTGAGAACCCCATCTCAGTGATCTCTTTCAGAGTAAGATTATCGGCAACATTGGCAATATCTCCGCGCTCATTACGTAATTCCATGTGATTTCCTCAGTTGTATTGCGACATCCATAATTATAGTGGACAACGCTCCCTTTCACCCTTCTATCGACTTAACTTCCTACGTTGTAGCTCAGCAATCAATTTGGCATCAGTCACACAATTATCAACATCAAGACACCGTTATTGCATGATAGCGTGATAATCATCGTTTTATGCATCTATTTGAGTCTTTACACTTACAGCCGCCCTATCAAATGATATAGAGAACACGATGAAACTACTCAAAACTACGCTTGCTTTAGCCGTATCCACTGTGCTGTTAATGGGATGCGATGATACCAATGAAACTAACGATGAAGTGACTATCGCCGCTTTTAACCTCTCTTTTGATAGAAGCTCTTTCGAACAATTAGTCGATGAGATGGAAACCTCACCAGAGGAGCAACAAACCCTAGTCGATCAATACGTTACCGATAAAGCCAGTATGAGCGACAGTGACAAAAGCAAAGCGGAAAAAATCATACAGATCCGCAACGTGGCTGCAATCATCCAAACCAATCGTCCAGATGTTCTGATGATGGGTGAATACAACAACAGTGGTGACGGAAACGATCTGCGCGCGTTAACTGGTTTTCAAAACAACTACCTCAGCGTGGGTCAAAGCCCGAATAGCATTGATGGTGGCGACACGCTTAAGCCTATTTCATTCCCTTATGCAGAAAGCTTTGCCACAAACACTGGTCTAAACAGTAATCTTGACCTAGATAATGATGGTGTTGCAGGCAAAATGCCTGGCGATGCTTGGGGCTTTGGTTTATACCACGGCCAGTATGCTTTTGCGTTAATGTCTAAGTTTGAAATCGACAAAGCCAACACACGTACCTTCCAAAACTTCAAGTGGAAAGACATGCCAAGCGCACAAATGCCAACCATTACAAACTGCAGCGATCCGCAGAACTCAATCCCGGCCGGGATGGCTTGTGGCGACAATTGGTACAGTGATGCAGAATGGAATGACGTGCGTCTTTCTTCCAAAAATCATGTTGACGCACCAATCATCGTGCCAACAGAAGATGGCAACCAGACCATTCACCTCTTGCTATCACACCCGACTCCTCCGGTTTTTGATACCGTGACTGAACACAATAAATTAAAGAACAGAGACGAAATTCAATTTTGGGCAGATTACATCGACAATGCTGATTACATTTATGACGATGCGAATGTGCGTGGTGGCTTAGCAGCCAATCAGCACTTTGTCATCATGGGAGATCTCAATGCCGACCCTGTGGACGGCGATGGATTCCAACAAACCATTGCTGGGTTATTGAACCACGACAAAGTCAATGGCAAAGCCACAGTGGGTAATCTGGTGCCGACCAGCAATGGCGCGGCAGAAGAACACAGCGATAAGACCTACCCAGACCGGGTCACCAGCACATTTGGTTTACGTGTCGATCACGTGATCCCTTCTGTCACACTTGATGTTGAAGAGTCAGGCGTATACTGGCCTGCATCCAGTGAAACCGGACATCTGTTGATGAACGATAGTCGCATCGGTAAATATGGCAACGGCAAAGACATCTCATCTGATCACCGTATGGTCTGGATTAAAGTCGACCTTGATTAAGCACGCTTAATTAATTCCCCCGAACACGACATAGCCGCCAATATGGCGGCTTTTTTGTCCATAATCAGTGGTATTCCTTGAACGCTTGAGGTAGCATCTGCGGCCTTTTTAAAATCGAGCGGAGGTAACAATGTACATTGGTTTTGATTACGGAACAGCGAATTGTTCAGTAGCAAGAATGCAAGGAGACCAACCGCAACTCATTCCGTTAGAGGGAGAAAGCTTCTACATCCCTTCAACACTTGCGGCACCTACCCGCGAGTCGGTTTCAGAGCACCTGTTTCGTCACCGTGATATCAAACCGTTCGATGCCTTAGGGGAGCAGCTTCTCAGACGCTCGATTAACGCCAATAAAGAAGAAGATATCCAACTTCTGTTTGACGACGTCACCTTCGGACAAGCCGCATTAAATCAATATTTAACCGACCCACAAGAAGTCTATTACGTTAAATCACCTAAATCCTTTTTAGGTACGATGGGGCTGCGCGACGTTCAGCTAAGCTTCTTCGAAGATCTGGTGTGCGCCATGATGGCAAACATCAAAACACAAGCCGAACATAATAGCGGTGGCGAGATCAAGCACACCGTGATTGGTCGCCCAATCAACTTCCATGGCCGAGGCGGCTATGACTCCAACCAACAAGCAGAAAGTATATTACGACGCGCGGCAAACCGAGCTGGGTTCCAGCATATTGAGTTTCAATTTGAGCCAGTGGCTGCTGGGTTAGAGTACGAAGCAACATTAACTGACGACAAAACTGTATTAATTGTCGACATTGGCGGGGGTACCACGGACTGCTCACTGATTCAAATGGGCCCGACTTGGCGCGGCAAAGCCGATCGCAATTCAAGCCTCATTGCCCACAGTGGTCAGCGGATCGGCGGTAATGATCTCGACATTCACTTAACCTTTAAAACACTGATGCAACCTTTTGGTTTGGGTAGCCAAACCTTAAATGGCTTAGACATGCCACTGACTCAGTTTTGGAATCCTATTGCGATTAATGACGTCAGCGCACAAGGTAAATTCTATGGCCGGGAAAATCGTCGTGATTTGATTAACCTACATAAAGAAGCGCGCGAACCGGAAAAACTGGCGCGATTAATCAAGGTTTATGAAGACACATTAGGTTATAGCTTGGTGAAAAAAGCAGAGGAAGTGAAAATTGCCTTATCAGAACAAGGGATGGCGACAGCCCAGCTTCCTGTAGCGGCAGAGTTGCTGGATATCACTATTCAGCAAAGCGAGATGATCGACGCTATCGAAGTACCTAAGTCAAAAATGACCGAACTGGTCACTGAAGCGATTGAGCTTGGTGGCACCAAACCTGATGTAATTTTTATGACAGGTGGCTCAGCACGTTCACCTATCCTTCGCGCGGCGGTGGAACAAGCGCTGCCCGGCATTCCTGTCGTCAGTGGCAACTACTTTGGATCTGTGACCGCCGGGTTAGCTCGCTGGGCACAAGTCTGTTTTCAATAACGCTCTTTCATTTAGCCAGAAGATCTACTCTTAACTTCTGGCTAAATAGTGACCAAAGCAACATAAATCGTCTTGTCTTTCATAAAACATACTCACTTTGATCCATATCAAATTCAATTCAGCGCTTCCCACACCATCCCGCCTATATTAACTAAATCTAAAATAATAAATGAGGCTAGTTATGGCGACATCAATCACCCAAGAACAACAATTTCATGAGTTACCCTCCACCCGCTTTACCGACAAACTACAAAATGTCAGTTTCAGGCTAAAGCTGATCATCGGACTGACCCTTCTTTCCTTTTTACTATTGGGTTACAAAGGTATTTCCGGAATGCAAACGACCGCAGCTTTTGTTGAAGATCTGTACACCCAAGGCATGCAGCACACCATTCGTTCTGGCCGAGTACTTGATGAACTCGGCAACGCACGAAGCTCCTTATTACTCGCATTTCAACATGATCCATCTTCTGAATTTGCTAACATGCATGACCATCCGATAAGCAAACACATTCAAGATATCCAAACGTCACTCACAACACTGCAAGACATTATCGACAATCAAATTCTGACCTCAGAATTAACAGGCACAGAAATCAGCACCATTAATCCACTCGCTGTCACCCTAGATAAAATCACTCAAGACGGTTTTAATCCAGCGATTCAACAGCTGGAAGCAGGTAATTACCGCGCCGCCAACTTAGTATTGCTGACAAAAATTAATCCACTTTTTCAAGAAGCGTATCAGTACACCGAGCAGTTCCTTGACTTGCAAGTCGCAGAAGGAAAACAGAACTTTCAGCAGGCCAACCAGAACATCGACCACTTTATTCTCGTGGTCGCAAGTGTTGTTGGGGTTGCGCTTATTGTGATCACGTCGCTTTCTATGATGATCGTCCGCCGTGTAAACAACGCTGTGAGTCAGCTCGAACTGTCCGCCAATTTTATTGCTGAGGGCGACTTAACCCAACGAATTACGATTCAGGGAGAAGATGAGTTTGCGCGTATCGGCCAGTCGGTTAACTGCATTGTTATGGGCTTCCAACATGTAGTGCAAACCAACCGTGATTCTGTCGCACAACTCGCACGTTCTGCTGAAGAAAGCTCAGCGGTAGCCGATCAAACGAAGCAAAATGTCGAAGATCAGCAAAATCAAACCCAACAAATTGCCACCGCAATTAACGAGTTTACCGCCACTGTTCATGAAGTTGCACAAAGTGCCAGCTCTGCAGCCGAAGCTTCAGAGCAAGCAGATTTAGCCGCGGCTCAAGGTCAGAAAATTGTGGAACAGAGCGCCACAATGATTGAACAATTATCTGCAGAAATGCATGAATCCGTACAGGCCATGCAAACCCTTGCCCGGCATTCAGAAGAAATTGGCAGTGTGGTTGATGTAATTCAAGAGATATCAGAGCAAACCAACTTGCTTGCCCTTAATGCAGCGATTGAAGCAGCACGAGCAGGTGAGCAAGGACGCGGATTTGCCGTGGTCGCCGATGAAGTCCGTACATTAGCCAGTCGAACCCAGCAATCAACAGAAGAAATTTTAAATACCATTCAAAGGCTGCAACAAGGCAGTCGAGATTCCACCGTTCGCTTGGAACATGGGGCAGAAAACGCAAGTCAGACGGTAGAAAAGGCTCGAGAGGCAGGGCAAGCACTGCAACAAATCACGACTAGCGTTGATCAGATCACCGCGATGAACGCTCAAATTGCCACCGCAGCCGAACAACAAACCCTAGTAACTGAAGAAATTAATCAAAACATCATTGCCATCAGTGATATCTCTAATCAGACGGCAACAGGTGCAGAGCAAAGCAGTTACTCCACTCAAGAATTGGCTAAGCTTGCAGAAACATTAAGGATGGAAATCGATAAGTACAAAGTATAGCTTTGTCACTGACACCTAGATATTACTGGCCAAAAAGCAGTGCAGCTTTTTGGCCATTTTTGTATCAATAACGACGCCTGCACCTAACAACCACAAGCAAAATTTCTCGCCTTTACACATATGAAATTTATATCAATCAATCGATTTTATATAAATGAGATCTAGAATAAAAACTCGCCACAAAAAACCTTAAAAAAATAATGGTTATGATCTAAGTCAAAAATACCTACCACTAAAGGAGTAGCTTTGCGAGAGAATGCATAAATATATGGTTGCAATTTATGACAATAAAAAAAGGAAATCTCGTATTACTGGTGCTAGCTGGTGTTGCTATTGGCTGGTTTACACTTGGGGGCAGTGCCGCGGTCATGAACTACACTTCCAAAACCGAATTTTGCCTGTCGTGCCACTCTATGAGCATTCCTTACGAGGAATATCAGGGCTCTATTCACTTTAGCAATGCGAAAGGCATCCGGGCCGAATGCGCCGACTGCCATATTCCCTCCCAACCCATCGATTATCTCGTCACTAAGATCCGTGCTTCAAAAGACATATTCCACGAATACGTTACGGGAAAAATCGACACGGAAGAAAAATATGAACAACACCGCATCGCTATGGCGGAAACCGTATGGGAACAATTGCGCGCCAATGACTCAGCAACATGCCGTTCTTGCCACACCTTTAATGCGATGGATAACTACGAGCAATCAGAAGATGCAGCAAAAATGCATGAATACGCACAGAAAAATCAGCAAACCTGTATCGATTGCCACAAAGGGGTGGCACATTTCGCCCCAGAACCAGAGATGGACAGCGAAGCGTACGATAACTTAATTGCTTTCACCCAAAATACATCCCCTGACGCGACATTCGTGTATCCAATAGAGCCCGTAGCCATTGATAACATCGGGACCATCAATCCAACCACCCAGCTCAAAGTACTCGCCAATGAGCAAGGCAAACGAAAAATAGAACTTAGCGCCTATCAAATGAAAGGGGCCGAACAAGTTCTTTATTTAGACAAAGGAAAGCGTGCCATTGTGGCGATGCTCAGTGAACAAGGGCAAGCCGGGTTGGAGGTCGGACAGTTTGAGACTGATGAATACGACAACCAATGGCGCACAGCCAAACTTACCACTGAAATTGATGTTCCAGTACTGGACTCTCAACAACCGATTTGGGATTACGCTGAACAGTTAGACACCGTGTACTGCTCAACCTGTCACGCGAAAATTCCTGCCAATCACTACACCGTCAATGCTTGGGGTCCTGTTGCAAAAGGAATGGGTGAACGAACGGATATTTCTGCTGCCGATCTTGAACTATTGACCAAGTTTTTCCAGAACCACGCGAAAGACGTGGCTGGCCACTAAGAGTAAGGACAATAACATGAAAGATATTACGACCACGAGACGAGGTTTCCTGAAAGGAACGGGGATGACTGCTGGGGCATTAGCCTTTACCTCCCTCACGCCGCTGACTGTCAACGCGTCTAACAAACGGGGATCAGGTGTACTGACTGCTGGCCGAATGGGGCCACTGTTATGTGAAGTAAAAGAAGGCACGCTCGTTTCAACCACCAATGCACTGGCCCAAACCGTTCCTAATAGCTTGCAAAGCACTGGGCCAGATCAAGTGTACACAAAAGCACGGGTCAAATATCCCATGGTGCGCAAAGGCTTCCTCGCCAACCCAAGTAAGCCGCAAGGTACCCGTGGAGACGACGAATTTGTGCGTATCTCTTGGGATGAAGCATACAAACTCATCCATGAGCAGCATATGCGAATCCGTAAAGAAAACAGTGCTGAGGCCATTTTTGCAGGCTCTTACGGCTGGCGTTCCAGCGGTGTGCTTCACAAAGCACAAACCCTTTTACAGCGTTACATGAGTATGGCTGGCGGTTATTCCGGTCACTTAGGCGATTACTCTACGGGGGCTGCGCAAGTGATCATGCCTCATGTTATGGGTTCCATCGAGGTTTATGAGCAACAAACCACCCATCCTATGGTGCTGGAAAACAGCGATGTCGTTGTTTTTTGGGGCATTAACCCTCTCAATACACTCAAAATTGCTTGGACATCAACCGACTGCACGGGCCTAGAGTTTTTCCATCAGCTGAAAAAATCGGGCAAAACTATTATCGCCATTGACCCAATGCGCTCTGAAACCATTGATTTCTTTGAAGACAAAGTGGAATGGATTGCACCAAACCCAATGACAGACGTCGCGCTTATGCTGGGTATTGCCCATTCACTGGTGAAAAAAGGTAAGCACGACCAAGCCTTCCTCACTAAGTACACCACCGGCTACGACAAGTTTGAAGCTTACTTACTTGGTCAGTCTGATGGCGTTGAGAAAACACCACAGTGGGCAGAAAAAATCACTGGCGTACCTGCTAAACAGATGGAAATGTTGGCAGAGATCTTCAGCAGTAATCGCACTATGCTGATGGCCGGTTGGGGCATTCAACGTCAACAGTTTGGTGAGCAGCGCCACTGGATGCTGGTAACACTAGCGGCCATGCTTGGACAAATCGGTTTACCGGGTGGCGGCTTTGGTCTGTCGTATCACTACTCTAACGGCGGTAACCCAACTCGAGATGCAGGTGTGTTACCTGCGATATCCGCCTCTATCGGCGGTGGTTCATCGGCTGGGAATGACTGGGCGGTTTCAGGAGCGGTTAATAGTTTCCCTGTCGCACGTATTGTTGAAGCGCTGGAGAACCCAGGTAAAGCCTACAAACACAATGGCCATGATCTTACCTTCCCTGATATTAAGATGATCTGGTGGGCTGGCGGTGGCAACTTTACCCATCACCAAGACACCAACCGCTTGATCAAAGCATGGCAAAAACCTGAACTGGTCGTGATTTCTGAGATCTACTGGACGGCAGCAGCCAAACACGCCGATGTGGTTTTACCAATCACGACATCCTTTGAGCGTAACGATCTCACCATGACCGGTGACTACAGTAACCAACACTTAGTACCGATGAAACAAGTGGTGGAACCGCAAGGCGAAGCGCGTAACGACTTTGATGTCTTTGCTGATATGGCAGAAATGCTAAAAGCTGGCGGCCGTGATGTGTTTACTGAAAGCAAAACAGAGATGGACTGGCTCAAAGGATTTTACTCAGCGGCACAAAAAGGCGGTCGAGCAGCACGAGTCCGTATGCCGAAATTTGGTAAGTTCTGGGATGATAACCAACTGATTGAGATGAAGTTTAATAAGAAAGCTGCTCAGTTTGTTCGCCATGCCGATTTCAGAAAAGATCCGGTATTAAATCCACTCGGAACCCCAAGTGGCAAAATCGAGATCTATTCAAAAACCATTGAAGGTTACCAACTTGACGACTGTCCACCACACCCAACTTGGTTAGAGCCAACTGAATACACTGGCAATGCCAAACAAGGCGAATTGCAGCTGATGACGGCGCACGCAGCACACCGTTTACACAGCCAGTTCAACTACGCCAAGTTGCGTGAGCAATATGCGATTGCCGATCGCGAACCTGTCACCATTCACACTGAAGATGCGAAGTCCCGAGGCATTAAGCAAGGCGATTTAGTGCGTGTCTTTAATAGTCGCGGACAGGTTTTGGCGGGGGCATTGGTCACAGACGGAATCAAACAAGGCTCAGTCTGTATCCATGAAGGTGGCTGGCCAGATTTGGATAAGAAAACCGGTTTGTGTAAAAACGGCGGGGCAAATGTGCTGACATTGGACATTCCAACTTCACGCCTAGCAAACGGATGTGCAGCCAATTCATCACTTGTCAAAGTCGAGAAGTATGAAGGGGCACCACTTGAGTTAACCGCATTTGTTCCACCGAAAAACGGCTAACACTCACCCATACTAAAAACGCATCGATACTAAAAAAGGCAACGCCAATACGGGTTGCCTTTTATTAATATCTGAGCAGCCACTTAGTTGAATTGTTTTACCACGCGTTCAAAGACCGATTCAGCAAGGCGATGGGAAGCAATATTCCTTTCTATTACTGATTGGGCAAGCTTCCCTTGCTCGACCACTCGAATCCAGTCATGGATCATGGTGTCAAAGCCTTTACTGGTCAGCATAGGAGTCCAGTCTTTCAGCGCTAGCTGACGTTTGGTATTTTGCTGCCATTCACAACCCGCAACAAACGAATTAAACTCAAACGCCCGATTTTCATAGCTGGCAGACACACGCTCTGTCGTGATACCAAATTGGCGATTCATTGACGCGTGTAACAAGGTCTCACCGACCTGCCACTGCACATCTAAGCGAGCGAGTTGTTCTCCGCATTTTTGATGTGTGATGTACACATCTTGAAGATCGGCTTTTGCACCGAGGTTAATGCTGTCCAACGGATGGATGAAGTCATCAAAAATAAACGTACGCAAATCACCCGGCAAATCAAAACGATGTTTTTCCCAGCGGAATGCACGTAGCGCTCCCACCTGCCCTTGTGCCAATTCAGGAATGTATTGATTGTACAGAGGAATATGGCGTCGATTGAACCCAACATACAGTGGCTGGTGATGTTGCTGTGCCAGTTGATACAGCGTTTCTACTTGTTCTGCGCTATCAGCCAGCGGCTTATCAACAAAAGTAGGGATGCCATTTCTAAGGAAAAAAGAAGCCAGCTCAAAATGGATGCTGGTTGCCGCGTGGATCATCACCGCATCAACATTCATCGTCAGCAATTGTTTATAGTCCTGACAAATCTGTTCACAGCGATACTGGCGACTCAACGCGGCTAAGGTGTTGGGATCGCGAGTACAAAATACTGGCTGCACCTGACCCAGTTGCGTCATAACAGGTAGATAAGCCTTCTGTGCAATATCGCCTAAGCCAATAATTCCAATTTTCATGGTGAATTCCTTTTTATTTCTTGCGGATAGTCTATTGCACATAGCACCACACACAAAACATTGACCTCACCAATCCATTGGTATGCCATATTATATGTTTCACATATGAACCTAACCATTTGTAGATAAAAGACTTTTGTCTAACTTATAAGATCAAGTCTAATAATTCTGACAAATATTATTAGTCGACATGAAGTGTCTGATCTGAGTCAAGACAAGCTACCTCTAAAGGAGTAAATTTGCGGCGCAATGTAAACATTCTTAAAAAGATATTACTAATTATGTCAATAAAAAAACGCTATATCGCACTGGTAGCGGCCGCTGGTATGGGTATCGGCTGGCTGACCCTAGGCGGCACCGCCGCTGTAATGCACTACACATCAGATACCGAGTTCTGTGTATCTTGTCACTCAATGGACATCCCGTATAAGGAATATCAGGGCTCTGTTCACTTTAGTAATGCGAAGGGTATCCGTGCAGAATGTTCAGACTGCCACATCCCATCGGATCCGATGGATTACCTCATTACAAAAGTAAGAGCATCAAAAGACATCTACCACGAGTTCGTTACTGGCAAGATCGATACACCAGAAAAATACGAAGCTCATCGTAAAGAGCTTGCTGAAACCGTTTGGCAACAGTTCCGCGAAAACGACTCTGCAACGTGTCGTTCATGCCACGACTTTGGCGCCATGGAACAGTTTGAACAATCAGCAGATGCTGCGAAGATGCACCAATACGCAAAAGACAACGATCAAACCTGTATCGATTGTCACAAAGGTGTGGCTCACTTCGCTCCAGAAGCCGAGCTAGACAGCAAAGCATTCGACACCTTAATGGCGTTCACTAAACAAACCGCAGCTGACGCTAAAGTTGTTTATCCAGCGACGGCCATCGATATGGGTGAACTGGGCACCATCAATCCAACAACGGAACTGAAAGTGGTAAGCGCAAATGGTGATGAGCGCACTGTCGAACTAGACGCGTACCAAATGAAAGGTGCAGAACAAGTGCTGTACATGGATCTGGGTAAACGCTCAATCGTTGCAACTCTGACCAAGCAAGGTCAAAAAGCGCTGAATGCTGGTGAATTCGAAGCTGATGCTTATGGCAATGAATGGCGTCCAGTAACACTGACTGCGCAAATTAATCAGCCTGTACTGGATGATCTAGAGCCGGTTTGGACTTACGCACAAAAGCTGGACAACGTTTACTGTTCAACCTGTCACGCTAAGATCCCAGCCAATCACTTCACAGTGAATGCATGGGGCCCGGTGGCGAAAGCTATGGGTGAACGCACCGATATTGCCGATGAGAACCTAGAGATTCTTACCAAGTTCTTCCAGCACCACGCAAAAGATGTGGTTGGTCACTAAGAGAGAGAAATAATTATGACTCAATTAACACGTCGTGGATTCCTGAAAGGCTCAGGCATGGCTGCTGGCGCAATGGCATTTACCTCTTTCTCACCGATGTCTGTCGCAAGTTCAGACAAACGTGGCAAAGGCATTCTTACCGCAGGCCGTATGGGCCCGCTATTGTGTGAAGTGCAAGATGGAAAACTGGTTTCGACCACCAATGCATTGGCACAAACAGTTCCAAACAGCTTGCAGAGTACTGGCCCTGATCAGGTTCATACCCAAGCTCGCGTAAAATACCCAATGGTACGCAAAGGCTTTTTGAACAACCCTGCTGCGCCTGAAGGCGTGCGTGGCAGTGACGAGTTTGTTCGCGTAAGTTGGGATCAAGCGTATCAACTGATCCACGAGCAGCATATGCGCATCCGTAAAGAAAACGGCCCTGCGTCTGTCTTTGCCGGATCTTACGGTTGGCGCTCTAGTGGTGTGCTCCATAAAGCTCAAACGCTGTTACAACGCTACATGAGTATGGCGGGCGGCTATTCTGGTCACCTTGGGGATTACTCGACTGGTGCGGCGCAGATCATCATGCCGCACGTGGTTGGCTCTATCGAAGTGTATGAGCAACAAACCACCTACCCTATGGTGCTGGAGCACAGTGATGTCGTTGTTCTTTGGGGTCTAAACCCAATTAACACGCTAAAAATTGCGTGGAGTTCGAGCGATACTAAGGGCTTAGAGTTCTTCCATGAGTTAAAGAAATCTGGCAAGACGGTTATTGCTATCGATCCGATTCGCTCAGAAACCATCGAGTTCTTTGGTGACAATGCACAGTGGATTGCACCGCACCCAATGACTGACGTTGCCATGATGATGGGTATCGCGCATACCTTAATCAAGCAAGGCAAACACGATGTTGAGTTCATCAACAAGTACACCATTGGCTACGAAAAGTTTGAAACTTACCTACTGGGTAAAGAAGATGGCGTAGAGAAAACAGCACAATGGGCCTCTGACATTTGTGGTGTTCCAACAAAACAAATCGAGCTGCTGGCTGACATCTTCAGTAAAAACCGCACCATGCTGATGGCAGGTTGGGGTATGCAGCGCCAGCAATATGGTGAGCAACGTCACTGGATGCTAGTGGTGCTCGCTGCCATGCTGGGTCAAATTGGCCTACCGGGCGGTGGTTTTGGTTTCTCATACCATTACTCTAACGGCGGTAACCCTGCACGTGATGCGGGCGTACTTCCTGCTATGTCTGCCTCTATCGCCGCAGACAGTAACTGGTCGGTTTCCGGGGCGACGCAAAGCTTCCCGGTTGCACGTATCGTTGAAGCACTGGAAAACCCAGGTCAGTCATACCACCACAACGGCCATGATCTGACCTTCCCAGACATTAAAATGATCTGGTGGGCTGGTGGCGGTAACTTTACCCACCACCAAGACACTAACCGCTTGATCAAAGCATGGCAAAAACCAGAGTTGGTTGTCATTTCAGAACCGTACTGGACAGCCGCTGCAAAACACGCGGATATCGTGTTGCCAATCACCACCTCGTTTGAGCGTAACGATTTGACCATGACTGGCGACTACAGTAATCAGCACTTAGTGCCAATGAAACAAGTGGTCGAGCCGCAAGGTGAAGCACGCAGCGACTTTGATGTTTTCGCTGATATGGCGGGCTTACTTGGCGAAGGTGGCCGTGAGGTGTACACCGAAAGCAAAACAGAGATGGAGTGGCTTTACAGCTTCTACAAAGCAGCACAAAAGAGTGGCCGTGCTGCCCGCGTTGCAATGCCAAACTTCAGCAAGTTCTGGGAAGACAATCAGCTTATCGAAATGAAGTGGAACGAGAAAAACGCCCAGTTTGTTCGTTACGCAGACTTCCGTGAAAATCCAGTGATGAACCCACTAGGCACACCAAGTGGCAAAATTGAAATCTTCTCGAAAACCATCGAAGGCTACGCACTGGAAGATTGCCCTGCGCACCCAACGTGGATGGCACCAACGGAATACACCGGAAGTGCAAAAGAAGGCGAACTGCAATTGATGACGGCTCACGCGGCTCATCGCCTGCATAGCCAGTTCAACTACGCGAAATTGCGTGAGCAATATGCTGTGGCCAATCGTGAACCTATTTGGATCCACCCAGAAGACGCTAAAGCACGTGGCATTAAGAGTGGTGATTTGGTTCGTGCATTCAACCAACGTGGTCAAGTACTGGTTGGCGCTGAAGTCACAGACCGTATCAAACAGGGTTCGGTTTGTATCCACGAAGGTGGCTGGCCAGATCTAGATAAAGCGACTGGCTTGTGTAAAAACGGCGGTGCTAACGTCTTAACGCTGGACATTCCAACCTCACGCCTTGCCAATGGCTGTGCGGCGAACTCAGCGCTAGTACGCATTGAAAAGTACCAAGGCCCTGAGCTAGAGCTAACGGCATTTGTTCCACCTAAAAACGGTTAACCTCGTTTAATATCACGATACAAAGCGGTGCTAAGGCACCGCTTTTTTTTGTTTTTAAGCCCACAATAAAAAGCCAACCAGCGTAAACTGATTGGCAAACGACCTAAGGAGACGTAGGGTCAAATACAGTATAGATTAAAGGGGAAGCACCAGACTTCAGGTCTGAAATCCAGACGCCTTCCACTACCCCGCATTTTTGCCGATAACGGATACGGTGAGTACCGCAAAAGTCGAATACTTAGATTTGTAGTCCATATAATACTGAGCCAATTTAGACGGTTACATGTTAATGCCACTGCCGTTCAATAATCGCTCACCATTAAAGAGTAAAACCAGCCACAAGTGACTGGTTTTATTACGCGGAACGTAATTTGGAGCTTATGGTTGTTGCTTCGTTGGTGCGAGGGCAATTTCACGAATGCAGACGTTTTGTGGCTGTTGGTAAGCAAACACAACCGCACGTGCAACATCATCCGCAGCTAAAACGCCACCCATGTCTGTTTTCCACGAATCGTAACCATCTTTGATCGCTTGTGATGTGGTGTGAGACAGTAATTCAGTTTCAACGGCGCCCGGTGCAATCGTGGTGACGCGTACATTGGATGCCGCCACTTCTTCACGAACATTCTCTGAAATCGCATGAACAGCGAACTTAGTGCCACAGTAAGCCGCATGGTCAGGGAAGGTTTTCTTACCTGCAATCGAGCTGATATTGATGATGGTGCCAGAATTACGAGCTTTCATTGGTGCCAGTACCGACTGCATGCCATTTAGCAGGCCAAGTACGTTAACATCAAACATCGACTTCCACTCTGCCGCATCTTGAGTATCAATTTGACCCAGTAACATTACACCCGCATTGTTTACTAGCGCATCAGCTGGACCAAATTTCTCTTCTGCTTTGGCAATGGCGGCTTCAAAGGTCGCTTTGTCTGTCACATCAACTTTTTCGCACATTGTGTTTGGCAGGTTCAATGCTTCCAAACGTTCAACACGACGCGCTAAAAGAAGTAGAGGGTGCCCTTCATCGCTCAGACGACGAGCAATCGCTTCACCAATACCCGAACTTGCACCAGTAATCACAATCAGTTTTTTCATCTTTTCATTCCTCAAGATTCAGTTAGAGCAGCCATTGCTGCGATGGAGAAGATATTACTCCCATCCATTTTGTTGATATATATCACTTGAGTTGAAACACTGTTGTCATGGTGCAACAATAAAGAAAGTTATCCTCGGGGCTATCACTATGCTTAATCAAGTCAATTTGTCTGACATCCGCTCATTTGTTTTTATCGCACAACTGGGCAACTTCACTAAGGCTGCAGAAGCACTCAGTGTTTCTCGATCACACGTTTCACGCCAGATAAGCAGTTTAGAAGCACAAATGGGGGTCACATTACTTATCCGGACCACAAGAACATTGAAGCTGACAGAAGCTGGCAAAGCGTTTTACCAGCAGTGCGAGCAAGCGCTTCATAGTATTGATCAAGCATTGTTGGCAGCGGTTGATGATGTCGAAGCGATCCGCGGAGAAATTCGTATTAACTGCGTCGGTGGGTATTTGGGTGAAGAGCTCATCGCGCAAATTGCAACAGACTTTATGGAGCTGCATCCTGATGTCTCGATTTTCCTCGACTTTAGCAGCCACCGCATCGATCTGATCGAAGACGATTTCGATATCGCCTTTCGCATGGGCAAGTTAGAGGACGCAGGGTTTGTTGCTCGTAAGATCATGGATGTCCAAATCAGTACACTGGCCAGCCCAACCTACCTTAAACAACAAGGTCGCCCCACCCATCCTAGAGATTTAACTCAGCACCACTGTCTTACTGGCTCTGTCACCCGATGGAGTTTTGTCAGCAATGACAATGGAGAGAAAGTCGATGTACCTATCAAAGGTCGCTTACAGTGTAAAAATGGACGTGTTCTGGTCAAAGGAGCGTTAACCAATAACGGCATCATCCGCGTCCCTACCATTTATTGCACCGAAGAAATCGCTCAAGGACAACTTGAAGAAGTCTTTACACAGTGGCATATCCCTCACGTCGAGTTTTCTGCCATTTACCACAAAGACCGCTATCAACCAAAACGACTCAGAGCATTTATTGATTTTGCCAAAGCTCAGTTCGATAAACTGAAATCACATTGATTGAAACACTGCTCTCAATGGAACAACCCAGATAACTAACGCTCCTGCCTTTGGAAGCGTTAGTTGTCATCCAAACTATAGAATCATCAATGCTGAACACAGTCTCTGACCAAAGTTTAACAACAGAATTGAATATACCCTTAGATTTGCCGACAAGAGTGATGCTGGTTACTTTTTCAACACAAAACTTCATCAAAATTGCGTGATGTTCATTCAGCAAAAACTGGTTTGTTTGAGCTACCATCGAGGCTTGGAATAAAAGACGTGCAACAGTACTCAACCTTTACAACACCTAGCCACCTCAAACAAGCACTATTAATACGTTGATGATACGACGATGTCAGCCATCACGTTCGAGCACGTATCGTCACTTCAACCTTGGCTCCTTGTTAAGTTCGGACAAATCTAGACAAGCGATCATATTTGCTAAGCGCCAATTGCGGAAATCGATACTGGCAAAGCTCTAACCGCAAAGATAAAGCCAAGCGCTATTATCCAAACACCGTCCACAGTAAGATAACCATCCACAACAAAAGAAAAATACCCATTATTTACAACAAGTTAAAGCAAAGCCCTTAACTCGTCAGTTAAATCAAGAACGGTAATAACGCCTCTACTCTCAACTGGCTGACACATCACAAAACAGCTCTGGTTCAAGACTTAACTAGCCACTACCTGCCAAGCGAACTACATTCATTAATGCAGTCACTTTCCCCATTCAAACTTGTATTCCTTTTCCAATAATCTTGGAAAATAGCCCAATGACGACTTGAAAAGCCATCCATATTGAACCTCTCTCTTGCTGACAAGAGGCAAGATCTATTGAATTGAGATTAAGCTAACTTAAAAAGGTTTATCGCAGGAAAATGCCACAAACCAGATAGCTAAAGCGCCTGATGACGACTTCACTGGATAGCGACTTCTGGTTGAATTCGATAACATCAAAAACTCACAAATTATCACTATCCAAGCCAATATAACTCAACACTAAACCATGATCTTTTTGGTTAAGAAAACCAACATATAGCATGAGTCATCGTTTATTTTTCAAATTTTGAATGTATCCACATCCCCTGATTTTAGGCATTGAAGCGCCTGATTTGCCTCAGTAGTATCAAGTAAAAGATGTTCAAAACGGCAACCCCCTGAGGAGATGCGAGTGAAAATAACTGAACAGTTTGAAGCCCAATTTATCGAATTCATTCAAGCCGAGATGGCTCAAGATTTAGCCCATGACATCAACCATGTACTGAGAGTGGTTAAAGCCGCTAAAATGCTCTGCGAAAAAGAAGGCGCAATTGAGGAAGTCGTAGTGCCAGCCGCTTATCTTCATGACTGCTTTTCCTATGAAAAAGATCATCCAGAAAGAAACCAAAGTTCAACTATCGCCGCAAATAAAGCCATTCAGTTTTTGCAAAAAATCAACTACCCAGAAGAGTACCTCGATGGTATTCGTCATGCGATTGTTGCCCACAGCTACAGCGCACAGGTCCCGACACGCACCTTGGAAGCTAAAATCGTACAAGACGCTGATCGGCTTGATGCTTTAGGTGCCATAGGTATTGCACGCTGTATTCAAGTAGGTGCAACCCTAAACCGCGCTCTGTACAACACGGAGGATACCTTCTGCGCCGAGCGCGAGCCCGATGACAGCACATTTATTCTCGACCATATGTACACCAAGCTACTTAAACTTGCGTTAGCCATGAATACGAAATCGGCGCGCGAAGAAGCAGACCATCGCACTGATTTTATGTATCACTACTTACGTCAGCTAAAATCCGAAGTCAGTGATACGTAAAACCAAAACAGAGACGCTTTTCCGTCAAAATCAAGCGGAAAAGTGCTCAAGCATTGACTAGGGTCTGTTGATCTTTCGAGATGATTTTTGTAGCCATTTGTGGGCTCTTTATACAAGGCAGAGCTTAAATTCGAACAAAATTCAACCGATAAAGATCAACAGCCCTTAATTTACAATGTAAAAAAGGGGCCGGACAGGCCCCAAACAGAAGAGTGATACAAGTACCCTAACTACAATTGATATTTTTCTATAATCTGATTTTTGTAAATTTCAGCTTGTGTACCGTAGATAAGCTGAATCCCCGTACCAGAGCGAATCACGCCTTTGGCTCCCAGTGACTTCCAAACGTCATCTGCTGCTGGTTTTGCCTCATCAACTACGGTAATTCTTAGGCGAGTAATACAGGCATCAATCGAAGCGATGTTCTCTTTACCACCTAAGTTCTGCACAATCTCATCGATTAATGGATTTTCTTTTCCGTCGTAATCCTTACGTGTGTACAGTTTGCTTTCAGCATCATTTCGACCCGGTGTTGAGTAGTTAAACTTGCGGATCATAAAGCTGAATACGAAGTAGTACACCACTGCATAAACAGGACCTAGAATCAGAATCCATTGATACGACGTTTTCGCAGTTCCTTGCAGTAAACCGAAGAATGTAAAGTCGATAATACCGCGTGAGAACGTGATCCCAACTGCCACATCCAACATATGCATCAGCATATAAGCAACACCTTCAAGGACTGCATGAATCGCGTACAAGACAGGAGCAACAAATAGGAAAGTAAACTCTAGCGGTTCCGTGATCCCTGTTAAGAAAGAGGTCAATGCTGCCGAGAATAGAATCCCTTTCACTTTCGCCTTGTTCTTGTCATCTGCACAGCGATACATCGCCAACGCCGCCGCAGGTAAGCCAAACATCATAGGTAAGAAGCCACCCGTCATGGTACGTGTTGCTTCAGAACTGAAGTGTGTTGTTGTTGGATCCGCCAGTTGAGCAAAGAAGATTTTTTGTCCACCAGACACCATTTGCCCAGCCACTTCCTGAACACCACCCAACTCGGTGTACCAGAATAGCGGATAAATCGCATGGTGCAGACCGAAAACGTTCAGCAAGCGCATCAAAGAGCCATAGAAAAACGTACCGATGTAGCCCATTGCAGAGAAAGCTTCACCTGCAAATACAATCGATTTGAATACCGGTGGCCAGAAGAATGGAAATGCAAACGCCAGTGGGATGAAGAATAGCATCGTCATCACAGGAACTAGGCGGTTACCACTAAAGAACGCTAAGTAGTCAGGCAACTGAACATTGGAATAACGGTTGGTCACAAATGCAGACAACAAACCACAAGCGATACCACCAAATACCCCAGTTTGCAGGGTAAAGATACCCAATTCTTTGGTGTATAAGGAAGCTAAACCAACCGCTTCATCGGCTTGCGCGCCCGCAGCAATCAACGCCTCTACTGTTGTTGTATCTGGCGTAAGTCCTTGAAAGCCCAACACTGCGCCAATCACGGTATGAAACAGCAAAAAGCCCAGTACTGCCGAAAGTGCTGCGGTTTCTTTATTTTGGTTTGCCATACCAATCGCCACCCCGACGGCAAACAGCAACGGCAAGTTCAAGAAAACAAACAGACCCGCTTTAAAACAGAGAATTAAAAATTGATTAGCGAGAGTCCCCGGAGCAAGGAAGGTGAGATTGTACGTCTCAATTAATGGTCCACTGGTAAAAGCTCCGCCTACACCGAGCAAAATACCAGCCATTGGAAGGACGGCGATTGGCAACATAAACGCGCGCCCAATTTTTTGTAACACAGAAAAGATACCGTTCATGTATCCCCCTATAACCTTATGTTTTTTATAGTGTTAATTTGCATTCACAGATGAATACGTCCCTTTGTTGATTTAATTATCACCACAAATAAAAATTTCCTTCAAATCAGATGGAGAAAATCTGTGATCAATGACTAAAAAATTATTTTCAAAATAGATGAAGTTAATTTTTATATGTATAACTAGCCTCAGAGATAAAAACATCTAATAACGTGTATAGCGTATAGAGGCGAAACATGAAAAAGTGGGATCTTTCTGAGCTCAAAAAACAGTTGGCAAATAACATCGTCGTTTCCATACAACCTGTGGTAGGAAGCCCGCTTGATGACGACAACATCATCGTCGCTATGGCAAAAGCGGCAGAAAATGCAGGAGCACCTGCTCTACGTATAGAAGGTATAGAACGCGTAACCAAAGTGTGCCAAGCAGTATGTATTCCCGTTATCGGTATTGTAAAACGCGACCTAGAAGACAGCCCCGTCAGGATCACTCCTTATGTCAAAGATGTCCAAGCACTTGAAGAGGCAGGTGCTACCATCATTGCCTTCGACGCAACAGACAGAGTTCGGCCAGAAGAACGCAATGCTATCGCTCACGCAATCAAAAACTCTCGATGCATTGGCATGGCAGACTGCGCCACCTTAGAAGATGGAATTTGGGCTAACCACCATGGTATTGAGTTGATTGGAACAACACTGTCCGGTTATACCAGTGCCGAGACTCCAATTGAACCCGACTTCTCATTGCTCAAAGCCTTTGTCAATCTAGGTTTCAACACCATGGCAGAGGGACGATTTAATACACCACAGCTGTGCAAAGAAGCCATCGACTGTGGTGCTCTGTGTGTGACTGTCGGTTCCGCATTGACTCGTTTAGAAGTTGCCACTCGCTGGTTTATCGACGCCACAACAAAAAACTAATCAGTTTCGCACCTTCGTGCGCTGCCAGAGAGACAAAACGCCCCCTATGTTTTGTCTCTCTTTTTTTGTGTATCAAGACTGTGATGTCCCTAGAGGTTTATCTCACTAGCGCTCGTAAGCAGGTAATAGACTAAATAGGATTGTGCTATTGACTATAAACCCGAGCTTGATCACAACAAACTCACGCAATTACGATAATCATCATTTACCTAAATAAATATTAGAAGGAAAAATATATGGAGTGGTATTTAGCGGTCTTGAAACAATACGCGGTATTTTCTGGCCGAGCACGACGTCAGGAATATTGGATGTTCTTCCTAGTTAACCTGATCATCTCTTTTGTTCTCGGGATCATCGATGGCTTACTCGGCACCGCTTTTATTGGCTTCCTTTACAGCCTTGCCATACTGATCCCAAGCTTGGCAGTGCTCGCAAGACGATTACACGATACCGGACGTTCTGGTTGGTGGATCCTAATTGGCTTGATCCCACTTATTGGGATCCTTGTGCTGCTTTACTTTACTGTTCAAGACAGCGTGCCTGGTGCGAATGAGTACGGCGCAAATCCGAAAGAGAACGCCTCACAAGACGAAGACAAACTGGTGGTTTAACCAGATTGGTTACCGTTTCGATAGCCTGATTAACCAGAGTCAGACTAGTAGCAATAAACCCAGCCAACGCTGGGTTTATTGCTTTATACGGACACTAGGGTCTGTTGATCTTTCGAGATGATTTTTGCAGCAATTTGTGGGTTCTTTATGCAAGGCAGAGCTTATTCGGTGTAGTCGCTCTACATCAATGAGCGATAACGCAGTAGAAATAAGCCACAAATGCTGCCCAAAGGGTTCGTTTCTATGCCTTTTACTCTTTGTTGCAAGGTATTTGCTTAGAATGACTAGGCATCACACCTTGCGTCGCGATTAAAAGACATAGAATTCGAACAAAATTTAACCGCGAAAGATCAACAAACCCTAATAATTTATTGATGGATCAACACACTGAAAAACCTGACCAATAGAAGCTTCATCTTGCAACAATTCATAGGCAAGCCGAGCAACTTCCTCACGATAAATCAGCCCATGAACTTCCTTGTGCTGGGAGAGCTCACCTTGCTGAGTTACTTCACCATCCTTCAAACCTCCAGGACGCAAAATAGTGTAATCTAACGTACTGCTTTGAAGCCAAGTTTCCGCAAGAGACTTTTCTCTTACCGCTGCACCAAACCCTTGCTTGGCACGTGGTGAAAGGTACTGCCATGAATCACCACACCCCAATGACGTCACGAGTAAAAAGCGTTTTATATTGCGCGCTTCAAGCGCATCAATGAGATAACGATGACCAATATAATCAACAGGCACATCGGCTTGATAGCTGCCCATTGTCGATATCACATAAGACTCCGTGGATAGCGACTGAACCACTTGGTTAACTTGCACTAAGTTGGTCGCATCACAACTCAATGTTTCAATCCCTAACGCTTTCAAACGTGGGTTAATATCTGGATTTCGAGCAACGCCAATCACGTTAAAACCACAGGAGTAAAAATGCTCAACCATCGCCGCACCTAGCCCGCTCGCAGCTCCCCAAATAACGACTGTTTTCATTATTTCTCCTTATTGTTAATGATAACAGTTTGTATTTAATACGATCGGTTTGCCATCATTTTTATCCAGAACTTTGAAACTTGTTAGAGACTTCACCGACCAAGTCAAAACTCACTCAATTACATTTACTATAAACAGAATGAATTACAGTGAAAGTTAAGTATAAAAGCAATAAATAATGCCAAACTACTCTCAAACTAACTTAACCAATCGTCTTATGATGATTTCGTGACATTTTCACTAAATGTAGCCAATAGGATTTCCCTTTATTTATTAAATGGTTAATTAGGAATGCTATATTATATTTTTATCGTCCCATGTGATTGTTGCGGCATCAAACACAAGGTATATCAGGATAGAAAACACTTTATACTCGGCCATCAATATCGATTTGTTTGTCATTACAAAAACAAAATCACCTTGTTTAAAACGGATCACGAAGGCGTATCCACCATGACTGAGCCACGGGAGTGGTGGCCTGTCGGCTTGCCAAGTGCAAAAGCAGTCGCTTTCTAATGACAAAGGAGGAGCAAGCGCTCCTCCTTATCCTGAAAAAAGATGGATGGGTTAGGTTACGATTGCTTCGATGCAATCCAATTACTGACGTTTTCTCGCACTACTTCCATCGGTTGCTGGCCATATTTCAGTAGTTGATCATGAAATTCCGCATAGTCAAAGTCATCACCCAGTTCTTGTTGCGCTTTGTGCAGCATCTCTTTAATCACCAGATAGCCTGATTTATAAGACACCGCCTGCCCGACATGGGCCGCGTAACGATAGCTTTCAGACTCGATGTCTCCTTCACCTAACGCGGAGTTGGCTTTCATGTAATCACGCGCTTGCTGAATACTCCAACCTTTGGCATGAATGCCCGTATCAACCGCCAAACGCATGTTCCTTAGCTGCGCTTCATTCAGACTACCAAAGTACTGTAAGGCATTACATTCTTCTGCATCCATGTAGATCCCACCTTGAAACGTATGGTAATCATTACTTTCTAGACACATGCCCGTGCCTTGCTTAAAGGTTGGGCGACCATGAGCATCTAATTCACCATAAATCCCCATCTCATTACCAAGCCATTCTGTATACAGTGCCCAGCCTTCTCCATAAGCGGTGTACCATACATCTTCGATGTAAGCTGGCTTGTTCTCTGGTGGGTACTCTAATGCGTAGGCATTTTGGAAATGATGGCCCGGAGCCGCTTCGTGCAAGAGTAACGTGGAGACATTCCATTTCTGTAGGCTGTAATCTGGATGGGTATTGAGTGTGAAGACGTTGTCATCATAGGACGCTACCCCATCGTATTTTTCCCTCCCTGCTGGCGATGGCTCAATGCGGTAATCTGTTTTTATGGCTTTAAAGTATTGCCCAACAACCTGATTCGCATTGTCTTTAAACAAGTAGTAATCACCAAGTGCCGCCTCGCAGGCAGAAGGATTCGACGCCGCTTTGCACGTCTCTTCATATTGAGTTCCGGTTATGTTTGCCCCATCGCGGCCATAGAAGAAGGCTTCACTATTGAGGAAAGCAAAAAACTCATTGAGATTAATATTGCCATTCACATGGGTTAGTTTGAATGTGCGCGGCGCAACTTTACGTGTCACAGGATCGCGATAATCCGCAGTGACTGTAGAGCCACGCTTGCTAACCACCAGCTCTGCCACACGGATCATCTCCGCTTTCGCATCTGCCACTAATTGCTCGCCCATTGCACTGAGCTCTGCCGCAGACTTGCCTGTGGTGCTGTTTCGGTCAAGGTGCCATTGGTACCAGTTTTTGCCATTGGGTAAATCTCCCCAACCAATGTGGGTATCGGCCAATTGTCCTTTTTCACCGCTACCTCGGGCCGTTTTCATGTACGCACCTGCAACATATTCGAGCAACGATTGCGTTGCAGCTTGCGCTTGCTCTACCGCTTGTTGGTAATCGGTCACCAATTGAGCAGGAAGATCCGCGTGTGACTGAACGTCCTTCAACCCTTGTTTTAGCAGCGCATAATCATTTGCTGCAATAGTATCTCGGCTGCTATCGACAAAACGAGCAATGAGTACTTTCGGCAGCTCGATCCCCTCTTGCGCCCCTTGCATGTACTGGGTATGTAAGTTACGCGTCCAAGACGTATATTCTTGCACAATGTCCAACTGCGACTGATATAGCTCAGCAAGACTTCGTTCTTCACCTTCTTTAGGCTCAATTTTCTTCCCTGCCTCTTCTGCGTTCCATTCCAAGTAGTTATAGAAATGCGTCACCGGAACATCAAAATTGCCGAAACGTGCATTGGGGAAAGCTGCGCCCTGGATGCCTAATTTACGATCAAAGCGGAAAATATCGTAATACACTTTTTCTTCATCATTCAAAGCATTGCGATTAATCTCTTCCAATTTGCCAAGATAAACACGATCAAGCGTTTGGATCGCCAGCGCCATTTGATCATTAATCAAACCAAACTCGCTGCCATCAAGCGTACTGAGCTCTTGTTGATAAGAGTCAAACAAGCCATACAGCCGTTCATGATTGGAGTCGGAGAGTTGCAATGCACCACATCCAGAAAGACTGAGAGTGATGAGAGCTAAAGGCGTTAAGGTAAATCGTGTTTTCATAAGGCTTCCTTTCTGTCAAATTGACCATACCTAAGTAACATCAAGAGGTTAACCAAAGCGTCTATCAGCTGTTGCGCAGATGATCACATAACGTCGTCATGCATATTTAACCAATCCCTCATCATAGATTCACACCCTGAATGATTATCGACTGGCGCAATACTGCGCTTTCGCTTTGCCGTTACAACCGGTGTTCCTTGCTGCTCGCTCTCAACTTCAAGACGATCACGATTTGATTTTTATGGCGTAACCTTGCTGTAAAGATGAATAGATAACGCTAGTGCTTCATCTGACTTCAAACAACCATTTGCCAGATATTTAAACGAGCTCACAAAAAAATAGCCAGAGGAGCGACTCTCTGGCTATTTATGCAAGGCATTAACGAATAAAAAAGATATCGAGTGCCTTAACTGCCCACTCTTTAAAGCGCAGCAGCCATTTTGAACGGGGCAACCAACTTGGTGTCACCAGCACCGTCTTTGCATGAGAAAAGGTTTGGAAACCCTCAATGCCATGGTAACGACCAATACCCGATTCACCGACCCCACCAAACGGAGCGTCTTCTGCCGCCACCTGCAGCAAGGTGTCATTGATCGCCACGCCGCCACTGTGCGTTTGCTCGATGATTTGGCGCTGAGTAATTTTGTCATCACTGATCAGGTAAAGCGCCAAAGGATGCGGACGTAAATTGATGTAGTTGTACGCCTCATTTAGCTGTCGATATCCCATCACAGGCAAAATTGGGCCGAATATTTCTTCCTGCATCACTAACATGTCTTCTGTTACGCCAGTGACAAGGTGAGGCATCATTTGGCGCCCTTCAACAATCACATCATCCAAGGTATGAATACTGGCGCCTTTGCTTCTGGCATCTTGCAATAAGTTTTGCAGCCGAGCCCACTGGATATCATTGATGATATGGGTAACACCATGAGCTTTGTCGTGTTTAACAAAGTGCTCCTTATAGCGGCGCAAGTAAGAATGAATAAAAGTCAGTTCTTTACCTTGGGGCACCATCACGTAATCCGGCGCCACACAAATCTGCCCTGCATTTACCGCTTTACCGAGCATCACAGCATCCACGGCTTTATCAATTTCCGCATCATTCCCGACAATAACGGGAGATTTACCACCTAATTCTAAGGTGACTGGAGTTAGGTTATTTGCGGCGGCTTGGGCAACCAAACGCCCGACTTTGGTCGACCCTGTAAAAATAAGGTGATTGAACGGCAGTCGACTAAAATACTCCGCAATTTCAGTTTCTCCTTCAATGGTATGAACATGCTGCTCAATCACTTTAAAGATCTGACTTAATACTTGGTTTGTCCGAGGAGTGTACTCACTTAACTTCACCATGACTCGGTTACCTGCCGCAATCGCCGTCACAACCGGAGCAATACTCAGCACGATGGGAAAATTCCATGGGACAATCACCCCAACGACCCCCAGTGGCTGGAACTCTACCTTGACGCGTGATGGTGCAAGCAGTAACCCGGCATGGCGACGGTTTGGCTTCATCCACTTCCGCAAATGTTTGAGGGTGTAGTTAATGTGGCTAACGGCAGGAAGAATATCGCAAATCAGCGAGTCAAACTCACTACGGAAACCGTAATCTAACGTCAGCGCCTCCACCAGATCATCTTGATACTCCAGTAATGCCTTTTTCAATCGATTGAGACGTTTTACCCGTGAGGAATAATCTGAATATGGTTCTGAATAGTACAGTGAACGAACATCGAAAAAGACTTGTTGTAGCTCTTGCTCACTCTTTACGTGTTCCCTTTGCCAACGGTTCAAATCAATGACTCTTTCCATATCGGTTTCCGTGATAATTTTTATAATATCTAAAGCAACTTAACAGTTATTGTAGTCGCTGTCCTACAAACCGTCCGAACAACGTCAGTATTGTCAGATTTATGTCTGAGCCAGAAGGTGTCTCACTTTTGAACTAGGTGAAATTACATCCTGTTTCCTAAAGTATGCCTCCCGAAAGTAGAGAGGAGCCATACCCAATGCACAAAAAAATCATTGCATTAAGCATTGCTACCGGCTTGTTGGCTGGATGTAACGCCGAGCCACCAGTAAAACCGATAGCAGCGCCTGCACAGGTAACGGCAGCCGATACCATTTACTTCGGTGGTGATATTTTAACCATGGATGGAGAAACTCCAAACTATGTTGAAGCGGTAGCCACCTTAAATGGCAAGATCCTCTTTGCTGGTTCGAAAGATGACGTCATGCCTTATAAATTTGGCCAAACAAACCTGGTCAACTTAAAAGGTCAGACCCTGATGCCAGGGTTCATTGACGCACACGGACATATCTCGCAGTTAGCGGTGTCATTATCAAACGCTAACCTTGCTGCGCCACCTTATGGTACGTCTGACACTTTTGAAAACTTAAAACAAACACTCAAAGACTACATCAAAAACAACCACATCAAACCGGGTGAATGGGTGGTCGGCACAGGTTATGACACCTCGATTTTGCCTAACCATCCACATAAAGAATTGTTGGATGAAGTCTCGACTGAAAACCCAATTTTGATCATTCATTCTTCGGGTCATATTGGTGTCGTTAACTCGAAAGCGATGGCATTAGCTGGCATTACTAACGCCAGTAAAAATCCTAAAGGCGGCGTAATTCAACGTGGTGTTCGCGGCGAACCAAACGGCGTTTTGGAAGAGTCAGCTATGTGGCCAGTCATGCTTAAATTGCCACAACCAGACAATATGGAACGCCTGAAGCAGTTAGACGAGGCCCAGCGCTCTTACGCTAGTTTCGGAGTTACTACAACTCAGGATGGCCGTACCACGCCGATGGACTTTGAGTTACTGCACCTTGCGCAGGAAAATGAGCGTTTGTATCTCGATGTAGTCGCCTACCCTGCAATTGAAATGGTTAACCGTGAGTGGCTACCTAAATTTGAGCAATACAGTCGTTACCAGAACCACCTACGTATTGGTGGGGTAAAACTAAGCTTAGACGGTTCATTACCCGGGAAAACGGCGCACCTTTCAGAGCATTACTATGTGCCGCCTCACGGTCATGACAGCAAGTTTACTGGATACCCAGCATTTGACGATAAAACCGTCAACCACTTGGTTCAAGTGGCATGGGAGAACGACTGGCAGTTGCTTGTGCATTGTAACGGTGATGCCGCAGGCGATCAGATGTTGAATGCGATTGAGCAACTTGGCGATATCTCTTCTAAAGACTGGCGCCCAGTGATGATCCACGCGCAAACAGTTCGTGAAGATCAATTAGATGAGATGAAAAAGCTCAATGTCATTCCATCGTTTGAAATGACACACCCATACCTGTTTGGTGACTATTACATCGGCTCGGTATTGGGTAAAGCGCGAGGCGAACGCAATAACCCAGCAGGCTCAGCGGCACGTCGTCAAATGCCATTTACGTTCCATACAGATTCGCCTGTTGTTATCCCCGATATGATGATGACGGTTTGGGCTGGTGTAAACCGAGTGACTCGCAATGGCAAAACCATTGGCGAAGAACAAAAAGTTACGCCTTATCAGGCGTTACAAGCGATCACCACCAATGCGGCATACCAAAATTTTGAAGAAAACCATAAAGGCAGTATATCCACAGGAAAAGATGCTGATTTGGTCATTCTTAATAGAAATCCACTGAAAGTTGACCCGATGGAAATTAAAAATATTCAGGTCATGACAACCATTAAAGATGGCCATCCAGTGTGGCAACGAACCGAGCGTAAATAAATTAGTCCTTAACTTTGTACAATACTTGCTACATAGTTACTTTTGCCAACCTTCGGGTTGGCTTTTTTTTGTTTGAAAAGCAGCATCTAACAGGAATGTTCGCGGGGGTGTTATGGAGCATGAACCAGAAAGATGCTGCTGTCTTAGCACCATTCTTAAAACAACCACTTCAATATCAAATCAAAATGCATTTTAAGAGCTGGTAGTCATAGTATCTCGTCAAAACCGGAAGCGAAAAACAGTCAGATTTTTACAGTTCTTAACCCTATTTAAGCTGTTCTTATCCAAATAGCACCGATATATGCATAAAATCCAGTAAAACAGGAACAAAATTTATAACATTTTTCTCCGTTACGCTTCATGACTTATTATAAAATCAAAGATTGACCGTTTATGGAGCCCTGATATGTCTGATCTCAAACTGCTGCGTTACTACGCCAGACTCAGTCCATTAGGCGTAGACCAAGAGATCAAAACCGCGCTATCTGAATTAGCCGAGACATTATTTACCAGCCCACGCCACGCACGAAACCTGTTACATGAAATGCAGTACCTTAACTGGTTGAGCTGGCAACCCAAAGTAGGCCGAAATCAACGCTCCACATTGGTATTGCATGTTGAGCTGGCTCGTTTAAAAGAGCAGTTAGCTTCCGAACGAATTCGCGCGGGGCAATATGAGAAAGCACTGACTCTCCTTGATCAAGACAAACGCATTTTTGGCCGTCTGCTGCAAAGCACATCAGGTGCATCAATACGAGAAGGACAGCTGCATATACAGCTCACTTATAAACGCCCATTTGAACGTTTGGTACCGCACTTATGGCACCGCTCCAGTGAGCGTTACTTACTGCGTCAAGTCTACTGTTGCCTCATCAGCTGCAATGAACAGGGGCAATTACAACCAGAATTGGCGCACCATTGGTTTTACGATAACGAAAACTGGCAATGGAGCTTTTATCTCAGGCCGGGGCTCACCTTTCACGACGGCACTTTGATAGACGCTCAAAGCATCGTCGCACTATTTAATAAACTGAAAGATTTACCCAACTATTGTGATGAGCTGGCCCATTTAGCCACAATCAGTGCTCCTAGCCCTAATCAAGTGGTATTTCACTTATCAATGCCAGACAAAGGATTTGGCGGGCTGCTCACGAGCGTAAAATACTCCATTCAACCCAGCACCCAAGTCATTGAGCAAGACAGCGATCACAATGTTATCGGCAGCGGTGTGTTTGAAGTGATTGAGCACTCCGAAGCGCGTTTGTGTCTACAGGCTTTTGAACGATACTACGCTTGCCGCGCACTCACCGACAAAGTCACCATCTGGCACTTACAACAACCCGATTCACTGTCAAAAAAGATCGAAACTAATCATCCACATGGCCAACCCAGCAATGAGTGCAATTATTACTTGTCACAATCAGGGGGCGACAATCCCAATAGTGCCATCCAGCAATGTCGTGTTGAGGAAGGATGCCTGTTTGCGCTATTTAACCAAAGCAAAACTAACGCATTAACGGCCAGTCAGCGCCACTCGATGACTCAGCTACTGTCCCCCAGTAACGTGCGCGTGTTGCTAACAAAACAACAAAACCTGTTTAGTTGTGTCGATGCCAATAACCTACTACCTGGTTGGAGCCCCATTAGAATGCCGGATATTGAACCCGTGCCATTACCCGCTGAGCTTTCAATTGCAGTGTATGACTATTCAGCACTGGTACATTGCGCCACTGCGATTCAAGCACTTCTGCAGGGCTTAGGTGTCTCCGTTACTATCCACAATTACAGCTACCGAGAGCTCACCGAACTCGCAAGAAATGGCGAGTTGGAACAGGACTTGGTGATCACCAATATCAATCTAGACGATACTCGGCAGGCTTCTGCATTTAATAGTTTGTACAATAACCCAGTGCTCCATCATTGTATTGGCGCATCGGCACATCGATGGCTACGTAAAAGCTTAGAGCAGCTACGCAGCACGACCGAACTCGAACAGTATTTAGACACTCTAGAGCCCATCGCAACAGCCATGGTTAGCCATCATTGGTTAATTCCACTGTTTCATCACCGTCAGACCCTACGCTTTCACGATGTGCTGAAAGATGTCGCCCTCACTAACTGGGGTTGGCCCGACATCCGCAATGTTTGGTCTACCGATTAATCCTTTTGTTACCACACCATGATTTTCAACCAGAACCGCTTTTCATCTTATAAAATCAGTCTATTTTATAAGTAATTATTAGTTCAGTTATCTATCACGATTCAGAGTTGTCATCATGAACCCGACCAAACAACGCCGTGCCGCCATTCTCAAATACATCCAAACGCACGGTGTTGGCGAAGTAACAGCGTTTGCCAGAGAGTTTCAGATCTCAGCGGTGACCATTCGCAGTGATCTCAACCATCTAGAAAAGCAAGGCTGCGTCACGCGCTGCTACGGAGGGGCAAGGCTCAATCATAAATTTGCCTTTGAACAACCACTTAAAGATAAGAAACAATTAAACACAGATATTAAAGCTGCCATTGGCCGCTACGCAGCCAGCCTCATTGAAACGGGTGACGCCCTTATTCTCGATTCAGGCTCAACCACAGAACAAATTGCTTTAAATCTAAAAGGGAAAAAGAATCTGATTGTGATGACCAATGGTATCCACATTGCTTATCAACTTGCCAATCAACCAGATATACAAGTCATGGTTTCCGGCGGCACCATTCGTGAAAACTCGTACTCCTTAAATGGCCAAACAGGTGAGCACTTCCTCGGTAACTACCGCTATCAGAAACTGTTTCTTGGCGTGGATGGTTTTGACAAACTTGCAGGCATCACGACACCACATGCCAGTGAAGCCGCAATCAACCGGAAAATGGTACAAGCTGCGCAACAGGTAATTGCCGTTACCGACTCATCAAAATTCAATCGTCAAAGCTTTTGCGTCATTGCTGGCACTCAGGAAATCGACATTCTGATCACCGACAGTGGCATTCCTCAAGATTACTATCACGCGTTAACACAAGCAGGCATCGACATCCATTTAGTTGATGCTTAACCGCAAATATTGTACAGACCAATTTGATATCCAATTCATTTTGCAACTCAGCAAACATCACTACTGATAAATTAGTAGATATGTAGAGAGTGCTTCATCACAGCCAAAATTCAACACCATTCCTTTCAATAACACCGATATATCTAGTGTAAAACCTTCAAACCCTCATAACAAATCAATAGTAATAAATTGATTTTAAAGACAAAAAACATAAAACAAACGAGTATTCACCTTATTTAAGAACAGCATCTTGTTTCGATTCACACCAATTATTCTCTTTCACAAAAAATTGACCATACCAATATTATTTTTTGGTATGAGATCTCGATCTTAGAACCAAACCAACACTCTGATTAAAATATCACCAACTCATTATAAGAAGACTAAAGAGTGAATGAGTTGGTTGAAGCACCTTGGCTCTATCAAGCATCGAAAGGCTAGTCACCGCCTGCGGTGTTTTCAATCAATTCAGAACTAATGGAAACGTTCTGCATTCGGTACATCCCAGAAGTCATTTGGCTCATGGGTAGGCTCAATGAGCAGAGCTCCACAAATAAAAGTGAAACAAAGGGTATTGGACCATGAGATTAAATAAGAAACTCGGCATCTTTTTGCTTGCTGCCGCTATGCCATTCTCCACGATGGCAAAAGACTATACGTTAAAAATTTCGATGTCAGTGGGTGAAAAAGATCCCCTTTACGCTGGAAGCGTCGAACTCAAAAAAGCCGTTGAATCCAGAACCGATGGCAAGCTCAAAATTGAAATTTACCCAAGTGGTCAGCTTGGTTCGATGGAAGACGTTCAAGAACAGGCTATGTTCGGTGAAAACGTTGCGGCTATTACAGATAGCGGTCGTTTAAGTGTCTTTTCTAAGGAAATTGGCGTCATTGGTATTGCTTATGCCGCCAAAGACTATGAACAAATGAAGCGCATTGTTGAAACAGATCTCTTCAAGAGCTGGGAAAAGAAACTGGAAAAAGAAGGACTACACGTTCTTTCATTTAACTGGTTCCAAGGCAGCCGCAGCTTCTTTACTAATAAGGAAGTGAACAAACCTGAAGACCTAAATGGCCTACTCATCCGAACTCCCGGTGCAGCTGTTTGGTCAGAATCCATTCGCTCACTCGGCGCCACTCCGACGGCATTACCATGGGCAGAAACCTACCCAGCCATGCAGCAAGGTACGGTAGATGGTTTCGAAGCGCAGTTACCTGCGGTGATTTCTAGCAGCCTGCAAGAAACCATTAAGTATGTCGCTGAAACCGAACACTTTCAGTTGATGACGGCCCTTGTAGTCAGTGAAGAGTGGTACAAATCGCTGCCAAAAGACTACCAAATGATCTTAAAAGAAGAGTCTGTCAAAGCCGGCGCTTACGCTTCGAACATGGTTAATGAACAGATTGAAAACTACAAACGCACACTGCAACAAGACTACAAAGTGAAGTTCATTGCCGTGGACAAAACACCATTTATCAACAACGCAAAGTCCGTGTTTAAAAAACTAGGCTATGAAAAAGAGTATCAGCAGCTTCAAGAAGCACTGAAGTAGTACCAGTAGAAGGTTAGGAAGTATGTGGTATCTAAAAAAACTCAATCAGAAAGTACTGAGATGGGAGGGAAACATTGCTTGTCTGGCGCTGTTCTTGATTGCCTTCCTAGTCTTCTCTGCTGCGTTATTACGTGTTGTCGGGCATCCACAGGCGTGGATGTCCGATTTAAGCCAACTGCTATTTGGCTGGGTTATTTTTCTGGGTAGCGATTTAGCGCTCAGTTACAAACGTCACATTGGCGTCGAATTTTTTGAAGAGAAATTACCGGATACTTGGCGACGTGCTATCGCCGACATTTGGTCAGTGGTCATCGTCGGGTTTTTAGGCTTCATTACCTACTATGGTTGGTATTTAATGCAGCGAAGCCGAAGAGAATTTGATTCCCTCATCGTCAGCGAATTCAACCTCACTATCGGCCTAACCCTAGCGGCACTTCTATTCATCCTGTTTGATTTTCTTCGTCACGGCAAACAACATATTTGGACTTATCTGACTTTAGCACTCTTCATCATCCTCATATTTATTTTTACCTTACTTAACGTAGAGCTAAGCAGAACGTCAGAGCCGTTAAGTTATGCCTTTTTAATCGCCTCCGTTCCTGTCGGTTGCCTATTGATGATTCGAACTGAACTGACCCATATGATCGCTAAGTGGAGTAACAAACAATGATGGATTTCATCAGCTCAATCATCTCTCCTATGGGAGCCTTGATTATCAGCTTTGCGTTATTTCTGATCCTCAGAATGCCATTGGCATTTGCCATTGCGATTGCCAGCCTGCTGTTTTTCGTGATGGATGGCCGTTCATCATTGATCATCCCGGTACAAAAGATGGTACTGGCTTCGCAAAACCCTGCGTTACTCGCCGTGCCATTTTTTGTGTTAGCCGGTAACTTAATGAATGCGGCAGGCATTACCCGACGCCTTATTGCGTTTTGCTCCACACTCACCGCTCACCTTGTTGGTGGACTTGCCCATGTCACGGTATTGTTGAGTGCCATCATGGGTGGCGTGTCCGGCTCAGCCGTTGCTGACGTCGCGATGCAATCCAAAATCCTTGGCCCCGCCATGCTCAAGCGCAAATACTCAAAAGGGTTTGTTGCGGCATCCATCGGCCTAAGTGGCCTTATCACCGCAACCATTCCCCCAAGTATTGGACTCATTCTGTATGGGTTTGTCGGAGAAGTCTCCATTGGCCGTCTATTTTTAGCTGGCATTGTTCCCGGCATTCTGATGACACTCTTTCTGATGGTCACCGTGAGTATTGTGGCGAACAAACGAGGCTACGCCCGTGAGCAGGAAGAAAGAACACCACCGAAAAAAATCTTCGAAACCTTCATTCAATGCTTCTGGGCGCTGCTCTTTCCTGTCTTACTGATCATCACGATTCGTTTTGGCATTTTCACACCGTCAGAAGCTGGCTCTTTTGCTGTTTTTTACGCCTTTTTCATTGGGTTATTTGTTTACAAGGAACTGAATTACCAAAAAATCGTTGAAGTGCTGCAACAAACCGTTGTCGACAATGCCGTGATCATGTTGATCATTTCCTTTTCTGGCATTTTCGGCTACATCATCGTCAACAATCAAATACCCCAATATCTGTCGCAAGAAATCTTAAGTATCACCACACACAAGTATTTTCTCCTGATCGTGATATTAACCTTCTTAGCGATCATCGGCATGTTTATGGAAGCCACCGTCAACGTATTACTTCTAACGCCAATTTTCCTGCCAATCGTTCAGGGTGTGGGAGTCGATCCGGTGCATTTCGGCATTCTGATGATGACCATCGTCACGCTTGGTGGCATGACTCCGCCAGTCGGTGTGGCCATGTTTACCGCCTGTTCAATTTTAGATTGCCCGACAAAAAGCTATATCAAAGAGTCTGTGCCTTTCTTATTAGCCATTTTCTTACTGATTCTGGTGCTGATCCTCCTGCCAGATGTGGTGCTATTCCTCCCTAACTTGGCATATGGCTAACAATAAGCACTGAATACATCCATCAAAACGACACGCTTTGTTTGGCACAGGCATAAGGAAAATAGAATGAAACGGTTTTTATGCGAAGATTTTTTGCTTTCAACGAAAACAGCTCAACGCTTATATCATGAGCATGCCAGTCACCAACCCATTTACGACTACCATTGCCATCTAAACCCTGCTGATGTGGCGCAAAATCGCCAATTTGGCAACCTGACACAGATCTGGCTCGAAGGGGATCACTATAAATGGCGTGGTATGCGCTCTGCCGGGATTGAGGAACATTTCATAACAGGCCAAGCAAGTGATTACGACAAGTTCTGCGCGTGGGCGAAAACCGTCCCTCAGACATTAGGAAATCCGCTATACCACTGGACACACCTAGAGCTGCGCAGACCGTTTGGCATCACAAACACCTTGCTCAATCCACAAACTGCCGAGCACATTTGGCACCAGTGCAATGAACAACTCGCCACATCAGAATTTGGTGCGCGCGGCATCATGCAGCAGATGAATGTGGTGATGGCTGGTACAACCGATGATCCATTGGACTCACTCGAACATCATCGTGCCATTGCTCAAGATGACACCTTTGACATACAAGTATTGCCAAGTTGGCGGCCCGATAACGCGTTTAAAATAGAGTTAGCTGGCTTTGTCGAGTACCTACACAAGCTTGGTGAACTCGCTGATATTGAGATCCGTCAGTTTGACGATTTACGGCAGGCCTTAGACAAACGCCTCCTGCACTTCAATCTACATGGTTGCCGCTGTGCAGACCACGGTATTGAAGTCGTGCGCTACGCACCCATTCCCTCAGACGAAGATTTATGCGATTCTCTCCCGCCGTTTAAACCATCAACCGCTCACAGAATATGAACAAGCCCAGTTTTCAACGGCTGTACAAGTGTGGTTAGGTCAGCGTTATGCTCAGCTTGGATGGGTGATGCAGCTACATATTGGTGCGCTACGAGATAACAACACTCGCATGCACCAGCTCATAGGACCCAACACCGGATTTGATTCAATTGATGACCGCTCGTTTGCCTTTGAGCTTGCCCACCTGCTCGATGAAATGGATCAGTCCAACCAACTGCCTCGTACTATCCTTTACTGCCTGAATCCTAGTGATAATGAGATGATCGCGACCATGATTGGTAATTTTCAAGGTGGTGGAATCGCAGGTAAAATCCAATTCGGATCGGGTTGGTGGTTTAACGATCAGAAAGACGGCATGCAACGACAGTTACTACAGCTTTCTCAGTTAGGATTACTGAGCCAATTTATCGGCATGTTGACCGACTCTAGAAGCTTCTTGTCTTACACCCGTCATGAATATTTCCGCCGTATTCTGTGTGATATGGTCGGTCATTGGGCTGAAAATGGAGAAGTCCCCAATGATATGTCTCTTCTCGGTCCGCTGATTGAAAATATCTGTTTCAACAATGCTAAGCGTTACTTTGAACAAAGGGCTTAACCACATGACTCGTGCTGAGTGTTAGGCACTCAGCGCTTCCTCCCAATCCCACGTAATCATTCCTCGTTCACTTCCCCCAAATCAATAGCCAACCATAATCTAGAATATAATCCAGCCACTTTAAATCTAAAATAATGGCCTAGTTAATAGCAGCTAATATTAGCGTTAGCTTGTTATGAACCTTCAATTAAATACTTAATATATATAAGGATATATCTAAGACTAAAAAGTTGAACTTAGTCCAAGAAATAGAAACTATTTAATAAATTTATTTTTGTCTAAGAAAATAAAAATACAGAGATTTATCTAAGAGTAGCAATGCTTCATGAAATATTAACAAGATCTAAATTAAATTTTATTGTTTAACCAATAGCTTATGCGACATTTTTATGTGACACACATCTCAATTCATTATTATCCAATCCGATAGACTGCTTTCAAATCAACCAACTAGAAGGAATCGCAACTCAAATAGATCCTTGTTATTAAACGTCAGGCTCCCTGTATATCAAGGTGAGTTTTATATTAAAAACAATTTAACATTTATATTCTCATATTACTTATAGGGTTTATTTATTCTAAAAATAACCTATCAGTTGGGAAGGTACCCTTATGCATATTTTTAATAAAAGTCAATTTTTACATTTTCCTAAAACAATAAAAACCATCTCTATTGGACTATGTTTATTCTCTATGTCTGTTCATTCTCAAATATTAATTATGGGTGGTGAAAATACAATTTCTACTGAACTTGCCACTTATTTAAATCAGGATATTGAGGTTTACAGAGAACAATCTAATCCGGGTGATCTCATTTACGCCAATATCGGCTTAATGAATGATGACGACATCGCCACGCTTCGACAAGCACTCGTAACAAACAAACTGGCCGTACTTGATTTATCTTCAATTCCGGCAGAGGAACAACGAACTGAATTGAGCAAACAGCTTACCGGAGTGGGTATGACGTCAGAATATTTAGTTTCTGGTCAGTTAAATGGCGAATCCGTCGTGAATGTCATTTTAACCCAAGTGGAAAGCGAAAATATGGGTGAAGAACAGATCAAAGAAAGTACGCTTCGTTCGTTTATCTATGTACTCAAACGTTTTGGTTTTGGAGATAAATAATCATGAAAACAACACTACTCCCATTAGCCTTAGCTTTGATCACCTCTCAAGCTGTCGCCGAACAGTATGTTCCTATCGTCACCAAAGGCATTTATATTACCCGATCAGGTTTAACCTGTAATATCCAAAAAGCATACGAAGAAGATTCAGAAAAACTCGATTTTTGCGATGGTAAAGGTTCCGTTGATATTCGTTTTAATCTGGCTCAGATGCGTTCCGTTCCGTCCTCATCTGGCGGCAAAGTTACCGGAAACAAAAAATACGTTCACTTTACAATAGACAACGACCAGCCCGGTGCAGGTTTTCACATAAGCGATAACCTTAAACAAGGGCATTCCTGGTTCCAAAGCTGGGCAAATCGTTACGATTATTTAGGTGGTTTTGCCAGAAGCTATCAAATTAAAATCTCACCCATCGCTGGGTATAAACCTGTGATGCTACGTAACTTGCCGCACAACGAAAACCGTGAATACCAACACCGAGATACCGATGGATTTGATATTGGTGTCTCCGGCACAGCGGGTGTTGAGAGTGGAGACAAAGGGCCAAAGGGAAAAGCAGAAGTCAGTGCTTCCTATACTTATACCCGTTCTCGTACTCTGGTGTATGACACAAAAGACTACAAGATCGTGAACCGAACTTCTGGTCCAGATTTCGACGTTTCCTTTGAGTTTGATCGCAATCCTTGTAACTCGGGAACTGGTGCTTCTGGCGTCTATGGCTGTGGTTGGAACGATGCACTTTGGGGCAACAGTTTTGTGTATGACAAACAAAAGATCAACCCGATTGCCTACGCCAACTTTACACCCAATGGTGAAGCGCTGTATGAAGCACCAGTAGAGCAAACAGGAACCACTGTTTTCAAACTCGAAGCCGCGTTTGAACCACAAGTATTGTACGGAAAAGTGATCCCACCAGGTTTACTGCAAGCTGGGATGGCAAATGGCCAACGCTGGATACCCTATCGCTTTGTCGAAAATGTTGAAATCGATTGGTCGCACCCTTCTTTTGAAGCACAAGCACACGTGGTTCTTCAGTCGCTTGACGCCAACAACACCTGTGCAACAGCAAGCGGTCCTACCGTCACGGCGCAAGGATGCCTAGAACGAAACTGGTCACAGATTTGGGGGTTAGACACCGACGAGCGTTACCGTAGCCGTGTTGGTCCCAACCAGTGTATGGCAGTGCGTGACGATCTGATCGTTGCGGTCGAATCATGTAACCAGTCACTGAACCAGAAGTGGTTCTGGGAAGGTGACAAACTGGTCAGCCGCTATCAAGATGGCAGCAAAACCAAATACGTGATGAACGTGCCTGCCAACGGTGAAGTCCTGACGGTGAAAGCAGCAGGTGAAGAGAGCGATAGCAGAATCCAACCTCGCCTCACCAATATCTCACTGTAATTCCTTAATAACGAACAAGCCCACCGCTGTTTGCGGTGGGCTTAGCTCTAAGTTAAAAAGGACGCCCTTGCGGGCGCCAAGTATGAGTGAAGCATGTTTAACGACGACGACGCAACCATCCCATCACTGCCAATGCAAGAATGCCAAAGCCACCCGCACTACCGCCATCTGCTTGTGTTGTGGTACTGGTATCCCCACTGATTGGTTTCACTGGAGGTACCGGCGCGCTTGGCGCATCTGGGTTGGTTGGAGTTTCAGGGTTGGTTGGAAGATCCGGCTCAACTGATATAACACGCTCAGCAATCACTCCAAACTCAGCAGCGGAAATAAAACCACCCGTACCATTTAGTGCTTCAAATTTCAGGTAGCGTGCTTTAGTCTTTTCAAATTGAACTGCTTGTACACCATCACGTTTTTCAAACTCGCCCGAAGCGACTTCACTGAAATTATCACCGTCTTCAGAAAGCGATAAACGGTAGTCACCAATAGCACCATTACCAGCTCCAGGTCGTGCTTGATAGGTAAAACCATTCACCATGTAGTCCTGGCCAAGTTCAATGACAAAGTGTTGCGGCGCCTTTTCAGAATCATCTTTAGGCTTCCAAGGAGAGTGATACATAGTATTCACATCACCATCAAAGGCTTTTTCTATTTCCTCACTCGGCTGTGCTTTTGGTTTTTCAACAAATGTAATCAGGTAGCGATCAAAATCATTGAATGATGCAGTTTCTGGCCCAGTGAGTTTTAAGTTGGCCCAGTTGACACAATCCCCAACATCACTGTCATCGCTATTTACAACCTGTAACGACACTTTTCTGATATTAAATAGGTCAATATCTGGTTTCACCACCGCAGGGCCACTTAGTTCAAACTCCCAAATTTTTGCACCATCAGCGTAAATAAGAGCCTTGACCTTGTTGTCAGCAACCTTACAGCTATCATCAATGCCAACGTCCGCGTTTAATCGAGTCCAAGATCCATCAAGGCTAAACTCAGCCGTAGCTGGCGCTTCCATACCAATACCGGACTCGAATGTCACACCATTCATGGTCATCTCACCGCCATTGACAGCGCTCCCGACGACCACATCGCCTTGAGTATTAACTCTGTCCTCTGTCAGCACCACTTTTTTGGTTGGTGTTCTTTTCTTAGTCGCAATGAGGTCAAATTCTCTGGCAGACACAAAATCGCCAACCGCTTTGACCACCTCAAATTTGACGAAGCTCGCTTCCTGCTCAGCAAACTGGGCAATTTTGAGCTCTTTATTCTTCTGCCACTCACCTTCAGCAACTGGCTCTCCCCAATCACCATTGGTAGAAGAGAGGTAAACACGATATTCGGTGATGGTGCCATTACCTGCATTTTCACGTGGTAAGTAAGTCAGCCCACTAACATTAAATGACCCGCCTAATTGAAGAACAAAATCCATTGGAACTTTATCTTCATCACCTTCTTGCTCCCAAGGTGAGTGGTATAAGCTCTCAACATCGCCATCCAATGCATGAGTAAACTCATGATTTTCCTGCTCAGGTAACGGCTTCACTACCGTCACTTGGCTCTTATCAAACTCCGTCACATAGCTTGGTTCTGGGTACCCAGCAGTCTGTGGAACATCAGCGCCTTCATCAATATCAAGCGTGACTGAATAGGTTTGATAAACCGATTGCTTACCCACTTTAACGTGCACTAGACCATGACGGTCGGTGGCATCGAAATACCAGCCTTCTTGCGCTGATTCTAATGCTTCCAATGAGTCAAGCTCTGTTAACGTCGCACCTCCCGCATCAACGCCCAACGGTTTTACTAAAGAGAACACTTGGAAGTGATAGCTGCGCTCTGTCACTAACCCATCATAATCTTTGTGAACTGTGGCTGGGTTTATGGTGATAGAAATGTCACCATTTTCACCAGTCACTGGAGCAGTTGCAGTAATTTGTGTTTCAGCGTAGGCATTATTCTCTTTGTAGGCACGGGTTTCACCATCATCTTCAAATAGGGTAAATGAAGATTCGCCGTGAGGATAAAGCTGAACAATCAGATGATCTTTCGCTTGCAGCGCATCAGAGCGAGCCCCTTGGTACATTGGGATAATCGCTCCCGCTCTGACCAATACTGGAATTTTATCAATGGTAATTGGGTAATGCGCTAACTCCATACCGCCTTCAGGTGAAGTTGTACGAGTACCATCCCAGAAATCGACCCATTCACCTTCTGGTAAATAAAGTCCTTTATACCAGCCATTATTTTGAGCCATCGGTTGATACACAGGTGCCACCAACAGCGACTCACCATACATATACTGATACTTGAACTCTTCGCTCTTTAGGCGTGGGTCATCAGGGAACTCCCAAATCATCGCGCGCATCAATGGTGCACCTGTCTGGTCTGCTTCATAAGCGTAGGTGTACATATAAGGCATCAACTGTGATTTCAGCATAAGAAACTTACGGTTGATATCACGATACTTTTTACCGTTATATTCCCCATCGTGCCACCAGGCATGCTTACGCTCTTCTTTCGCCCAACCCGACATCGAGATCAGCACCGGGGTAAAGGCTTTGAACTGAACATCACGAGTGAAAGTTTCTACCCCATGGCCAAAGATACCGTTCACATCGGAAGACGCATAGGCTTGCCCAGATAAGCCCGAGCCAATAAAGGTTGGAATATGCCAACGAATGTAATCCCAACTCGCGGCCTGGTCACCAGTCCAAGTCACGGCATAGCGTTGAATCCCAGCCCAGCCCCTTACGGTCCAAATCATACCGCGAGTCTCGGAGTTCCTCATTAAACCGTCATGAGCACTATCATTGGCGGCTAGGGCATATAATTTTCCAGAGCCAGTCCATGCCACGTCCAACTTATAAACACCGATACCATCAGTGACTTCTTGATCTATTTTATTTAGTGACTTTTCAGTCCATAAGCCCGTTTTAATTCCAAGCTCGTCTAGCTCGTCAATTGTGCCTTTTAAGTCGGAGTAACCACAGCCGTAGCCATCATTTGGCAAAATCCAACCTACCGGCATATCGTGAGTTTTATATGGAACCCCCACTTGCTTCACTACATCAATGGTGCTGCCCGGGTCGGCAGGCCACCCTTCAGGGTATGAACCCACTTTATTTTCGTAACAGTCGGCATCACCAAGGTAGTAAGCCCAACGAGAGAGCAAGTGTGGTCGTCCAGTAAGTTTAGTGTATTCGTTGACGATGTCACCCAAGGAATCACCGACGAAGTAATAGGCATCGAAACGGTCTTCATTGTAACTGGAAACCAGTTGATCAAGGGCTCGAAAGTCATGAGCACCATTACGCCAAGTATGGTGCATAACACCATAACCTTTATCTGACATATAAAACGGTGCTGGGCTTGGTCGATCAAATTCTTCCCAACCGCCCGAGTAAGAAGCTTTGAGTATTTTTCCGTTAAACTCAAACTCACCATTTTGCTGGCCACCACCATAGAAATGTTCTTTAGGATCACTGGTTAGTGTCTGAACTGTTTTTTTATCGTCTTCAGTAAGTTTTAGCTCTCCACGTTCAAATCCATCGACAGCAGCACCAATCTCAATCGGTTTCACCTCCTGCCATAGTTGGGTCTGATTGTCAGCCTTGTAGAGTGCAAAAGTCAGCGGAGAATGATAAATACGCAGCGCTAACTTACTGGTTTGTATTAAGTGGTAATCACCCTGGTTGCTTACGGTATAGTCAATATCCCCTTGTTCATCCCCAATAACAATATCGGGTAAGTTTTGTGGCTCACCTTTCGCATCACAGTGGAAGGCATGTTTGTGGCACTGATCTCTCAGGGCATCAACTTTGATACTTTGGAACTGATCATTATTACTGGCCTGAATACGAAATACTGCCGAACTAACCATATCAATTCGGACATGCTGACCACTCTCAGTCACCATTCGTAACTGCTTTCCCTCATGCTCTAAGGAAGCAACATCCAAAGCCGCCAACGGTGCTGCGGATATCGAGCCACTGAATAAAGCCGCTGAGATCAAAGAAGCTAGTAGTAAGGGTTTATGTATTTTTTGTTTCACGGTTTCACTCCGTTGTATTTTGTGAGTACAAAAACACAAATAAAACGAAACGAAAGAACAAGGAAGCACAAAGATCACACAACAAAACCAAACTGATTAAAAATAAAGCAAAAGAAAACTAAAAAAAACCAACAATGATACTTAATTATGATTCAAGTAGTGGTAATAATAGATTCTGAACATACATTTATTCGAATGAAAAGTACCAATAATAACGAAATGTAAGTACCAAATGCTTCATAAACGACCAGACGCAGAACAAAACAGAAAGCAATCGTAAATAAAGAATAGCTAAAATATAAAAAGAAACAGCATTTCAAAACGTAACGAAAGAAATTAACTTTCATTTATTATTTATAACGATATAATTCAACAAGATAAAAGAACGAGAGACTGTAATGCGTGAAAAACACTAGTGAAAGACGTGAGCAAACTATCGCTTTGCTAAAAAGCCATGGTAGTGTCCAAGTCAGCGATTTGTCACAGCGCTTTTCTGTATCTGCCGTGACGATTCGAAACGACTTAGCTGCCCTTGAAAAGCAGGGTATTGTCACCCGTGCATACGGGGGGGCTTATTTACAAGACAACGTTGTCCGACCTACCGAACATTCTGTTACTGACAAAAATCTGCACCACCAAAACATCAAGCAAAAAATTGCTCAGGCAGCGATCGAGTTTATCGACAGTGGTGATACGGTGATCCTCGATTCTGGCACCACAACCTGCCAGATAGCCGAGGCGATGCAAGACTTTACCGATCTGGTGGTTATGACCAATGGCTTAAATATTGCCAATACACTGTTCCCAGCAGAAGGGGTCGAAGTCATGTTAGTCGGTGGTGAGTTAAGGCGTAAATCGATGTCTTTCTTTGGTGCTCAAGCTGAAACCTTATTAGACAACTACCACTTTAATAAGCTATTCCTCGGTGTCGACGGCTTTAACCTAGAGCGAGGCATTACCACACACAATGAGAAAGAAGCTCGGTTAAACCGTAAAATGTGTGAAATAGCCGATGAAATCATCGTGGTGACTGACTCATCCAAGTTCGGCAAAGTCAGCTTGCACAAAATCATCGAGTCCTCTCGTATCGACAAACTCATTACAGACAGTGGCATTCCCGATAACTATTTACAGGGCTTAAAGAAGCTTGGAATTCCTGTCATCTTAGTGTGAACACCTAACCCCCTTCAAACTCCCGTTTATTTGCGATTCATCCAGATGGATGGATCGCTAATTGTTATTTCCCTCTCTTAATCTGCTTCTCCTTGTCTTTCGCTTTATATCGCTTTGTGCAGGCAACTTTTATTTTTGTGATCTTTATCAACATCAAAAGCAAAAGCTACCTTTCACAGCGTTTTTATTCAATCTTTCACTTTCAAAGATGAAATTACTTTTGCTACGGGACATTATTGTCATTTCTCTTGATAAAACTCGCTGTAAAACCTTTCACTTTTCTCAAAGTGAAAGGTTTTTGGCCTTAAAAGCGAAAGTCGACCTTCCGTGATCTGCCTTTCATTTTTATTTTTCTCCGCCTGATTAAATACCTCCAACCAACAAAAGAAAGAAAACGAAAGAAAACTTTCTTGTAGTTAAAGCGAGGGTTTTATGACCAGTTCAGAGCGTAGACAAATGATCATGACTCACATACGCCAAAAACAGATGGGTAAGGTTGATGAGTTTGCCAAGTGGTTTAACGTATCGGCCGTCACCATTCGTCACGACCTCAATATACTGGAGAAACAAGGGTGTGTTTTTCGCTGTTACGGCGGCGCAACCCTGAACCCAAACTTCGCTTTCGATCAGCCTTTACACTGTAAAGGCCAGCTCAATCGAGATATCAAGCAAAGTATTGCTCAAGTTGCCGCCAGCATGATTAACGATGGCGAAGCCATTTTGCTGGACTCCGGTTCCACCATTACCGCAATGCCTGAATACCTTGCAGACAAACGCAATTTGGTGGTGATGACCAATGCACTCAACACCGCCTATCAATTGAGCCTACTGGATAACATTGACCTGCATGTACTCGGAGGGCGTTTACGCGCCGCTTCCTGTTCACTTACCGGCTCACATGGCGAGGGCCAACTACGCGCTTACCTATTCGACAAAGTGTTCCTTGGTGTTGATGGTTTCGATCTAGAAGCGGGGATCACGACACCCGATCCAAATGAAGCGCAGATTAACCGAGTTATGTGCGACGTTTCTCGTCAGATCATTGCGGTAACCGACTCAAGTAAGTTTGGCCGTAAAAGTTTTTGCATGATCCGTGCTGCCAGCCAGATCAACACCCTAATTACCGACAGCCACATTCCCCATCATATCCATCAAGCACTTCTATCGCTTGGTGTTGACGTGGTGCTGGCTGATCAGATCATTAACTAGGACAACAAAATGAATTTGTTACTTTCTCTTATTCAAGCCCATAAACAAGGACAGAACGTCGGGATTTACTCCGTTTGTTCTGCACACCCAATCGTACTGGAAGCAGCGATTCTTCAAGCAAAAAAAGACCAGCAACTCGTGCTGATTGAAGCCACATCCAATCAGGTCAATCAGTTTGGTGGCTATACCGGAATGACGCCAGAGCGCTTTGCAGAACAAGTTTTTAAACTGGCAGACAAGCATGACTTTCCACAACAAAACGTGGTGCTTGGTGGTGATCATTTAGGTCCAAACTGCTGGCAACAGTTCTCAGCAGAAGAAGCGATGCAACTGTCTGAACGTCTCATCATGGATTATGTCGCTGCTGGATTTAAGAAAATTCACCTCGATTGCTCCATGCCATGTGCCGATGATGAGCTACCTTTGAGTGAAACTCTGATGGCTGAACGTGCTGCACGCCTATGCGCCATTGCAGAAACGACATGGAAAGACATCGGTGGTGAAGCGCCAGTATACGTAATAGGCACAGAAGTACCGACTCCGGGCGGCGCACTGGAATCCTTGGAAGAAGAAGGCGTTGAGGTCACAACCCCAAGCCAAGCACAGGAAACATTGAACGCCCATCATTTAGCCTTTAGTGACATGGGACTCGGGTACGTTTGGGAGCGTGTCATCGGTCTGGTTGTTCAACCCGGTGTCGAGTTTGATCACCACACAATTCATCATTATCAGAGTGAGTTGGCTCAACCCCTTGCCAAAATGGTCGAGATGCAACCTTATTTGGTATTTGAAGCCCACTCAACCGATTACCAAAAAAACAACGCATATCATGAGCTAGTACGCGATCATTTCGCCATCTTAAAGGTTGGCCCAGCCTTAACCTTTGCCCTGCGTGAAGCATTATTTGGACTTGACCGTGCAGAACTTGAATGGCTTGGCTCACACCATTCTTCCCACCTTCGCGGCACGATTGAGCAAATCATGCACGAAGAACCAGAGCATTGGCAAAAACATTATCTAAGTCGTGGCCACCAGCACTATCTTGATTGCGCATACAGCTTAAGCGATCGCATCCGCTACTACTGGACTCACCCTGAAGTACAACGAGCCCAACAGACACTCTTTGATAATTTACGAGACCAACCCGTCCCTGTGACCATCCTCAGTCAGTTTTTGCCCAACCAAGCAAAAGCAATCACACAACAAGAGATTCGTAATACTCCAACTGACATTGTGATCCACAAAGTGATGGAAGTGACGGACGTCTATGCCCATGCCTGTTATTCCAATAATACCGTTGCCTCTAAGGAGCCCACCAAATGAGCACATTTCTTGGCTATACCCTCTCTTGGCTTGAAGAGCACAATGCAATTCATACCGCGCAAGAAATTTCACGTCAGCCGAAGCTTTGGCGCGAACTGGCGAATATTCTGGCCTCAGCAGAATCTGATTTGAATGCCTTTTTAGCACCATTACTGAATAAACGTAATCTTCGCATTATTCTCACTGGCGCAGGCACATCTGCATTTGTCGGTGATGCTGCCAAACCCTTTATCCAAATTGACAGCGGCTTTCGCGTCGAGTCAATTCCAACAACGGATTTGGTCTCTAATCCATCGCAATTCCTTTATCCGGGACAACCAACCTTACTCGTCTCTTTTGCACGTTCAGGAAATAGCCCAGAAAGTGTGGCTGCCGTGGAGCTGGTCGATCAATTGGTTGATGAGAACTACCACCTATTTTTAACCTGCAATGGTGAAGGCGCATTATCTCAACATGCCAACGTGGCAGAAAACGCGTTTTGCCAATTGATGCCAACCGAGTCTAATGACAAGAGCTTTGCAATGACATCCAGCTTTACCTGCATGCTGATGTCTACCTTGGTGTTGTTTAGCAAGACATCCATCCGAGAAGCAACACACAGCATTGAAACCATTGCTGCGCTTTGTGAAGAGAAGTTACTGCCATGGAATGAAGCCACCAAGCAACTGGCTCAAATGCCCTATTCACGCTTAATCACACTAGGAAGTGGTGGGTTTGCGGGGCTGGCTCGCGAGGCTTCCTTGAAATCTCTGGAACTCAGCGCTGGACAAGTCATGACCAGTTTTGATTCCTCATTAGGGTTTCGTCATGGACCAAAATTCGCCATCAACAACCGAGCTTTGGTTGTCCAGTATCTGTCGAGTGAAGCCTATACCCGTCAATATGATCTCGATTTATACCACGAAATTCGCCGCGACAACCAAGCCCTTCAGCACGTCGCTTTAAGCGAAGGGGCGATGGAAGGCGAATTGGTCTTTGAACTCAGCCAACTGAATTTAGGCGATTCTTGGTTGTGCTTCCCATACATCTTATTTAGCCAAATGCTGGCCTTTGAAAAATCGCTAGTACTTGGACTCGGGCCAGATAACCCCTGCCCTACGGGCGAAGTTAACCGCGTGGTGCAAGGCGTCACCATTCACCCTTATCAACCATAACCATTACAAATTTCAGAATGAATTGAAGGAACACGATTATGCCAAATATTGTACTGAGTCGAATTGATGAGCGTCTTGTTCACGGCCAAGTTGGTGTGCAATGGGTCGGCTTTGCCGATGCCAACATCATTGTGGTGGTGAACGATGAAGTCGCCGAAGACGACATGCAACAACACCTAATGGAAATGGTTTTGGCTGATGGGATAGCGATCCGTTTTTGGTCAGTACAAAAAACCATCGACACTATTCATAAGGCGGCAGACCGACAACGCATCTTGTTGGTTGCACGCACCCCAGAAGACTTTCGCAAGCTGGTAGAAGCAGGCGTGCCAATCGACAAGATTAACGTTGGCAACATGCACTACACAGACGGCAAAAAGCAAATTTCCAAAACCGTTTCGGTCGACAACGAAGACGTGGCGGAATTTGAAAAACTAAAAGCACTCGGCGTGACTTGTTCTGTTCAGGGCGTGCCAACAGAAAGTGCAACTGACCTCTATACACTCATTTAATTTATAAGGACAACCGCTATGGAAATAGGACTATTACAAGCATTAATGCTTGGCATCCTTGCCTTCTTCGCTGGTTTAGATCTGTTTAACGGTCTGACCCACTTCCACCGTCCGGTGGTATTGGGTCCGTTAGTCGGACTGATACTGGGCGATCTAGAAACCGGCATTTTGGTCGGTGGTACGCTTGAACTCATCTGGATGGGTCTGGCACCGCTGGCAGGTGCTCAGCCACCAAACGTGATCATCGGAACCATCGTTGGTACCACGTTCGCCATCACCACCAAGGTTGAGCCGAATGTGGCGGTCGGGGTCGCCGTTCCGTTTGCCGTTGCCGTACAAATGGGCATCACCCTATTGTTCTCCTTGATGTCTGCGGTCATGTCTAAGTGTGACGAGTATGCACAAGCCGCCGATACCAATGGTATTGAACGCGTGAACTACATGGCATTGGCAGTACTCGGCACTTTCTACTTCCTTTGCGCTTTCCTCCCAATTTATCTGGGTGCCGAGCACGCCGGCACCATGGTGGCAGCGCTACCAAAAGAGTTGATTGATGGCCTTGGCGTTGCCGGCGGCATTATGCCTGCTATCGGTTTCGCTGTGCTGATGAAAATCATGATGAAGAATGCCTACATCCCATATTTCATCCTTGGCTTTGTCGCAGCGGCATGGATAGAACTTCCAATCCTTGCGATTGCGGCAGCAGCAACTGCCATGGCAATCATCGACTTTATGCGTAAATCAGAACCAACCCCAGCGGCCACTCAAGCAGAGGACTTAGAAGATGGAATCTAATGTAAGTAATGCACTAAAAGTATCGGCCAACGACGCAACGGTAAAACCAGCGCCAGGTGTAGCCGCAGACGAATATGAAAATAAAGAGATTGGTGCTGAGCTCACTAAATCAGACATCAACCGCATGGCGTGGCGCTCACTGTTACTGCAAGCCTCTTTTAACTTTGAGCGTATGCAGGCTTCCGGTTGGCTGTACGGCCTACTACCGGCACTGAAAAAGATCCATACCAATAAAGCGGACCTTTCCAAAGCGATGCAGGGCCACATGGGCTTCTTCAATACCCACCCATTCTTGGTAACTTTCGTCATGGGTATCGTATTGGCGATGGAGCGTTCTAAACAGAACATCAACAGTATCCAGAGTACCAAAATCGCCGTTGGTGCCCCAATGGGTGGTATTGGTGACGCGATGTTCTGGCTCACGCTGCTGCCGATTTGTGGTGGTATTGGTGCTGACCTCGCCTTACAAGGCTCCATCATGGGCGCAGTGTTCTTTATTGTGCTGTTTAACGTGGTGCACTTTGGTTTGCGTTTTGGTTTAGCCCATTACGCCTACCGTATGGGTGTGGCTGCCATCCCTGTCATTAAAGCCAATACCAAAAAAGTCGGCCATGCCGCTTCAATGGTAGGTATGACTGTCATTGGCGCTTTGGTCGCGACCTATGTTCGCCTATCCACCACCGCTGAAATCACCGCAGGTGATGCCGTGGTTAAGTTGCAAGCTGACGTGATCGACAAGCTGATGCCAGCCTTCTTACCACTGGTTTACACCTTGTGCATGTATGCACTAGTTAAGCGTGGCTGGAGCCCACTTCGTCTCATCGGTATCACTGTGGCGTTAGGCATTGTTGGCCGCTTTGCTGGCTTTCTTTAACGCCTAATTAAACAGCAAGATTCTGGGGCCGGAATGTCGGCCCCGTATTTGGGAGAAAACATATGATTGCAGTCATTCTTTCAGGCCACGGTGGGTTTGCATCTGGCATCGAAAAGGCAATTCATCAAGTCATCGGTGAGCAACCGCAATTTCAGGCCATCGATTTTCCGGTCGACATGACCACACCACAGTTAGAAAGTGCAATGCGTGATGCCATTTCATTGCATGATAACGGTGAAGGAATCGTATTTTTAACCGATCTGCTCGGTGGTACGCCTTTTCGCACCGCTTCTTTGCTCAGCCAAGAGCGAAATGACATCGAAGTCGTGACTGGTACAAATTTACAAATGGTTGCTGAAATGCTGCTTGAACGAGATGAGCTCAACTTACTTGAGTTTCGTCAACAAGCCCTCGAATGTGGCCACCGAGGGATGACCTCGCTCGCCGACGAATTGCAGCAAAGCAAGACACAGGAAACCTGCGACGATGGCATCTAACATGAAACACTATCGGGCTTCTCGCATCTTACATGGTAGGCGCTGGTTGCAAGATGCCATCTTGAGTGTGGGAAGTAATGGCATCATCGCTGCGATAGAGCCCTATTGTACTTCTCGTCACCAACACATCATTGATCTTGGCGACGTATCACTACTACCCGGTATGATTGATACCCACGTCCACGGTGCTGTCGGTTGTGATGTGATGGACGCCAGCCATCAAAGCCTCAATGCCATGTCGTGCTTTTTTGCAACCCGAGGAGTAACAGCGTTTGTTGCAACAACCGTTACCGCACCGGTTGCGAAGATCAAAGCGGCACTTCAACAAGTAGCGAAAAGCAAAGCAGAGGGCGTTGATGGCGCTGAGTTACTCGGCGCTTACTTAGAAGGCCCTTACTTCACCGAAAAAAATCGTGGCGCACATCCAACAGAATGGTTTAGAGAGCTGTCCACAGAAGAGCTGGATAACTGGATTTCTTATTGTGATGACCAATTGCTTACTGTCGCACTCGCTCCAGAAAAACCTGGAGCGCTCGAAGCTATTTCGCACCTCAAGCAACGCGGTATTAAGGTCATGCTCGGCCACAGTGATGCCAGCTACAACCAAGTCACGCAAGCACTGGATGCTGGCGCCGATGGCATTGTGCATTGCTATAACGGCATGCGCGGATTACACCATCGAGATCCCGGAGTGGTGGGCGCGGGATTATGCCACCCCAATAGTTACGTCGAAATGATTGCGGACGGTCATCACGTCCATCCAGCGGCAATCGACGTGGCTTATCGCTGCTGCCAAGACCGCTTAACGCTCATTACCGATTCCATGTGTGCCACTCATATGCCTGATGGCGAGTACCCTCTCGGCGAATATATGGTCAAGGTACACGACGGTATTGCCCGGACTGACACGGGTAGCCTAGCAGGCAGCACCCTTACCCTAAACAACGCAGTGACCAATGTTCGTGACTGGCTGCGTTTATCGCTTAAAGATGCATGGTTGCTGGCATCGTTGACACCGGCTCAATCTCTTGGGCTAGAGCATCAATACGGTACTTTGGAAGTGGGTAAACACGCTTCCATGGTGGCCTTGAATTCTGAATTTTCTGTTTTAAAAACTTGGGTGGGCGGCAATCTTGTATTCGACGCTGACCATACGCTAAGCCAGGAGGCTGTATGTATCTGATTTCTTCTCGTGAAATGCTTAAACGTGCTCAGGTAGGCGGTTACGCTGTTCCTGCTTTTAACATCCATAATCTTGAAACGGTTCAAGTTATTGTCGAAACCGCATCTGAAATGGGCTCTCCTGTCATTTTGGCTGGCACACCGGGCACTTACGACTATGCCGGCACTGACTATCTGGTCAGTATCTGTAAAGAGGCGGCTCACAAACATTCCATGCCGCTAGTGCTGCATTTAGATCACCACGAAGAACTTAGCGATATTCAAAATAAGGTAGAGCACGGCATTCGCTCAGTCATGATTGATGGCTCACATCATGCCTTTGAGCAAAATATTGAAATCGTTCGCTCTGTGACGGACTTCTGTCATCGTTTTGATGTGAGCGTTGAAGCTGAGTTAGGTCGCCTCGGCGGGCAAGAGGATGATTTGATTGTCGACGCTGCCGATGCACTTTTGACAGACCCAGCCTCGGCGGCTGAGTTTGTTCGTCGCACCAACATTGATTCACTTGCTGTTGCTATTGGTACTGCGCATGGGCTCTACAAAGCAGAACCAAGGCTCGACTTTGATCGTTTAGAAAAAATTCGTCAGGTGGTTGATATTCCATTGGTGTTGCACGGAGCATCCGGCGTTCCCGATGACATGGTCAAACGTTGTATTGATTTGGGTGTGTGTAAAGTGAATGTCGCCACCGAGCTCAAAATCGCATTTTCTGATGCGGTGAAGCAACACTTTGCCGAGCACCCAAGTGCCAACGACCCACGTAAGTACATCACGCCAGGAAAAGCCGCGATGAAACAAGTGGTGATCGACAAAATCAATATGTGTGGCAGTGAAGGCAAGCTTTAGTTTTTAACACCAACCCCCTATAGGTGTTACCCAATGGGGCTGTCCGAGCAGCCCCTTTTTTATTGCCACTACTTAAAATACTTTTGCTCTCGCTCTTGGTGGCTCTGTTTAAGTTGTTCAATTTGACGCCGTTTGGTTTTTAGCTCTTTCTCAAGCCGTCGCCCTGTTAGAGTGGCCTCAAATGTTGAATCAAGCTCTTGGCAATCCGCTTGTAGCTGAAGATTGATTGGTTTTTCTTGTTGTTGATGCTTCTTTCGCTTACCGCGTGCCTGTTTAAAGAAATCATTCATTGTATTCTCCTTACCCGAACGTCATCACTGACTCACAAATCCTTCCTTTGATTTGCTCCAACAAACGTTATTGTTTCAATCTAGCAGCCAATGAACTATCCGCTAGCCCACCACAGCATGGATTCTGAGTAAGTTGTCAAAATGTGATTCGCTCACAATTCGACTGCAAGTTTTAGTGAGACATCTATGAATGTAAGTGATTCATTGTTGCGATTGACCTAATATTGATTCTGCGATCTCAGGGCAAGTTAACGAAGATCAATCCCCTTAGTATAAAAATCCGTTTCACTACACCCCCCATCAGATAATTCATACTCTTATTATGCGTCTACTGGCTGACAAAACTGGCGAACAATTTTTGCAAATCCTTCAACAAACTGACGATATTGTCACCGTCCAATTCATTAGCAATGAAGGTGTTGCCAAAGGGAAGCCGTTTCAAGATTCACTAAAAGGGTTAGCCATAACGGGTTGGTCACCAAGAGCGACCTCAACCGCAATTGGGTTGGCAAGATTCAAACAAGGCTTATTGGAAGATGCACAAGTCAGCTTCGCCCTCCATCAACTTTTTCCGCTAGGGCGTCGTGTAAAACTGCCTTGTGGCAACACTGCAACTATTGCAAGCTACGCCAACACCAACACTGATGGCTACTATATGTATTTAAAGATCGACAACAAACTAAAACGAATGAAAATTAGCCCAGACTGGCAATTGCTGCCAAGTGACGAGTTATTGAGGCTGCCGTACTACCCGGCACCAAGAAGCCAGCAAGAGCTTGATAATATCTGCGCATTTGATCAATGGGCTGGCGGGTTTTGAACTTATGATAACAACACACGAGAACAACCAACTGACTTCTCGATAAAATCAGTTGGTTGCAAAAGAGGGGATTAGCAGCAGTTGGTGCCACAGCTTTGATTTTCTTTGCAGTCCTCACCTTTGCCTAGGTAGGTTTCATCTGACAAATAAAAACCCGTAAACGCCGCTTCAAAATCGTCTGCTACCGACTTCTCAACAAGTCCAGTTGCAAGTAACGCTTGTTGCCACGCCTGCACCTTAGGGAAACCCGCTAACATGTCAAAACAAGTATGCGCTTTAATAATGTGTGCGCGGTGTAGTACAGGTAACCAAGCGATATCCACTTTACTTAACTGCTCACCTTTAAAGAAAGGGCCAGTTGTTAATTGAGCTTCGGCTTTCGCAAAAGCTTTACCAAGATTGGCGACCTTTTCAGTCAATGTGTCTTTGGTTTTAGAACGCATGGTGCCACATTGAGGCATATACTGCTTAGCACCCAAGTAAGCCCAAGCTCTATCCAACGCTTTTTGCTCGTTACTGAGCTGCTCTAGCGGTCCAAATTCATCATCAATGTATTCAATAATGGCATCGGATTCGAAAAGCGCTTGTCCAGACTCCGTCAGTAGCAGAGGCACTTGCCCATTGGGTGACACATCAAGGAACCATTGCGGTTTATCGCTCAGGCTAATGTATTCGATTTCATACGGGATCTGTTTGCTTTCTAATGCAGCAGTAACGCGTTGGACGAATGGGCAAATTTTAAAACTTACAATTTTAATCATGACGGTTTCTCATTGTTATTCTGTGAATACAGTAAAGGCCGCTCGGCAACTTTACCTTGGTTACATCACTTAAGACGAACAACAAAAAAGAAAGACGAAAAAAAGCATCACTTTTTTAAAAATAAATTTAGCACTTTGAGCAACCCTTTGATTTTTCGTTACATTCAATCATATTTCCTTGGCGATCAAACGAGAACGAGCAGCAATCCTCAAACAGTTGCTTAAGTTCATTGCGGCTTTTTTGTACCCGTGATTTCAATGTGGAATAGCGAATACCTTGGCTGTCTGCCAGCTGCTTTTGACTCTGCCCTTTCAGTTCTATGGCTTTCATTAACTCACGGCTTTGGGTCGGTAATGCCTGAACAAACGGCGCAACACATTCTGACATCGCTTGTTCTATGCTTTCGGGCTCTTGCTCAAACCACAGCTCTGATGCATCAACATCTGCAAGACGCTGTTGCCTCGCGTTCTTACGGTAAAAATCAATAATGGTACGGTTGGCGATCTGGTACAGCCAAGGTTTGATGCTGGTTGTGTCTTTCACCGTTACCAAGTTCTGGTGGGTTTTGAGCATGATGTCTTGAAACAGATCATCCACATCACTGCTATTACTGACTTTAGAATGAAGAAATCGTTTTAGGTTGTTCTGATATTGTTTCCAGATCGAATCAAAATCGACAGATTCATTGACATTTTTCATCGCTACAACACTCATCTTGTAGGAAACCAATCACGTTATCGAGACACTGATATTCAGCAACACAATATAAGGTTCGCCCTTCACGACGCTGGGTGATCAAACCCGCCGATGCCAAGCTCGAAATATGATGTGATAGCGTAGACCCTGGAATGCTAAGGCTATCTTGTAACCCCCCCACAGCAATACCTTGATAACCTGCCTTCACCACACTTTTATAAATGGAGAGCCGGGTTGGGTGCCCTAACTCTTTCAGCGCTTTTGCAACGGCTTCTAATTCCATAGTGAAAATCCTCAACAAAGAATAATTCGATAGTAGTGGAAATATAATATATTTTCAATTGCCACTTTAATCATAGTTAACTATTTGAAACTTATATAAAAACAAAATCATTTCGAAAAAAATCGAAATATCAGTTGATCATTATCTTATAATTTCTATAATTCGAGAATAATAGAAATGAGCAACATGCTCATTCTGAACCTCAAGTTTTGGAGTTATGTTATGAGTAACGAATTTATTCTGATGGCAAAAGAAGCGGCAGGCATGTTCGCATTCCTTGCCACTGAGCTGATCATTTTGTTTTTAGCCATTAGCTATATTGTGGGCGTATTGCAGGAGTTTCTGACCGCTGAGAAAATCCAATCTATCCTGAGCTCGCGTAACGGCAAAGGCTATTTCGTGGCTGCACTTTTGGGGTCAATTACGCCATTTTGTTCTTGCTCAACGATTCCATTCCTTAAAGGACTATTGCGTGCCAGAGCTGGCTTTGGCCCAATGATGGTGTTTTTGTTTGCCAGCCCACTACTCAACCCGGTGATCATCGGGCTCTTTGTGGTCACATTTGGCTGGCAAGTCGCCCTATTCTACTTCTTGGTTGCACTAGGCGTTTCTATTTCTGCGGGAATCTTGCTAGAAAAGCTGGGCTTTGAACGCTACGTTAAACCAGAAGCCTATGAAGCGGCTTCCGCCAGCAGTTGCGGCACATCATCATGCGGTGACAGCAAACCAAAACAAACATCTTCTTGCGCGCCAACCAGCTGTGGCGACACTAAACCTGCGCCTCAAACCAGTTGCTGCTCAGCAAAACCAGAGCCGACAGTTGAAGTATCTTGTTGCTCAACGGCTGGGGAGGCCACCTTGGTCGCAACACCAAAAGCACCTTCTCGTTGGATGAAGATCTGGCTATCTACATGGAAAGATTTTAAACAAGTATTCCCATATCTCATGCTGGGTATTGCAATTGGTGCCTTTATCTACGGTTTTGTCCCTACGGACCTCATTGCTCAATACGCAGGCGCAGGTAAGTGGTATGCCATTCCAGTGGCCGCGGTGATTGGTATTCCTCTGTATATTCGTGCAGAAGCAGTGATCCCACTGAGTGCGGCATTGGTGAAAAAAGGCATGGCACTTGGCTCTGTCATGGCGCTCATCATTGGTAGTGCTGGCGCGAGCTTAACGGAAGTCATTTTGTTGAAGTCAATTTTCAAAAACCAAATGATCATTGCTTTTGTCACTGTCATCCTGAGCATGGCGATTGGTGCTGGTTTCTTGTATAGCTTTATCTTCGGCTAAACCACATTCGCTTAACTAACAAAAAGAGCGCATCACTATGATGCGCTCTTTTTGTTTTCCAGTAATGACAATCTCCAATCAAACATCATGAAGAATATTCACTATGAATTTGGTAATTCCATAAAGTCTGCTTGAGTAACTTTATTCATTACATGGTCAATGAAGAGCCGAACTGGTTTAGCCATATATCGATGGGATTGATAAATAATAAACATGTTGGATTTAGGTGTATCGTAATCTGCTAGCACCTGAACTAATTGACCACTTTTCAGATAAGCATTTATTAATGTAATCGGTACGTAAGCTATCCCCACCCCTTCTAACGCAGCTTCTACCACTAATTTCATACTATTCGTCGCATACTTACCTGATACTGGTATATGAATGGATTGCCCACCTTTGATGAAATGCCAGCGAGCCTGAGCTAAAGACTTTCCGTAAACGATACAGCCAACCTGCTCAAGATCTTCTGGTACAACAATGTTTCCTATCGTTTTTAGAAATTCCGGACTTGCACAACACACATTTTGTTTTGGTCCAAGTCTTCGCGCAATTAGTGATGAGTCAGACAGTGTTCCCGAACGAAATGCAATATCTACTCGATCCTCAATCATGTTTACATATTCATCCGATGTATCCAGCTCAACAGCGACATTCGGATACCTATCAATAAAATCGACAATCCACGGATGAACATATTTGATGGCAAAATCCACTGGCGATGTGATACGAATTTTTCCTTTAGGCTCCTGTTGAGTTTCTTGTATCCATTCATTCGCCTCTTCTAACGCAGCAAGATGTTGGCGGCAACGCTGAAAGTAAAGCAGCCCCTCTTCAGTCAATGATAGCTTTCGAGTACTTCTATGGAGCAGTTTTACACCGAGTGCAGCTTCAAGCATCTGTACCTTTCGGCTTACTGTTGTCGAGGGCATCTCCAAAGTTTTACTAGCAGCGGCAAAACTACCGGCTTCAACAACATAGATAAACACCTTAATGTCATTCAAGTTCATTTTATTGCTTACAAAAATGGGATTAAGAAAATTAAATATACCATCTAATCAAATAATAGGCTCTGTCATACCATGCATCTAAGATATTTAAATTCTGAATGTATGATATGAGTAGACAAATCCAAGCAATAAGAGGTGGGCTTAAGCATGGCCCCGTACATAGTTATATGACCTCCGCTAATGTTGCAGATCTCAACCCTTTCGTCCTTTGGGATCATTTCTATATTCCGCATATTGAACAAGCTACTGGCTTCGGTTTTCACGGTCATTCAGGGGTAGCAACCATCAGCTATCCACAAAAGGGGGGGATTGCCCATGAAGATACAGGGGGGCACTCTGGCTTTCTAGAAGCGGGGGGAATTCAAATTATGTCGGCTGGTGTAGGCGTACTCCATAAAGAGATCATTCATCCCACTCACCATGTAGCTGACGCATTTCAGCTTTGGGTTGCTCTGCCAGCAGAAAAACAAGAGATGGGGCCAGTGACTTATTCGACGCTACCCCAAAATGGCATCCCTATTGTTGAAACACCAACTTCCACGACCAAGGTATTAGTTGGAACACATAACGGGGTACACAGTACCGCTCAAGCGCCTGTCGATATGACGTATTTACACATCAACATTGATGAAGAAGACACATGGCAACATAGCGAAAACAGTTCACAAACGACTGCATTTGTTTTTGTACGCCATGGCTCTATAGAAATAGGCAATAAACAAATATCAGCAGGTGAACTCGGTATTTTCGAAAAAAATATGGAACCAATCGATATCAAAGCAACACAGCAAAAAGCGGAGTTCCTCTTTATCTCTGGCACACCGTTACAACAAGCATTCGTCAGCAATGGCTCTTCCATTCACAGCAGTACAAAGAACTTAATCGCAGGTGTTCAAAGAATTAAGCAACTGCACTTGCAAAAAGTACAAACCACTCACCCTTAAAAGAGAAGTTAATTATGAATACAACGACCTTTACTCCAGAAAACTCAGCCATGCTATTAATCGACCACCAAATAGGAACGATGGGCTGGGTTGGCTCGACAAGCCTTGAAGCTATTAAAAAAAACACCGTTGCTTTGGCGCGTGCAGCTCAGGCGACAGAAATGCCGTTGATTTTGACCTCAAGCATGGAAGACCAAGCTCAAGGACCTTTGTTTGATGAATTAATTCAAGCTGTGCCAGAAGCGTATGAGAACCGAATTCTTCGTGCTGGTATTGTCGATAGCATGAAAGACCACAACTTTGCACAAGCGGTTCAGGCCACTGGTCGAAAAAACCTCATCATAGCAGGTATCACCACTGACGTATGTGTGGTTTATCCTGCAATTACAGCGGTACAGAACGGCTACAACGTACAAGTTGTTGTCGATGGCTCTGGTTCTCCAACAACGTTAGCGGATGAAACAGCGCTAAGACGAATGGAAAGTCATGGCGTTACATTAACCTCTACGAATCAGTTAATTGCAGAGCTTGCACAAGACTGGAACAGCCACAATGGTAGAAAGCTGATACAAGTGTTATTTGAAGAAGTATTATCATAGCCAAACTCAGCCGACATGCCGCTACACAGAGAGAGATTGTTTAGCGGCCCAACACACCGATAAGCGACTAATCGTAATATTGTCTATTCATAAAGCTTCTCAGCTCAATGTCGATCCATACTTATAAGTCTATGTTTAACAAAGTACTCTTAGGGCAATGGAAAATAAGGCAGTTGCCGCAGTGAAGCTGGCACAATCAATTTATGCATTGGTGCGACAAATAACATGTAAATGTGACCCAGCAAGTTGTTCACCTGCACCACTGTCGTCACGTAAATGCGAGTTTTTCCATCTAAAAGTGGTTCAAGATAAAGTGATATCGACACGTTCAAATGCTTATCTCTGTCTTCGACCACTACTTCTTGAGGGGCGATGTGACGCAGGGTGAAGATGCCCATTTTATCGCCAGTTTGATACTCTGACTTGGTCAAATCTGGCGTAAAATCGCTCAAGTTCCCTAAGTGCTTTAACCCTATCTTCGACACGATGCTATTACGCCAAGACATCAGTGTTTCAACCCACTCAGGTGTTCGAATCATCAATTGCAAGTACACATCCACCGCTTCTACCTTTTCTGGTAATTCCATCACGCGATAAAAGCTATCGACAAACGATGCGTTAGGAATTTCTGGTGCAAGAAAACTTTGAACAGGTTTCGTCATCCACTGGCCCTCCGTAAAAGAAACATAGTGGCATTTTTAACCAGCTCAGCCTATAGCCAGAAGTACCAAAGGTTAAATTTTTGTATCCATCGCAAGCAGATTCGCGCAACTAAACCTATGCTATGGCATGATCTGTTGCATAAATGACTGGCCATTTTGTGGGGATTTGGTACCAAAGAAATCAGCGACGCTGGCACCGACATCCGACAACGTTGACCGAAGGCCTAAACGTCGCCCATTAAGGCCATGACGAGCTACCAACAAGGGCACCTGTTCACGAGTATGACGCGTGTGACCAATAAATGGGTCATTCCCGTGGTCAGCCATCACCACCAGAACATCCTCTTGATTCATTTGCTCCAGCACTTGAGCCAACCTTGCATCTGCACGTTCCAAGACTTTCCAATACTGCCTTGGGTCTTGTTGGTGCCCTGAGAGATCGGTCTCTTGTACATTGAGACAAAAAAATCCATGTTGATGTTTGGCTAAATCCTGAGTCAGCAAATCAAACAAGGTGTTGGTATCCACCAATGAACAATATGATGTGCCATCTGGGTTTTGCACGATATCAGCCACCTTGCCATACAACCAAGTGTCCACATTCTGTTGCTTGAGCAGATACGGCACCTGCGTTAGGCGATCGACCCCATATCCAAGGTGTACCACTTCAAACCCATTCTCATACACACCGGTATCCGGCGTATTGGTACCAATAAAAGCGGGGTTCCCGCTCGCGTCACAGCGGGTTTCCAGAGCATTGAGAATAGGTTCAACACCACCGATATGGCCACCAAAGACGATATTACGCCCAACAGGATTGGCACCGCGTACGACTGCACCGATCTGTTTAACCTTATCAAAGCTGAGTTGGTCAAAATTGGCGCACAGATTAAAAACTTGCCCTAGATCGGCTTCAAGGTTATCACCAATAACTGCAGCTTCTTGCACCATCAATGCTGCTAAGCCATCACGCCATACACGTTGATGGATAAATCCTGCTCGCGTCAGCGCCTCTTCAATAGGCTCAATCGCTTGTTGAAACGGCATTTCAAGTGGTTTTTCAGGACGAGTTCCCATGATCTCTTGATGCCCCATGAAGGTATCACCACCATGATGGGCTAACTGCGCCATACCGATATTGGCATTTGGGTTAGGTTGCATCTTATTGCTGGTACCGGGTACCAGGTTCATTAACCCTAAACGCTCTAACGTTGGCAGCCGTTTCAGCGGGAAATGTTCCAGCAGTTTAGCTGCGGTATGGGCACCACGGTCTTGTGGACGAACCATCGCCACATCTGGCATTTCTCCAACACCAAAACCATCGAGAACCACTACAATGAACCTTGCCATGCTACACCTCGTTACCTAATGCATCCCAAACCCCAACTAAATGCGGCTGGCCAGTTTGAATACCCGCGACAATGGCAATATCGCTGCGAGTAACAAACACCTGAGTCCGAAACGCCATGATGACTGGCGAACCAACCGGTGCCAGTGCAGTCAAGCGCAAGTGGTAGTCAATACTGGCCTGCTCATCATTTCGCACATGGCATTTCTGAGCTGGAGCTCCGGACTTTGGCCATATCAATGCGTGCTCAGCATGACCACGCCGATAGTAGCCACCACCAAAGCAATAGCTTTGCCCTTCATAGTGATGGGAGATCTCACTTAGATAGAGCATCGCGATACGCTCTGGCTGGGCGGTTTCAAACTGATGCAGTGGCGTTGTTCCTGTGAGCGCGTGGCCCGGCTCCACATGGGTTGCGCCGAGTTGAGCCAACGTCGCCATCGATGCACTACAAGTCAGTGACGGCAGGTTAATCTGCTGCAGGTCAATTCCCAATGCTTCACATTGTTTTGCCGCATTTGCCACCGTATGAGCATTGGATGTGGGCACAACTTGATCATACTCCGCCAGCAAGCAAGGGAAATGGGTTAAACCGGTGATCTTCACCCCCGGTAAGGCTTGAATGGTTGCAACTACTGACTCAATATCATCTAGGGGAAAGCCTGTTTCCTGATTGGTATAAAGCATGTCTCCCGGAGCATAAAATTTCAGTAAGATATTCTGAACTCGGCCGACCTTTTGCGCCGTTTGCGAGAGTGCCTGAGCTTTTTCTATGCTTACGACCGTTACTACGTCAGGTTGGACTTCATTCATCAGTTGGTCCAGCATTGCCTGCGGTGGCTGCACTAAGTGACCAACGTGGACGATTTTAATTCCGTGACGCGCAAACAATCGCACTTCTTTAAAATCCACACAAACAATGCCTTCATAGCCAAGCTCATCGACCAACAAGCGTCCCAGATATGGGTTTCGTCCAATCTGTTTGGTCATGGCATAAAGCGCAATGCCGTGCTTGTCAGCTTTGGCTTTAATGGCTCTGGCATTGTTAATAAATGCATCCAGATCCAATACATAACTGTCTGGCAATATTTTACCTTGCTTGTGCAAAGCTAACGCGGCATCAATCAAGGCTGGATTGTGCTTTTGTAAAGCGTTTACAAACATAACGACATTCCAATGAAAAGGGCGTCAGCTCCAAATTAGGGGGAGGAAGCCGACGCCAGATAAATCTAAACGGAGAACAGTCCAACGACATGAAGTAGATTGAGCACAATACCGGTCAAAATTGCGGCGACAGCGGGTGCTGCTATCTTAAGTACCGGGCGGCCCATCACTTCATTGAGGAAGTAGAGCATGGCAAAAATGGTGAAGCCGGTGGTTGAACCCATCTTCATTACTGCCAAGACACCACCAATCAACAGAGCAAACTCCATCAGGGTATTCATTGAATTACGAATGTTGTCGGACGCATTACGAATAGATGGAAATTGCTCCAGCACACGACCCACGCTACGCAGTAGCATAACTTCAATACAAATGGTGACCGCGCCCAATGTTGCAGCGACCGCGATATTTGGTGACAAGTAACCCACGACAAATACAAACGTCATTCCGACCACACCATAAACACCGGTTGCCAGTGCCGTAGTGGCGATCAAAGGAATAAAGCCAAGGCCACGCATAAACTCAGACAAAGCAACCTGTTGAAGAGCTGCATCTTGTTCTGCCGGATCAGTCATTTTGTACGCGTCTGCCAATGAGTAGATCGATACTTCAGAGCCAGCAAAAATACCTGCGTTAGAAACAGCGGCAATCAAAGCGCCAGTTACCGCCAAAAATGGCAAGTGTTTCACAATTCGTTTGGTGCGCTCATCAAAAATGCTGTGCATGCCTGACATATCAGGTGGCTCAATGCCATTCTTACGATCACTGAGATCTTTACGCACTGCGATAAGAATCAGCATCAACATACCAACAAAGATCTGGATTGATTCAGGGTAAATACCTGTAAATTTGATGACCAGTAGACGTGATAGCAAGACGACGGCAGCTGCAACGGCACCTGCTCTCCAACCAAACTGGTACAAAATAGCCAGCAGAGGAAACAGAGCAAAGGCAGACATCACTGGCGTGCCCAGTTCACCAAGTGCACCAAGTGCGTCAATCGGTAGCCCTGTCAGCACCGTATTTACAGCCGTCAATGAGGTTACGACCAGAATACCCCATATGGCACCGCCGACAGCGGCAAGTATGCGACTACCAACCAGCACACCGATAATGTCGGTGGGCAAAAACAACAACCACGGATTCAGCAGGCCGGTAGAAAGGGTAAATGAGATCCCGACAGAGGCAACAAAGCCAATGGAGAGACCAAAAGCGACAGAGCCTGCGTCGCGGCGGGTCATATTGCCCTCAAATAGTTGAGGTAAAATAGGGCGAATGCCATCGTGGAAAACGGCCGCACTCATATTGGCTATCAGTGCTGTCATTGCACAAAGTACAGCAACTAATCCTAAGTTCATGATGTCCATAATAAATCCTTACGCTCTGAGCAAAGACTGAGTTAGCATTGGGATCGCATGCTCAACATGCTCCACCGACAAACCAAAGGCCACTCGACCTTCTTCGATAAAACGAGTCACCTCATCTTGCTTCGCTTGAATCGCAGGTTTAGCAATGGTGCAGCTCTTATCAAAACCGATGATGGCAATGGCAATCGAAAGCGCTGCACCAGCCCCGGTGTTGCAACAACCGATGTAATAATCGAGCTGCCCCGCTTTGACCTGCATTGCCGCATCCATATCATTGAGAATATGCAGCTCAAACTGGCCGGGGGCCGTCTGTTCAATCTGCTGTTTAATTTGTTCTCGCTGAAGCCCAGCGATTCCGATTCGTTTCATAACCGTGCCTATTTGAATAATTGGTAGGGGTTTTGTTTCATCATGATGTCTATTTCTCTCTCACTGATGCCTGCGTTGCGAAGCCTTGGTAAAAAGTCAGTGATCAGATAACTAAATCCAAGGCCACCATTGGCTTTGAGGTGAGAGCGTCGGGTAATGTCCATAGAGAGCATCACCCGTTCAAGAAGGCCACGCTGGGACAGTTCCACCAGCATGGCTATTCGTTGTTCATCCGGGAAATAGCTGTTCTTCCCGATGGTATCGAACTGGACGTAGCAGCCCTGATCGATCAACCACAAAATCTCTTGCAAGTTACTTTTCAAATCGCAATGACCGATAGTGACGCGCTCTAAATCAACGTGATGACGACGGAAAAACGCAACCTGTTCACGCCCCATCGTGCTCATTGATTGATGCGTAGAAATCGGTCTTCCTGTTTCTTTATGCGCAATAATGGCGGCTTCAAAGACCTTCTTTTCAAGGTCTGTAAAGGTATTCTCACTGCTGCCAACTTCACCAATGACACTGGCTTTGAGTTTGCTGCCTTCTAGCCCTTGCTCTAATTCACGCACCATCTGTGCCGCCAATTGCTTTGCGCTGTCTCGTTCAACTTCCGGAGGAAAAAAACCTTCAATGTAGTGACCCGTTGATAGCAGGACATTTATCCCGGTATCATTTATTAAATCTTCAATAAATTGAGGATTTCTCCCCATAAAAGAATTGGTGACTTCAATAATGTTCGAAACCCCCAACGCCACCAACTCACGCATTTCCGAGGCAATCAACGCATATTGATCAAGCCGACAATCAACATCCCCTTTCTGAGGTGAAAGGTCGATGTGCAGATGCTCATGGCAATAGGTATAGCCGGTCGGGTCGATCAACATGACGCTGCCTCACTGTCGGTTGCGCATTGCAAAGAAAACAAATTACTCACCAGAAAACTGGTCTCTGCTGAATTCGCCGCTTCAATGCCATATAGCGCCAATAGTTCACGATTGAGTACCATTAACTCCGAAAACCCCTCTTCTTGCTGGATCTCCAACCAAGTCTCTTCATCCAAACCCGCTTCGATTTGCTCATTGTTGAGGACTCTGTCCGCCGCCCGTGCCAAGTGAGTCACTAACATCTGGTACTGTTGATTTTCTTCATTCACGCCAAAGCGTGATACCAGTACGGGTAGTACTTTTAGCGTCGCTTGATAGCTGTGTTCGCTAATCACCTTGCTCTGCATCAAGAGGGTTAATCGTTGTTCCATTATTGTTGCACCTAATAACTTGGGGAGATCTCTCCATCGATCACCGCTTGTTGGTGACGACGAAGGACATCAATATTGAGTAACTTGCGCAAAAGAATACGAATATGTGGGCTGTCACTATTCACTAACATCACCGCTTCCGACGCCTGTGCACACTGCTCAAACTCATCCAATGACTTTTCTTCTAACTTAAGCCGTTGCATATCTGTGGCTTCTGTAAGCCAAACCACTGCATCAATTGCCTTACTTTGCAGTAGGTTGATACCTTCGCTATAGCTGATTTCCACCAACTCGATGTCTTTTCCAGCAAACGCTAACTCGGTTAGGACTTTTTGGTCTGGAGAATCAAAGTCGACCCCGACTCGTTGTATCTTTTCATACTCGCCCTGACGAAAGATCAACCGATGCGGATTAGAGTAAGAATAGGGGCCAAAGTCCAAGGCCGTAACCAGCCCATTGGCATATTCTTTAGCAGCCAGCCGCGACATGATCGCGACATCATAGGTTCCTAATTTCAAGCACTCAGCACGCACATTCGCACCACGCATATGGGCAAAGAAAACAGGAAAGTCATTCATCTGCGCCTTAATTCCACTGGCCAAGCCTTCATAGTGCTTGGTGTAAGGTAGTGGCATCGCACACACCATATGAGCAATACCCGCTAACTGAACTAACTTGGGTTCATTTAATGCTTCGATAATGGTGCCATTGCGCCCCTGACGACGTAGCCGTACGGCATCACGCTCCTCAATTGTAGTCAGTGCTTTTTGAATAAAGCCTATCGAAACCCCAAACTCCGATGACAGAGCATCAATGGTTTTGACTCGCTCACCCACGTTGGCCGAAAGTAAGTACTTAGCAACATTAATCACAGCAGAGCCTTCACGGCTGATGTATTGCATAACAATTCTAATCTTCAATATTTTGAAGATATATTAGTGGTAAATTTATCAACAAGAAAGCGGATAAAAACAGAAATGTGAGTTTTATCAGTATATTTTTTATTCAGCGCGGAATTTTGAAAAATATGATTTGCAAGGCTCATACGATAGCCACTTACAGAAGCTATATCTGGTGCATCTTTCTACGATAGGATCTCGCATGTCCATCGAAAAAAATATGCTATTGTAATACCGAAACGCCTAACCAGTATTACATATGAAAATGTAAGCACTTGGGCAACTGTATCTTTATTAACGGCTGAATGAACATCACCAGTAACTCCTATATAGATGCCAAGTGCACTACGGATTTAGACAACACCTTGTTATGAAACAATTGGATCTCAACTTACTTCGTATTTTTCTAGTATTACTAGAAACCCAAAACACCCGTATAGCAAGTGAGCAACTGGCACTAAGTCAACCTGCCGTTAGTAAGGCACTAGGAAGACTACGCGATTATTTTGATGATGAACTGTTTACCCGGATTCATTCTGGCTTAAAGCCAACCCCTCGTGCGCTTGAGCTGGGTGAGAAACTCCCCGAAGTAATGGAAAGCTTGGACGAAGTAATTCTAGATTCGCCAAGCTTTAACCCTGCGGAATATCATGGCAACATCACCATTGCGATTAACGGTTTTATTTCTAACTGGCTTGGTGCGCGCTTGTGTTTAGCTTTGAATAAAGAAGCTCCCAACGCACAAGTCAACATTGTGAACTGGAGCTCTCAAACGTTCAAAAAGTTACTTGATGGCGAGATTCAAGCAGCCGTTAACTACTCACCAATAGAAACCAGTAAACAGTTTACTCATCAGGTAATTGGAAACGATGATTTTGTTGGTCTGGTAAGAAAAGACCATCCGTTAGCAGGGAAAGTGCTGGTTAAAAGCGAGGTGAATTCTGCTGAATACGCCAGCTTAGTGATACCAAGTTGGAATGATACTCAACCATTTATTGTTAAGCATTTATCAAATGAAGTACTAAAAGTGAAGGCACGAAGTTCCTACCTGCATACCTTGTTAGATGTGATCAAACAGAGCGATATGATCTTACCATGCTCTAAGCAGCTTGCTCATTATCTTAGTGGTGAATTTGATTTTGTCTCCTTCCCTAATCACACACCAAAAGAGCTGAAGAATATTGTTTTGATTGAGTCGCACAACAAGCGTATGCACCCGATGCATCAATGGATCAAGCACAAAATCATTGCCACATTTCAAGATACCTTCCAAAAAAAACAATAAGCCTCTCAATCGAGAGAGGCTTAGTTCAACGCAGTTACTTAGCGATAGCGTTTGGAAAGTTTTGCATTTCTTCGACAGCTTTTGTCTTGTCGATTGGGCGATATGCACGCAATACGAAGTTCCAGCCTTCATCATTCACTTCAATTACATTGCTCTTTGCACCACAAATTTCACCTTCTGGTACAAAATGAATAGTGTAAGAGCCATCTTTATTTTGTCTTACCGAGGTTGAATCTACGCTGTTTTGATTGGTCATAAGCCAGCCTTCTCCAGAATAAGCAGTAATGGACCAGTAACCTCCTTTGTCATAACTCAGTGATGGTTGTTTAAAGGTAACACTAGAACACCCGACTTTGCCTATTCCCGCACGAGTTGCATATATTGCGTAATCCGCAGGTAACCCTGCCCAACCTGACGCGGTACCTATCATAAAATCCTTGTTATCTGAACTCGCAGTAATACCCGTTGTAAAAGCTTTTGCGGTATTAATGCTTGTTACTTGTTTCTCCCATTTTGCTCGAATTTCATCACGTGAAGCACTGTCCCAATCTTCAGCTGGCTTAAATGGAATTGCGGACTTTGCATCAATCACAGCTGCATCTTGTAAGCGATGTGCCTCATCCATACCTGCAGTTGTTGCCGTTCGCATTAGGATGTAGATATAATCCGATCCTGCGATTTTTGAATCGATATAAATCTCTTCGCCACCATAAATCGCCATGTGGTTGTCATGGTTATTATTGAAGAAATGCATAATTTGGTAGGCATCACCTTTTGCCAAACGGAAAGTCGCCCCTTTAGACACATCAACCACCGCAGTTGAGTACAACAAATCCGTATTAGAACGAATAATCATCTGGTTCTCGACGGTAACACTATCGCGGTTGTGGTCAAACACATTAATTGGCTGACGCTCTAGTTGTTGACTGAAATACAGATCAGTTTCTGCGAGAGCAAAGTTCTTATCGGTCACTTTAACAGCAGCCGTTGTCTGCATTGAGGTGATGGTAAGGAGAGTCACTAAGATGGTCTTTTTCATATCACATACCTTTATATCATCGTTAAGGGATAACTTAACCTTATCGATTTATGTTCAATGAAAGAAATGAATTGGTGTAATTAAGATAATAACGAAATTGAATTGCAAAGTTCGATTCAGACTAAAACATCGTTTTTAGCAATACATTACTCGTTGTGCTTCTTGCGATGTCGCAAAGGTGTTGTTCCATTGTATTTTGAGCGGATAAAAATAAATTTTCGAATATATAGCAAAAATAAAAGTCAATTCCACCAAGCTTTCAATCTAAGAAATGTCTACAAGAACCACCACAATTAATAAAGATCAATCTTCCTTGTTATTTCGCGCCGCATTTCATACGGCTGTTCTACACTAATAAATGAATTTCAGTGGCTGCAACTCAGGAGGACGCTATGATAGCCGTTCACAGAAACTATCTGCTTCAAAATGCCAAGCATTGGCATGCACACGTTGCCGTGAACCCTGTGGGGATCATTGATATCGAAATCAAAGAGAACCACGTTCATCACAGCTCTAGTTTTGACGATTTACAATTTGAATCCATTGCGAACAAAACGCGCTTAAGAGGACAGGGAAATTCGACTCAGTGGGAGGTGATGCTCAGCGATCACGATGCGCTTGAACTCAGCCACCTTATCCACGAAGCAAATGAAGAGTTAGAAACCTTATTACGCGATTTGTAATCGCAAGCGGAAACAATATCGGTACGTGATCATGTACCGGATAAAAGCTCAGCCTTGAAAGCTACTGTCGGCAGTATCTTTCAAGGGGGCTGGGATTTTCTTTTTCTAAGGTAAAGTACTGCAACGTCCCTTCAATCGGCTCACCATCAAGTTTTGCCATAACAAAATCATAATATGGCGTCTCTAATCTATCTTGTAAGCGATATTCTCCCACACCTTTCTTAGCAAGAACTAAGGTGTAATCTTTGATATCGAGTGAGGAAAGTTCGTTGGCAGGGATGATGGGAATATCAGAGTGGCGTTGGTTGAAGCGGTTAATTTGATAAGACCAGTCGGCGTACCATTCACCATCAAACTTAGGGCTGTGTCCCAGTATCGCAATGGGCCTACCCTGTTGATATGATTCACATATCTCATGTTTTGGTCCCGATTGCTCTACATCGGGGGCACATGCCGCAAGAACCCCGCAGAAAAAGGCTGTGATTCCAGTTTGGGAAGCTCTTGTCTTCATTATCGAATTCTATCTCAAAGTGACATTAATACTACTTATAGACCATGCAACCAGTTTTTGGGTAGTTTTTGCATGACTCGGTCGGCTAACAAGTTGAATTCCGGCACTAGCGCATACACCAAAGCCACAAACATTGCGGAACCGACGAGGTCAACCGGTCGATGCATCCCTAACCATAAACGGCTATACGCAACGCCTAATGCCCACAACAAGATCACACCAGCACTCGCATAACGTTTATGCTGCAAAAATAGTCCCGCGAAGAAAGCCACGCAAATGGATGCAAAAATCGTATGGCCTGATGGGAATGAGTAATCCGTTTCACCTAACCAATGATGAGTACGCCATGGACTCACTTTGGTCGACACCGTTTGAATCACTTCGTTCTGTTGATCCGAGCTTAGGTTGTAGAAGTGCGAAGCCTGAGGAATAAGGAGCTGGTTCACTAACAATTGAGTGTATGGACGTGGGCTCTCCGTCGCCATTTTAAGGCCAGTTTTGCTCGCAAAACACAGCACTAAAATCACACCCAGTTGAAGTAACTTACTTAAGATTTCTCGTTTGGTTAGGTTTAAGCGTAAACAAAGTGTGCACAGGACAACCAGTGTCAACAAAAAGCCTTTACTGCCCGCCGAATCCGTAAGAAGCGTAAAAAGAAAACCGGTTGAATCAGAAACGGGATCGAGCAAATCAATGTGGCTGACAGTCAGAGCCAATGGCCCTATCAATGTCAGAAAACAGCCCAGTAATATCAGACCATGTCGCTTATTATTAATCAGAGTATTCACGTTACACCAACCGAATTTACACTTGTACGTTCACCAGTAGAACCATTAGCGAATGGTAGTGGATGGTATTAAGGTAATTATCAACTCGATGTCAATTCGCGGAAAGATCAAAACACTTATAAGTAAAACGAGTAAGCGATTGCCAAAACAAGATCAGAATAGGTTTCATAGCGCTGTGAACCAGCGCTACAACTGAATCAACGAACATTGATATGTCCAGTAAAGAAATGGTTTACAGGGCCATGTCCCTGCCCTACTCTCAGTTCATCCGCATGCGTAATCGCTTGTGTGATGTACTGCTTACCCAAATACACGGCTTTATGTAGCCGGTTTCCCTGAGCCAAATAGGAAGCGATGGCGGAAGAGAGTGTACACCCGGTTCCGTGGGTATTTTTGGTTGCAACCCGTTTGCAGCGCAGTACGTCTATCGCCTCTCCCTCAATCAACACATCATTACTGCTTTCATCTTGCTCAAAGTGGCCGCCCTTGAGCAAAATGGCTTTCGCACCCAGTTGGCGAAGCGGCACAATCATTTCACCAATTTGTTCTTCATTATCAGGTAAAGCGAGGCCTGTTAAAGCAGCGGCTTCTGGCAAATTCGGCGTGATCAGATCAGCCAGTGGTAACAACTCTTTTTTCAAAGTGTCGATAGCCGAATCATGCAATAACATATCGCCACTGGTCGCAACCATCACCGGGTCAACAACAACAAAGTGAGGCTGATATTGAGTGATTTTGTTTGCCACCACACGAATAATATCCGCATCGGCCAACATGCCCACTTTCACAGCAACGATATTTAAGTCTTGAAATACCGCGTCTAACTGGCTCGCAACATGCTCAACAGGAATTGGTAGAATCGCCGTCACCCCTTGAGTATTTTGTGAGGTAATGGCGGTGATCACAGAACAAGCGTACCCTCCAGAGGCAGAAATCGCTTTAATGTCGGCTTGAATGCCCGCACCACCTCCGCTATCGGATCCGGCAATGGTAAGAACTATGGGGGTCATGTCTTGTGGCAGCATAATTACTCCTACAACAAGACGTAAAGAACTGATGGCTCGCCAACAATGACAAGCACTTCGCAACACAAAGTCGCGTCAATAGTTCCCTACGTCAGTGCTAACTGAATCAGGTTCAACGGGTCTCGCAATGCGATCTCAGCCAATGACATGGTCAGTTGGCTCCCCGACTATTCGTGCTCGATAGTATCAGTAAATGCTCGCTAGAGGCACACTATTTTAAAATGCTAACAAAGATAGCTCGCCCTTAGTATGCGCCAGCTGCGTAATGCAACTCGTAACTGTGGCTATAAATTTCAAGAATATTGCCAAACGGGTCTTCCATATAAATCATGCGATATGGCTTTTCCCCTGGGTAATAGTAACGCGGAGCTTTCATGCGCTTTTTACCCCCTGCAGCTACAATTTTTTCCGCCAGACCTTCGACATCAGGATCTTGAACACAGAAATGAAAAACACCGGTTTTCCAATATTCAAAATTATTCTCTGGGTTTTCCTGATTTTTAAATTCAAAAAGCTCCACACCAATGCGATCCCCGGTAGAAAGGTGTGCAATTCGAAAACGTTGCCAACCTGCACCAAAAACATCAGTGCACATTTCACCAATCGCTGAATCGTCTTCAGTAATTTCTGTTGGCTGCATAATCACGTACCAACCTAACACCTCTGAATAAAACTTAACCGCAGCCTCTAAATCCGGCACCGAAATGCCAATGTGGGAAAATGCTCTTGGGTATGCTGTAGACATATTTAACCTCGTTCAAAAGCGGGCGACATTGCCCCTTGAATGAGGTTTATGTTAGATAAGACGTTAACAAACAGGAAATTATCATATATTCTTATTTTAATAATTTTTTGTTATCAAAAATCCGATGCTAAATCCACTCTGGCTTAACACATTTAAAACCCTAATCGATGTTGGCCATTTTACGAAAACCGCTGACACTCTACACATGACGCAGCCAGGCGTCAGTCAACATATCCAAAAACTAGAACAAGCTTGCGGCCACCTGTTGATTCAGCGTGAAAAGAAACGTTTTGAGCTGACAGAACAAGGCAAGTTAGTCTATCAATACGCCAAGCAGTGCGAAGCGTCTGAACACGCCTTATTTACCCAGCTTGCCTTTGATGACCCATTCGCTGGAGTGTGTAAACTCGCAAGTTCTGGCGCCGTCGCATTATCACTCTATGCCCCGTTATTGGATTTACAATGTAAATACCCCAATCTGATCATAGAGTTAGAGGCTGCGCCCAATCATAAAATCATCAAGGGGATCATTGAAGGCAGTTTGGATATGGGAGTCGTCACGCACAAGCCTGACGATGCAAGATTGAAAGTCGTCTTTCTAGCCAACGAACCCTTATGCTTGATTTTGCCACCACACTGCAACGCAACCGCTATCACACCAGAAAAATTGAGAGAACTTGGGCTTATTCGTCATCCCGACGCCCACCATTATCTCACTCGCTATTTTGCACAGTGTCGTGATGAAAATCTTATGAATACTGACGTCGATGCGATACCCACTCGAAGTTATATCAATCAACTGAGCCAAATCTTATTGCCTATCTCAAAAGGATTAGGATTCACGGTACTGCCACAAAGTGTCCTAGAAAACTTTTCTGATAAAGCAGATCTAACCGTTCACCAACCGACCGATCCTGTCGTCGAAGCTTTATATCTGATTCAAAAAAATCACCGTCAATTACCGAATCGGTTCCACACGATAGAGCAGCAAATTCATCATACGTTAGCAGCGTCATAGCCAGCTAAACAATTAACCTTTCTGATGCTTTTGTATTAATTTCATTTCCTACCTATAGTTTATTTACCCATATTTAAGACCCTAAACACAGCATCAGAATGGAGATTATTATGAGTCACCCGGACTTAATTTCTCGTCTAAACGAATTACCCAGAATTCAGAAAGTACTGCAAGAGCTGTTAGATATGGTGAATCAGGATGATGTAAATTTTGGCGAGTTAACCAATAAAATCGCGATGGATCAGGTGTTAAGTGCCCGCCTGCTCCGCATGGCAAATTCTGCCCACTTTGGTGGCACTAAAACCATCTCTTCAATCAATGAAGCATTATTGCGAGTAGGAACGGGGCCAGTACGCACATTAGTGGTGGCTTCCGTGCTTTCCAGCTCCTTCCCTAAACTGAAAACCTTAGATTTAGAGCAGTACTGGACAGATACGTTTGAAGTGTCAGTGATTGCTAGCAAGCTGGCAGAAGAGATTGGCTCTGACAGCAATGAAGTCTTCACCACTGGCATCTTGCATAACATTGGTGAACTGATGATTCACACCCTTGTACCTGATGATGCGGTCAGAATTCAGCAACAAGTGGAAGCTGGCGCCGACCCGATAGCCGTACAAGAAGCATTGCTCGATATTTCAGCGCCCACGCTCGGCGCCAGACTCGCAAAAACATGGAAGTTCCCAGCCAAGATGGTGGATGCCATTGAGCATTTTCATGATCCACGAGATGCCGAGGTTTCTCCCAAATTAGCCGCTGTTTTGCATTTTGCCCGCGACATCCATCACAAGTGGGATACGCTGCAAAATGACAGCGAAAAAGCCCATTACATTGCCGATCACCCGGATTCTCGCCTACTCCATGTTTCTGCAAACTTCGCAGCCACAATTGACAAATTCCGCGGAAATGGCCGTGATCTAGCCCTGCAATTGAACGCCGCGTAAACCTAATTTTTATCACTGAGCGCAAGAATCAATGCCGTTTCTTGCGCTGATGCGGCACATCCAACAACTCATCGATTAATAATCGTGACGACAAAATTTATTCATTAGACTCTGCTGGCTTTTTGTCCGTTAATGCGCCCGACGCCACACCACTATCTTTGTAGGCGTCAGGGGTGATTTCAGGCCTTTCTGATTCACGTTTAATACCAATCGAATACTTCTAACGCATTGGTATCGTTCTCTGTTCTAGCGAGATTAGATGTGGAACAACCATCCAAATTAGACCGCGTTCGCGCTGATTACAACGTTCATTACTGGAGCCAAGGCTTTTACGGCATCGACAATCAGGGTGAAGTGTATGTTTCTCCAACCAGTGATAAAACGCACCAAGTACCTTTAAGCCAAATCGTTAACCAACTGGAAGCAAAACAGCTGAACCTGCCAGTATTGGTCCGTTTTCCGCAGATCCTGCACCAACGCGTGCACAATATCTGTCAGGCATTCAACCAAGCGATTGAAGAGTACCAATACCCGAATAACTACCTGTTGGTTTACCCAATTAAAGTGAACCAGCAGAAAGAAGTGGTAGACGAAATACTTGCCAGCCAAGCACAACTTGAAACCAAACAACTTGGGTTAGAAGCAGGCAGTAAACCTGAACTACTCGCTGTATTGGCACTGGCACAAAAAGCCAGCTCAGTCATTGTGTGCAACGGATACAAAGATCGCGAATACATTCGTCTTGCACTGATTGGTGAAAAATTAGGCCACAAAGTTTTCATCGTATTAGAGAAGCTGTCTGAGCTTGATCTGGTATTGAAAGAAGCAAAAAGCCTTGGCGTAAACCCGCGCTTGGGGCTACGAATTCGTTTGGCCTCTCAAGGCGCTGGAAAATGGCAAGCAAGTGGTGGTGAGAAGTCCAAATTTGGTTTGTCTGCTTCGCAAGTATTAACCGTGATCGAACGCCTAAAACAAGAGCAACAACTGGATGCGATGCAACTGGTGCACTTCCACCTTGGTTCACAAATGGCGAACATTCGTGATATCCGTAATGGTGTAAATGAATCAGCACGCTTCTACTGTGAATTGCGTGAAATGGGGGCCAAAATTGATTTCTTTGATATCGGTGGTGGTTTAGCGGTTGATTACGATGGCACTCGCAGTCAGTCCTCGAACTCAATGAACTACGGCTTAATTGAATACGCTCGTAATATCGTGAACACCGTAGGTGATGTGTGTCAGCAATATGGTCAGCCAAAACCCGTGATCATTTCTGAGTCAGGTCGTTCCCTTACTGCGCACCATGCGGTGTTGATCACTAACGTGATCGGTACAGAGACGTATTATCCTGAAACCGTCATCGCACCAGAAGTCGATGCACCAACGCTTATACAAAACATGTGGCGCAGTTGGGAAAACTTGCAAGATGGTAGTGACGCACGCGCTTTGATTGAGATTTACAATGACACCCAAAGTGACTTAGCAGAGGTCCATTCTCAATTCGCGACAGGTGTGCTGAATTTGCAACAGCGTGCATGGGCAGAACAACTCTCACTTAGAATTTATTATGAGTTGAACCGCCAAATGAGCACGAAAAACCGTTTTCATCGTCCAATTTTGGATGAGTTAAACGAGCGTTTGGCAGACAAGTTCTTTGTGAACTTTTCTCTGTTCCAGTCTCTACCAGATGCATGGGGTATTGATCAGGTCTTTCCTGTGTTGCCGTTATCAGGTTTAGAAGAGGTAGACGATCGCCGCGCAGTGATGCTGGATATTACCTGTGACTCAGATGGTGCTGTTGAGCACTATGTTGAAGGTCAAGGCATTGAAACAACATTACCAGTTCCCGCATGGAATAAAGATAAACCGTATTTAATGGGCTTTTTCCTTGTGGGTGCATACCAAGAGATCTTGGGAGACATGCACAACTTGTTTGGTGATACCCATAGTGCGGTTGTAACGGTCGACCAGCAAGGGCAATCCATCATTGAGCGTATCGATGAAGGGGACTCGGTAGAAGACATGATGCGTTATGTTCATATTGATGTAGACAAGATCCGCACCAATTACCAAGAGTTAGTTGTCCAGCGCGTTGCAAGCCATGAGCAAGATCAGGTATTAGAAGAACTTGAGCAAGGTTTACGTGGTTATACCTACCTAGAGGATTTTTAAATGAATGATTTGTTTACGAAAACTGATTATTCGCTGTATTCAAATTCAATGAGTTTTTTGCGCCGACCATACATACGTAATGCGGTTGCTGCTGATGCCGATTTGGTGGTACTCGGTGTACCACTGGATATGGCGACCTCTGGCCGTCCGGGTGCACGTATGGGCCCCGACGCAATCCGTCGTGCCTCAGTGAATTTAGCGTGGGAAGGTAAAAAATTCCCTTGGGATTTCAACGTCTTTGAAAAAATGAACGTGATTGATGCCGGTGATTTGGTGTTCGATTGCGGTGATGCAGAAGATTTTACCTATCGCTTAGAAGCCGCAACAGCTGAAATTCTGAAAAGTGGCAAGACCATGTTAGCCCTTGGCGGTGATCATTTTATCACGCTGCCAATTTTACGTGCTTATGCAAAGCATCATGGTGAAATGGCGTTGATCCATTTTGATGCTCATACGGATACCTATGCGAATGGCAGTAACTATGATCATGGAACCATGTTCTATCACGCGCCAAAAGAAGGTTTAATTTCTGCCAAGCATTCCGTGCAAATTGGCATTCGTACTGAATACGAACAAAGCGATCATGCCTTCAACGTGATCAATGCGATGCAAGCAAACGACATGAGCGCTGAAGAGATTGTTGCACAGATCCGCGAAATCACTGCAGATAAGCCAGTCTATGTCACATTCGACATCGACTGCCTTGATCCTGCATTTGCTCCGGGCACCGGCACCCCAGTTTGTGGGGGATTAAACTCCGACAAGGTATTGAAAATCTTACGTGGCTTAGCCGGAATGAACATTGTCGGTATGGATGTGGTTGAAGTCTCCCCACCATATGATCACAGTGATGTCACCGCATTAGCGGGGGCTACTGTCGCACTTGAGCTAATGTACGCATGGGCCAGTGGCAAAGAAAAGCCATCGCAACTGTAACAGCTTAAATAAGTAGACAAGAAGGGGAGCAAATGCTCCCCTTCTTTATCAAATCTCATGTCACTGTGCTATGGGCGGTGCTTTTTCGGGCCGTGCTAACCAATACCCTTGGAAATAATCCACCCCATTATCCATGCAGGCATCCAGCACCTCTTTTGTCTCAATCCCTTCTGCAATCGTTCTGGCATTAATCTGTCCAGCAAGCTTAATCGCGCAAGAAATATTACTTACTACCTTTTCCGGATCAGTCATGATAATACTGCGATCAAGCTTTAAGTAATCAGGCTGAATGGTTTTCGCACGCTCAGCCGTTGAACATTGCACACCATAATCATCCAAAGCGATACGAATGCCATGCTCAGCCAACTTGCTGATCCCCGACACCATTCGAGCATCATCACGCCCCTGAAGCTCCATGATTTCGTATGTGATTTGGTCCGATGTCAACTGATGCCGACCAAGGCTTGAAACCAAATGATCAATCGCAGCCTGATCATTGGCAACCAATTCAAAAATCGAAGGGGCAACGTTGATGAAGATCCGTGAGTCTCGATAACTCGAGCGTGCAAAGTTCAAGACATGGAGCACGGCACACATCAGCGTAACAAAAAGCGTTTCATGATCATCTTGCTCAATCGAGCGAAAATAGAGATCAGGGCGATAATACTGTTCATGTTGATCTTTGATTCGTACTAACGCTTCAACACCATGCACATTCATATTGCGATCAAAAATGGGCTGGAACACACTGGCAAACTTGAGATCCTTGTAACTCGCACACACACCATCTTGCTCGCAAAAGAAAATCGTTTGTTCTACGCGCTCTCGAAACACATGATAATCATAATCGATGTCCATTTTAGTTGGCCTCCAATTCGTGTGCCCCTATTCAGTTCAACCTCTATACAAAAAATAGATCAAAGATGATAAGAATATCACCAAAAAGTACTATAAGTCAGCGCTTTAACCGAACAGCTCCTATCAGTTCATTTTAGGAAGCTGAAACGGTGATATACGTCGAATTTGTCGCATACCATGCTGCTAAATAGTCAAAACAATGCCACCTAACGATCCAAAGACACGATTATTCGTTATTCAGTATCGGCATATCCATAATAAATCTTGATGTAAAAATGGAACTTTTTCTCACAAAAGGTGACCAATACTACACTCCTACATAAAAGTTGACAGTTTAGTGACGATTGGATTGCATTTATGTCTCATCGGAATGAATTCTGCATGAAGTTCCTATGAGGCCATTGACCCTTCGGCCGCAAACTGTTATCAAGTTCACGTAAATGTATGTAGGTGATCGTTGTTAAATACATTTATGTGAAGTAGATCGTGGATAATTTGTAGGAACACGACTACATTAATTTGGTAAAAAATAGTAAAAACAGCTAGTTACTCACTCAAAGTGAGCCCTATCGTAACGTGAGGGACATAATGAAAAAAGTAAGACGAGCTCAGTTACACCGTGTACGTATCCAATACTGGAAAGACTCACACAAAAGCACGGACAAAAAAGTCGTAACGAGCTAAACCAAGAAAAGAAGCTGGCTTTAATGCCAGCTTTTGCACATCTAGACACCAGTAACCATTCAAACCATCTTCAAAAATCCACCAGATACAAAAAAGAGGACCTCAGTCCCCCTTTTTTTACTCACCAATTTACAAAAATGCCTTAAACGGCAGCTCTGGCTCATCGATAAATATATCGCGGAACCCGCGGAAATGTTGATAATGCATTCGGCCCTTGTCGGTTGGATAAGTATATTTCCCCCCCACTTGCCAGAAAAATGGAGCAAAGCCATACTGCAACCGCTCTTTTTTCATCTTCCAAAGCACTTCGATTTCACGTGGATCATTCTGGAAATTCGCCCAAATGTCATGGTGGAAAGGCACAACCACCTCACAATCAAGTGACTCAGCCGCGCGTAAAATATCAGAAGAGGTCATTTTATCAGTGACACCACGGGGGTTTTCTCCGTATGAAAGTAAGGCAACATCAATTTGATATTCATTGCCGTGCTTAGCGTAATAGTTCGAGTAATGAGAGTCACCAGAGTGGTAAACCGAACCACCCGATGTTTCAATCAGGTAGTTCACTGCACGAGCATCCATACCATCGAGGATCGCTTTGTCAGTCGATGAAGTTCCTTCCGGCAGTGTAACTAACGCGGTACGGTCAAACGAATCAAGCACTCGAACCTTCACATCGCCAATCTCCAATACGTCCCCAACTTTAGCCACAATACATCGCTCTTCTGGCACACCCCATCCAGTCCAAAGATCAACACATGCTTGAGGCCCGATGAACTTCACATGCTCACCACAATTTTGAAGCACCGCCGCAGCCACGTTGACATCAATGTGATCCGCATGATCATGAGAGGCCATTACCGCATCAATTTCTTTGATGGCAAATGGATCCATCGGGAAAATCGATGTCCGCAAGTTAGGTTGTAATTCACGTACGCCACCCATACGCATCATTTGATGCTGATGCTTCATAAAAGCATTTTTCTGCGTTTTTTTGCCTGTCCCACACCAAAAGTCGATGGAAATATTGGTATTGCCTTCACTCTTAAGCCAGATCCCTGTGCAACCTAACCACCACATGGAAAAGGTATTTGGTTCAATCTCTGTATTTTCGATCTCTTCATTTAACCAAGTCCCCCATTCAGGAAAAGTATTTAAGATCCATGACTCTCGCGTGATTTCATTTACTTTGCTCATATAGCAACACCTTCTTATTTCACAAATTTTGGATGTAGGAAGCCACACACCTTTATCGAAAATAAAAGTGTGAGCCTGTATTACTTGTTGTTTAAACCCGTTAGGAGGAAGGAATCACTACACTAAGATGATCTCAGTACCTTGTGCCTGCAATGCATTCAGCACATTCGGATCAGCGTCCTTTCCAGTGATCACTATGTCGATTTTGTTGGTTGGACAAAAAAGCATGCCAGTCCGTTGCCCGACTTTGGAACTATCAACGACAACAACCAGCTTATCGATTTGTTCTAACATCTGCTGCTCAGCAACCGCAGTTAACATATCGGTTTTATATAACCCAGCTTCCGTTAACCCTTTGCCTGAGGTGAACATCCAATGGCCGGCATAACCACCCAATGAATCAGGGGAAGGGTTTAAAAAAATATTCTGTGCTCGGTTATATTGACCACCAATGATGATGACATCATCGTGATCTTCATTAATTAAATAGCTCGCTAATGGGAAATAATTCGTGACGATCTGAACATTCTCACCACACAGCTTCTGGCCAAGTAAAAACGCAGTTGAACCGCAGTTAATCACGACACTATCGCCAGGTTTACACAGTGCGGCAGCTCTTAAGGCGATCAGAGACTTCTCTTCATAATGCTCGGTGCTGTTGATATTAAGGGGAGTCCATTTCTTCTTTTTAACCTGAATACGTTCTGCACCGTTACGAACTTTCTTAAGCTTCCCCAACTCATCTAACTTTGAAATGTCTCTTCGCGCAGTAGCCGGTGAGACATTAAACGCATCGATGATATGCGCGACGTTGATGGTCTGATTTTCTTCCAGCAACGACAAGATACCGTGATGCCTTTGTACTTCATTCATGTTTATCACCTATTCTGTCATCAAGTGATTACTTAGTGATTATTTTTGACTTAATTTGATTCTATTAATCATCCAAACGATTGTCAATTTCTCTCTCAACAAATATTTGCCCTCAATCACACAAATGTATAACCAACTGAAAAATAAGGATTTTATATTTTTCAACGTGATCAACCTACCATTTATATGGTTTTTTAAGCGACAAAATTGATAAATATCAAAATAATCACAAATGAGCATTGAATGATTACTTTTGATTGCTAAGGTTTGTTCTGTGAGCAAATACTGAGCAAATTTCAACCTTCCAATTGAAATCGCTCTGACCTACACCACAACAAAATAAAACTTAATCCTAGGGGTAAAGATATGGAGTTCCTTTACGACATTTTCTATATTTTTTACAGCCAAGTCATGACCAAAGCCCCATTGCTGCTGGGCTTAGTAACCTTTATTGGCTATTGGCTACTCAGAAGAGACAAAACGACCATCCTGAAAGGCACCATCAAAACCATCGTTGGTTTTATGTTGGTTCAAGTGGGGGCTGGTACCTTGGTCGCAGGTTTCAAACCTGTGATTGCTAAGCTGTCGGAATATCACGGCCTAACCGGTTCAGTCATTGACCCTTATACGTCGATGATGGCAACCATGGAAACCATGGGTGACAACTACTCATGGGTTGGCTATGCCGTCCTTTTAGCGCTCGGCATTAACATTCTTTTGGTGTTATTCCGTCGCTTCACTGGTATACGCACCATCATGTTGACCGGGCACATCATGTTCCAGCAAGCTGGGCTCATTGCGGTGTTCTACTTGGTCTTAGGCGCAAGTATGTGGGAAACCATCATCTACTCTGCAATATTGATGGCGCTCTACTGGGGTATTTCTTCCAACATCATGTTTAAGCCGACAGAAGAAGTGACTGGTGGCGCAGGGTTTTCGATTGGCCACCAACAACAGATCGCCTCATGGATAGCGGTAAAAGTCGCGCCCAAACTCGGTGATAAGAAGGACAGTGTTGACCACCTCCAATTACCGAAATGGCTTCATATTTTCCACGACAGTATTGCCGCAACGGCGATTGTCATGACCTTTTTCTTTGGCATTATTCTGCTGTCTTTCGGGCTTGATAACTTGCAAGAAATGGCCGGAAAAACACACTGGACTATTTTCATTCTGGAAACCGGCCTTAAGTTTGCCGTTGCCATTCAAGTGATCGTTGCGGGCGTACGTATGTTCGTCGCTGAGCTATCTGAAGCGTTCAAAGGAATTTCTGAGCGAGTCATTCCCAATGCAGTGTTGGCGATTGACTGTGCTGCTATCTACGCCTTTTCACCAAATGCAATGGTATTTGGCTTTATGTGGGGCGCACTCGGGCAATTCACCGCCGTGCTTGCCATGCTGGCATTTGATGCGCCAATCATGATCATCCCTGGCTTTATTCCTATGTTCTTCTCCAATGCCACCATCGGTGTCTTTGCCAATCACTTTGGTGGCTGGAAAGCCGTCATGAAGATTTGTTTCGTGATGGGCATCATCGAAGTCGTTGGCTCAGCATGGGCAATCCATATTTTCAATCAATACGGCACCGAGTTTAACGGTTGGATGGGAATGGCAGACTGGGCCTTAGTCTTCCCTCCAATTATGCAAGGGCTATCTGCCTCTAAAATGTTCTTCTTTGTATTGATTGCTCTCGCTTTGGTCTACATGTTCTTCGCTTCGAAAAAACTACGAGCAGAAGAAGATGCCCAAGGAACGGTTGATATCAGCGAAGAGCCTGAAGTTGTTCAAGCGGTTGAGCAAGCAATCCGAGCCAGTGATGGCGTTCGCCCTGTCAGCATTCTTGCGGTGTGTGGCAACGGTCAAGGCTCTTCAATGATGATGAAAATGAAGATAGGGAAATACCTAGAGAAGAAAGGGATTCCTCATGTCATGGACTCTTGTGCAGTCTCCGATTACAAATCGAAACTCGCCACCACTGACATCATTGTTTCATCCAAACACCTTTCTGCAGAAATGGAGCCTGGTGAAGGCAAGTTTGTGCTTGGGGTGCAAAACATGCTGAATCCGAACTCATTCGGCGATGAGTTACTCGACATCATTAATAAAAACTTCGCAGAAGCAAAATAAACCTTCAGGTGCCGGTTTGGCCGGCACCAACACTGGAGATAGAACAATGGGACTTAAACAGTCATTAATCGATAACCATTCCATCAAATTACAGGCCCAAGCAAAAGACTGGCGTGAGGCAATCAAGATTGGCACCGACTTACTGATCGCCTCAGGTGCCATACACCCTTCTTACCATCAAGCCATTATCAGTAGCATTGAAGAGCTCGGCCCTTATATTTGTATCGCCCCGAACCTCGCCTTGCCGCATGCCAGACCAGAAGATGGCGTGATCAAGACCGCCTTTGCCTTAGTCACACTAGAAACGCCTATCTATTTCGAAGGAGAAGACGAGCCCGTTGACGTACTGATCACACTAGCTGGGAGTTCTTCCGATGAACACATGGAAGGGCTGATGGAGGTCACCCAAGTCCTCGATGATGAAGAGAGTGAAACCGGTGTCGACCTTGATAAACTGCGACGCTGTCGTAGCGTTCTGGATGTATTCAATGTGATTGATGATGCTCTGGCAACCCATGCCTAAGGAGAAATCATGTATAGCGAACTTAAGCAACGTGTCCTTGAAGCGAACCTAAAACTGCCTCAGTACGGTTTGGTTACCTTTACTTGGGGCAACGTATCTGAAATTGACCACCAGCAAGGAGTGATCGCCATCAAACCCTCTGGGGTTGAATACGATGGTATGAGCGTCGAAGACATTGTAGTGGTCGATTTGAACGGCAATATCGTCGAAGGAACGCTGAATCCATCAAGCGATACTGCCACTCACATCGAAATCTATAAAGCATTCCCAGATGTTGGCGGCGTAGTACACACTCACTCACGTAGCGCAACGATCTGGGCTCAGGCTGGCATTGATATTCCGGCGCTTGGCACCACTCACGCCGATTATTTTTATGGTGATATCCCCTGTACTCGCAAGCTCTCTCACGAAGAAATTGCGGGGGAATATGAGAAAAATACCGGATTAGTCATCGTGGAAGAATTCCGCCAACGCAAAATAGACCCAATGGCCGTTCCCAGCGCTATTGTCGCCGGCCATGCACCTTTTTCGTGGGGCAAAAACGCGCATGATGCGGTCAACAATGCTGTCGTATTAGAAGAAATTTCTGCCATGGCGCTAGCCACCCGCTCACTGAACAGCGGCATCAAAATTCAGCCCGAACTTTCTGATAAGCATTACCTGCGCAAACACGGTGAAAATGCGTACTACGGCCAAAGGTAATCCACATGTATAAAGTACTCGCGTTAGATTTAGATGGAACCGTGCTCACCGATGAGCACAGCATTGATCCAGACGTCAAACAAGCGATTCAAGACGCACAGCAAAAATGTCATGTGGTGATTGTGACTGGCCGTCACCATACCGCAGCACGCCCTTATTACGACGAGCTGGGCTTAACCACTCCCATTATTTGCTGTAACGGGACGTATGTTTACGATTATCAGAATAACCAAGTGTTAAAGCAAAATGCCATCGACAAAAACGACGCACTCAATTTCATTGCGTTGGCGAAAGAGTTTCAGGTCAAGCTGGTGATGTACATCACCGACGCCATGACGTATTCAAACTTTAACCCAATCACCTACATGGAAGCGCTAGAAAAATGGGCGAAAGCTTCACCTAGCCGAACACCGCCTAACATCTACAAAGTGGACTCCTTTAGCGCTGAAGTTCATCGCACTCAATATGTGTGGAAGTTTGTTGTTGAAGGGCTGCCAAGCTCCGTTGAACGTTTACTAGAAAACGTTTGGATACGTGACAAATTCAATGGCGAACGCTCATGGTCTAACCGAATCGATTTCGCCGCCAAGGGGAACAGTAAAGGCTTAAGGCTGGCTGAATACGTGACCGAACTGGGATATCACCCTAATCATGTGATGGCGGTAGGCGACAATCACAATGATATCTCAATGCTGCAATACGCCAGTCTCGGCGTTGCCATGGAAAATGCCGATGACACCGTCAAATCCCATGCACAACTCATTTGTCCAACCAATAACAACAGCAACGGCTTAGCCGATGTGATACGTCATAACATTCAAGGATAACATTCATGACTAAACCACTTATCCAAATCGCTTTGGATCAAACCAATCTCAGCGATGCAGTCGCTGTCGCCAGCAACGTACACAGTTATGTTGATGTCATTGAAGTCGGAACGATTTTGGCGTTTGCTGAAGGCATGAACGCCGTCTCCACCCTACGCAACAATCATCCTGATCATATTTTAGTGTGCGATATGAAAACCACCGATGGTGGTGCCATTCTCGCCAAAATGGCCTTCGAAGCTGGAGCCGATTGGATTACGGTATCTGCCGCGGCACACATTGCAACCATCTCCGCCTGTAAAAAAGTCGCCGATCAATTCAATGGGGAGATCCAAATCGAGATATATGGCAACTGGACTATGGAAGATGCCAAATCTTGGGTTGATTTAGGCATTACACAGGCCATTTACCATCGCTCGCGTGACGCCGAACTGGCTGGAATCGGCTGGACGGAACATGATTTAGATAACATGCGCCAGTTGTCTGCCTTGGGACTTCAGCTTTCAATTACCGGTGGTATTGTCCCAGAAGATATTTATCTGTTTGAAGGAATTCAAGCCAAAACCTTTATTGCCGGACGCGCATTAGCAGGAGAAAAAGGAAAAGAGACGGCAGAGGCACTAAAAGCACAGATCCATCGTTTCTGGAACTAGGAGGCAATATGTTTAACAACTTACAACGCCACCGAGTGGGTTTGTATGAAAAAGCACTACCGAACGACATGAGTTGGAGCGAAAAACTACGCACAACCAAAGAGCTCGGCTTTGACTTTCTTGAAATATCCATCGATGAATCCGATGAACGCCGTCGCCGCCTAAATTGGGATGACCAGACCATTTACCAACTTCGACGTCAATGCGAGCAATATGAGCTTCCTTTGCATTCCATGTGCTTGAGTGCACATCGCAAATTTCCTTTTGGTTCTGCCGATCCTGCGATTCGTGAACAAGCCGTTATCCACATGGAAAAAGCCATTGCACTTGCCTATAAACTGGGGATTCGAACCATTCAGTTAGCTGGATATGATGTTTATTACGAAACAGCCAGCCACGAGACCCACCAGCGTTTTATTCAAGGCATGAAGCATGCGGCGCAGTTGGCTGAGCGGGCGGGTGTCATGCTAGCCATTGAGATCATGGATACCGACTACCTGAACTCTTTGAGCAAATTCGAAGTGCTAAATCGGCAAATCAATTCACCATTTTTTACCGCCTACCCCGATGTCGGCAATATTTCTGGTTGGAATTATGACGTCTGTACTGAACTGGCACTCAGCAAGCCTCATATTGCACAGATCCATCTCAAAGACACGTATCGCGTAACCCCAAACTATCAAGGACAATTCCGTGATTTGGTCATCGGTGAGGGTGACGTTAACTTTAATGCCATTTTCCAGACCTTAAAACAAACGGACTGCGTTGTACCATTGGTGATTGAAATGTGGGCACAAGATGAACATTGGCTAGAACAAATACATATGGCACAAGTTCGCCTGAATCAAGCATGTACCAATGCGCAACTTCCTAAGCTTTTTACCACCTAGCGGTCACATCAAACGATTGCGATAGCGAAAATCATTCTCCCTGCTTGGGGAATCCACAGATTTCATTCCCTCGAGTGAATTCTGTGGTCTTTTCTCCCATTAGTTGACTTCAATCCGGCCATAGCGCACAGTGACGTTGTTGTTCTTAACTTATCTCGCATTGATACCAATGAAACTTCTCCATCTACAGCTATTCTGGTTTGAAAAACATCACACGTTACTCGAGATGGAAGATCTGCCGACGCTCACGCCGACTCAAGAAAAGGAGCTCAAAGAATGGGTCAGCAAACGCCGGAAAATACTCAGTTATGAAGTGCACCCGCAGCCTTGGGTTAAGGTCAATATCGATGGCTTCTCTTCTCAGATTCAGCTCAAACCCAATGGAACCTTGACTGAAGTCGATTTATTTGGCGAAAAAAAGCTTCAAGGCCTATGGAAAATCAATGAGGGTTTTCTGTTTATTAAGGTCATCAGCGGGGAGTTCATTGTCGAATACCAAATTGTCGGAAATGCAGACAATAACGTCCATTGCGGCATGGAATACATCAATGGACGCTTAAGTACCTACAGCAAGTTCATGAAATTAGCAGAGAAATAATACCAATCACATCACGCTGCAACTGGACGGCTTGGCATCATCGTCGCTAGGTTATCTAAAATCAGTTTGGTTGCTCGACTGTAGATGTGTTTGTCCTTACAGCCCACCAATTGAACGTACTTCACCTTGCCCGACATCATACATTGACGGATCATGCGCAGCACCATCTGCACATTAAGGTGTTGATGACTGTCTACCCCATTTTTAGGAAGCAGTGATTCTAAATCAATATCGATGATCAGCTGATCACAATGACCAATATATCCACCAAGTAGGTTTTTCAGTTGAAACCGATGGCGGAAGTTGCATTCTTCATTGGTCATCCAATTACAACCTTGATCTTCTGCATACTCCAACATGGTTTCCTTTTGCCTTGAAGGATCAATCCCTAAACTAAACAGACGACTCTCAGAAAAACGCGCCAAGGCAAAATGGTAGGCAGAGCCTAACTGAGGCTCAAGCGATTGTTTTAACTGAAAATCGTTACCAATGCTGACGATGCCAGTTTCAACCCGAGCATGTGAGATCAACGGTAGCACATGCAAGACCGTCTCATGAGCATTGGTCAAAACAACCGGAAGCTGACCGTTACCCAATCGCGCTGAAAGCTCATTTTGTAATGGCTGAGCTTGGTGATCAGACAACACAAAGTGCGTACCCAAACAATAGGGCTGACTGCTTTTTCCCGGATACAACCAATCCGCCACTGATTCTAATGCTTGCTCGGCAAATTCAAACTCCACCAATGTCATCGGTTTATATGACTCACATACGGTTAATAGTACTGCGCCATGGTGATTATAAGGAGCGTGACCGTGTGTTGCGATTCGTTTGAATAAGCCTAGCATGTTGAATTACCTTTCAGGAGGCAGCGCACGAGCTGCCTGTAATACGTGCAAAATGATCCTTTGTTTATCGGTTTCTACACGATGAACGGGTGCCATGATAGTGATTGCACCAACGAGCTTAGTTCCCTTCATGACTGGAGCACTGATACCAGAAACACCAGGGTCGATTTCAGAAGTACTCACCGCATAACCTTGGTTACGGATCTGCTCCAACTCTTGGTACCACGCGTCCAGCTGGCTTTCTTGGCCAAAATAGCGCAAGATTTTTTCGCACCGCGCCGCAGGCATGTAAGCCAGCATCACCTTAGATGATGCGCCTTTTAAAAGCGGCTGGCTCTGCCCTTCAACGTAGCTACACCTCAGTGCTTGCATGCTTTCCTGTCTGCTCACGCACAATGCGCGATAGCCAACTGGCACCATGAACGCTGCCATCTCACCCGTTTGTTTCTGTAACCGAGTCAATACAACTTTAACGGCTTCAAGGTTGTGTGGGCTCGTTTCATAGCTACGCATCAGTAGCAACGCTGCCGGACCGATGATCAAGGTCTTGTCGTATGGACTTTCTTCAATTAAGTTCCATTCTTTGAGCATTTTCAGGTGACGGTACAAACTGCTGATCGGCACACCCAGTTGCTCACTCAAAACCTTTGCGGTCACTGGCTCATCATTCACTGCAACTTGCATAAGCAACTGCAAAATTTTCTCGTTAACTTGTCCGGCGTTTTGCTTCATCGTGTTCATTCTGCTTTGTATCGTTATTCGATATTTCTAATCAAACTGTATTCCTACCAAGCGAGAATACCAAACAATTTAATTGGTCATTTTCTTACTGTGAGAGAATTAAACACAATAAAAGACGCCCCTTAGTATTAAACAATCACCTAGAGAAAAAGATAAAAAAACAGCAAGCGAAATGCTTGCTGTTTAAACGTATTGAGAAACGCAGAATTAGTGACGCTGATAAACCACATTTCCTCGGCTAATCGTCTGCTCCACTCTCAGTTTTTTCAGATTTTTCGATTCAACTTTCAACGGGTTTTTATCCAAAATAATCAAATCAGCGTTCTTACCCACTTCAATAGAGCCTTTAAAATCCTCTTCAAAGTGCTGATATGCAGGCCAAATCGTCATTGCTTGTAATGCGGTATAGGCATCAACACGCTGATCTGGCCCTAATACTTTGCCTGTTCGGGTTGTACGGTTCACCGTTGCATCTAGAACTCGGAACGAGTCTGGCAGCGCCACAGGCGCATCGTGGTGGGTACTGAACATCAAACCTGCGTCTCGAACCGCTTTTGTTGGTGATATAAAATCGGCTCTCGGATGCCCAAGTACTGACTCTGCATGCCAGTCGCCCCAATAGAAGGTGTGCATTGGGAATAACGATGGGAAAATGCCTTGCTCTGCCAATCGATCAATTTGATCCTGACGAATGGTCTGACCGTGGATCAATACAGGACGACGATCCAGCTTACCCAGCTTCTCATTTGCTTTGGTTACCGCATCAATGAACTGCTCAATCGCCGCATCACCATTGGCATGAGTCAGCACTTGCCAATTATTTTTAAATGCCGTTTCGACATATTGGTAAGCTTGCTCATCCGTAAAGGTTGAGTAGCCAGCATAGTCTTTCCCCTGACCATGAGGTGGGTGGAAATAAGGCTGCGTTAACCAAGCGGTTTTACCTTGAGGCGAACCATCAAAGTTAAGTTTGACGCCTCCAATACGGAAATGTTTGGTATACGTTGGGCTGTTGTACTCAGAGTCCATAAAGCCGCTGCTAGACACCATATCTGCATACGCCACTAAATCGATCAACAATCGACCATCGTTCGATGCTCGCTTCATCGATTGATAGCCTTCTTCCGTTGCACGGCCTTCTTGAGCTGTTGTATAGCCATATTGAGCATACATTTTCTGCGAGGCTTCCAGCATCATGTCTTGCAGCTCAAGATCAATGCCTTTCGACAGATTGAACACCATGGCAAAATGGGCATTTTCTTCCAGAACACCATTTGGTTCCTGTGAGCCTTCCATACGGCGAATAATGCCACCGCGAGGGTTTTCTGATTTGGCGGTAATACCTGCAAGTTCCAGCGCTTTTGAATTCGCAACGCTTAAGTGACCAGAAGTATGGATGATCAGTACCGGTTTATCTTTACTCACCTTGTCTAAATCGTCTTTGGTCGGGTAACGATCTAATTGCGCATCATCGTAACCAAAGCCTAAGATCCAACCTGTTTTTTGCGTAAACAGCTTTGCACTTTCACTTTGCTGAGATGCTTTGAGCACATCAATCAGCTTTTCAACAGTGTCAACTTGACCATCCGGAGGTGGCAATACATTGGCAACCATGGCTTGTAGGCCAACACCATAAACATGACTATGCGCATCAACAAAACCCGGAAGCATGGTTTTTCCATGCATATCGACAAGCTTAGTCTTGCCGAATTTGTAATCCATCGCGCCTTCTTTACCACCTGCATAGACAATTTTCTCGCCAGCGACCGCAATCGCCTCAACGTATTGCGGTGTATCGCCCGCCATTGTCAGAATGTCACCACCAAAATAGATACTGTCTGCCGCCGTTACTTGAAAAGGCTTCGCCACTGCTTTTGGTTTCTCGACATCTTCGGTCATACAACCACTTAACGCTAAGCCGGATAAAGCAATTGGAATCCAGGTTGCTTTCATCTTTAAACTCCTGATTGTTTTAGTTATTTCAAACAGTTTAGATAACCAATTCGACATTAGGGTCACCATTCTGTTTTTATTGCTCATATTGCTGTCGATGAGACAAATCGACACCATCATTCTCGAAATTGAGGACAAAAAAACCGCGCTGTATGCGCGGTTTCTATTCAAACAGATGATGAACACGGCAGATCACAAATCTTCATCAAACGCTTCATCTTCAAGCAATGAGCAACACTTAATTTCGAATTGGTTGAAGGTAAACTTGCTCGCACCATGTGTCCGTTTGGTAATGACTTTTTCTTCCCCAAACTGAACTGTGACGTGAGTAAACACTTTATTTTTGGCTTCAACGATATTCTCTACCAGTAGATGTTCTAACTCTTCATCATTTTGATCTCGAACCAACTTAGCTTGTTCAAGGCGAGCATTGGACTGCTCTTTCATTTCATCAATTTTCTTCTGAGCTTCTTCTGTACGCTCGGCTTTAGGTTTTTTCTTAAACTCCAATTCCTTGCGAACAACATTCATCGTGGCTTCTTGGGCTTGCGTATACTGCTCTTTCAGTTTTGCTTGCTTATCTTTTAACGTTTGATAGCGAGCAAATGCGTGCACGTGTGTCGCGGTATCTCCTTCTACACCGAGATTCACACAACTAATCTTACCTCCCACCTTCGCAATGCCACCACTTAGTGTGCCCTGACGTCCTGTTTTGTCGCACACAGTTAAGTTATTACCACAGCGCAATTCATTACTCATACAGTGGACAGCTAACTCAATGTCTTTAGCTGCCTGTAACTCGGAATACTGAGCGTAGTTAGCGGTAATAGTACCGCCAGATTTCACGATACAGCTTTTTTTATCACCTTCCGACACTGTATGGCCAATGATGCCTTTCGCGACGGCGACATCCCCTTGCACTTGCACATCGGCTGATTCAATAAAACCACCAACGGTTAAGGACCCCGTGACGCGAACCACCATGTCAGACTCAATGTCACCACGAACAACCACATTGCCTTTGAATTTCACGTGGCCAGTCGCAACACCAATCGTCTGCAGACAAAGTGCATCTTCCACTTCTACGGTACGTTCTTTGATTACGGGCATCCCAGAAACAGCGGCTACCAACATATTTGGGTCTTCAGAAGAAATGACTGAGCCTTTGCTTGCCTTGAGAACTTGATCTTTACCTGGTTTAGGTGGAATCACTTTGCCTTGCACCGTCATTCCCGGCACACCTTTGGTCGCAGGTACTCGTTTCATTAAAGGCTGGTGAATATCAACCGTGATGGTTTCGCCTAAATCCAGCATATCCACTTTGCCATCATCATCGTGTTCTTTTGGCGCTAGGATCTGCTTGGTTGGGTCTTCAACCATAGGAATAAATTTGGAATCCTGTCCTTGAATCGGGTCTTTCCCTTTTGCGACAGGTTGAGTGAACGTTTCCCCGGGCTTAAGTTGATGGCTCATCACCAACACTTTCTTGAGTGCCAGTTTATTGATGCCTTTGGCCACACTGGCTGTGGCTAGCGCTTGAACAATTTGAGGCCCACGTAACGGCTTACCTTTATATGCACCAGTCACCATCATACTGGCTAACATATCGTGTTCGCTAAGAATAACTTCAACTTGAGCATCGCGTATTTCTGCAATGTTAAGGCCGACGTAAGCTTCACCTTTCATGTCTTTAGCGAAATTAATAAAGCGAGTTAGTTCATCCTGAAGCACATAAAAATCGCCAGCACCTATCTCACCCAGAGCTTCTGCTAAGCCTGAGTCATCGAAACTGGCATTGACTGTGATATCCGGAGATAACTTTGCAACAACTGCCTGATTATTATCAGATAAACTGACGATTTGCTTCCACATACAACTACCTGTGATGGCTCAACATCCTGTAAATATACCCAAGCATATTTCGAGAGGTTCGTTCTAAAAATACTACTTTGGTACCAGTGTATTTGAATCACTTCGATAACAGTATCATATGTGTAACAAATTCAGGCCTACGTCACCTCTTCCCCTATTTACACTGTAAAAATACTCGTTACATCGAGCTTGGGAAGTGATGTTTGGCGTCAAAACTGTATATCGCCTCGACCTGTTTCCCTTCTTTTGAATACCTTATCGAATCACAAAGTTCCGAAGCAAGAACAATACCACGTCCATGCGTCAAGGATTTATCAAGCTTCATTACTTTATCATAGTCAAAGCCTTCACCATTGTGTTCCATAGTCATCTTCAACTGCTTAGTTTCTGGGTGATAATCTAAACTCAAGCAAACCCAGACATCATCATCGAGTGCCTGTAAACGCTCTTCTCTCATCTGATAAAAAGCGAAAAATCCATCGGGCTCATCTTTTATCTTTGAATCCAGTTTGAGTAATCCGTGCTCAACCGCATTGGCAAATAACTCAGACAAAACCGAACACACTAAATCTAAATGAGCTCCACCATTAACTATCCCGACTAAGAACTGACGCACTTCCGTCATGATGGTGACAGATTTCAGTACTGCTCCAGTAAAACGCAATGTCGATTGAGTAGGAATGTGGCTCATATAGTGGGTAGCCTTCGACGGTGTCGCATCATGGGCATTTGAAATCGGGAACTGCATGGAAAGAATGGATAAGTCATCCCCAACCGATTTATTGGCAAATTTACTGACCGCTTCATACAAGGTTGGAATAATAGGCTTACCACTTACCAATACATTTTCCAGTCGCTCTTGACCAAACAGTTCGCCTTCGGTGTTCATCGCTTCAATGATGCCATCGGTATAACAAATGATTTTTTGCTCCGGCTCTAATTTAAAATGAGTCAGATTGGTTTCAAATTCTTCGGGCTTAAGCACGCCAAGTGGCATGTGGTTTGAAATAAGTCGGCGAACAATCGAGCCATCCGCATCGAGAATATACGCCTCCGGTAGCCCACCACCCCACCATGTCACCTCAAATCCGTTCGCCCGAATTTCAAAAATATTGGCGGCAAGCATCATCCCCATTGGCAGAAACTTCACTAATGAGTTGTTGATTTCCACAACGATCTCACCCAGAGACAACCCTTTCTCAGCCATAGAGAAAAAAGCACGAGTAGCGGGAATTGCCGATATCGCGGCGGGAAGACCATGTCCTGTGGCATCTGCAATCATCACATAAACGCCGCCATGAGGCCGGTTAGCCACAACAATCAGATCACCATTAAAGATGGTCGACGGTGTCGAGATGTATTCAATGCCATAGATTTTTTTGAGCTGAGAACTCATTTCGTCCATGAGGTTCGTAAAAATAGACTCTGCGATGGCATAATCGTAGCGAACCTGCTCGTGGAAATGCTGCAGCTCATCACGCTGATCAGTGACTTCATTGTGCATGCGAACAATTCGATAATGCGCCTGCACTTTTGCCAGTAGCACACTGCGTTCAACAGGCTTAAGAATAAAGTCGTCTCCAAGAGACAAACAACGCTCAAAAGAATCATGGTCGTCTAAAACGGTAAGAAAGATGATTGGAATATGTTGTTCGGGGAATGCCTGACGTATTTCGTGGGCAGTGGTAAAGCCATCTTTTACTGGCATCATGACATCCAGCAAAATCACATCAGGTAAGGCTTCCATCTGTTTCATGGCTTCAACCACACCTTCACCATTTTCAAACGTATCAATATGGTCTGCCATGTGGTTGAGCATAAAGCGACACAACTCTCGATTGGTCGCATGATCATCAATAATTAATACGCGCATTGAGCCCCCTCACTATTCGATTTGAAATTTTTTATCAAATCGCGATATCAACAGGATCTTTCTCACCTGAGGCAAAGTGTTGGTGATACGAATCATGCCATCATCCTGATCGAGATAGTTATGCATGTTCAGCAGCATCCCAAGCCCAGCACTATCGATATAGTCCACTTTACGTAGATCAAGAGTAAAACGGTAATCCCGGCGCTCGGAGTAGCAGCGACGAAAATCTTGAACCAGACTAAAACCAAAGGCTCCCTCTATAGCAATGACCACTTCCTTCTTATTCGGATCGACTTGCGCTTCTACTGTCATAATTTCTCCTTAGAAAAGTTCTACTTCACCTTCTTCTATACTGACCTGAGAGGCTGCTGGCGCACCTCGGTTTTCGAGTTGTTGATACAATTCTTCTACTGCAGAGGTAAATTCTGCGGGGGTAAGTTCAGCCATAGCGAGCTGCTGAACCGTCTCTTTCAAAGCGCTTAAAAAGGCTAAAGATTCTTTGGCATAATCACCCTGCTGCACCACAATATCGGCAAACTGTAATGCTCGAATTCCGTTATCGACATGGATGTGTAATTCATCCCCCACGCCTTTGATTTTGTGGACTTCTTTTTCCACTTCTTCATTAATGCGCTGAACACCACGCAGCATGTTGTCTACTTTTTCTTTTGATTCAATAGCATCAGTCATATCAATCGAGGCCATTTCACCAACAGTTTTATTGGTTTCCACCACTGTTTTTTGAGCAATGCTGATTTCATGTTCTATTTGGTTATTTAGCTCTTCAGCACGAACGGAAAGGTTACGCACTTCTTGAGCAACCACAGCAAATCCTCGACCATGATCGCCAGCACGAGCAGCTTCAATGGCGGCATTTAAGGCAAGAAGGTTTGTTTGCTCTGATAACCCCCTAACTTGTTCCAATAGTTTAAACACCGTATCGAGCTTTTCTGACATATCGTGAATGCTGTGCACTGCGGAGATACTTTTCTCAGAAATATTGATTAGGGTGTCAACAAACTGGGTAATAATGGCTTCCGTCTTGGGGAGTACTTGCGTTATGTCGAATTCACTTTTTTGATTACCCAGTAAGCTATCAACCAACACAGAGGTCACATGCCCTTGGGTTTCTGCCAGCTTTTGCATTTCAAAGTAACTGGTATTGAGCGTCTCTACCGATTCATCAACCACACTTCGCTGCTTATCTAACGTGCTTTCAATCTGATGATTAAGCGTGTTGAGTACGGGATCTGTTTTACGCAACACACTAAAATCCGTGGTGTCATCGGCTCCTCTGTCGATGGTTGAACTTTCTGCACTAACTGCATTTGAATTTGAGAGCGGTAGGGTAAACCACGGAATAGCTGCAACGAGAACCATGATCATGACTAGCCATACTGAGCTGGTGTACAACAACCCAAATGACAACAAGGAAATTTGTAAGCCCAGACAGAGCGCATATCTTTTTTGTTTTGCCAACATTTTTATATTCATTATTAAGCCTCTCGTCCATCCGTTAATCTGTTGCTTGTAATAGGTCACAAATGGCTTGTGGTATATGATTAAGATCGACAACTTGCTGCGCCGCGCCAATCTCCGTGGCTACCCTTGGCATTCCCCAAACAACACATGAATGCTTGTCTTGAGCAATTGTTTTTGCCCCACGCTGTTTCATCCGTAACATTCCTTTTGCACCATCTTGTCCCATTCCGGTGAGAATCACGGCAACTGCATTCTCACCTACCGTTTCAGCGACGGCATCAAACATGACATCGACGGAAGGTTTATGTCGATTTACAGGGGGACGATCATCAAGCTGGCAATAGAGATGGCTACCTCTTCTGATAATAGTGAGGTGTTTGTCTCCCGGAGCTAAATAGGCATGCCCTTGTATTAAGGGGGCACGTTGTGAAGTCAGCTCCTGAACAGGGAAAGCACTGTGCTCATTTAAGCGCTGAGCGAAAGATCCACTGAACATAGCACTGATATGTTGAGTAATAATGATAGGTGGTAATCCAGCAGGCAGTGCAGACAATACCTGCCTGATTGCTTCCGTTCCTCCCGTCGACGCCCCAATAGCAATCACTTCCATTTTTGTTTTACTCGGAACATGTATGGCTTTAGGTACTGCTACCACTTTTTCACTGTGTGCTACGTTTGCACCTGCGGCGGTTTTAATTTTTTCAATAACAAGAGATTTATAATCCACCATCTCTGCCGTTCGATCCGCATCTGGCTTTGGAAAATAGTCGACCGCCCCGAGCTCTAAAGCCTGCAAGGTTGGTTCTGCACCATGCTGAGTTAATGTTGAAATCATCACCACAGGCATGGGCCGTAAACGCATTAAGTTTTTTAGAAACTGCACGCCATTCATGCGTGGCATTTCAATATCAAGCGTCAGTACATCAGGATTGTGTACTTTGATCATTTCACGCGCTTGATAGGGATCTTCAGCCGTAGCGACCACTTCAAGTTCTGGATCAGAATCGATCAACTGGGCCAGCAACGCCCTGAATACTTGTGAATCATCGACAATCAGTACTTTGATTTTTTTCATTAAAACAACTCCACATCATCATCGTGAGGACGATGGCTTTCCTTGTCTAAATCACTTGCGTATTTTTCTTCTTGATGCTGAACCTGATGAACTTCGTTAAATGGAATACGTTTTAACCATGCTTTCCCTGTTAATGGATCAAACATAATTTTTCTTGGCTCCATACCTCCAAGATCATGAGCCTGAACATTTAAGTTTTCTTGCTCAACGTATGCGAGAATAAATTCGACGTTCTTGGCGCCTATCATTGAGTAACGACCAAGCATCTGCGCCCCACCAAATAGCTTTACTTTGAGATTGCTGCGATTCGCTCCTTTTGAAATGAGCGTGTTACAAAGCAGTTCCATGGCATGGCTACCATAACGTGATGCTGTAGAAACAATTTCATCCGGGTGCCAGTGCCTTGCTTGGTTTTGGTTGTCAAACGGAAGAAGAAAATGATTCATGCCTCCAACGCGATTTTCTTCATCCCACATGCAAGCCGCAACACAAGAGCCTAAACCTGTACAAATCAGCTCTTTCTCAGAGGTGCAATACAAACCTCCAGGATTCACTTTTACGATATGCGTCTCTCGTACCGGATGAAAAAATCGGCTGTAGTGGGTGTTGTTATAAGGTGTTTTCTCTGCGCTATGGATCATATCTGGACGCCTCATTGTTTAACGTAAATGGTGTGCCCAAGATGGTGAAACAGCGGAGCACATGCCCCTACACTTTCCGAATGACCGATGAATAAGATTCCATTAGGCTTAAGCATTTGATGGAAGCGAGTGATCAGCGCTTCTTGTGTCGGTTTATCGAAATAGATCATGACATTTCGACAAGAAATCAGATTGAACTGCTTTTCAAAAGGCCACTCTTCGAGCAAGTTCAGTTGTCTAAATTGAACTAACTCCTGCAACCCCTTAATGACTTTTATTTTATCTGCGTTACTTCCTTTTCCTTTCACAAAGCATTTTTTTAAATACTGAGTAGGAATACTGCTAATCGTGTCTGCATCGTAGACACCCTGTTGTGCTTTCGTTAATACCGCGGTATCTAAGTCAGTGGCATAGAAGTCCAACTCTTCAATCGAGTCAAATGCCCCAGAGCAATATAATGAAGCGATAAAACTGTATGGCTCTTCCCCTGTAGAACAGCCAGCCGACCACATTCGGAGCTTCTTCTCACTTTGCTCACGCCACTCTCTAAGCAAAACTTTTTCTAAGAACTCGAAGTGATGGTACTCACGAAAGAACTCGGTTTTGTTGGTGGTAAGGCTATTAATGAAGTGGATTCTTTCCTCCTCATCTCGCTCAATATACTCACGATATTCCTCAAAACGAGACAAACCCAGCCGCCTCAATTGACGGCTGACTCTGCCATAGACCATGGCCCGCTTTCTATCTGACAGATAAATTCCAACAGTTTTGTGCATAAACCACTGAATGAACTTAAAGTCTTTATCTGTCAGCTCAAATTCTTGTTGCGATGCCACATTCATCTGCTCCGTACGAGTTAAAACTCTTCCCATTCGTCTCCTTCCTCATTCATTTTGAAGTTGGTGTTGGCGACTCGGGTCGACCGGAGCTCTCGTACATTATTTTTTTGCCCAGTGTCTTTAGTCTGCTTTTTTGATTCAAATGTGGTGATGTTGTTGTCGGTTGAGAAAAAATTCATCAGGTTAAGCAGTTCTTTACCTTCATCTTTTAGTGACTGACTTGCCGCCGAAGTTTCTTCTACCAAGGACGCATTTTGCTGGGTCATCTCATCCATCGTCGCAACAGCACGGTTGATTTCATCAATACCGGTTGATTGTTCAAGGCTGGATGACGCAATCTGAGCAATCAGCTCTGTCACTTTCGCTACCGCGTCAACAATCTCATTTAAAGTCTCTCCCGATTCATCCACTAAACGAGAGCCTTCATCTACTTTTTCAACACTGTCTTTGATTAAGCCTTTGATTTCTTTAGCCGCCGCCGCACTGCGCTGCGCAAGGTTACGAACTTCGCCTGCTACCACTGCAAACCCACGGCCTTGCTCTCCGGCTCTTGCCGCTTCCACAGCCGCATTCAATGCCAATAGGTTAGTTTGGAAAGCGATTTCATCGATCACGCCGATAATGTCTGCAATCTTCTTACTTGCAGTATTGATTTCAGCCATAGCAGCCACCGCTTGACCTACCACATCACCGCCTTTGCTGGCCTTTTTCGCCGCATCATCCGCAAGCGTGTTGGCACCTTTTGCGTTATCTGCATTCTGACGAACCGTTGCAGTCATCTCTTCCATACTGGCTGCCGTTTCTTCTAAGTTTGATGCTTGCGCTTCCACACGTTGACTTAAGTCATTGTTTCCATCCGCAATTTCCGTTGATGCAGTGGCAACCCGAGCGGATGATTGGGTGATTTTATCAACCATATTGCGCAAGTTGAGAATCGACGTATTCACCGCTTCAGACAAACGGCCAAACTCCCCTTGATTACTGTCAGACATGTTTTGGTTAAGATCACCATCCGCAACCTGACTCATCACATCAATGCACTGTCCAAGTGGTTCAACAATGGTTTCAAGCAAGCTGTTGATGCCATCACCCAGCTCTTTCATAAAACCGCTGTAGACAGTGGTATCAATGCGCTCATTTAAATCCCCAGCAATCGCCCTTTGTATCAGCGCCTCAACTTGACGTTGACCATCTTGTTGCTCGGTGATGTCTTCCCATTGCAATGCAGGGCCAATGTAATTGTCTTGCGCATCACGCATCGCAATACAGGTCAATTTGAACTCTAACCCACCAACTTTTATGTCCGACGTAAAGGGGAGTCGGTCTGGATTGGCGATAATGTTGCGCTGGTGGCTTGGGTTCTTATGGAAAATATCAATGTTTTTGCCTACAAGATTACTGGCATCAAATCCTGGCAGTACGCGTTGAAGATCACTTTCTCGCTCTTTTAATAAGCTGCTAAGTGACGGATTGAGGTAAGTAATAATGCCATCTTTATTGGCCATCATCAGATTTGTTGTCATGCCTTCAACGGCAGATGCTAAGCGGCCAATTTCTTCTTCTTTTGCCCGTTCTTCAGTCACATCCTGCCATTCCAGCGTATTACCAATGTAATTGCCTTGAGTATCTCGTATTGCAGCAACATTCAGTGCGATTTTCAGATCACCAATCGTGATGTCGGTGTTATAAGGTAAGTTATTAGGATCACCTAGCAGTTGGCGTTGATGAGCCGGATTACGATGAAACTCATCAATACAACGTCCTATTAACCAATCTTCGCTGGCCGTAAAGCCCGACCACACGGAACGAAGCGTTGCCTCATGTTTGCCGAACAGGGTTAAGGTTTCTTGGTTGATATAGGTAATATTGAAGTCGCGATCGATCATAACCATGGCGGTTTGCGCTTGATCTACAGCGGCTTGAAGACGGGTAATTTCATCCTGTTGTTTGAGTTGCTCAGTCACATCTTGCCACTCGAGCGTATTCCCCACATAATTTCCCATTGCATCAATGATGGCGCCGACGTTCAACTCAATTTTAATATCTTGAACACTGATGACAGTTTTGTACGGCAAGTTTGCAACACTCGAAAGAAGCTGTCTTTGGTGTTGCGGATTCGCATGAAACCCATCAATACAGTAGCCGATCAAGAACTCTTCATTCGCGCGAAAATTCGGCCAAATCGATTGGAATAGCACTTCGTGATGCTGCAACAAATCAATGGATTTCTGATTGACGTAAGTAATTTTAAAATCTCGGTCAATCATCATCAAAGCCGTTTGAGCCGCATTGAGTGCCGATAAAATCTGCTCTTTGGAAATGCCCCCTGAATCTTGAGGCTGCTCCATGAGCGTGTCCTGTGCTGGCGCTACAAACTGTTGCGTAGCAGGTTCCGTTCTGCGTTTAAAAAATCCCATGAGTCACCTCTTACATTAATGCTTCTTCTACTGACGCCTCGTTCAGCCCTGCTACATCAAATAGAGCCTCAAGGTTTATTAAAATTAAATGTCCATTTTCTACAGCTGCGATACCACGTATATAACTGTGATCGACTGTCGGCGCCACCGCAGGTGCTTCCTTAATATTGTCATCACGAAGGTCATAAACCTCCGATACAGCATCAACAATAATCCCTAGCGGGTGCTGCTGCTTGTCGTTCAAAACAATCACCACCGTTGTCGCACTTATCTGCGCTGGTGCAAGACCAAATCGCATACGCAAATCAACAATCGGAACATACTCTCCCCGAATTTCTAACACGCCCAGCATGTAATCGGGTGAGTTCGGTACTTGACGCACATCCGTCCATCCTCTTACTTCACGTACATCAAGAATGGGGACCGCATACTCTTCACTATCTAATACAAAGCTTAAAAATTCTTCCGTCATCATGTTCAAGCCGCCCTTAGTATTCGATCTATATTCAACAGTTCTTCCGTGCTGAGTAACGACATTACGTGTTCGCCGACATTGATAAGTCCCTGCAAGTATGGCGTCACCAATGACTCGCCCACCGCTGGATAGAGTTCATTCTCGCCCTGACTAACGACGTCGCTTACGGCGTCAACAACCAGTCCCATTAGACGTTCTTCATCATCACTAACGGAACGCAATACAATCACCACAGTTGTCGGTAAATATTCACATTGGCTGACTTCAAAACGACTTCTCAAATCGATCACAGGGACAATCATGCCGCGTAGATTAATCACCCCTTTTACGTAAGAGGGAGAGCGAGGAATGGGTGTCGGCCTTTCCCAAACCCGAATTTCCTCTACATCATTAATCTCAACGCCATACAATTCGTTTGCTAAACGAAAACTGAGGAAATCTGCGCTTTCATTCGCCTCATCACTCATGACTCCGGTAGGCACTTCGACAATATTTTCTTGTTCAGAATCCATGTTCACTCCTATGCCGCTTTACCTTTGTGCGTAGCCTCAGCATTCCGATTAAGGAAACTGGTGATCAAACCTTGGACATCAAGAATCAAAGACACGGAACCATCTCCAAGAATGGTAGCTCCCGATATTCCCGCTACTTTGCTGTAGTTTGATTCGAGGCTTTTAATTACAACTTGTTGCTGATCGAGCAATTCGTCCAATAGCAAGCCAACTCGATTTCCTGCGGCTTCAACAAAACAGAGAATTCGGTCATCTAGAGAGCCGCTTTCACCCATTTTTAGCTCTTCTTGCAACCTTAAAATTGGGATGTTTTCTTCACGTAAGCGATAGAGTTCAACTCCACCAGAGGCATACTTGATGCAAGACCGCTCTATTTGAATTGATTCAACGATGGTCAGGAGCGGAATCACATATACTTCACCGGCCACACGAACAAGCTGCCCATCAAGAATAGCTAATGTCAAAGGTAGGCTAATCGTAAAACAACACCCCTTCCCTAATTCAGAGTTCACTTCAATATGGCCACCCAGCTCTTCGATATTGCGTTTAACCACATCCATCCCGACTCCACGACCTGAGATGTCAGAGACTTGTTCTGCCGTCGAAAAGCCCGGAGCAAAAATCAAGTTCATCACTTGTTTATCGGTCATTTCTTCCCGTCTTGTGTCCGGAGCCAGAACGCCTTTTTCAAGTGCTTTGTTCCAAAGAGTTTCACAATTCAGTCCTGCACCATCATCCTTGACTTCAATGACAATAGAGCCACCTTGATGAAATGCATTCAGCTCTATCGTCCCTTGCTCGGGCTTTCCTTGATTTAAACGTTGCTCTGGTTGCTCGATACCATGATCAATGCCATTTCTTACTAAATGAACAAGAGGATCGACGATTCGCTCCAAAACGGTTTTATCCAGCTCGGTTTGCTCACCTTTAATTTGCAAATCAACCTGCTTTTCTAACCGTCCAGACAGATCTCTCACCAATCGTGGAAAACGACTGAAAGCAAAACTCATCGGCAGCATGCGTATGTTGAGTACGTTTTCTTGTAAGTCTTTGCTGTTTTGCAATAGCTGAGCTAAACCTGCTTTGAGTTTCTCTAACTTATCGATGGTAAAGTCATTGCCAATTTCGGTAAGCATGGACTGGGTGATCACAAGCTCACCGACTAAATTGATCAAGCCATCAACTTTATCGATATCGACACGAATAGAGCTGACTGCAGAATCTGTTTTTGTCACTTTTGTGGCTTTGTTTTCGCTGACAACGGGTGGTGAAGGAGCAGGCTCTTCTTTTTGTGGCGTTTGTGGGGACGGCTCTGCCGTTGCTGGTGTGCTTGATGAATCTTGAACTTTAACTTCCGTCGTGCGTTTTTCGATGAGTAGCTCACATTCATCTTCAACCCACTCAAATATTTCCTCAATATCTTCTTTAGCGATGCTTGCATTTAACTGAAGATGCCATTTCAAATAACACAGCTCAGCTTCCATTTCTGCAAGCTCAGGAAGGCTGTCTAACAAAGATTCAATCTGACATTGATGGTCGAGCTCTTTTACCTCGCGTAGTATTCTTAGCGGATCATTCCCGCTAAAGAACATTTCTTTATGTGGTTCAAAGCTAACAAACCAGTATTCACCATCTTTTGGGGCGTCGTGATTTGGTGTTTGTTCATTCTCGATTGGAGCCGGTTCAGATTGAACCGCGGAAGAAACCTCCGTACCTTCATCCAATAAATGGTGCAGTTGCTGACTGACACTATCGCGTAGCTCTGTATCAACATCATTACCAAGCTCATGCCCTTCCAGCATGCTGCGAATGCAATCACCACTTTTTAGTAGTAAGTCGATCGTGTCACTTTGTAGCTGACGCTCTTTATTCCGTACAAGATCTAAATAAGCTTCTACTGAGTGGGTAAACTCACTGATATCGAGTAGATTAAATGTCGCTGCGCCGCCTTTAATTGAATGAGCAGCACGGAAAATCGTATTAATAGTTTCGTCGTCAACACAACTGATGTCGAGATTCAGTAATACGTCTTCAAGAACTTCGAGATTTTCACGACATTCTTCGTAAAACATTTTACGAAGTTGTTCCATGTCTAAAGCCATTGCACATCGCCCCCGTATAAACTGACGTTGTTAGTTTTATTTTTTAAATAACGCGCTTAAGCGTTTTCAATAAGGTATCGGGATTAAATGGCTTTACTAACCACCCAGTTGCGCCAGCATCTTTTCCTTGCTTCTTTTTTTCGGCACTGGTTTCTGTGGTTAGCATCAGGATAGGAATGAACTTGTATTGAGGCTTATCTCTTAACGCTTTCACTAGCTCAAGCCCGCCCATATTGGGCATGTTCACATCGGAGATCACTACATCAAATTTAGTTGAACCGACTTTTATTAATGCGTCTCGGCCATCATTTGCTGTTTCTACGTCGTAACCTGCATCTTTTAATGTATGACTCACCATTTGACGAATGGAAATTGAATCATCAACTGCCAGAATCTTTTTCATTACATAGCTCTCCAACATCCGGTGTTAAGTTAAACACGTCCTGCAAACCCAATGTATTTATGCCTTCCAGCAATAACTCTGTAGGTTGCGAGAGCTGAATATCGATTTGGTTACTTTTTGCAGTAAGAAAGAGAGAGGTTAACGCTTGGATTCCGGCAGCATCGGTTCTGGCAACATCAGCAGCATCTATAACTAACGATGTATCCTTTGAAAGCCATTCTTTGTACTGGTTGGAAGAGTCGATTACCGTAGAGATATCCAACGAATCTGCAAGCTTAAGTTCCATGTTTCAGTCCACATTTTTTTTATAACCTAGCCGATATAGAGCACCGTGCTTAAAAATGAGTGTAGAAACAAATAACTATTTAGCAAATGACTAATATACGAAAGTTCATCGGATTACCGCATGACACTTGCTAAAAACAGCTAATAAGTTGTTTAGTTTTAGATACTTAAGAGAACGTTACACAGAATATAAAAACTAACTAAAAAAATACGGTAATAGGACTTTCTTGTCATCCTTGTCTTGATAGAAAGTTCATCGGTTTAGCGTAATTTACACTGTAAAAATTGAAAGGAGTTTTACAGTGTAAATTGATGAAATAAAGCTGGTTTTACAGTGTAAATCCGTCAGCTCTAATTAAGGCATGGATGTCTGAGCGGAATTGCGCTTCAGCTTGCTTCTGACCGGTGAAGCCAAGTTCACTGACACAATCTTGCCATGAATGGTGCTGCAGCAGTTTTCTTATCACCAAATCGGTCGCGTTTACAATACGAACAGGTTCGGCTTTTAATAATCTGACAAGTAGAAAAGCAACGCTATCATAACTCGCTCCACCGTCTAGATAATTATCAACAATAGCAGGAAGTCGTTGATTGCTACCGGAAGCATCCATTTTATGCCACAAGTTACGCACCATGTCAGATTCAAGATATTGCAATATTCCAGACAGCAAGAATGGTAGGCTTTCACTAAATAGATTCGTTGCTTCATCTATCCAATGCAGATTTCCTTGAACCATAATAATCGAATGGCATCCACTCGCTTGATCTCGCTGTGACCCAATACGGATAACTCGATAACCATTCTTGTGCCAAAACTGAATCAACTCTGGTGTCGCACCAAAGCTTGTGGACAAGAAAGGCGCTGCATGGTCATGTTTAAGATGATGAAGCATAAGACTGCCAAGACCACTCTGTTGAAGCTCAGGATGAACCGCGATACGCATGACACGCAAACTGCGTATCGTTGCGGCTTCTTTAATTCCAAGATGATTGGCAATCGTCAGCGGTACTAAATGCCCCTTAGGTCGGCGCCTACCCCGCTGGACATCATTGATTAACTCTGCATCCAGTTCACCTTCTTCTACTGTCAATATGCATCCCACACATAGTCCTTCATGCTCAAGAATAAAGACTGAAATGGCAGGATCGCGTAGCAATAGCATTAAGTCATTGGGTGAGGTTTGATAATGAGCATTAACTAACAATGCAAAACAAGCGCGCAATAAACCTGTGTCAGTAAGCAATGTGGATTTGCTTACTTCTCGAAAAGTACATTGTGATGGAACGATTGCAGGTGGCGGATTTAATTCCGCATCCAATAAGAATGTCTGGTAAAGCCATTGCTCAAGGAAATCACCTTCCATCCAACGAATGGGTTGTTGCAAATGATAGAAACGACTGCCACTTCTGTTCTCTTTCAACCAAGTTTGGAATTTAAGAGAAAAGCCGCGCCCACATCCTTCATAACCATGTATCGTGGTAGAAAACACCATACGATGATAGCGCGCCACCATATTTTTAAGCATCGGGATTGGAATGGAAGACGCTTCGTCCACTAACAGCAAATCACATTCGGGACTTGTTCGGAGTATTTCATCCGGCGCAATGAATTCCAGTTTAGAGTCACCAAACTCAAGAACGCCTTTCTTTTTAACGTCGACAGGTAACGTGCTAGCTGCATGTTCAAAAACTGGAGTGACAGATGCAAGAGATGGAGCAGTAATAACAATATAAATAGCTCGATTAAGCATAAGCTCTGCAGAAGCAAGACCAAGTGCACTGCTCTTCCCTCTTCCACGATCGGCCGTCATCACCAGTGGACGCTTCCGGTGCCCGGTCACAACCCGAACAATATGTTCAATCGCAAGTTTCTGTTCAGAAAAAGGGGCGGCATCAATTTGAGTATCACGATTGTTTGCGATGCACGAAAACTCAGGGACAGGTTTATTCTCAACAACTGAAATAAGCTTCGAAAATGCATGCTCCATCCATTTCTGAGCATCGTCTTCTATCTGATTACGAGGAGGCAAAACAATAAGAATTCCGCCCCCAACAAGTGCACCTAATGCCGCACTAAAGCTATTAGCATCAAAGTCATCAGAAAAGTCACAGATAAGCAGCTGACATTCTTGGCCGAGAAGAAACTGCCCTTTCTTAATCGAAACCTGTTTTGTCACGCCAACGCCATGACACTCCCCCATGACAAAAATCGTTTTTTCCTTGGATAACTCAAGCAACTCAGCAATACGAGATTGTTGCCATGCTTGGCTCCCCTTCAGCACGAGCCCCGCACGTTGACGGTTTTTACTGGTCGCAGAAAGCAATTGAGAAAAGAAGAGTTGATAGGAAGACATGTCAGATCCGAAGTAACGATACTGATGCGATTATATACTCAACCAAGCATGGTTGGTACCGCAGGTTACTTGGTTAAAAAGGACAAAAAAAGCCGCTGATGCGGCTTTTTAGAGGATTACTTTAATTTGCTTTCGACAAATTCGAGTATCTGTTGCATGGTTTGGTCATCGACCTTTTTCAAGGTTAGAGCTAAGTTATTTCCTTTACGGGTATAAGTTGCTCGGCCTTTAATCAAATCAACTTTCGCACTTTCTGCTCGTTTACTTGGTGCAAGTTCTTCAATCCAATCTTCGATGGTTTCAGACACTTCTTTAGTAATACGTGCCACACCTTGTGCAGTGCTTCGTTGCCAAACAAACCCATCTTTCGATTGGCAGCGCTCTAACAATTTTCCGCGATTTTCGTCACTCAGTTCGTTAAATTGCTTGTGAAGCTTCACAATTGTTGGACGACCTAAATCAGCGACATTTGGATACGCTTGCAACAGTTCTAATGGCAAATCTGCCGCTTTTAATGCTCCACTCACCAATGCTTCGCTGCACTGGAACATTTTCGCGAGTGCTTTTTGATCTTCTGCTTCACCGCTGTTGAGCTTGGCGAGCATTTCCTTGCCCTTTTCATACAAAGAAAGTGGCTTATGTGCGTTAGCAACATCAGAAAGGAATTTAGCATGTTCGCTATTGATGCCTTCAGCAACGTAAATAAGAAATTCTTGTCCCGCTAAAATACAGGACATGCGACGACGGCTACCATCAAGAACTTCGATTTTACCATCTTCACGTTTACGACCGACTGCCGGATATTGCTGTCCTCGTTCACGAAGTGTCGCTAACACATCCGACAACGCATGCTCATTTAAGAACGATTGTTCACGGGCGTTATCTGCAAAGACCACGGTTTGATCCGCAACTTGCTCTGCAGGAATTCGTACTAATTCAAATGCAACAAGCTCTTCACCTGCTACAGAAAGCTCAATAAACTGAGCTTGTTCTTTTGCTGCTTGCTGAGCTTCTTGAGGTGTAGAAGCTCGGCGTTTATTCGATTTACCAAATAGTCTTGCGTTTAAATCTGACGTCTTAATTGCCATTTTCTACTTACCCCTGATTTAGTGATGACCAGTTACTGTGCAGTACACGTTCTAATTCCAGCGCACTCTTTTGTACTGCATCTTGAGCGGTGGCCAATGTTTTCTTGCCCCCTTCAAAATCACTGACTGTGAGATCAAAGACAGTACTGTAAGTGTCGGCACATGTTTCAAATGCACGACTACGCGGAATGGTAGCCATCATAACTTGGTCGCCAAGCAGGTAGTTCATTTCAGTAAGAACGGAAACCTGCTTCTTATTGTCATCTTCAAACATTGTTGGCATTAAACGAACAAACTCCAGCCCTTTCCAATCCTCTGGGAACATTTCATACACAGTTGGCAAGTGCTGGAAAAAGTTAACCGTTGAAGCCCAGTCCAAACGTTTTGCTGCACATGGAATCAATAATGCGTTTGATGCGTACATCGCATTCCATACCAGTGGATCAACGTGTGGACCAGTATCAATCATGATGACATCAAACTCATCCGCAATCTTATCGATCAGCTTTTCTTTAAGGAGTTTCACAATGTCGAGTGACTGGTTCTGAGACAAATATTGCCATGCTTCAGCATTAAACATAGCGTCTTCTGGGAATGCAGAAACCGTCTTAAGATTTGGGTATTGCGTTGGTAGCAATACATTCTTCTGCAAAAATTCTTTGTCGACCTCTACCTCTTCAGGCACGTTATCCAACATCACATCCACAGCGGAATAGATATTGTCGTGATCTGCAACACTGATTTGTGGGTTAAGGAACAGGCGTAAAGAGCCCTGAGGGTCTAAGTCAATTAAACAAATACGGTAGCGCTTTTCAAGATTCAGCGCGAGACATGCAGCAAGATGTACTGCTGTCATGGATTTACCCGTTCCACCTTTCTGGTTTTGAACATTGATAATCCACGGTTTATTGTCTGAATTTTTTTTGCGTTCATGGAATTTTGGCATGCCAGCCGCATCCATCAACATATGAGCTTCTTGAAGAGAAATTGAATAATGGTTCGCATTATTCTTAGTAAACTGATGCCCTTCAGCTTCCATTTTACTTATCGCATCATCAAGCTTGCGGCGAGTCAGGCCAGAACGCGTTTCCATCAATGCTTTCGACATTGCAGGAAAATGTTCTTCACTTCTTTCTTCTAAAACTATCTCTATACGGTCTGCCTGGACTTGCGCAGTTTGCTCAGCCAGTTGGATGAGATTCTCTATTGTCTGTTCTCTTTTCATTGCCAATTTCCGTTATTAGTCACTGATTTCGATTGTACAGCATTTAATTTTATTAACAATAAAAAGGTGTACATCCACATATAGATTAAAATCACATTAAATAGAAAATCTATTAGCAAATTAATGTTATCGAATCGAAATAGTACAAAAGTTGATAAAATATCGCGTTTATGAAGCGGTATTTCGCATCACAAACAGGCAAAGAATTAAAATGTTACACCGTCACTCATTTACAATGTAAAATGGAACTATTGAGTCTAAACAACATCAATACTTCACGGAACGATTAATTTTTCTTCCCCAATTACGGCATGTGTCATTTCAACTGAAAACTTCCCTTAAAGTGACAACACTTTGTAAAATTAATCCATGATGTAAAAACGGATGAGTGACGTTCATACACAATCCTCGAAACGATGATCAAGGAGAGCCTGATGATCATGCTTTCGAAGGTAAAATGGAATATAGGAACGATGATCAAGGAAAATTCAACTCAAACATTGCGTTACTATCATTCCATAGCAAATGATCGTTTTTCGGATCAATGATCAAGTAAGTGTACTTTCCGGAAGCATGTAAATTTGAGGCTAAATTACGGTAGAATGCAGATGTATACTGGATTTCAGTCTTGGCGCATCTAATAATAGACATAGTCGGAATAGCAACGTCTTGCCATTCATAAACCACTCCTATACTTGATCATGCTTTCGAAACACTGAACATTGTCGTCGTTAGAACACCATTTAACGCTTTTGTGTATTTCAATTTCATTTCTGTATAATTAATAATCAAAAGAAGGGAAATGCGATGACAAATGCAGTTTCCTTGATCATCGTTTCGGACAAATTAAGCAGTTAGAGATGTAAATTTGTTTATCGACAATCCATCGTTATTCAAGGGGTTGTGGATAAAGTGTGTAGGGGCCATGATCATTCTTCAGTCACTTCATTGATCATGCGTTCGACTTTTTAATGATCATCGTTGCGAGAACTTTTGATCATGCTTTCAAGAACTTAATGATCATGCTTTCGCTTGTGTCATGATCATGCTTCTGAAAGCCAAAAAAAATTCTCCTTTCAAAACAAAAAGTTAAAAGCAAACTCTTGCCCTGATCAATAGATCATATAATCAATTAAGATCAGAATAATCAAAAAGATCAGTTATTTAAAACAACAATTTTTTTCTTTATTTATGATCTTTTTTTCTTTATTCTTCTGGAACTATAGCGATATTACGGCTAGTGTGATACGGATCATAATAAATGAGCTCAGAAGAAAAGATATTAATTAAAGCGCCACGTAGCCACAAAGACGGGCATTTGTTTGAAGTTTCAGAAACCGCAGTTGATTGGATCGATCAATATCAACACTTCAAAGGCGTCACCAAAAGTATCGTTGAGCTTCTTAATCTAATTTCTTTGCGAGGCTTTCGTAGCCAAGATGGATTGGTATCAACAACAGAATTGATCGATGCGACTGATGGACAACTGACCAGAGCCGCGATTCAACAACGCCTTAGAGCGGCTGTGAACATTGGTTTATTTAACCAAATCCCTGTACGTTTTGAAGAGGGACTTGCTGGCAAAACCATGCTGCATCGCTTCGTAAATCCTAATCAATTAATTTCAGTGCTTGGTTCAACCAGTCTTGTGACGGAATCGGTAAAGCAAACCGAAAAGAAAAAACGCTCAAAAGCACTGGCTCAGACTCAAGTTAACCAGCGTTTGCTGAGTGAACATGGCTTGAACACGCCACCAGCTATGAAAGATGAAGCGGATCAGTTTGTTGTTTCTCCGACAAATTGGGCTGGGATCATCGACCAAGCGTTAGCCCCACCACGTACACGCAAGAACTATCAAAAAAGTATGGTTTCGATCTCTGGCACAAGGGCAGTGATCGAGACACGATCATCGAAAAACATCATGACGGTTGATGATCTGATGACGTTATTTGCATTGTTCACCTTGACGGTGCAATACCATGAGCATCATCAACAAGAGTACCAACTGGATGGTAAAGCGGTACCAAACAAAACGCCGTTGTACATCACGGATATTTTATCGCTGCGGGGTAAGAAGGACAGTGGCCCAGCTCGTGACTCAATTCGTGACAGTATCGATCGCATTGAGTATACCGATTTTCAATTGCATGAACTGACGGGCCGCTGGTTAAGTGAAAACATGCCAGAAGGCTTTAAGAGCGATCGTTTTCGTTTTATAGCCCGAACCATTACCGCGTCAGAAGAAGCCCCTACAGAGGGCGCTGACGGCGAAATACGCATAAAACCAAACCTATACATCCTAGTATGGGAACCTTCGTTTTATGAAGAGCTGCTGACTCGCGATTATTTCTTCTTGTTCCCACCAGAGATCTTAAAACAGCACACCTTGGTGTTTCAGTTGTATTCTTACTTCCGTAGCCGCATGTCTCGCCGTCATACTGATGTTATGTTGTTAAGTGAGTTGAACCAAAAACTGGCAAGAAATATTGAATGGCGACGTTTCTCGATGGATTTGATCCGTGAGTTGAAAAAACTGTCAGACGGTAAAGGGAACGACGAGTTTTTTGTCGTGAACTTGTGGGGTTACCACTTGACGATCACCGCAATGATCGAGAAAAACAAAGTTCAAGACTACCAGTTTGATATCAAGTGTGACGCTGAAGAAGTGTTGAGGTACTCTCGCGCTCGAACAACGAATGCGGGCAAACGTAATATGGCGCCAACCCTACCAAACCCTTTGCGTAATGAGATGGTGACTAAGCAGCAATTGGATGAACTGTCACAGATCATCGATGGTGAATTTGAGCCTATTCAACGCAAGCCCCGTTCGCCAAAAGGCAATTTAGGTCGCCGCGTGAAGCAAAGAAAGCACTTGGTTGAAATCAATGCGGACGAGATTACCATCACTCTATCTAAATATACCTCTCCAGAGGCTCTAGAACGCAGTATAACGGCTTTAGCAGCAATGACAGGCCATTCCCCTAACTCAATCAAAGAAGAGTGTGACGAGCTGATAGAGAAGCTTGATTGGCTAAGAGTGGGTGAAGAGGTGATGCCTTATGAAACGTTAAGTAAGATGGTCGAGCTCTACAATAGCCAAAGTGAGAGTAAACATTTGTCGATTGAACGTTTGATTGCTGGTCTCGCGGTGCGCCGGAAAGTGTGTAAACAAGTATTTGAAGGGCATTTAGATGAAATGGTTTTCCGTGTGTTAGATGAGGTTGCTATTTGATCACCGTATTGCGTTTGAAGTATGAATGTTTGAGCTCTCAAGCCAGTTAATGAGTGAAGCATAAACAGACAGAGTTACGACATAACGTTGACATATCACTGACATAGCACCACGGGTGGTTGCTATTATCAGTCTCGAATAGACAACCTTTTGTCCTTTCTGATGAATGAGGGATCTGATGATCCCTGATAGATTGGCTCATATTGTTACATTCATTCTGAATTATTTTGCGAGTTCTTTTGAACTCGCTTTTTTTTTGCCCCAAATTTCCCTCTCAGCGATATCTTTAACGTATCTTCAATGCTTAAAAACAGGAACAGCATCAATGGGTTTCTGACCTCATTTTGTGCGCTATTTTTAGGCTACTATGCACAAATAAATCAATTATCTCGGTGAGTTTAATGGCATTTCCAAAACACTTTCTATGGGGTGGCGCTATTGCTGCAAATCAGGTTGAAGGGGCTTTTGATTCTGATGGTAAGGGACTTTCAACGTCAGATATGCTGCCACAAGGGATATTAAGCCCTCATCAATCCAGAGCTGAGCGCGTTTCTGGGATCAAAGATCATGCGATCGACTTTTACCATCGTTACCCTCATGACATCGCACTATTTAGCGAGATGGGTTTTACCTGTTTGCGGTTGTCGATCGCATGGACTCGGATCTTTCCTCAAGGTGATGAAGCTGTGCCCAATGAAGCGGGCCTTCGTTACTACGATCAGATCTTTGATGAGCTTGCGAAACACAACATCACCCCATTTGTGACCCTTTCTCACTATGAGATGCCTTTCGCGTTAACAGAAACGTATGGAGGGTGGGGGAGTCGCGCGTTGATTGGCTTCTTCGAACGCTATGCTCGATGCGTGTTCGAGCGCTATCGGAATAAAGTCAAGCTATGGCTTACTTTTAATGAGATCAACATGTCTTTGCATGCACCATTTACAGGCGTTGGTCTGCCAGAACAAGCCAGTGAAGCTGAGATCTATCAAGCCATTCACCATCAACTGATCGCCAGTGCTCGAGCGGTTAACCTCTGTCATCAGATCATTCCTGACGCACGTATTGGAAACATGCTACTTGGTGCGATCAACTACCCCTATACCTGTGATCCCGCAGATGTCATTGCTGCTATGCAAGAGAACAACAAATGGTTGTTTTTTGGAGATGTGCAGACGCGTGGTAAGTATCCTGGTTATATGCAGCGGTATTTCCGTGAAAATGGTATCGAATTGGATATCGTCGATGGAGACCTAGATGAATTGGCCAGTGCCAGTGTCGACTTTATTTCATTTAGCTATTACGCCAGTGGTTGTGCCAGTGCGGATCCGAAGCAAAAGGAAGTTGGCAACATCATTGACAGCGTCCCAAACCCTTACTTAGAGAAAAGCCAATGGGGCTGGTTGATTGATCCGAAAGGTCTGCGCATTTTGCTCAATCTGCTTTATGACCGTTACCAAAAACCGCTGTTCATTGTTGAAAATGGGTTAGGTGCACGTGATGAGCTTGATGAGGATGGTGAAGTGCATGACGATTATCGGATTCGTTATCTCAATGACCACCTTGTTCAAGTGCGAGAAGCGATTCTTGATGGGGTTGAACTGATGGGATTCACCAGTTGGGGGCCGATTGATCTAGTTGCCAACTCAACGGCAGAAATGAGCAAACGCTATGGCTACATTTATGTGGATCGCCATGATGATGGTAGCGGTACATTACAGCGTAAACGCAAGAAAAGCTTCTACTGGTATCAAGAAGTGATCCGTAGCCATGGTGAATCGTTAACTGATTGATAAATAGAGTTTTAGAAAGTCCAATTACGGAAAGATGATCAAGGAATATCCCTTGATCATCTTTCCATGTTTTCGCTTATTGCAATGAATGATGGCCTTGATCATGGTTCCGAGGTTCATTCCAAGATTGCGTGGCCATGAAGTTGACGTGTGATTCGATCAACTGATGAGACTCTTGATGCCAATGTGATGTTTCTTGCTGGTTGCAAAACTCTAACGCCAGTACCGTGAGGTGCTGCATTCGCTTCATGCACCAATCTTTCAATGCCAGTTCACTTAGCGGGTTACATACAATCGCTTGTAGCTTAGCGTATGCCAGCTGCAAGTATTGATAAGCGGTTTCTGGGTTTTGATATTGGTTATGATGAAAAACACGTAGGCAGCCATCAAGCCAGCAAGCAATGGCCTTACTTTGTAGATCCGTAATGCTTGGTCCCCAAATAGTGTCAGGGGGCGTGAGAAGCAATGATCGCAAGGTTTCATCTTGATCATGCTTCCGGTTTTGATACCAATGGCTGATTTGTTCTACCCACGCGTCTAACTGCATTATGCTGCCTCAACCCATTTCTTCACAAAGTGATTTGGTCCTACTTGATCATGCTCTGACTGCACTACGGCGCTGGTTGCACGAATTTCATCAGCGTCTATCGAATAGTTTGGTTCACTTTTAACCAGATTGCCAAATGGAAGATCCGGATCTGGGACCGCAGAAATCAATAACTTAGTGTATGGGTGTTGCGGATTGGTTAAGATCGCTTGGGTATCTCCCCATTCCACAATTTGCCCTTTGTACATCACCGCGGTTTCTTCCGCGATATAGTGGGCGGTGGCTAGGTCGTGAGTGATGTACAAAAAGCCAATGCCGAGTTCTTTTTTCATTCTCTGCATTAGATTCAGCACGCCTAAGCGAATCGAAACATCAAGCATGGAAGTTGGCTCATCCGCCAAGATCACTTCTGCTCCAACGGCCAGTGCACGGGCAAGATTCACTCGCTGTCGCTGACCGCCACTGAGTTCATGGGGGTATTTTTCTAGCGTATCAGGGGCGAGTTCCACCAAATCGATCAGCTCGTTTAATTTCGCCGGGATCGCTTGATTGTTTTTGACCTGTTTATGGATCTTAAGCGGGCGGGTAAGGTGGTGAGCGATGGTTTGAGTCGGGTTTAGCGAACCAAACGGATCTTGGAACACCATTTGGACCTTGCTTCGGTAATCAAGGATCTCGCGACGCTTTTGCAGCTCGTTAATATTGCGACCATGAAACAAGATCTCCCCATCTGTTGCAGGGTACACTTTGGTAATGAGCCGCGCACAGGTACTTTTGCCACAACCGGATTCGCCGACTAGTGCTAAGGTTCGACCTTTATGCAAATTAAAGCTCACCCCTTGTAAGGCACGAAATTGCTCTTGTGAAGCAAAGCCACCACCGATGGTGAACTCTTTGACCACATTGTGTAATGAAATGATGGGTTCACTCATGCCAGTGCTCCTTCTGCTTGGTGTTTACCTTCATGGATATTGGGGAATGAAGCCCACAGCTTTTGCGTATAACTGTGCTGCGGGTTATTACGGATTGCTTTTGAGTGATTCACTTCAACGATTTCACCATGGCGCATAATGGCAATGCGATCGCAAAGTTGGCTCATTAAAGCCAAATCGTGTGTGATGAACAGAACCGAGAAACCGAACTCCTCACGCAGCTGGTATATCTGCTGCAAGATCTCCCGTTGCACCACAACATCCAATGCCGTCGTGGGCTCATCCATAACGATCAATTTCGGATTGAGTGATAAGGCGATGGCGATCACTAAGCGCTGACGCATACCTCCGCTGAATTGATGTGGGTATTCCGTGAGTCGTTCGCGTGGAATATTGACCAGATCGAGCAGCTTTTCCGCACGGTATTTTGCTTGAGCGTTAGACATGCCTTTGTGGTGACGCAGGACATCAGCGAATTGCTCTTGTATTGTCAGGACGGGGTTGAGTGAGTTCATCGCACTTTGGAATACCATGGCAATTTCGCTCCAGCGCAGTACATTAAGCTCCGCGTCTGAAAGGCGTAACAGGTCACGCCCCTCGAAATGGATTTGACCGCCAGAAATAAATGCAGGCGGCTTATGTAATCGGTTTATTGCAAAGGCAATTGTGCTTTTTCCGCATCCTGATTCACCTGCTAAACCGAAGATCTCACCTTTGCCAATATCAAAACTGACGGATTTTACCGCTTGGAAATCTCCGTTGTCGGTAATGTAATCGACGCACAAATTACGCAGCCGTATGATCGGGTCGGCATGAAAAGCATGCTCAAGTAACTTAGAACTCATAATGACACTCACCAATGGAAAAGATAATGATTATCATTAACTGTTATTTTTCGAGAGAAAAGAAGTGAACAGAAAAACAGTGAAGTGAGTCGAAAAACAAGGCTGAGTGTGGTTAGAGAGTAAAGGAAATTAAGAATAGAAGCGCAAAAAAACTGAGAGCTGGATCAGAGTCGGTAACTTGGGGTGAATCCTTTAAATGTACTGTGTGCTTTTCAGGGGTGCAAAGAATAATTGAGCATTTTATTACTCGCATGCAGGTTATATTAGCGAAATCACATTCTCGGGCTAAAATTCTTAACATGGGTGAGGCGCTTTGCTACAGATTACCTTGTTTACAGCATGGTTTGTTCGGAGGTATTTATGTCCATTAATTCAATTGACCATGACGAAATGACAAGCATGACCAATAAGTGGGATTACACGGAAGAGGTGGAGACACCGAAGCTAGCCAAAGGCGTTAAATCTGCTGAAGCTCGTCGCCGCATTGAAGCACTGCGAGAGATTCGTGAAAGCGGTTTAACCATGGAAGAAGCACGAGAGCTTGGCTTGATCCACTAAATGTGATTGCGAACTCAACGCGAACTGGGGTGACTTTAGGGTCACCCTTATTATTTTCTACCATTTATTGATCTTAAGCTGATAGATTCCTTACCGCGCTTGCCAATTTGCCTCTGGAATATGCTATATTTCGTCTCCACATTTTTACTGATTTGAGTGTTCGCATGTCGATTAATCTGTCTTTGCTTCCTGCAGACGAGAAAAACAAAATTGAGCTGGATAAACAGGCGTCTTTTTTGGTTTGGAAAATGAGAGAAGCGAAAGCGGGCCCTGACGAAATTGATTCTACAGCGGCAAAGATAACCGATGATGCTGAGCGAGAGTGCTTTCTTCAATCAGTAGACAAATATAAGCGAATGATGGGTGTCGCATAGCCCAAAGGCTTGGCGGAGTGGAAATTGAAAAGCCTCCGCTTTTTGCTAAAATCCTCCGCGTTAAATTGAATAAGAGAGAACATCCCGATGGGAAGAAGTTTTGAAGTGCGCAAAGCCTCTATGGCGAAAACTGCAGGCGCAAAAATTAAAGTTTATTCCAAATACGGTAAAGAAATTTACGTTTGTGCGAAAAATGGTGGTTCAGACCCAGACATGAACCTATCGCTTAAGCACCTGATTGCTAAAGCGAAAAAAGACCAAGTGCCAGCACACGTTATCGAAAAAGCGATCGACAAAGCCAGTGGTGGTGGTGGTGAAGATTACCAACCTGCACGTTACGAAGGCTTTGGCCCTGGTGGTACAAGCGTGATCGTTGACTGTCTGACTGATAACGGTAATCGTACTTTCCAAGATGTTCGCCAATGTTTTGTTAAATGCGGTGCGAAAATTGGTGTTGAAGGTTCAGTTTCTCACATGTTTGATCACCAAGCGGTGTTCCAGTTCAAAGGCGATGATGATGAAATCATCCTAGAAACGCTGATGATGGAAGATGTTGATGTAACGGATGTTGAGCTTGAAGATGGTGTGATCACTGTGTTTGCACCTCATACTGAGTTCTTCAAGACGAAAACAGCACTAAACGGTGCTTTCCCTGAGCTGACTATTGATGTCGAAGAAATCACGTTTGTCCCTCAGACTCACACACCTGTTGCTGGTGAAGACGCTGAGAAGTTCCAGAAGTTTCTCGATATGCTAGATGACTGTGATGACGTGCAGCAGGTTTACCATAACGCTGAACTGTAATATTACCGTATGTCTAAAAAACCGAGCATTATGCTCGGTTTTTTTATACGTCATATTTAAGATGTAAGAATAAACTGATGGGAAAATTAACTTCCGTCTTTTTCTCATAATAATTCCCTCATCTTATTGACTATAATTACTTCGATAAATTTAAACCTTTCAATAACATTTTTAATAATCATATTAATAAACATTCGGTACGAAAATTTTTTTTACTACGTTAATCACAGTTTAATCATGGGAAAAATATATTCCCTTGAAGGTGCCACCTAATTTGCAGGAAAATTCTCCCATCAGCCACTATGGATGGGAAAAAAGATGAACAAGCAAGAGTTTATCGACACGATGAATGGCATTGGTCCGCTTACTCCAACGGAGAAGCTGATTGTTAGCTATTTTCTAAAAAATTTTCCCATGTTGCCTTTTGCCAAAATGGATGAGCTCTGCAAACACATCGGAGTGGGTAAGGCGACGCTTGGGCGCTTCCTTAACCGCCTAGGCTTTAGTGGTTTTATCGAATTTAAAAAACAGGTTTCTCAAGACTTAGTTCAAGAGCTGACAACCCCCATTGATCGTTGTCAACGCAGCGCTTCCTCCCACACACAGGAAGGGTTACTAAGTACTCACTTTCAAGAAGTGATGCGTAATATGGAAGAAACCTATCAAACACTTTCTCACAGTGATTTTGATCAAGCCATAGAATACCTGCTCAACCCCAAAGGGAAGCTGTATGTAATGGGCAGCGCATCTGCCGAGGCTTTATCAAACTACTTTTATCTTCTGGCTCGGTATCTAAGAAAGGACGTTGTGCTCCTCAAAGCCGATGCGTCTACTTTGCCTCATCAGTTGGTGGATGTGGACGAAAACGACACTCTACTGGCTATCTCTTATCATCGCTTTTCTAACATTACCGTGCGCTGTGTTCGCTGGTTTTATCAACACGGTGGGAAAATCATTGTTCTTACCGACCAGCAAGTTAACCCATTTGTTTCGTATTCAGATATCCAATTTGCAGTAGAAAGCCAGAGTGAAGGTATTTTCAATAACCGAACCGCTGGCTTTTCGATTATTGAAGCTTTTATTAAAGGCATGTCTATTAATCAAGATAAGGATAAAAGATTTACTCGAATAGAAAGAACATTTAACGAGTTCGATATATTTAAAGATAACCAATAACGTTTATTACCTACATATATAAAAATATAACCACTCTCTTTTATTGAAGGGAATTAATTATTTAGAGGTGTAACATGATTACATACTTAGCCATACCTATTATTTTAGGTGTCGGATATTTCATTGTTAAAAAATACAATACTCAAGCCGTTTTATTATTAGCCGGTTTATTAATGATCGCATTGGGTGTGATGAGCGGCCATGATGACTTTATGCCGAAGGGCGGAAAACCAACGGGTGCTGCGATAGTCGACTTTTTCGAAGTGATTAAAGTCATTGCTTCCTCAACACTCGCGAAATTGGGCTTGATCATCATGGCGGTCGGTGGCTTTTCCAAGTACATGAGCCATATTGGCGCAGCAAATGCGATGGTCCAAATTGCCACTAAGCCACTTTCGTACATTAAAAACCCATACCTAGTATTGGCGATGGCTTACATTACTGGCCAGTTGATCAACATCTTTATCCCAAGTGCAACAGGGTTAGCGTTACTACTTCTTGTTGCTATGTACCCAGTACTTGTTGGGGTAGGGTGTAATCCAGCAGCGGCTGCCGCTGTGGTCGCAACAACGGGCTGTTTGGACCTAGGGCCTGCGTCATCCGCTGCCAACAAAGCGGCGGAAGTGTCTGGTATTGATGTGGCGACGTACTTCGTTAGCTATCAGCTTGTGGTTTCGGTAGCAGCAATGATAGTGATTGCTATGCTGCACTTTGTTTGTCAGCGCTACTTTGATAGAAAAGATGCAGAAAAAGGTGTGAAACACGAGTTCAATCTTGAAGAGAAAGAACAACGTGACGTGCCAAAATGGTTTGCGATTCTGCCTGTACTTCCGTTAATGCTGCTTCTGACCTTCAGTAAGTTTGCCATTACAAGCATTCGTATGGATGTGGTCACTGCCATGTTTATCTCGCTGTTTGTTGCTATGGTGTGTGATTTCATCGTCACGCGTGATGGTAAATCTGTGGCCGCATCATTGAAGGTGTATTTAGATGGTATGGGCGCGGTTTTTGCGAGCGTTGTGAGCCTGATCATCGCGGCAAAAGTCTTTGTAACTGGTCTTGGCTCTATTGGTTTCATCGGTTTGCTACTGAACTCAGCGTCTAGCTTTGGGTTTGGTTACTTAGCAATGGTATTGGTGCTTGTGGGTATCATCACCCTAGTTACTTTATTGTCTGGTTCTGGTAATGCTTCTTTCTTCAGTTTTTCAAATCTGGCGCCAGATGTTGCAGCTCAAGTCGGTGCTCCAATTGCAGCGGTTGCACTACCAATGCAGCTTGCTTCCGGTTTAATGCGCTCTGCTTCTCCAGTGGCAGGGGTGATCATTGCATGTTCAGCGGTGGCTAACGTCTCTCCAATTGAGTTGGCGAAACGCACCGTGATCCCAATGGCTGGTGGCTTAATTACCGTATTGGCGGCGTCACAACTTCTTATCTAAGAGGCTTTTATGGATATCGTAGAACGATTCATCAACTATACCGAAATCAATACCACGACGGATCGTGCTAAAGGAGCGGCGGGCATTATGCCCTCCTCTCCGGGGCAGATGGTACTGGCACAAAAATTGGCTGATGAACTGGCCACGCTAGGACTGGAGCAGGTGAATGTCGCTGAAACTGCGATTGTTACCGCGACCTTGCCATCGAATATGGATAAAGACGCGCCGATTGTTTCGTTTTTTGCGCACCTAGATACCAGTGCAGAACAAAGTGCTGACACCAAGGCGCAAATCAAGCCTCACAACAGTGATGCGATTTGTTTAAACAAGGCGCAGGGTATTTACCTGACAGAAGAAGCCTTCCCTGAACTCGCCCAATACCGAGGTGAGGATATTATTGTCACTGATGGTACTAGCTTGCTTGGTGCAGATGATAAAGCCGCCATTGCCGCGATCATGGACGCCATGCAGCACTTTTGCAATAACCCACAGGAGCCACATGGCACCGTGAAGGTGGCATTTGTCCCTGATGAAGAGCAAGGGCTACGTGGAGCAAAAGCGTTTGATGTGGAAGCGTTTGGCGCAGATTTTGGTTTTACCCTCGATTGCTGTGGCATTGGCGAATTTGTTTGTGAGAACTGGAATGCGGGCAATGTCGTGGTGACGTTTACTGGTCAATCTGCGCACCCGATGTCAGCCAAAGGTAAGCTTAAAAATTCACTGCTCATGGCTCATAAATTTGTCGCAATGCTGCCTCCGGGTGAAGCGCCTGAATATACTGAAGGCCGGGAAGGGTATTACTGGGTCAAAGAGCTTAAAGGCAATAGTGCGAAAACCGTGCTGAATATGGATGTGCGTGATTTTTCTATTCAGGGCTACCAGAAACGCATGGCCTTTTTACAGCAATTGGCTGAAAGTTGTAATGATCTTTGGGGCGGTGGCGTCGACATTGCGTTGAGTGACCGTTATGAAAATGTCGCGAATAGCTTACAGGGTGAAACGGCTTACGTGGTCGAGATCGCTGAGCAAGCGTATGCGAAAAATAATATTGCGATGAAGCGCGTCCCAATGCGTGGTGGTTATGATGGTGCTGTCTTATCGCAGAAAGGATTGCCGTGCCCTAACTTGTTTACTGGCGCACATAACTTCCACTCAATTTATGAATATTTACCAGTGAAATCACTGCGTGCGGCGAGCGATGTTGTTAAAGACATCATCCGAATCACCAGTGAAAAATAAGAATTGCTGTTTACGGGGAGAAAACCATGAATGTATTGCTGTTTAGTAATGGCAAAGTTGCGGGCAACACATCGTTACTCGAATTTGGTGTGGAATGGGTAGCAGAAGCGATTGAACGTACAGGCGCACGTAAGCTGCTTTTTATTCCATTTGCGATGATCCGTGGTCAGTATGATGAACGTTTGGCTCAGCTGAATGATGTGGTTGCACCATTTGGTGCGACGGTGAGTGGTATTCATCAAGCCGAAGACCCAGTTGAAGCGGTTAAAGAAGCGGATGGTTTTATCGTCAGCGGTGGGAATACTTGGGTGCTGAATAAAATGCTGCACGATCAAGGGCTGATTGGGCCGCTTAGAAATGCGATTTTGCAGCACAATAAGCTTTACATCGGCTGGAGCGCAGGGACAAACATTGCGTGTCCGACTATTCGTACCACTAACGACATGCCAATTGTGTCTGCGGCGATTCTGCCATCACTTAACTTGGTGCCGTTTCAAATTAACCCGCATTACATTGAAGCGAGTATTTCAGGTCATATGGGGGAGACTCGAGATGAACGTATCGAAGAGTTTTTAATCCAGAATCCACACGAGATTGTGGTAGGTATTCCTGAAGGAACAATGCTGAAGGTGCAAGGGGAGACATTAAGCTATCACACTGCGACTGGTGCGCCTCTAAAACTGTTCAAGCACCAACATGAACCACAGTATTTCCAAAGTGGTGATGACATTCAGGCGTTTATGCAACATAGCTGCTAAATCGCTAAAGGTGACAAACAAAAACCGAGCACTCGCTCGGTTTTTTTATGCGTGCTCGTTGGCTGTGGGTTGCGCGAGCCACGTTAATTTTCATATTTACAGTGTAAACAATCACCACTTTTTCTCACCAGCTCGTCATCTCCTGATGAGCTGGCTTACCTCTTACCCTTTCAAACACCACGTTTAAAAGCCCCCCTTCTTGATATTTGTCATTTGCCTCTGAGGAATGACTGTTAAATTGTAAATGATAATCGTTAACAATTAATAGTCAGCACATAGGTAATCTGATGGATGGAATCAGCCCTTGTTTCAGAAAGATTGTATGGGCCGCGTTGAGTGTCGCGCTGCTGCTGTTCCTTTTATTTTAGGAGTTCGTCGTATGTCAGAATCGGTTTTGATGCCAGATGCCAATAAAGATCCACGCAAAATGCCGGGTCATTGGATTTTGGCTAAATTAGGGAAAAAAGTACTGCGTCCAGGTGGTAGAGAAATGACGCAAGTCATGCTAGGTGGTCTCAACATAGGCTTCGATGATCATGTGGTTGAATTTGCGCCGGGGATGGGATTTACCGCGCGTTTATGTCTTCAGCACAATCCCAAACAATACATCGCGATTGAACAAAATGAACAAGCTGCAGCGATTGTCCGTGATTACTTGTCGCCACCAACGCAAACCTGCTTAGTGGGGAACGCGCAGGAGACAGGCTTGGCGCACCACTCTGCGACGGTTGTGTATGGTGAAGCTATGCTGACCATGCAATCTGAAGCGAAGAAAAAGGCAATTGTTGATGAAGCCGCGCGAGTACTAAAAGCGAAAGGGCGCTACGGCATTCATGAGCTGTGCATTGTGCCAGACAATATTGACGAAGCATTGAAGCGCGAGATTCAAAAAGCCATTGCTCAGGCGATACAAGCCCCTGCGAAACCCATTACCGCAGCAGAATGGAAGGCGTGTCTTGCGCAAAGTGGCTTTGAAACCACATTGGAACATGTCGCACCAATGCATTTGCTTGAGCCAAAGCGAATTATTGAAGATGAAGGATTCGCCGGTGCCCTGAAATTTGCCTTAAATGTTGCACGCTACCCTCAAGAGCGGGCGCGTGTATTGGCAATGAGAAAAGTATTTAACCGCTACCAAGCGAACTTGGCCGCCATTACCTTGGTGGCAGAAAAGAAGGATGAGATGTGATGTTTGAATATACCTTTTATGATGATGTAGCCGATGAAGTCGAGATCCCGCCATCGGGCATCACCAGTCGTGTAGTGCAAAAAGGCGAACGATTAAGAGCGGTGATTTTTGGTTTTGCAGAAGGTGAAGAAATGTCGGAACACACGGCCTCAGTTCCGGCTGTTATTCAAGTATTGCAAGGGGAAGCAACGCTCACATTTGAAGAGGATGTGAAAGAGGTAAAACAAGGTGCCTGGATACATATGGATGCCCATTTACCCCACAGCGTGATCGCAAAAACACCGTTGAAACTGTTAGTTTATTTGCTTAGGCAGCCAAAGGCGTAATTGCGGTATGAGATGACTTCCGTGTACAAGCGATAAAGCAAGGGAGGTAATACCCTCCCTATTTTTCACTTCTCTGAGAGCTGGCGCGTTTTTGCAGCTTAAAGCCCAGATCAATCACTTCATTGTTTAAGGTTTGGTTTTTTATCTGAGCCACCAGCTTAGAAGCTGCTGCTTCTGCCATTGCTTCATAGTTAATTTCTGCACATGACAGGGTAGGGAAAGCGTGGCCGCTGGTGGCTGTGCCATCTAAACAAATAATTGCGATATCGGTAGGCACTTTCAATACACGGCGATGGCATTCAAACAAAGCGCCGATAGCAATATCCTCATGGCTACAGACCAGTGCATCCAATGTTGAATCACGAAGCAGCAGCTTGGCCAATCCTTCCGCTCCAAGTTGCGCTGAAGGTGCTTCATGAGTGGTTAGGAAATGATCTGGCGCTTGGTAGTTATCGATTAGGGCGGTTTGCCATCCTTGCAGCTTACGTTGCAGCAGCGAGTGGTTCCCGCGCGCGCCAATAAAGCCGATATTTTGAAAACCTTGTTCAATCAAATGCTTGGTACAAGTTTTTCCAATTTCAAAGTGATCGGCACCAACACTCATATAACGTGAATTCTGACTCAGTTCCGCTATTTCTAAAACTGGGATTTGAGCATTGTTCAGCAGTTGATGGCTCCGCTCACTGTGTTCGCTACCAAATAGCACTACAGCAGCAGGTCGACTTTCTAAGAAGGTCGCCAACAGGCTCTCTTCTTGCTCCATCGAATAATCGCTGTAGCCGAGCAATAGCTGATAGCCAGACTTGTTCAAGGCTTGCTGAAAACTGGGTAGGAAGTGGGCGCAGGATTTTTCTAAAAGCGAGGGGAGGATGAGAGCGATTGAATAGCTTTCAGCAGACGCCAGTGCCCCTGCCGCTTTATTGGGGATATAACCCAATTCATCCACGACCTGTTGTATTTTTTCTCTGAGCTTTTCAGACACCAATTCTGGGGTGCGTAGGGCTCGCGAAACTGTCATGGTTCCCACGCCGGCTTTTTTAGCTACGTCAGCGATGGTTACCTTTCCAGTACTTCTTCGTTTGCGCGTTTCACTCATCGGTTCTTTTAATAATGTTGCGGATTTGTTTGCTGCGACATCTTAGCACAGCCCGAATACTGAGTAGGATAATAACGTAGAAGTGTTAAGCATATCGATATGAAAACCCGTTGATAACCAAAAATGGTAGCGCTATCACAATTAATGATAGCGCTACCAGATAGCGCTATCATTTGTGATCTTATTCAGGTTTTTCTGACGTTTTGATCGATAAAGTATCCAGCAACAACAATCAGCAGGATCAATTCCATGTTACGTGAACTCATTACTAAAGACGTCATTCGAGTCTACCCAGAAGCCGCAGACTGGAAAGAGGCGATCCAAAAATCTTGTCAGGCATTACTGGATCAAAAAGCCATTGAACCAAGTTACGTCGAAGCTATTTATCGCTCGCATGAAGAACTGGGCCCTTACTACGTAGTTGGGCCGGGCATGGCAATGCCACACGCTCGTCCTGAAGATGGTGTGAACCGCTTGGCGATGTCGATCACGGTGATCCAACAAGGTGTGGCTTTTGATTCAGACGGGAATGATCCAGTCAAAATGTTGGTCACGCTAGCGGCAACGGACAGTGACAGTCATGTCGGTGCCATTTCCAAATTAGCGGAATTATTTATGAATGATGAGCATGTAGAACAAATCTGCAATGCTCGCACTCCTGAAGATGTCCTTGCGGTCATCGAAAATTACTAAGAAACCTCCCCCCTATATAGAAAAACAAAAGGTGTAAGTATATGAAAATTATGGTTGTTTGCGGTCATGGTCTTGGAACCAGCCTGATGATGGAAATGAGCATCAAAGGCATTGTGAAAGAATTGAATGTGGATGCGGCGGTTGATCATATCGATCTCGGCAGTGCAAAAGGCACCGATTGTGACATCTTTATTGGTACCAATGACATTACGGATCAATTGAAGTCATTGGATGTCGAGCCGAAAATCGTCAGTCTTGACAACATGGTTGATAAAAATGCGATGAAAGAGCGTTTATCAGTGGCACTTCAAGAGCTAGGCGCACTTTAAGGGGGCGTTATGGAATTCTTCAGTTTTTTAATGAATGATGTGTTATCAGAACCTGCTGTTTTGGTTGGTCTGATAGCCTTAATTGGCCTTATTGCGCAGAAAAAACCAGTCACTGAATGCATTAAAGGTACGGTGAAAACCATTCTTGGTTTCATCATTCTTGGTGCTGGTGCAGGCCTTGTTGTGAATTCATTGGGTGACTTTGCCACCATTTTCCAACAAGCTTTTGGCATTACGGGCGTGGTGCCAAACAACGAAGCCATTGTGTCTATCGCACAAGAAGCATTTGGTAAAGAAATGGCAATGATCATGTTCTTTGCCATGATCGTGAACATCTTGATTGCTCGCTTTACGCCGTGGAAATTCATCTTTTTAACGGGTCACCACACACTGTTTATGTCGATGATGGTGGCCGCTATCCTTTCTTCCAGCGGTATGAAGGGTGTGCCTTTAATCGCTTTAGGCTCAGTGGTCGTTGGTTCGGTGATGGTTTTCTTCCCTGCCATTGCGCATCGTTACATGAAGCAAGTAACAGGCTCAGATGATGTGGCTATTGGTCACTTCTCTACGCTTTCCTACGTATTAGCCGGTTTCATCGGCAGCAAGTTTGGTAACAAAGAACATTCGACCGAAGAGATGAATGTGCCAAAGAGCCTTTTGTTCTTGCGTGATACACCGGTTGCTATCTCATTTACCATGGGCATCATTTTTATGGTGACGTGTATCTTCGCAGGTGGTGATTTTGTTCGTGAAGTCAGCGGTGGCAAACACTGGTTTATGTTCGCGTTAATGCAATCCATTACGTTTGCTGGTGGGGTGTATGTGATCCTCCAAGGTGTTCGCATGGTGATCGCAGAGATTGTGCCAGCATTTAAAGGTATCTCAGATAAATTAGTACCTAATGCAAAACCAGCATTAGACTGTCCAGTTGTCTTCCCATACGCACCAAATGCTGTATTGGTTGGCTTCCTATCCAGCTTTGCAGCAGGCCTACTGGGTATGTTCTTGCTCTACGTAATGGGGCTAACGGTGATCATCCCTGGTGTTGTGCCACACTTCTTTGTTGGTGCAGCAGCGGGCGTGTTTGGTAACGCCACCGGTGGTCGTAGAGGTGCAATGCTAGGTGCTTTTGCACAAGGTCTACTGATCACCTTCTTACCTGTATTCCTAATGCCAGTTCTGGGCGATTTAGGCTTCGCCAATACCACTTTCAGTGACGCAGACTTTGGCGCAGTCGGTATTTTGCTTGGTTTGATTGTGCGTTAATTAAATCGTTTAAATAGATAAAGCCGCTCGTTTGAGCGGCTTTTTTGTGCGGGTTATTCAGGCTGCACTTCATTTCGTGCTAAGTCTAAGCTGGCTTTTTCTATGTTTGGTTGCCACCATTTTGTTGCTGAAATCGGTGAGTCCATCATGATTTTCTGACCAAATGCGGGGGTAAGTACGGTGATATCTCGCTCCTTCGCCAGTGCGGAGATTTGCTCTAACGGCTCATACCACGCGTGCATGGCCAAATCGAAGGTACTGTTGTGGATTGGCACCATGACCTTTCCCTGAACGTCTTGGTGCGCTTGAATGCTCTCTTCTGGCATCATATGGACTGTTTTCCACATCGAGTTATATGCGCCAGCTTCCATTAGCGTGATATCAAACGGCCCGTATTTCTCACCGATGTCTTTAAAGCCAGAGAAATAGCCACTGTCACCACTAAAGAACACGCGCTGAGTTTTGCCAATAATTGCCCAGCTTGACCACAGAGTTTGGTCGCGATCGAATAAGCCACGACCAGAGAAATGCTGGGAAGGGGTCGAGACAAATTCAATACCGTTAATCAGGGTTGATTGCCACCAATCCAGTTGAACGACCTTTTCTTTTGCAACACCCCATTTAAGTAAGTGGTCACCAACTTTTAATGGTGTAATAAATGTGCCGACCTTGTTTTTGATTTTCTGAATAGTGTGTTTATCAAGGTGGTCATAGTGATCATGACTGATGACCACCACATCAATAAACGGCAGATCTGACTCAGAGATAGGTACGGGATGAAAGCGCTTCGGCCCTGCCCATTGAACTGGAGAAGCGCGTTCACTGAAGACCGGGTCAGTGAGGATCTTAGTCTGGTCGATTTGCATTAGAACACTAGAATGGCCAAGTCGATATAGGTAATTACCGCTTTCTTCGTGCCATGTTTCCGGGGCAACGGTATGGACCAAAATCGGTTGTACTGGGACCGGATCAGTCCGCTTGGTGGTGAGATAGGTTTGGATGATCTTCACTGTGTCGGCAAAACCAGATGAATAGCGTGTTTCACTGTTATAAAACTTGTTCGATTCGGGTGAAGATTTCGCCTGCATTGCCATAATGAGTACTCCAATAATAATCAGAATCCAGAATTTCATATTTACCTCAATAAAAGTAAACTACACGGTGTAGTTTATCTCTAAAATTTGAAAAGTAAACTATCCAGTGTAAAATTCGTTCAAAAGCAGGAAACGAATTTTTGAGAAAACATGACTGAGATTAAACTCACCAGAAGTCAGATAAAGCGCGAAGCCATTGTTGAAGCGGCGATTAAAGCGTTCCGAGAGGGCGGGGTACAAGCCACTAGTATGGATAAGTTGGCCACACTTGCGAATGTTTCCAAGCGCACCATCTACAACCATTTCGACAGCAAAGAAGCTTTGGTGCTGCACTTGCTAGCCGAGCTTTGGCGCCGAGCGACAACTGAGAGCGATGTTGAGTACAATCCAGAGCAGTCACTGCACTGCCAGTTGGCTAAGCTGGTGGAAACAGAACTGGAGTTTTTATCTTCCCCTGATTACCTAGATTTAGCGCGTGTTGCGTTTGACTTTTTATTCCGTAACCCTGAAATGCTGCAAGATGAGCTGGATAAACTCATCAAGAAAGAAACGGCTATTTATACGTGGATTATTGCCGCGATTGATGACGGTAAGCTTACCGATATTGATGCAGATTTCGCAAAAGATCAGCTTCACAACTTAATTAAAGGTAGTGCCTTCTGGCCACAACTGATGAAGCTAAAAGCGCCTTTAAATAAGGATGAAAAAAACCATTTAGTCACCGAAACCACCAAGATGTTTATGGCAAGGTATGGAAGCTGTAGTTAGCTGTAGAAGATGTTTGGCTTATTCGGATTAGTAGATGATAAAAAGCCGCCACTTAGTCACTAAGTGGCGGCTTTTTGAAGTTATGCGACGAGCTTTCTGAGCGTTTTTAAGTTACCACCTGAAGCATAATGTGCTTCAGCCGCTGCTTTTTGTTTACTTAATTCGGCACTTGGCTTAGCCCATTCTTCTTTAGGTAATGGTTTAGACCACTCATCGACGTTTTCAGGAAACTTTGCCATGGATATTTTGCTGTCCCACTCTGAAACCAAGTAAGGTAATTTCCAAAGGCATAAAATATTAAATGCATAGTAGCCAAACATATTAAAGTATGAGGCGGTAGGATCTGACATGCTCATCGCAAATAAAGGTTTAGGTCCATTTTTAAATTTCTGCTTTATCTGGTGGCGATTTTCATCAAATGATTGTCGGCTTTCATCTTCTGCTTTTTGAGCCCAAAATTCTGGTTCTTCTTCCATATAGCAGCGGATAATCTCCCACGAGCGTTGCCCTTCTTCCATAATTCCTACTGGCCTTTTAAACATCCAGTAATCTTTACCTGCCGAGTCAGGCAATGCTATTCCGAATGTGACATTTGAAACAATGGCACTGCCAGTAAAGCCTTTGTACATGGACACCCATGAGACGGTTTCTTCCCAAGGAACAATAGTTGGTGTTTACTTCCTTCCTCGAAGTAACAGACCTCTCTGCGTTGTCGATTAAAACGAATAGGTTTCTGACGTGCTCTTTTTAAAGAAGAGTTGATTATGGTGTACCAGCCAATGAGTAAAAGAAGTAATTCTGGGGAAAAAACTATTCCTCCTTCCTCTTGTAAATCAATCCATAATGCTTGAAAAAAACCATCATATTTAGTTGTTTCTAAGGTAGCGACAGAAAAAATATTAAGAGAAACACTGTCATCATAAGCATAATGCAAGACATAACTAATTGGACTTGAAAGGCTTTTCCGTGATTGGATTGGCCGATATCCATATAAGTATCGTTGATTTCCAATATTTGATTCGACTCTCCTAGGCCCCCAGAAAGAATTCTAGCTGAAGGCAATGGCTTAGGTGAAAAGAACAGGGCCTCTCCCAGAGGGTAAGTGCGTACTTCTCCAGCAAGGGGGCGTTGGTCATTTAAGTTAAAATCCTGTTCTACGCTTTGATCTTTTGCCACGTTATACGCCTTGTAGTTTTAATTGATTTGTTGTTAGCGGTAATAAGTTACTGGCTTCTGTTTGCAACATATTGTTGGATGTAAAACCATTTAATCAAGCTTTCTGCTAATGCTTTTAACATGAAAAAGCCACTCATTGAGCGGCTTTTTAAGTTGGCCTAAATACCTAGGCCGATTTAGCTTTTTGAGGCTGCATATAACGGCTGCACGCATCCCCAAT